>NZ_OY762899.1:1270196-1905294 GCF_963666545.1 uncultured Bacteroides sp. | reverse complement strand
ACTGTCAACACGAACACCAATACCATTTGGCTCTGTTAGTTGGCGAATGATTCCCGGTGATGGTCTGAAATTGAGTTCTGTGTCTTCAGCACAGATTCGGCACTCTATGGCATGTCCTCGTTGTTTGATGTCGCTCTGAGTAAGATGTAGTTTTTGTCCATCGGCTACTTTTATTTGCTCTTTCACCAAATCAACGCCGAGTACCTCTTCGGTGATGGGATGCTCTACTTGCAAGCGAGTGTTCATCTCCAGAAAGTAATAATTGTGATTCTTGTCTACAAGGAACTCAATCGTTCCGGCCCCTTCGTAGTTCACCGCTTTGGCTGCGGCAACCGCTTTCTGCCCCATCTCTTCTCTGAGTGGTTCATTCATGAAAGGCGAAGGGCTTTCTTCTACAATCTTCTGATTGCGGCGTTGTACGGAACATTCACGTTCGCACAGATGGATCACATTTCCATGCTTGTCGCCTAAGATTTGGAATTCGATGTGATGAGGCTCTTCGACGAATTTCTCAAGATATACGGTGTCATCTCCAAATGAAGATAGTGCTTCCGATTTGGCCATTGTGTAGGCTTCTTCCACTTCACTTTCGTTCTGTATCAGACGCATACCTTTTCCTCCTCCACCCATAGACGCTTTTAACATAATGGGGAATCCTATTTCTTTGCAAAGAGAGATAGCCTCTTCTATGCTTTTCAGATTCTTTTGTGTACCTGGTACCACAGGAACTCCTGCTTCAATCATTTTTATACGGGCCGATATCTTGTCGCCCATTGCTTCCATGGTTTCAGCTTGCGGACCAATGAAGATGATACCTTCCTCTTTACATCGTCTGGCAAAATCGGCATTTTCCGATAAAAAGCCATATCCGGGATGTATGGCATCCACCTGATGCTCTTTCGCTACCTGAATGATTTTTTCTATATTGAGATAACTGTCTTTTGACGCTGCCACACCAATGCAATAGGCCTCATCGGCATACAAGGTATGGCGCGCAGTTCTGTCTGCCTCTGAGAATACTGCAACGGACTTGATGCCCATTTCGTAGCAAGAGCGCATTACTCTGACTGCGATTTCTCCTCTATTAGCAATTAGGATTTTTCTTATCATATTTACTCATTTTAGTTAATGGATGCTTTTCTACAATCCATTTGTTCTACTTAATAATGAAAACAATTTAAAAAGATTTTTGCCGTTTTTTCTTGAATGTTCGTGTAGAAATGAGGATGAAAGGAAAAAGAACGTAGCTATCCCTACGGGTAGGGACGCATTAGAATTTCCTGACACAGGCTTTTATCGCGAAGCATTGTCAAAATAGCATTGAGGCAGGTATCCTGGCTAACATCATTTTGCCATCCTTCCCATCTTTTCAAGACAGTGGACGTCTTACGGCAAAATACTTTTAGTGCTTACAGTTGCGCGACAGCCCATGAGTTTCACATGGTTCCCTATTCTCCTCCTTTTTATGGAGGCACCTTAATGATAATAATGAGAAAGAACTTTGTCGCTGCAAAGATATGTAATTTGGCGAGATATGGAATTAATAAATTAAGTTTTTGTTTGTGCTATTTTACACTCAAGTCTCGTTTCTTTCCAAAATAATCTGTAAGTTTGTAGCAAAACCAATAGATGCAAATACGATGAAGAGTAATTATGTGATCAATGTCGGACGCCAGCTAGGCAGTGGTGGTAGAGAGATTGGAGAGAAGTTAGCAACCAATCTAGGGATCTCTTTTTATGATAAGGAATTGATTAATTTAGCATCCGAAGAGAGCGGGCTTTGCAAAGATTTCTTTGAACAAGCTGATGAAAAAGCTTCGCAACCTCTTATTGGCGGTCTATTTGGTATGCGTTTTCCTTTCTTAAATGATGGTATAATGCCTTGCAATAATTGCCTTAGCAACGATGCTCTTTTTAAAGTGCAAAGTGATGTGATTCGAAAGTTGGCTGCCGAACATTCGTGTTTGTTTGTGGGCAGGTGTGCCGACTATATTTTACGTGATCACCCCCGTCATGTCGATGTGTTTATATCAGCTGCATTGCCTGATCGGATAGCACGTGTGTGTAGTAACAAGCAAATGACCAAAGAAGAAGCCGAAGAGCTAATTAATAAAACGGATAAAAGGCGCTCGGAGTACTATAACTATTATAGTTATAAAACATGGGGTGCGGCTGCAACTTACCATTTGTGTATTGATTCATCAGTTCTGGGAATTGATGATACAGTGGAATTCATTCAAGAATTTGTTAAGAAGAAATTGAGTTTGTAAGCTCAATCTTCAGTTAATAAACATCTTTCGTGCATGATGAAAAGCCTGAGACTATTCTCTTCTTTATTATTAATGTATAGCTAGTGCTATGGCTTCTAGCGTGTGCTGCTCTTACATCACATCATTAACAACAAGATCATCTGTCCCGTTATAATACGTAAGAACATCGACAGCGGGTAAACGGTAGAGTATCCCACAGCCGGTGCGTCACTGCTTGTTGTCTGATTAGCATAGGCTAGTGCCGGAGGATCGGTGTTACTTCCTGCTATGAGTCCCATTAGCATGAAATAATTTATCTTGTAGTAAGAACGCGCTATAGCGCCAATGATGAGCAACGGAATGATAGTGATAAGGAAGCCACATCCGACGTACAACAATCCATCTCCGTTTATCACCGTATCGAGGAAATTAGCTCCGGCTTCAATACCTACACTCGCGAGGAATAGCACAATACCTATTTCTCTAACCATGAGGTTAGCGCTTTGAGTCGTATAAGTCACCAAATGTAGCTTGTGCCCGAAACGACCGATAAGAATAGCTACAACCAGTGGTCCTCCTGCCAATCCTAGTTTTACCGGAGTGGGAATGCCGGGGAATGCAATGGGTAGACTTCCAACGAGTATTCCCATAAAAATACCAACGAACAAAGTAACGATGTTCGGTTCATTCAAACGCTTCAAAGAATTTCCCAATACGTTGGAAACTCGTTCCACGGCATCTTCAGATCCTACAGCCATTACACGGTCGCCCACTTGCAGCACTAAGTTAGGATTTGCAAATAAGTCTACTCCGGAACGGTTTACACGTGTTATGTTTACATTATACATGCTACGGAAGTTTAGCATACCCAATTTCTTGCCGTTAATCTCTGTTTTGGTGACCAATACGCGGCGTGAAACGAGTGGCATATCTTGTTTTTCCCAGTCTATCTTCACTTCTTTACCTATAAATGCAGTAATTGCATCTGCATCTTCCTCAGAGCAAACTACAAATAATTGGTCGCCATGTTCAACAATTGTATTATGGGTTGGTATGCTTACATGTCCCTCTTTACGAATGCGTGAGCAAACGAAGGGCCGTCCCAAGAAGTTATTGATTGTTCCGAGTGTCTTCCCATAAATCGCTTCATTATGTACTTCAAGATGTATCAAATGAGGCTTTTGGTGTGTATTATCAGTCTCTTCGTTCCAATTATCTTCTTCTTTTTTGAAATTAACTCGAAAAATATATTTAATAGCGATGATGGAACTGATTATTCCCACTACTCCAAGTGGATATGCACAAGCATAGCCCAAAGCAATTTGAGGTCCCGTATAGCTTAGCTGGCTTAAGGCTTCCTGTGCTGCACCGAGTCCGGGGGTATTTGTTACGGCTCCGTAAAGGATTCCTATCATCATTGGTAGTTCTATCCTTCCCTCCAAAATGAAGTAAAGAGCCAGTGCTACAACGATGTTTAATGCTACGATGCCTGCTGCCAGCAGGTTGAGTGTCATTCCTCCTTTTTTAAAAGAAGAAAAGAAGGATGGTCCTACTTGGAGACCGATACAAAAGACGAATAGGATTAGGCCAAAGTCTCGAATGAAGTGTAAGATATGTACTTCACCCGTGAACCCGAAATGGCCCATGAATATACCTACGAACAGTACGAAGGTAACGCCTAACGAGATCCCAAAGATTTTGATTTTTCCAAGATAAACTCCTACAGCAATAACAAAAGCGTATAGGAAAACAATGTGTGCCACCGAATTTACGTTCCACAACAAATCTTCTATCCAATCCATCCTAATTTATTCTATGTTTCTTAAATTAGCTGCAAAAGTAATTATAAGATTGGATGTTAACAAGCCTCTTCTCTTCTTTTATTTTTAGAATGGGATGGATTTTATATTGTCTTTTAAGAATCTCACTCTTAGTCTATTAGATTCATTTGTTGAGGTAGTCTCTCTATACTAAATTTTCTTGTCTGATGAGAGAGGAATATGAGAGTATTGATGGTCCACACGATGAATTTTCACCCAAAAAAGCTCCTCGTTTTAAGTTATTCTGTATATTTGCAGGTCTTATAATCTTGATAGGAAGAGGCAATAAAAGAATAAATATACTATTATTATATTTAAATTTCAAATAAACTATGGCAGACAGTAAAGAAAAGCTCTTCTCTGATTTTTCTCCCGTTTCTACGGATAAGTGGATGGAGAAAGTAACGGCCGACCTGAAAGGGGCCGATTTTGAGAAGAAACTCGTTTGGAAAACGAATGAAGGGTTTAAAGTGAAACCTTTCTACCGGATGGAAGATATTGAAGACTTAAAAACGCTTGATGCGCTTCCCGGCGAATTCCCTTATTTAAGAGGTACTAAGAAAGACAACGTATGGTTGGTTCGTCAGGACATTAAAGTAAGCGATCCGCTGGAAGCGAATAAGAAAGCTTTGGATATCCTTATGAAAGGGATCGATTCTCTTTCTTTCCATCTTGAGTCTAAAGCTCTTAATGGTGAGACAATTAGTGTTTTGTTGAAAGACATTTGCGCTGAGAGTGTGGAGTTGAATTTCTCTACTTGTCAAGGACATGTTGTGGAATTGGCAGAGCTTTTGGTTACCTATTTCCAAAAAAAAGATTATGATTTGACGAAATTGCAAGGTTCTATCAACTTTGACTTCTTCAACAAAATGTTGGTTGATGGGAAAGAAAAAGGTAACTTGGTTCAAATAGCCAGAGCGTTGATCGAAGCTACACAACCACTTCCTCTCTATCGCGTGCTGAATGTGAATGCTCTTTCTTTAAACAATGCAGGTGCTTATATTTCCCAAGAATTGGGTTATGCATTGGCTTGGGGAAATGCTTATATAAGTCAGCTTACAGAAGCGGGAATCCCATCTACAGTTATAGCTAAAAAAATTAAATTCAACTTTGGTATCAGCGCTAACTATTTCCTTGAAATAGCTAAATTCCGTGCTGCTCGTATGTTGTGGGCTAATATCGTTGAGTCTTATGATCCCGGATGCTTGCGCGATTGTGAAAGTAAAGGAAAAGAAGATGAATGTCGTTGTGCAGCGAAGATGAAAGTTCATGCTGAAACTACTTCGTTTAACCTCACTTTATTTGATGCGCATGCAAACTTGCTTCGTACACAAACAGAAGCGATGAGTGCTGCTTTGGCCGGTGTGGATTCAATGACGGTTACTCCATTCGATAAAGTATATGCAGCGCCAGATGAACTTTCTGAACGTTTGGCTCGTAACCAACAATTGTTGCTCAAAGAAGAGTCTCATTTTGATAAGGTAGTTGACCCTGCTGCCGGTTCTTATTACATTGAAAACTTAACGGTGTCTATCGCTCAACAGGCATGGGATCTTTTCTTGAAGGTAGAAGATGAAGGTGGCTTTTATGCTGCGGTGAAAGCCGGAACGGTACAAAGTGATATCAATGAAACAGGTAAGGCACGTCACAAATCAGTGGCTCAACGCAAAGAAGTTCTACTTGGTACCAATCAGTATCCTAATTTCTCTGAGAAAGCCGGAGATAAAAAACCATTAGACGCAAGTGCTACTTGTGGATGTGCTGAAGCTCCTCATACTGATGTTGCTACAATCAGCTTAGAGCGTGCTGCTAGTCAATTTGAGGCATTACGTATGGAAACGGAAGCTGCAGCTAAACGACCAAAAGCTTTTATGCTTACTATTGGTAACCTCTCTATGCGCCAAGCTCGTGCACAGTTCTCATGCAACTTCTTGGGATGTGCCGGTTACGAGGTGGTCGATAACTTAGGCTTTGAAACTGTTGAGGCTGGCGTGGAAGCTGCTATGGCTGCCAAGGCTGACATCGTGGTTCTTTGCTCGAGTGATGATGAATATATTGAATACGCTGTTCCTGCATTCAAAGCATTAAATGGTCGGGCAATGTTCATCGTTGCAGGCTCTCCTGCTTGTATGGACGATCTGAAAGCGGAAGGAATTGAAAACTTCATCCACGTTCGTGTCAACGTACTCGAAACTTTGAGAGAATATAACGCCAAGCTATTGAAATAAAAAGTAAATAAGAACATGCGACCAAATTTTAAAAACGTAGATATATATGCTGCATTCCAACCGATCAACGGTGCGGAATGGCAAAAGGCTAACGGTATCAAAGCCGACTGGAAAACTCCGGAACACATTGATGTGAAGCCTGTTTATACAAAAGAAGATCTTGAGGGAATGGAACATCTGAACTATGCAGCCGGACTTCCTCCTTATCTTCGTGGACCTTATTCGGTGATGTACACCCTTCGTCCCTGGACTATCCGCCAGTATGCAGGTTTCTCTACTGCCGAAGAATCAAATGCTTTCTATCGTCGTAACCTGGCTTCTGGACAGAAAGGTCTTTCTGTTGCATTCGACCTTGCTACACACCGCGGCTATGATCCTGACCATGAACGTGTGGTAGGTGATGTTGGTAAAGCAGGTGTTTCTATCTGCTCTTTAGAGAACATGAAAGTATTGTTCGATGGCATTCCATTGAATAAGATGTCTGTCTCTATGACGATGAACGGTGCGGTACTTCCTATCTTGGCATTCTATATCAATGCCGGCTTGGAACAAGGTGCTAAACTTGAAGAAATGGCCGGAACCATTCAGAATGATATTCTGAAAGAGTTCATGGTTCGTAACACCTATATCTATCCACCTGCATTTTCAATGAAGATCATCTCTGATATCTTTGAGTACACTTCTCAGAAGATGCCTAAGTTTAACTCTATCTCTATCTCCGGTTATCACATGCAGGAAGCTGGTGCTACGGCTGATATCGAATTGGCTTATACGTTGGCTGATGGTTTGGAATACTTACGTGCGGGTGTTGCTGCCGGCATTGACATCGATGCGTTTGCTCCCCGTTTGTCCTTCTTCTGGGCCATCGGTACAAACCATTTCATGGAAATAGCTAAGATGCGTGCTGCCCGTATGTTGTGGGCTAAGATTGTGAAACAGTTCAATCCGAAGAATTCGAAATCTTTGGCTTTGCGTACTCACTCTCAAACATCAGGATGGTCACTCACCGAGCAAGACCCATTTAATAATGTGGGACGTACTTGTATTGAGGCTATGGCTGCTGCATTGGGACATACACAGTCTTTGCACACCAATGCGCTTGATGAAGCGATTGCTTTGCCAACCGATTTCTCTGCCCGTATTGCCCGTAATACTCAGATTTACATTCAGGAAGAAACATACATTTGCAAGAATGTAGATCCATGGGGAGGTTCATTCTATGTAGAGAGTCTGACAAACGACCTGGCACACAAAGCATGGGAACTGATTGAGGAAGTAGAAAAGTTGGGTGGTATGGCTAAGGCTATCGAGACAGGCATTCCAAAGATGCGTATCGAAGAAGCTGCTGCCCGCACACAAGCTCGTATTGATTCTGGCTCACAAACTATTGTGGGTGTGAATAAGTATCGTCTTGAGAAAGAAGCTCCTATCGATATTCTTGATATTGACAATACTGCTGTTCGTAAAGAACAGATTGAAGGCTTGAAAGAGCTTAAAGAAAAACGTGACGAAGCAAAAGTACAAGCTGCTCTTGAAGCCATCACTAAGTGTGTGGAAACAAAAGAAGGCAATTTGCTGGAACTGGCCGTAGAGGCTGCTCGTGTTCGCGCTACTTTGGGAGAAATCTCTTATGCTTGCGAAAAGATTGTGGGACGTTATAAAGCAATAATCAGAACTATATCAGGGGTGTATTCAGCAGAAAGTAAAAACGATGCAGACTTCAAACGTGCTTGTGAACTAGCCGAGAAGTTTGCCAAGAAAGAGGGACGTCAACCTCGTATCATGGTGGCTAAAATGGGACAAGACGGTCACGACCGTGGTGCCAAGGTGGTAGCAACAGGTTATGCCGATTGCGGATTCGATGTGGATATGGGGCCTTTGTTCCAAACTCCTGCCGAAGCTGCTCGCGAGGCTGTTGAAAACGACGTTCACGTGGTAGGTGTTTCTTCGCTGGCTGCGGGACACAAGACATTGATTCCTCAGATTATGGAAGAATTGAAGAAGCTTGGTCGTGAAGATATCATTGTAATTGCCGGTGGTGTAATCCCTGCACAAGACTATGATTTCCTTTATAAAGCAGGTGTGGCTGCTATCTTCGGCCCGGGTACTCCCGTTGCCAAAGCAGCTGGTCAGATTCTGGAAATATTGATGGAAGAATAATCATTCACAGATCTTTTCTCAATAAATTAAAAAGAGGCTGTCTCCATTGGAGATGGCCTCTTTTTATGTTCGCCCAGATGGGCGATAACCTTAAGGTGTAAGTCCCGAACGCACCTTGATAGTGGGAAGCGTTAGCCTAAGACATACAATTTTGAATATCCACTCTTGTTTTCCATACAATTATGTAGGACTGCTATTTAACGCACAGAGATATACTTGTCCCAATATCCTATTCCTTTTCTCATTCAAACCTACTGATAATAAGGAATGTACACATCTAAACCGATCCGTCCCATTTAAGCCAACTTCCATATTTTTTCCTTTTGGTCTGTTTTTTGCGTTTGCTTTATCAACAGAGCAGAACTACGTATAATACGGCTTATGATATTAAATTGGAGAAGAAACGTTTGTGGATGGTATTTCAGGAGGAATTATTGTGTAACCGGGGCAACAATTCTACTGGGCTTGAGCGTGCTTCTGCTATTCGCCGTTCTTCTCTCCTTTTCAATAGGGAGATACTTTGTACCCGTGGCGGATATCGTGAGTTATCTTTTTACGGGGAAGTATAGCGATGCGAATCTGCCTTTGCTTCTGAGTGAGATACGCTTGCCACGTATTTTGGGAGCGGTGCTCGTGGGAGGATCCTTGTCTGTATCGGGTGCTGCTTATCAAGGTATTTTCCGAAATCCAATGGTCAGTCCTGATATCTTGGGGGTTAGTTCGGGTGCCGGTTTCGGAGCCTCGTTAGCTATCTTGCTTTCGTTTGGTCTGGTTGGCATTCAGAGCATGGCATTCATCATGGGCATTGTTTCTGTTTGCATAGCGTTATCTGTTAGCAAGATAATGGGTGGCACCCACGATCGTATTCTTATGTTGGTGCTTTCGGGTATGATTGTCGGATCCATGTTTACTGCTCTGATTTCATTGATGAAATATCTTGCTGATAGTGAATACAAACTACCCGATATTACATTTTGGTTGATGGGTAGTTTAACTGAAGTTACCCTGACAGAGCTGAAAGCCGTATTCCCATTTATTGGTTTGGCATTGATACCTCTATTGCTCTCATCATGGAGGCTCAATGTGCTCTCCTTTGGAGATGAAGAAGCACGGGCGTTGGGAGTGAATGCTGCCCGGTTGCGTGTCATCGTTATTGCTTGTGCGTCACTTATTACAGCTTCAGCAGTGAGTATCACCGGACTTATTGGTTGGGTGGGATTGATCATTCCTCATTTCGCCCGTTTTCTGGTAGGCCCTAATCATAAAGTGCTGTTGCCTGCATCCTTCCTGGTGGGAGGTGTCTTTATGCTGATTGTTGATGACCTGTCACGCTCTGTCTCCTCATTGGAGATACCGCTGGGCATTATCACCTCACTCATTGGAGCACCCATGTTTCTCATTATTTTGCGTTTATCCTCTAAACATACATGGTAAATGATGAAATTAGAAATTAAAAATGCATCTCTGGGTTATCATCGAAAGATGATTCTTCAAAACGTCAATATGGAACTCCATACAGGCGAAACGATTTGTGTTCTGGGACGAAACGGTTCGGGTAAAACCACCTTGTTTCGCACTCTGCTTGGTTTGTTGCCTTTGCAATCGGGAGAGATTTTGCTGGATGGCAGAAACCTGTCTTCTTGGGGTCGCACTCAGTTTGCCCGTAAGGTAGCTTATGTACCCCAAGCCCGGTCATTACCTTTTCCTTTTACGGTGATGGACGTCGTTCTGTTTGGACGAACCTCCCACCTGAAACCGTTTGCTTCTCCCGGCAGAGAAGACAAAGCCATAGCCGAATGGTGCTTAGACAAACTCAATATTATTCACCTGCGTAAACGGATCTTCACCCAGTTAAGCGGGGGAGAGCAACAGATGGTCATTGTAGCCAGAGCATTGGCCCAACAGCCTTCGTTTCTGGTTATGGACGAACCTACCTCGAACCTTGATTTTGGTAATCAGATAAAGATTATCAGACAGGTCAATGAATTGAAGGACGAATCACTGGGTATTTTGATGGCCACACATTCGCCCGATCACGCCTTTATGTGTGATGCTAAAGTGGCTGTGGTACAAGAACAGACAGTGATGGTACAAGGCGATTGTAAGGAGGTGATTACCGAGGAACTTTTAAAAGAGATTTATGGAGCGGATATTCGCATTCATGCATTGACCCAAAGCGCAATGCTGTCTCGCAAGATATGTATTCCCGAGATTTAACAACACATTATATTCATTTTATTTAAAAACAAAAGAACATGAAAGAAGCATTTGGAAATTACTATCCGGTATCGATTGTCGGCACAGGCCCCGGAGGCCCTGATTATCTCACAGTAGACGCAAAACGAAGATTGAATGAAGCCGATTGTATCTTGTATGATTGCCTGCCTGCTGTTCACATACTTGCCGAGGCGGGACCACAAGCAGAAGTGCGCTTCATAGACAAACATCCGGAGGGAGAAGAAGAGCCGGTTGATCTGCTTAAGATTGTAGAACAGTTGTATCATGAAGGCAAAAAAGTAGTAAGGCTGAAAGCCGGTGACGCAATGATGTTTAATGGCGGTGGGGTGGATTGTGCCCGACTGAAAGAAATGGAGATTCCTTTTGAGATGGTTCCCGGTTTAACAGCTGCTGCTGCTGCCGCAAGTATCTTTGCCATTCCTATCACAGAGAAATTCGAGAGTAATAGCATTGTTTATGCTATTGGAGATCACATCGATGACAACTTCGCCCATTTTCGTGACCTCTCCAAACTCTTTAAACACGGAACTACTTTGGCTTTGTACATGGCTTATGACAATCTAAAGGAGATCTTCCGTGTATTCGAAGAAGAGGGGGTACCAGCCGATATGCCGGTGGTCATTGCTTCCATGATTTCACTGTCGCACGAAGATTGTGCCTGTGCTACATTAGAAACGGTTTTTGAGGTGATAGACCAGAGAGAGATGCTTGCGCCGTTTGTGTTTTTCATAGGCAAGCACGTTAAGATTCTTGCCCGATAGGAAAGAATCCCTTTTTTTCTAATCCGTTATCTTTCATTGGTATAACGGCCTTACTTACAGGTATTGGTTTTATTATTCTAAATTTCTAAAAAAGACGAGTATGAAAAGACGTTTAGCATTCATTGGTGCCCTTAGCTTATGTTCCATGATTTATGCCCAAGCCGAGAAGGATGCACCCGAAGATTCTATATCAAGAGTATATACGCTAGGGGCAGTAGAGGTGATTGGTAAAACCACCAAATCATCCGCTCCTGATAAACTGGATATGGTGCAGATGCGTGAGTTCAACAGAGATAACCTCACGGATGCGGTGAATCTGATTCCCGGCTTAACCATCTCCGAAACCGGAGCCCGAAATGAAGGAGCACTTTATTTACGAGGATTCAGTATGCTCCAGACTCCCATCTTTTATGATGGAGTGCCCATTTATGTCCCTTATGACGGGAATGTAGACATCACACGGTTTACCACTTTCGACTTGGCTCAAATCAGTGTGTCGAAAGCCTTTACTTCTGTTCTTTATGGACCCAACACGATGGGTGGAGCCATCAATTTGGTGTCGCGCAAACCGGCAAAGAAACTTGAGATAGATGGCATCTCAGGAATGAAGTTCAGCAAGGAAGGTCTGAATGGATACAACACCGGGATTAACATTGGTTCCCGCATGAAGAACTTTTATTTTCTGGGAAGTTTCTCTTTCCTTGATACAAAATTCATGTCACTTTCCGACAAGTTCACACCTACCGACTATGAAGACGGAGGGCGGAGAGAGCACTCTGCGGCAAAAGACCTCAAGGTTAGTGCAAAGGTTGGCTATACTCCCAATGCTACAGATGAATATTCCGTGAGCTTTATCATTCAGAATGCTGAGAAAAACATTTCGCCATCCATTTTGGGAGGGCAGTACAGGGATTATCCCAAGTATGATAAGAAGAGTGTTTATTTCAAGTCCAACACCTATCTGGGTCTTGCCACAAACATGAAGATTACTGCTTTCTATGACAATTACTATAACATCATGGACCAGTTTGATGACAAGACTTACTTGCTGCAGAATACTAAAAAGGCTTTTCACAGCATTTATGATGATTACTCATTGGGCGGTTCCTTCAATCTATCCAACGAATCTATCAAGAACAATGTGCTTCAATTCGCTTTTCACGAGAAGTACGATTCGCACAAAGAGCATAACGGAGGCATTGCGGCCAATGAAACAACCGGTCAGACTGCTGTGACCGGAGAACCCATACAAAAGTATCTGGATAATACCATTTCGGCAGGACTCGAAGATACTTATACCTTCAATAAATATATCACCGCAGTGGCAGGTCTCAGCTATAACTCCCGCAGCAATAGTAAGGCGCAGGAATATGGCACACACTACCTCACGGGAGATAAAAATGTGTTGTATGACTTTCCCACAGGTTCCGATGACGCTTTCAACTATCAACTGGCTACCATTCTGCATGTAGCCAAGGGGCACGATATAACAGTCTCTGCCTCTCGTAAGTCGCACTTTGCTTCGCAGAAAGATCGCTATTCCAGCAAATTTGGTTCTCAAGAGCCCAACCCCGACCTTGCTTCGGAGTTTAGTTGGATATTCGACATCACTTACGAAGGAAAGATCACCGATAAGTTTCAGTACCAGGCATCTTTGTTTCGCAACAATGTAGACGATGCCATTTATCAGATAACCGTTGGCACGCAAGATAGTGGCGACCCTATCTATCAGAATCGGAATGTGGGTAAAGCAGTCTTTCAGGGCTATGAACTTTCTTTTGGCTGGGAAGCAGTAAAGAACCTCACAATAGGAGGTAACTATAGCTATATTCATCGGGAGAATAAAGAAGATAAGACAGTGAAGTTTGTTGGCGTGCCCGATCATAAGTTCATTGCTTACGGCAAATACAAACTCTCTTCTTGGGATGCTTACTTCCATTTCGATACGGAAGTGAATAGCAAAAGATACGTAACCAGCACCGGTACTACAGTACCCGGATACATGGTGATGAATGCAAAGATACATTCGCATATATGGAAAGGGCTGGCTTGCGAAATAGGCTCAAGAAACCTCTTCGACCGAAACTACTTCATAGCACAGAACTACCCGCGAGAGGGACGCACCTTCTTCACATCCGTAGTTTATAACTTCTAAAAAGATTGTTCGATGAATAAAATAGAAAAATCAGCGATATGTTTACTTGTACTATTTGTTTGTCTCCTTTCATCCTGCCGCAATAAGGCCGGTAAGGAGGCAGTCGGCAGCACTCGGACAATAACAGATATGGCAGGAAGGAAAGTCGAAATTCCTCAGCACATTCGTTCTGTGTTTGTTGATCGTCATTCCGCTCAAATGTTTTATGCCTTTGATACAGTTATGACCGTAAACAAGGTGTTCAATTACAATGAATCCGAGAAGAAATTTCTCAAGAAGTCCTTCTACGAAAATAAACCTTACGCCATAGAAGGAGGTTCGGAAGAGATCATTCGCCTGAAGCCGGATGTAGTCATCTACTCTCAAGAGCTTACGAAAAAGAATATAGAAACAGTCAATGCGTTGCAGGCCAAAATACATATACCTGTCATTCTGCTTGATATGGATATCAACAAATACAAAGAGATTCTGGCCTTTATGGGGAAAGTGCTCAATAAACCGGAGAAGGCAAAGGAACTTATTGGCTTTATAGAGACTTACATCGACTCGATTCCTGTCAAAGCTCGTACTATTGCCGAGAAAGATAAAAAACGGATCTATTATGCTGAAGGGATGAGAGGCCTGAAGACCGATCCGTCCGGTTCAGTGCATAGCCTGTTGATTGATTTGGTCGGTGCGAAGAATGTAGCAACTGTCGATGTATTACCCGAGAAAGGAATGTCCAATGTATCGATAGAACAAGTTTATACATGGAATCCCGATATAGTACTGGTTTGGTCGGGCAATTTTGACGGCTTAGACTCTTATAAGTTTATCCGCACCAGTCCCATGTGGGCACAGCTCAAAGCCGTAAAACAGAATCTGTTGTATCAGGTTCCCTGGCGTCCGTTTGGCTGGATAGACCGTCCGCCGGGCATCAATCGTCTGATTGGTTACATTTGGCTTTCACATTTACTGTATCCTACTATATATAAGGTGGATATGCTTGCTGTAACGAAGGAATTCTTTCATAAGTTCTATCATTATGACATGAGTGACGCTGAGGCACTCGATTTATTGAACCCTCAACCGTCCATCAATGGGCTACATTAATTTTATTAAAATGTTCTCCAAATATTAAACTATGTTATAAAACACATGTTTTCGCACACAGTCCTTGCAGATATCAAAAAAGTCCGTATATTTGCACTGTGTTTTTCATAGTATTAGATTTAAGGTTAACAAAGGTTGGAGTCAGGCGTGACTCCTTTTTTTATACCCGTACGTTACCTCTCTTTCCTGCTTTTTCCCTACCTTTGCCTAAATAAAAGAATTAAAATGATAGTTTGCATTGCCGAAAAGCCCTCTGTGGCACGTGATATAGCCGATATACTCGGAGCTCGAACCAAAAAAGATGGATATATGGAAGGTAGCGGATACCAGGTGACCTGGACATTCGGCCATTTGTGCACCCTGAAGGAACCGCATGAGTATAGTCCGGCATGGAAGTCATGGAGCCTGAGCAGCTTGCCAATGATTCCGCCACGCTTCGGCATCAAACTGATTAGTAACCCTACTTACGAGAAGCAATTCCATATCATAGAGAAGTTGATGCAGGCGGCAGATGAAATTATCAACTGCGGTGATGCCGGGCAAGAGGGAGAGTTGATTCAACGCTGGGTGATGCAAAAGGCCGGAGTCCGTTGTCCGGTGAAACGCTTGTGGATCTCTTCCTTGACAGAGGAATCGATCAAAGAAGGATTTGCCAAACTGAAAGATCAGTCGGAGTTTCAACCACTCTATGAAGCCGGATTGTCTCGTGCCATTGGCGACTGGACGCTGGGCATGAATGCCACCCGCCTTTATACCATTAAATACGGGCAGGGCAAACAGGTGCTTTCCATCGGTCGGGTACAAACGCCTACGTTGGCACTCATCGTCAACCGTCAACTCGAGATAGAAAACTTTAAGCCCGAACCTTACTGGGAGTTGAAAACCGTTTATAGGGAAACAACTTTCTCGGCCACAAAAGGTAAGTTCACCACTAAAGAAGAGGGGTTGGAGTTTCTGGAAACAGTGAAGCAATCCGATTTCGTGGTGACCGACGTCTCTGCCAAGAAGGGGTTGGAGTATGCACCCCGCCTGTTCGACCTTACCTCCCTTCAGGTAGAATGCAACAAGAAGTTTGCTTACTCTGCTGATGAAACACTGAAACAGATACAATCACTCTACGAGAAGAAGGTAACCACCTATCCGCGTGTAGACACCACCTATCTGACCGACGACATGTACCCTAAATGTCCCGCTATCTTAAAAAACCTGAGAGACTATTCCGTGCTCACTGCTCCGTTGGAAGGTACCAAGCTTTTGAAATCAAAGAAAGTATTCGATAATGCGAAGGTGACCGATCACCATGCCATCATCCCTACAGGAGTGTATCCTCAAAACCTCACTGATATGGAGCGACGCGTGTTCGATCTCATCGCCCGTCGTTTTATCGCTGTGTTCTATCCCGATTGTAAAATCTCCACCACTACCGTATTGGGCGAAGTGGACAAGATAGAGTTTAAAGTTACCGGCAGGCAGATTTTGGAACCCGGTTGGCGAGTGGTGTTTGCTAAAGAGCAGGTGGAAGAGAAAGAAGGCGATGACGAAGAAAGAGTACTTCCGCTATTTATTAAGGGAGAGAGTGGCCCCCATGTGCCGGACTTGAACGAGAAGTGGACACAACCGCCTAAAGCGTTTACCGAAGCAACCCTGCTACGTGCCATGGAGACGGCAGGTAAGCTGGTGGACAATGACGAACTACGTGATGCGCTGAAAGAGAATGGCATCGGTCGCCCGTCTACCCGTGCCGCTATTATCGAAACCCTTTTTAAGCGAAACTATGTTCGCAAAGAACGCAAAAACCTCATTGCCACCCCCACCGGTGTGGAGTTGATACAGATTATTCACGAAGAACTGCTTAAGTCGGCCGAGCTGACAGGTATTTGGGAAAAGAAACTTCGTGAGATAGAGAAGAAAACCTATGATGCTCACCTGTTTCTCGAGGAACTCAAACAGATGGTATCGGACGTAGTGCTGAGTGTACTTACCGACAACACCAATCGCCGCATCACCATTCAAGAAGCAGTAGTGGCAACCGAAGAGAAAAAAGAGCCGAAGAAGCGAGAGCGTAAAGCGACTACTCCGAAAGAGAAAAAAGAAAAACCCACAATTGCGAAGTTGCCTGCTGAGAATGCGCAATCCACCCCGGTGAGCATTCCTGATGCCGACCCATTGCTAGGACAACCCTGTCCCCTTTGTGGCAAAGGCACTATCATTAAAGGCAAAACCGCTTACGGCTGTTCCGAGTGGAAAAGCGGTTGCTCCTTCAGAAAAGCTTTTTAATTAATCTATACAAATAGACCTTTCCAAACAGACCATACTACTTCAGCGTGTAGAATGTCCGAGTTCAGCGTGTTGAAAGCGGACGTTCAACACGCTGAACTCGGACATTCTACAAACCCCTCTCACAAGGCTTCTGGACGGTCTTCTTGAAACTTGACAAAAAGCCTTTCGTAAGCTCCTTTTTGTCAAGAGACGAATTATACACAATTAACGGAGGATGCCTGTTCCAAAGACAAAAAGGAGTTATCGCGGTAACATATAGACGAAATATCTTTTTCATTAGGAGTTATTCCGATAACAAATAAGCATATTACCAAAGAGCAACCGTCTCTTGGAGCAAGAGAACCGTGCAGATTACCCAACTGAACCGTTCTCTTACCCACTTTTCACCCTTTTTTCGGCTAATTTTTACCCAATAAAAACAAAAAACGGGGGAAGCAACAACTTCCCCCGTTTACCGCAGTTTAATCTGAAACTACTTTATGATTACACTTACAAAAGTAATACATTTACTTGGCAAAGTCAAGTGTTTGAGGAAGAAAAATCGATCCTTGATTATTATTATTATTATGCTGTGCGAACATAATGTTTGTTGAGCATAATAATAAGTTGGATTTTTGTTCAGCTATAAAGAGTAAAGTGATGTAGAGAAGTTAAGGTTGAGCTCTTGCTGCAGCTAGAGTAACAGCAAGAGTTGTTGGGTAAAACTCTGTGTATAGAAATTCTTGAAAAATTATCTGATATTGCTCTGCCATTGTAAGATAGGTTGTTAAGGTGTAAGGTGCAAAATATCAGCATTACGCAAATTCATTTATCTCCAAGGGCTTGCTTTGTATGACTTTATCTCTTTCCCAATGCCTTCTTTATAATAGCGATATTCTTCTGATATAAAGTCGTCTTTCAGATACTCATCCCTATTTATATTATCAGAATATCGACTTTTGAAGATTTCGTATTTTTTATTATTATCTTCATCATTATTTGTATTAAAGGGCGGAATCCAGCGAGCTGTTTTAAGAACATTCAAACCGATAAATTCATTTCGAACAACACAGGGAAAATTTTGTGGAATATCCAATGCATTAAACTTATCGAACAAATCATCCATACAGTTATACGGATCTGTAATAATTTTGCTAATACCCTTTTCGTGTCTTAGTAAGCTTCGGATAAGAATGCCACCAAAGAAATCTCCTTCAGCTACTTTACTGCTTGGCTCTTTTCTGTATTCGCTTTTGCTTTTAAATGCTATATCTACTCCACTGATGTGAAAAAACCATTCACCGGCATTTGCAGTTCGTGGATATGTAATAATATCTCTATGCTCTCTACTATAGTAATAAAATTCTATCTCCAAGAAATCATATAGAACATCTCCTTTTTGGATATGGTGGTTTTCGAATAATACTGTCGCCAATTGCTCGAATCTATTTTTCACTTCTTCATTAGAGGCTAATTCGCTTAAATCTAGTAACTTTTCTAAATTTGTTTCCATAATGCTTTTTTAATGAGATAAAAGTACTAATAATCTTTATATGTTAGTATTCTTATATCAGTTTCCTCCATTTACCGTAGTTCAATGTAGTTGGTGGAATAAAATTTCTTATAATCAACATTAAATATATTAAGGCTACAACAAAACTGGAACTGGTCAAAGTTGCTTTGTTAGTGCAAGAGTTTGGAGACATTCGTTCTGCTGCTCTTTTTGCATCTTACATTGATTATGTTTTTTGTATCTGCTATGATTAATACCAATTTATTCGAATCAATAACCAGAATTTACCATTTTTATTAAGCTTTACCAAATATATTTGCTGAATATTAATGTTAATTTTATAAAATGAAAAAGAGAAAAACACGCACGTCCTCTATTGGACGAAAAAGGTGCTGTACTATCAATCGAGTACCTATTGTTTTGGCTATTGCTACTGTATTATTAATTCCTTCCGATTTATATGCTGGTTCATATGGTGAAAATCCGGGATTTATATCTCAATCGGTTAATCAATCAAAGAAGGTTAAGGGTCATATTGTCGATGAAAAGGGTATGGCCATGATAGGCGTATCTATCTTAGTAAAAGGAACTACAATCGGGACGATTACGGATCTTGATGGCAATTTTATGCTAGCAATTCCAACAGAAAAAAATAAAATATTGGAGATCACTTATCTCGGATATAAACCTCTTTCTATTAATATTGGTAATTCTACTAGCTTTAATATTAAGATGGAACCTGATACTCAGGCATTGGATGAAGTGGTGGTTGTAGGGTACGGTTCCGTCAAGAAGCGCGACTTGACCGGTGCTGTAACTTCCATTAAGAGTTCGGACGTATTGTCTGCTCCTACTAATAATGTGATGGAAGCTCTACAAGGTAAGATACCCGGAATGGATATCACCAAGACTTCGGGACAGGTAGGTGGTGACGTTACTATTGTGCTACGTGGCTCACGTTCCATTTACGGCAGCAATGAACCTTTGTTTATTATTGATGGAATTCCGGGCAGCTATAGTCAGGTAAGCCCTTCCGACATTGAAAGTGTTGATGTATTGAAGGACGCTTCTTCTACGGCTATTTATGGTTCTGCAGGGGCAAATGGCGTTGTAATCATCACAACCAAAAGAGGGAAAGAGGGCAAAGCCACAGTGAATTTTGATACTTATTACGGGTTTAGCGATTCACCCAACTACAAACATGGAATGATGCGGGATGAATGGGTTGCCTATCAAAATGAGGCGTATCGATATAAGAATGGTGATTATCCTTCTGATATGTCAACTTTGTTGGGTAAGCAGGCTTTCACAGATGCATATAATGACGACAAATGGATTGACTGGGTAGATGAAGTATCGGGAAATACGGCTACCACTCAAAAGTATAGCCTTTCGGTGAGTAGCGGTACTGAAAAGAGTAAGATATTTGCTTCGACTTCTTATAACCGTGAGGAGGGTTTGCTTAGTAACGAGAACTTGAACAGGTATTCTTTACGGCTTAATCTGGATCAGCAAGTCTTTTCGTGGGCTAAGGTGGGTTTTACTTCCAATTTAGTCTATCGGGATCTGAACTCCGGCGTAAAAAACACATTTACCCGTGCTCTCTCTGCTTTCCCATTGGGCGATGCCTATGATAATGAGGGGAAGATTAATCATGAATATATTACGGGACAGTATTCTCCAATGGGTGATTTTATAGAAAACCAATATGTAGACAATACCCGTTCTACTTATCTGAATGTGAGTGGGTACGTTGAGCTGACTCCTCTCAAAGATTTTACTTTTACCAGTCGGGTAAATGGGACTTTGAATCATTCACGCCAAGGACAATACTGGGGAGACCAATGCAATGCCAACCGTCCAAGTTATGCCGGTTCGCCCCATGCTTCCATTACCAATGAGAATGCATGGAATTATACGTGGGAGAATATTCTTGCATATAATACGACCATTGCTACAGCACACAACTTGGGAGGTTCTTTAATAACTTCGTGGAATAAGAATCAGTCGGAAAGCAACATGGCTGCCGCCAGTGGGCAAATGTTGGATCAATGGTCTTTCCGGCGATTGGCTTCGGGCTCTTCTCAACACGTAGAGTCAGATTTTGCGCAGACACAAAAAATGTCTTTTGCCTTCCGTCTGAACTATTCTTATAAAGGCAAATATCTATTCAATTTCTCTACTCGTTGGGATGGTGCTTCGCAATTCTCAACCGGACATAAGTGGGATGCTTTTCCGGCTGGTGCTTTAGCTTGGAGAATATCTGACGAGGCTTTTATGGAGAATACACGGAGTTGGTTGGATAATCTGAAATTGAGAGTCAGTTACGGCATCACGGGCAATTCCGGTGGAACGAATGCTTATAGCACAACAACACAAGCCTATGTATATACGGCCAACGGAGTTTCTGTTGATGGGAAAATTGTTCCATTTACGCAATATACAGGGACTTACGGCAGTGCCGATCTTGGATGGGAAAAATCTTATAACTGGAATATAGGGCTAGATTTTGGAATACTGAACAGTCGTATTGACGGATCAGTAGAATGGTTTAAGACGACAACAAAGGGTTTATTGTTTAAGCGTACACTACCTATTACTAGCGGATTGACCGGATGGGGTTCTCCTTTATCCATCTGGCAGAATATTGCCCGAACCAGTAATCGGGGCGTGGAAATAATATTGAATTCACATAATATAGCGCATAAAGATTTTACATGGAACACGACTTTGTCTGCCACCTGGAGCAAAGAGAAAATAGATAAATTGCCTGATGGTGATTTAATCTCTGAGAATCTATTTGTTGGTCAACCGATTCATTCCATTTATGGATATAAATATGCGGGGATTTGGGGAAGTGATACTCCACAGGAGACTCTGGATGCTTATGGTGTGAGTCCCGGATTTATCAAGATTGAAACGTTAGAGAAAAATGGTGATGGCGGAGTGCATAAATACAGTACGGATGACAGGCAAATACTGGGGCATACAAATCCGGATTGGATAATCGGCCTGAACAATTCTTTTATCTATAAGAGTTTTGATTTATCTGTCTTTGCGATGGCACGTTACGGGCAGACAATTAATAGTGACTTGCTGGGCTATTATACTGCCGAACAGAGTGTAACTAAAAACCAGTTGGCTGGTGTTGATTACTGGTTGGAAAATAATCAGGGGGCTTATTTCCCGCGTCCAGGAACGGGAGACAAACAAAAGACGGTGTATCCTTCATTAAGAGTACGCGACGGTTCTTTTATAAAGATCAAAAATATCACTTTTGGATATACCCTTCCGGGTAACATTTCCCGTAAAGCGTTGATGGAGAAGTGCCGTATTTATGCTACGGCTTACAATCCGTTTATATTTGTAAAAGACCGACAGCTAAAAGGGACAGACCCTGAGACTAACGGTTCTGATGCATTCCCCACTTATCGACAATTTGTTTTTGGTGTTAATCTAACATTCTAAATTAAAGAAAATGACAATGAAAAGTATAGATATAAAAAGAGCATTTTGCTCTGTCCTGCTATCTGCGTTGCTGTTCCATTCCTGTTCTCTGGATGAATACAACCCGGGCGAGTTCTCAAAAAAGTCGTTGGCTACCTCTATTGAGGGATACCAATCGTTAATCAATCAATGTTATTTCGCAATGGAAAGATACTATTATGGTACTACCGAGTGGATGTCTCTGACTGAAGGTGATACAGACCTTTGGACTTATAAGGCTAACCAATCTACGAGCTATACCGAATGGTTCTGGTTTTTTGCTGGAGCGTCTCCAAATACGACTTATACCAATAATTGGTGGAATGGGACTTATGACGGGATAGGATCCTGTAACGAGGCTATTGCGCTGGGGGATAAAGTTCCCTATACTACAGAAGAGGAACGGAATGCAAAAGTCGCCGAAGCTCGCTTCTTAAGAGCTATTTATTATTTCAATGCGGTGGAGCAATTCGGAGCAGTGACTATGCTTACAGAACCTGAAACGAGCATGAATTATTCTCCTACACGCACTGCTCCGATGACGATCTATAAAGAGGTTATTTTGCCCGACTTGAGATTTGCATCTGAATGGTTACCGACAGGTACTTATGCTACAACTACCATTCCGACGAAAAAAGCGGCTCTTGGTTTTCTGGCTAAAGCCTGTTTGCAAACTTATGAGTATGGAAGTACGGAGTATTTGCAGGAAGCTCTGGATGCGTCTCTAAAATTAATTACCGATTGTGAATCGGGTGGTGGAAAATACAATGCTTATATGTATCCTTCTTATGGCGAAGTATTTAAAGAGAGTAATAATTGGGAGAATAAAGAAGCACTCTGGAAACATCGTTGGTATGCAGGTACAGACGGACACGGTTCAAGTAATGGTAATTATAAGCTTAATCGCAATGATGAGAATTTCCTGTGCGACGTTAACAGGTTCGGTGCTCGTGAAGATAATCAAGAGACACGTCTTACATGGGAAGGTTGTATCAGCGGTATCTTTATGCCCACACAGCATTTACTGAATTTGTATGCACAGGAGGACGGTACATTAGATCCGAGATTTCATCAGTCATTCACCACACAATGGAATGCTAATAAGAGTTATGTCTGGGGCGAAAGTGCAATACATATGTATGATAAAGATGCAGCGGTAGTTGGCAAGGCTCTAAAAAAAGGCGATTTAGCGATTAAATTTATCATGCCTCAGGATATGGATTATTCTACAGAGAAACAAAAGGAACATAGCTCAGATTACTTACTGGTCGATTACAATAACGTTTATAGTGATCAAAAGAACAATGTAAACATGAACTACTCTTATACGAATGTGGTAGGGAATTATAAGGGCGACGGGACGAATGAGAACTTGTTTCGTTACTATTATCCATCATTGAATAAGCACAATAGTAGTCATTATTATGTTGCGAATGCTTCTAAACAAAGAAACGGTAATTTGAATGCTACGTTTATCATGCGTATGGCAGAAGTTTATCTAATTGCGGCAGAGGCTGATCTTTATTTGAACGGGGGTGCAAATGCGGCTAAGTATATAAATAAAGTCCGTTCTCGCGCCGGAGCAAAGCCACTTACGGGCAATATAACGATTCGGGACATATTAGATGAAAGAGGCCGTGAATTATGTGGTGAATATTGCCGCTTTTATGATTTAAAACGAACCGGAATGTTTAAAGATTCCAATTACTTAAAGGATACTCATCCTGACTTGGCACAGTTCTTTAATACGAACTATGCCTTGCGACCAATTTCCGAGACTTTTACCGCTACGATTATTAATGGTGATGAGTATCAGAATCCCGGATACTAGAAGAAATGAAGAAAGCTTGCTGCTGTTTTCGGCAAGCTTTCTTTTTGCATTGATTATAATAATTGTTTTTTGCTATAGTAACGTCATTGCGATCAAGTTTTTGCTTGGTAGATGTATTGAAATAAATTAGCGAACAGCACTGCGAAAATGTATAATATCAATTTGTTCGTATCAATGACCTAAAATTACCATTTTTATTAAATACTACCACATATATTTGCTGCTAACATTTTCGGAATATGTTAAAATGATCATTCGTTTATGTTGTAGTATTAATGTTAACTTTATGAAAATGAAAAAAAGAAAAACACGTATGTCCTTTATTGGGCAAAAAAGGTGCTGCACTATTAGTCGGGTACCTATTATCTTGACAACTGTCATTATGTTATCAATCCCTTCCTTTTTATATGCTAAACAGAATTCCGGAACTCTGAAACTTGCGCTACAATCGGTTCTTCAATCGAAGAAAATCAAGGGACATGTTGTGGATGAAACGGGTATGCCCATGATTGGTGTATCTATTGTGGTAAAAGGAACTTCGACTGGAACGATTACTGATCTTGATGGTGATTTTGTGTTAACTGTTCCAACGGGTAAGAATGAACTGGAAATAACCTACATTGGTTACAAGCCACTTTCTCTTACTATAGGGAAGTCTAGTGATTTTAAAATTAAGTTGGAGCCTGACACGAAAACGTTGGATGAAGTGGTGGTTATCGGTTATGGCGTTGTGAAAAAGAAGGATTTAACGGGTTCGGTTTCTTCCGTTAAGGCAGAAGATATTGTGAAATCGCCTGCTGCTAATGTTATGGAAGCTTTACAAGGACAAATCCCAGGTCTGGATATTGTTCGTAATTCAGGTAGCGCGACTTCCGGCGTTACAATTAATATTCGGGGAAAACGTTCTCTCTCATCGGCAAAAGATGAGAATGGTAATAAAGTAGCTAATGCTCCTTTGTTTATCATTGATGGTATGCAAGGAGGAAATTTTGAAGATGTTTCTCCACAAGATATTGAATCTGTAGAAGTCATGAAAGATGCTTCATCAACAGCGATTTATGGTTCTCAGGGAGCTAATGGAGTTATAATAATTACCACTAAAAAAGGAAAACAAGGGAAAACTAAAATCTCCTATAATGGGTATTATGGTATTAATGGCTGGGCGCAATATCCGAAAATGCGCATGGGGGATGATTATATTAAATTGCGTCGTGAAGCGGCGCGTACTTCAGGGCAATGGAGTTCGGCTTCGGATGATCAAAGCTTGTTTACCACAGAGGAATGGAATGCCATTCAAGGTAATGAGTGGACGGACTGGGTGGATGAAGTTGTTAAAACAGGAACTGTACAAAGTCATCAAATATCGGCAAGCGGAGGTACGGAAAATACGTCTGCTTTCTTTTCTGCCGGATATTATCAAGAGAAAGGTGCGTTTAAGAATGATGAGATGAATAAGTATAATCTAAGGATTAACGTTGATCATAAGATGGGCAAGTTGTTGACAGTAGGTACTACCGCTCAGATAACACATTACGCTACAGATGATCGGGCGGCTAATGTTTTGTGGCGGGCAGCCACGAATGTTCCCTTAGGTAAGCCTTATGATGAATCTGGAAATGTGAATTTATGGCCGCTGGGGTTATCTGGGAAAGTGAGTCCGCTAGCAGATGAGACAGATGAAACAACAGCCCGCCATCATAATCTGATAACTAACGTAGTGGCAAATGGTTATCTGGAGATTAAGCCAATGAAAGGATTGTCTTTGCGATCTAATTTGGGGACAAACCTGAATTTTCGTAGAAATTCTAATTATGAAGGAGCAAACTCTATTGATAGAGCTGGGGATTATGATGTCTCTACATCTAATATCCAATCTTCGGAAAAGAGCTTTGTTGGTTGGGATAACATCTTGTCATACATCACCCGCATAGATGAGCATAACCTTGGGTTTACTGCATTGACATCATGGACTCAGTCAAAGTACAATGTTGTTTATGCTGAAGGTAGCGGACAATTGATACCAAGCCAACTTTGGTATAACTTGGGTGGAAATAGTAAGGATTCTTATGGTGTATCTTCCGGCTTTATTCAAAGCCAAACATTCTCTTATGCCTTGAGGGCTAATTACAGTTATAAGGGGCGTTATCTCTTCACAGCTTCGAATCGTTGGGATGGGGCATCTCGCTTGTCTGCTGATAATAAATGGGCGGCTTTTCCTTCTGTGGCTCTGGGCTGGAGAGTGAGTGATGAGGCTTGGATGAAGAACCTAAAGTCGATCAGTAATTTGAAAGTAAGATTGAGCTGGGGGTTAACAGGTAATTCGGGTATAAGCGAATATGGCACGCAATCGGGACTCACAGCGTATACGAACTCTGCATTTCAAGATCAGGGATATACATATTATGTATATAATACGTTAATAGGTAATCCGAATTTGGGTTGGGAGAAATCAACTACGTGGAATCTTGGCTTTGATCTTGGCTTTTTAGATAATCGTATAAGCGCCGTAATTGATTTGTATGATACTAAAACAACCGATATCTTGTTGCCGCGAACTTTGCCAACATCTATGGGAAGCGGAAATAATACACCTTTTCAGATATATGAAAACATAGGTGCTACTAACAATAGGGGCGTTGAGTTAACTCTTAATACTGTGAACTTTGATACCAAGAGTTTTAAGTGGAATACTACGGCTACATTTTCGGCTAACAAGGAGAAGATAACGGAATTAATTGATGGGAGAGACATTGTTGGTAATACTCCGGAAACAGAGAGTTTGCTTATTGGCAGGCCTTTAAATTCGTTCTATACTTATAAACGTTTGGGCATTTGGCAAGAAGATGAGGCTGGTGAGGCTGCCCAATATTTTAAAGATGCTTCTAAAACACAGCCATTTAAGCCGGGAGATATAAAAGTTGCTGATTTGAATGCCGATCATGTGATTGATGCGACTAATGATGTTGCTTATATCGGTTCTACTTCGCCTAAATGGACAATGGGTTTTAATAATTATCTTAAGTACAAAGACTTTGATTTGAATCTCTATTTTATTATGCGCTGGGGGCAGATGATAGCATATGATTTTACAGCAGCGTATGATCCTTCCGGTAAAGGGAACCAGCCTGCATATCTCAACTATTGGACACCGGAGAATCCGTCGAATGATTTTCCTCGTCCTGACTTAACCAACTTCTATAATTATGTAGGTTATCAATCATTGAACTATATTGATGGATCGTATTTGAAGTTGAAAACGTTGTCTTTAGGATATAATGTACCTAAAAAACTCATAGAGAAATTTAAGGTAAATAACCTTCGTCTCTACGTTACAGCTAATAATCTGTTCACTGTAGCCAAAAGTCATCTTATTAAAGATTATGATCCGGAGAGGGGTGGCTCTGCCAAAGCTCCTCTTCAGAGACAATTTGTATTTGGTATAAACCTTGATTTCTAATTAAATGTATTTTACGATGAAAAAGATAAAAGCACTACTATTTGGGGTGTCCTTTTTAATATTGGGATTCCAATCTTGCGACTTGGAAGAGTATAACCCGGGTGGAACAACAGCAAATGCTGTATTTCAGACGCCCGAGGGTATTAATACATTGGTCAACTCTGCTTATGTCTATTGGGGAGGTCAGTTTTATGGACGTGAAGATATTCTTATGCTCACGGAGGGGGGAACAGATCTTTGGATAAATATAGCCAACAGTGGCTATGGAAGGCAGATGACTAAATATCAGGAGTTATCATCGAGTACCGGACAAATGAAAAACACATGGAACCGTTTATACGAAATAATAAACTATTGTAATGCCGGAATTGATCGAATTGGAACAGTGAACTTTATTGATGCGAATGAAAAAGCATCTCGTGAGGGAGAGCTGCATTTTTTGCGCGCTTATGCTTATTGGCATTTGGTTGAGCAATTTGGTAATGTCGATTTAAGGACTGCGGAAACTCAATCTCCTATTCTAAAGTGTTACCGGAGTCCTATGCTTAGTTTTTACGATCTTATGCTTGATGATTTAGAGATCGCAATTGATAAGCTTCCTATTAATCCTTATCCAACGACGGATGTAGGGCGGGCTACAAAGAAAGCCGCTTACGGTTTGAAAGCAAGAATAGCTCTTACTCGTGTTTCTTATGAAGACTCTCAGGCAGAGAAGGATAAGTATTATGGGATTGCAAGAGCGGCAGCAACTTATGTTATTGATCATCAAAGCGAGTTGAATGTGTCACTCTATGATAAACCATCAGAGGTGTTCGCTCCTGGAAATAACAAAAAGAATAAAGAAGCAATGTTTGTAGTAACACATTCTACCATTAGTTCTTTGAATCCGAACTCTAATAATCCTAATCGTTTACATCTTTGGTTTAAAGCTAAATATTCAGGTAAAGCGGGTATGGTGATGGACTTAAACTATGGGGCCGACAAGAATTCTAAGTCAGGTGGAATGTGCTTTATGCCTACTCGTTATTTATTGGAGATATATGATGAGTCAAAAGATGCACGATATAATGCATGGTTTCGTGAGAAGTATTATTTGAATACAGAAATGGATTATACATGGACGGCAGATGAACTGAATTATTTTGGGAAACCGGCTTCTATGGTTGGTCAGAAAATAAAGAAAGGTGAATTAGCTTTGTGGTTTACTAAGCAGAAAGTGGCTGATAAACGTGAAAAGCCGTATGCTGTGGTTGATATTGATGATGTGTATAATGGGGAAAATGTGTCTACAAATGCAACTTTTAATATCCATTTTCCTACATTGACAAAGTATGATGATCCTGATCTTCCAACGGTAGGCTCTAATGTAGGAAGTAAAGATGTGATTGTGATGCGTTTGGCAGAGATGTATTTTATTGCTGCTGAATGTGATGTGATGATGACAAATGGAAATAAGACGGAGGCTAAGGAGCTGATTAATGTCATTCGGAGAAGAGCGGCTGCTCCCGGCAAACAGACGGATATGGAAGTGAGTGAAAGTGATATGAATCTTGATTTTATTCTCGAGGAGAAAGCCAGGGAGTTTTGTGGAGAACATTTGCGTTGGTTTGATCTTAAGCGTACTAATACCCTTTATACCCGAGTTAAGAAATACAATAAAGATATCCCTTTGATTCAGGAATACCATCGGTTGCGTCCTATACCTAAAATGTTTTTAGATGCTATACTGAATGCTTCTGAATTTGGTCAAAATGAAGGATATAATTAGGCGAATCTAGTTTTGTCATTTTGTTCGGGACTGAATATTAATTTCTGTTCCGGACTTTTTTCTATATACTTATAGGGACGTTCGTGGAAGATGTCGGTGTAAAAACAAAACTTGTCGGAGAAAACGTACAAACTGTCGGCCTAAATAGCGAAATTTGTCGGATATTTCTTGAAAAGGGATAAAAGCAATAGTGTGAATTTAATGTAAGGTCGTAGCAATATTACAATTCCATCAAGCTACAGCAAGAGTTGCAGCAGCTTGATGGAATGAATTACTTGATAGGAGTAGAAACATCATTATGTTTCTCATACAACTCGTCGATCATGCCATCTGCCAGACCAATCACAGGCACATGGATGTATTCTGCCCTTATCACCTCGGCAATGGCAAGAAAAATCTCAGCGGCCGGCACAATCACATCTGCGCGATCTGCCTTTAAACTGAATGCTTCCATACGTTCCTCGGGTGTTAAAAGGGTTAGTTGATCGCACATAGCCTTTAAGGAACTCACAGGCATTCTTAACTTCTTCTTGTCTTTTTTCCCCACTAAGCGATACAATCGGTTGATGTTGCCGCCGGAACCAATGATATTCACATGATCCAGCCCTGTAGTCAACCGACTAAGATCATCCTTCATTCGTTCCCAAACGCCTTCCTCAACAGCATTTCTCAACATTCTTACCGTACCTACATTATAAGAAAGTGACTGTTTCAGTTCCCCGTCAATCTGCAAATTGATCTCCGTGCTACCACCGCCCACATCTACATAGACATAATTGCCCACATTCTCTGTAGAATTTTCAAGATGATACTTATAAATTAGTTGAGCCTCTTCCTGACCATCGATAATCTCAATCTCAAGTCCTGTAGCCTTCTGAATCTTCTTGATAACAGACTTACCATTGCTTGCCTCTCTCATAGCCGAAGTAGCGCAAGCCCGATAATCCGTCACCTCATAAATCTTCATCAACTGTCTGAAAGCTTTCATCAAACGTAGTAACTTCGTCGACTTACCTTCGGAAAGTTCTCCTAATGAAAAAACATCAAAGCCCAAGCGCAGGGGCACTCGTAGCAACAACACCTTAGAGAATTTCTTACTCATCTGTGTTTCATCAGACTTCACTCTCTTTATCAACAAACGCACTGCGTTAGAACCAATGTCAATCGCAGCATAACATGTATCTGCCATAATTTTTCTCCTCTACTCTTTTAATTTATAATCATTATATAACTCCTCTTGAGAACGAAACGGCAGGTTGTTTCCATCCTCCCTTGTCCATGGACGATTTTCTCCCGTACCATCCACCACACACCCCTGACATGTATCACGGAAGCCAAAGTCAAACACTTTTTGCAGATCCTCCTTAATCAGCGGATCATAAACAGGAGTGACCACTTCCACTCTATTATCAAGATTACGTTGCATCCAGTCTGCCGAACCAATAAACGTTTTATTCTCTCCGCCTGCAGCAAAGATAAAAATGCGGGCATGTTCCAGATAGCGATCAATAATACCATTGATCCGTATCGTGTCGCTTAACCCCGGGATGCCTGTCAACAGAGTACAGTTGCCCCGCACTAAGAGTTCCACAGGCACGCCGGCCTTCGAAGCTTCGTAAAGTTTCTCTATGATAGCATCATCTGTTACATGATTCACCTTGACCCGGATATATGCCGGAAGTCCCGCTTTCTTATTTTTTATTTCGTCCGTGATCAAGGAAAGGAAACTTTTCTTCATGTCATTAGGCGACACCAGCAATTCTTTGAATCGTTGAGACAGATAAGGTTTCTCAATGAAATTGAATACATTGTTCACGTCCCGCACCACACTAGGCATAGCGGTCATTAACAAATAATCCGTATACATTGAAGCATTTCCTTCATGAAAATTGCCCGTACTGATGCAGGCGATATCTCCTCCATTCTTCGTACCTATGTGAGTAATCTTAGAGTGTACTTTCACCCCTTCCAGTCCGAAAAGCACCTGGATACCCGCATCCTGCATCTTCTTGGACCAGCTTATGTTTGAAGCTTCATCAAAGCGAGCCAGCAATTCGATGACTACCGTAACCTTTTTACCGTTGAGTGCAGCACAAATCAACGCCTTGACTACCTTTGATTCTTTGGCTAGGCGATACAGCGTTGTTTTGATACTCCTCACCTCCTTGCTGATAGCAGCTTCCTGCAACATGCGAATATAATAATCAAAATGATGATAAGGGACATGGATATAGCGGTCTTGCTTCTGAATCAATCTTAACAGACTCTCGCCCCCTTTCAATTCAGGTTTTAGGATAGGTACCCATGCCGGATATTTCAGATCTTTCCGTCCGCAGTCAGGGAAAGACATCAGATCTTTGTGATTATGATAGCGTCCGCCACTCTGCATCGTGTCCGATTTGTCCAAATTCAAACGCTTCATGATACGACTCAATAAGTCTCGTGGCATTTTACCATCATATATCACCCGGAGCGCATCTCCTCTCTTACGGCTTTTCACCGCTTTCGAAATCTTTTGTAACCGCCCATTACGCAAGTCATTATCAATCTCCATCTCGGCATCTTTGGTAAATTTGAAAGCGTATGCCTCGAAATGATTATAGCCCATTCCAAAGAAAATCATCGGTAGACAAAAACGAATGATATCATCCAGATACATCAAAGAACTTCCCTCTTTGCTCTCAGGCAAACGTACAAAACGACCACATGTCGAAACGGGTAGTTCTATTAATGCGTACTCAGGCCGACGCACTCTGAGTCGGACAGCCTTCTTCTTTTCAGCCTCCTCGCTGCTCTTTTTAACCTGCATTTTTATTGCAAGATAGATGTTTTCGTCTGTAGCCTCCGCTAGTTGCTTCACGGCAGAAAACCATATCGGGCTGACAAAGCCACTCAATTGCCGACGAAAGAAGTTCCGCACAAAAAATTGCTGTTCAACGTCCAGCTCATCTTCGTTAAGCAAATAAATATTTTCCTCACGTAAACGGGAAGTAACTTCTTTAATGGCGAATTCATATTCTATCGAATACTTACTATTCAAATTATGTATTTGCTTAATCAAGAGTTTGGCATGTTCACGCTCCATACGAAGACTTTTATCCTCATATTCTGCAATGCGGCTAAGTGTTGCCATACGTACGCGGAAAAATTCATCCAGATTATTGGAATAGATACCTAAGAATGATAACCTTTCAAGTAAGGGAACATGTGGTTTCATTGCTTCGGATAAGATGCGGCGATTGAAATACATCCAGCTCAAATCTCTATCTATACTAGGGATGGTCTTTTTTTTGTTCATATGGGAATTCTATGATTTGTCACAAATATAGATAATATGTATTACAAAAAGGTTTCAAATGCACTTTTTTCGTTTTTTTGTCTTAAAGCTAAGAGAAAAATACGAAAAAACAGAATACTGCTATCTCTAGAGAGATTAAACACCTGTTTCAACTTTGCTCAAAAAAAGATTTTCAAGCTCAATAATACTATAAAAGACCTATTATTCATGAAAAAGGACTATTTTTGGCTCTTATAATTACTTTGAAATAAAATTTAAATAGGAGCCTTAGGGTAACCTTAATTTATTTATGTACGAAACTCTGGTAAATGTAATATCGAATATAATACCAATTGATAATGATGATGTCAATCTAGTCAAGTCATTATTTAAACCTTGTACACTTAAAAAAAGAACAGTACTGGCTAGTGCTGGTGAGGTTTCGAAACATGTATACTTTATTATTTCCGGTTATCTTAGGTATTATAAAATTGCAGATAGTGGAGAAGAACTAACGATACACTTAGTTGCAGCAGGGGATTTTGCGGCCTCATTCTGTAGTTTTATAACTGGTGCAAAAGCGGAAGAAACTTTGCATACAATTACTGATACAACGCTCTTGTCGATAGAAAAGAAGGATTTAGAAAAGCTTTACTCGACAGATATAAAATGGGAAACATTTGGCCGAAAACTGATGGAAACTTTTTTATTGGAAAAGGAAAAACGGATAATAGACCAGATATCGATGTCTGCGCAAGCGAGGTATGAAAAGCTACTTAATACAAACCCTTCACTCGTTCAAAATGTACCGATACAATACGTTGCTTCTTATATAGGTATTCAACCCGAATCATTAAGCAGAATACGAAAACAAGTTTTCCTAACAAATATCAAGTATTAAATAATTGTGTGCCTCTATCTTTGCCTAATAATTATAAAATTAGATAAAGATGAAAACAGCTTTAATTACAGGAGCTACACAAGGCATAGGCTTGGAGCTGGCAAAATTGTTTGCTCAAAATGGTAACAACCTAATCTTGATAGCGAGAGATGAAATACGCTTGCAATCCATTGCAAAAGAGTTAACCTTACACAATATTACCGTTAAAACTTTTGCGAAAGATTTGAGTATTATCGATAATGCTCAATATATCTATGAGGAGCTAAAAGCGCAACACATTGCAGTTGATTATGTGGTGAATAATGCAGGATACGGGATCAACGACCAATATGTGGATATTGATTGGAGAAAAGAAGAAAGTATGTTTAACCTAAATATGATTACTGTTGCTTATTTCACTAAGATGTTTGCCCGAGATATGAAAGAACGAAATTTTGGAAGGATACTGAATGTCGGTTCCACCGCCTCATTTCAACCAGGACCATACATGGCAGGATATTGTGCAACTAAAGCATTTGTGCTGAGTCTGTCGGAAGCGGTGAATTACGAATTGAGAAAATCGAATGTAAGCGTATCTACATTATGTCCGGGAGTAACGGATTCTAAGTTTCATGCATTTGCAAAAACTGAAAGCACAATGATGTCAAAAAGATTATCACATGCTACTCCTTTGGCTGTCGCCAAATATGGGTTTAAAATTATGATGCAAAAGAAGTCCCTAGGGATTTATGGCATCTCAAATAAAATCATGGTGTTTTCAACCAGACTTACTTGCAGGAAAATGGTAGTTGCTTTGTCTGCTCAACTGTTGAGAAGATAAGTCGTTTTTAAGCTAAATCAACAATAAAAAAAGGAATGGCTTTTGTGACCATTCCTTCCTTCATAGAATTGCAATAGATTTTATCCGTTAATTTTGCTCATCGTTGCTATTGAATTCAGCACTTTGCAAGAGAATCCCCACTCATTATCATACCAGGCTACAACTTTCACAAAAGTCGGACTTAGTTGTATGCCGGCTTTTTCGTCAAAGATGGCTGTGTGAGAGTTGCCGATAAGATCTGAAGAAACAAGATCTTCATTGCTGTATTCCAAGTATCCTTTTAGTGGGCCTTCGGAAGCTTCTTTCATCGCTTTGCAGATTTCTGCATAAGTTGTTTCTTGGGCTAAACGAGCGGTGAGATCAACTACAGAAACATCTAGTGTGGGAACGCGGAAGGACATGCCGGTTAACTTTCCATTCAGCTCAGGAATGACTTTACCGACTGCTTTTGCTGCGCCGGTAGTAGATGGTATGATGTTACCTGATGCAGCACGTCCACCTCTCCAATCTTTCATGGATGGTCCATCAACGGTCTTTTGTGTTGCTGTGGTAGAGTGTATCGTGGTCATTAGTGCCTCGAGTATTCCAAATTTATCATTTAAAACTTTGGCAACAAGTGCAACGCAATTGGTGGTGCAGGATGCATTTGATACGATTTGTGTTCCTTTGATGTATTTATCATCGTTAACACCCGGAACGAACATTGGCGTGTCGTCTTTGGATGGTCCGGACATAACTACATATTTAGCTCCGGCTGTAATGTGTCCTTGTGCTTTTTCTTTGGTTAAGAACAGACCTGTAGATTCGACGATGTATTCTGCTTCTATCTCTTTCCAATTCAGATTAGCCGGATCTTTTTCTGCTGTAATGCGTATGCTGTTTCCGTTGACGATCAGTTTGCCATTTTGAATTTCCACACTGCCATCAAACTTTCCATGGATGGTATCATGGCGTAGCATATAAGAAATATACTCTATATCGAGGAGGTCATTGATGCCAACGATCTGAATGTCTTCTCTGTCTTGAGCAGCACGAAGAACTAAACGTCCGATACGGCCGAAGCCGTTAATACCAACTTTAATTGTTTTCATAATTGTTGTTTTAATAATTAAACATTTTATTTCTCTCTCTTGTTAGTACTGCAAAGTTAGCGGAATAAATAATTGTCTGCAAGGACAAAAAATAGGCAATTCCTGCCACTTTAGGATCATTCGTATGTTTAAGATATATCTTTAATAATTGTTGTACTATGCAAAAGGAATATGAGGTAAGGCATATTGTTATATTAGCTCCTGAGAATTCAACGCTGTTGAATATTGCCGGACCGTTAGAGGTCTTTGATAAAGCAATAGATAAGTTTGAGACGATAAAAGAGATCGTGAACTTTAAGTATCAAACCCATGTCGTTTCAGCGGAGAACAGAAAAGTGATAACTACTTCCGGCGGTTTATCTATCTTATCGGAAGGTAGCTACAAGGCAATTGATTATCCGATTGATACTTTAATTATTTCAGCACTTCCAAAGTTGCAGGATTACGAGATGAATCAGGAATTGATTGGATGGTTAAAGAAGCAGTCCGAAAGTGTTCGCCGAATCTGTTCGATATGTTCTGCTGCCTTTTTCTTGGCCGAAGCTGGTTTGCTGGATGGTAAAGAGGTGACTACGCATTGGGCAAAAAGTGAAGACTTAGCCAAGATGTATCCTTTGGTTAAAGTGAAAATAGCGCGCATTTTTAGTAAAGACGGAAATATATACACTGCGGGAGGAATCAGTTCCGGAATGGATTTAGCATTGGCTTTGGTGGAGGAAGATTATGGCAAATCTTTTGCTTTGTACGTTGCCCGATGGATGGTCTTATTTCTTAAGCGTCCTGGAAATCAGGCTCAGTTTACGACTCCTCTGGACTGTCAGAACATCAATAATCTGTCCATGCGTAGAGTTTGTGAATGGTTACTTAATCATTTTAAAGAGGATTTGAGGATAGAAGCATTAGCCGAATATGTGGCAATGAGCCCGCGTAATTTCGCCAGAGTATTTGCCCGTGAATTGCGGATTACTCCTGCAAAATATATTGATAAACTAAGGGTGGACTATGCTTGCCAGTATTTAGTAGAGACACAATTGTCGTTGGATGAGGTTGCTTCTCAGTGTGGGTTGAAAAATGCAGATAATATGCGTCGTCAGTTTATCAAGATACTAGATACCACGCCTGCTCAATACAGAAGAAGTTTTCTCTCGTCATTCGGATAATTCTACTCTACTGCATTATTTCAAGGGAAGTATAGTTTCATCATATTCTTATACTATAAAACTTTTTTTTTTCATGCTAGAAAACAAATCGTTTCCTAGTGATAAACCTTTTGTTTCTAAGTGCAGAACCTTTCGTTTTCTCACTAGAAAACACTTTCATCATAACTAGGTATTGCATTGTGTGAACCAATGCAATACTTTTGACGTTTATTGATGGAATGAAACAATTGTATATCAAGCTCTTGAAATGTTTCTTGCCTATCCTGTTTATCTCGTATATAGGCATGGTAAGTCTCTTTGTTCACTCTCATGTGGTGAATGGGGTTACAATTGTACATTCGCACCCTTTTAATAAAGATGTAGAACACACTCATTCTACTGCGGAGTTTCAGCTGATACATCACTTGTCCCATGTGGTGATTACTACAGGAATCTTATTTTCTTTCCTATTGCTGTTTACTCCTATTTTACTTTCTGTCTTTCAAATTGATCAGGATGCGTCAAGACCAATCTCTTGGTATACTGGTTGTATCTCACTTCGTGCTCCCCCTTTCACTATTCGTTAAGTCTTATTTATGTCAATAATTTCTATTGACACTCTTTTTTATTGCACATATCTTATTTTTTATGGAATGTTTGTTCTCTAAGATTTTTCTGATCGAACATCGTTAGGAATACATCTGTTTTGCGTTCTGGTGGAGATATTGTGCGTTTTCCTATTCATTCTTAAATAACGAATAAATGAAAGCTTTGATTTTCTCTATAGCTTGTTTGTGTTGGCCATTGCTGTCTGCACAAGCAGAAAATGTCGATTACCCTGAATTAAAGAAATCTGATGCAAATATCATCGGGCACGTGCTTAATAAGAATTCTAAAGAACATCTGCCTTATATTACTATTGCCTTAAAAGGGACTACCATTGGTACTGTGACGGATGCCACGGGGCATTATTTTCTTAAAAATCTTCCAGAGGGCCGTTTTATACTTGAAGTTACTTCGGTGGGATACAAAACTGTTCGACGAAACGTTACTCTGAAGAAGGGACGTACGCTTGAAGAAGATTTTGAAATAGAAGAGGATTTGGTGGCGCTTGATGGAGTCGTGATTTCAGCCAATCGCAATGAAACAACTCGTCGCATGGCGCCTACTTTGGTCAATGTGCTTGATTTCAAGATGTTTGAAACGACTAATTCTTCAACACTTTCACAAGGGCTCAATTTTCAACCGGGCGTCAGAGTAGAAACCAATTGCCAAAATTGCGGTTTTCAACAAGTACGCATGAATGGGCTTGATGGTCCTTATACGCAGATATTGATAGACTCCCGTCCCATATTTAGTGCTCTTTCCGGAATTTATGGTCTTGAACAGATACCAGCCAACATGATAGAGCGTGTAGAAGTGATGCGTGGAGGTGGTTCTGCCCTGTTTGGTTCTTCGGCTATAGCAGGTACCATTAATATTATTACTAAAGAGCCCCTTAGAAATTCGGGACAACTGACTCATACGTTTACTTCTATTGGTGGGAGTTCCTCTTTCGATAACAACACTTCAATCAATGCCTCGTTAGTGACAGATGATCAACGGGCAGGGCTTTATGTCTTTGGTCAAAATCGCGCCCGATCAGGTTATGACGATGATGGAGACGGGTATACCGAGATGCCAAAATTGAAAAACCAAACGGTTGGCTTACGTTCATATTTTAAAACGAGTACGTATTCGAAGCTTACTTTTGAATACCATCATATGCAGGAGTTTCGCCGTGGTGGCGATATGCTGAATCGTCCTCCTCACGAAGCTAACATAGCCGAACAATTGGAACATTCAATTAATGGAGGAGGAGTGAAATTTGACTTATCCTCGCCTAATGAAAAGTATCGGCTGAGTTTCTTCTCATCTGCCCAACATACTGATCGTGATAGTTATTATGGGGGTGGGCAAGATCTGAATGCGTATGGTAAGACTACGGATTTGACTTTCATGGCCGGTTCTCAGTACGTATATAGTTTTAATAATTTTCTTTTTATGCCTTCTGATTTGACTGCGGGAGTAGAGTATAGTCGGGATGCACTCGAAGACAATATGTGGGGATACAACCGCTACACCAAACAAACAGTGAATATAAATAGTGCTTTTCTACAGAATGAGTGGAAGAATGAAAAGTGGAGTATTCTTGTTGGCACACGTTTAGATAAACATAACTTAATGAATCATTTAATCATTAACCCCAGAGCGAATCTTCGCTTTAACCCCACGGAAAATATGAACTTACGATTGAGTTATTCCTCGGGCTTTCGCGCTCCGCAAGCCTTCGACGAAGATTTGCATGTAGCAAATGTAGGGGGAACTGTTTCAATGATAGAGCGTGCTCCCAACTTGAAAGAGGAAAGATCACAAAGTTTTAGCGCATCAGCGGATATATATCGTCGATTTGGCGCTTTTCAAGCCAATTTCTTATTGGAAGGTTTCTATAGCCAACTTTCAGATGTATTTGTAATTGAGGATACAGATGAATATCGTGATGGGGTTTTGATCAAACAGCGTCGTAATGGTTCGGGTGCTAAAGTGGTAGGGTTCACAATTGAAGGTAAACTGGCTTATTTGTCATTGTTCCAGTTGCAGGCTGGTGCTACTCTGCAGCGAAGCCGATATGATGAACCCGAAAAATGGAGTAGCACGGCTCCTGCCGAGAAGAAAATATTTCGCACGCCCAATACTTACGGCTACTTCACAGCGACTTACACTCCTGTGAAAGCTTTGAATATTGCATTTTCGGGCACTTATACCGGATCGATGCTTGTAAAGCATCTGGCCGGTTATGTGGCAAAAGATGTGGCTGTAAAGACTCGTGATTTTCTTGACTTAGGTTTAAAGCTATCGTATGATTTTAGTCTCTATAAATCTACTGTTTTACAGCTCAATGTTGGTGTTCAAAACTTGTTTGATGCTTATCAAGAAGATTTTGATAAAGGTAGAAAACGGGATTCTGATTATATCTATGGACCTGCAGCGCCTCGTAGCTATTTTGCAGGAATGAAAATAAGCTATTGAATCAGAGAGTTCATTCATTTTTTGGACGAAAGCAATGATGATTTAAACAGAATCCCCTGATTTTGCTCCTTTCTAAGAGAAGTTCAAAATTAGGGGATTTTGTTCGATCAGAAGTCTGCAATACTTTTATTTATACGCTGCATTTTGTTGATCTTTCAATGCCGGATTAGCATTGATTTCATCTTGAGAAATAGGCAAAACTATTTTGCCGAATGTGCGGTCAATAGTCTTTGTACGTTTGCTGACAGGTACGTCTTGAAAGTCATCATTGAACTCAATTGTTTTGTTCATGCGAATCATATCAAAGAAACGTTGTCCTTCGCAGAAGAGTTCCTTGCTACGCTCTTCCAAAATCATATCGTCGGTAATAGTGGCAGCTGTGGCAGGAGTTAACTTAGGAGCACGTTTGCGAATCTCATTTAGATAACTTGCCGCTAGGTCTCTATTAGGTGTTGTGGCATGCAGAGCGGCTTCGGCGGCTATTAGGTAGATTTCAGAAAGGCGGATAATTTTGATATTGACAGCCGTTTCCGTTTCCTTACCGTCACCGAGGAATTTTTTGTCGGATTGGATAACACCACCCATATATTTGTAACAGGCACCTTTGCGCTCCACTTTATTATCATACCAATATTCATCATTATCCATAACTCCCCAGCGAACATCTGTTTGATCTTCGCCTAAGCGGGTCAGGTAATAATCACTTGCCAAGAAATAGCCGGAAGCTCCCGAACGTTGCTTGTATTGCATAAGGTAGAAGCCTAAGGAACTAGTTCCGAGGTCCGATTCATTTGGATAGATTCCTAACTCAAAGATGGACTCTGAACCAAACTGTGTGCTCCATGAAGCAACCCATTCTGATGGGGTGTACAACTTGTATTTAGTGCTTTTGATTATTTCCTCTGCTGCACTTAATGCACCGTCGTAGTCTTCCATGTAGAGTTTAGCTCGTGCCTGAATGGCAATGTTGGCATAATATCCAATGTAACCTTTTTGTAGGGACTTGTCTGATGCCAACAGGGTCTGGCCAGCTTCCAAATCACTAAGTATCTGCTTATAATTTTCTTCTACTGTGGAGCGGGTGAGTTGTGCATCACTTTCCAGTGTCGATGTTGTAATTGGTACACCGTAAGAGGTCTTGTCATAATTATAAGGAAGGCCATAAAGACGAACTAAGTCGAAAGATACAAGTGCTCGCAATGTCAAAGCTTGGCCTTTGTAAGAATTGAAGCCGGTAGTGCCTGCTGCCTCTAGCTTTTCTATATTTTTAAGCAAGTTGTTAATTTGCATGATGCAGTTATAACCTGTAGTCCAGAAACCGGAAAAGCTACCGCTGGTAGCGGAATGGTTGAATGAGTATAGTCCGTCCAAGCCACGGCCGGCAGAATAAATCGTCAGATCGCCACCTTTGGCGTCACCATACATGAAAAAGTTACGCCCGTAATAATCGGAGGAAGTCATGGAACTCATGATTCCGTTTATCACTACTTTTGCGTCACCGGGTGTAGTAATGGCATCTTCTGCATTACCCGAATTTCCGGGTTGCATATTCAGGAAGTCATCACAAGAAGACAGTGTCAATGCACTGAGAATCACAAATACGATTGAATATATGAAATGTTTCATTTTATTATCCTCCTCCTAATTAAAATTTCAATTCAATACCGAATACAAACGTTTTCCCTATTGGAGTTTCCCAACCACGTGTGCCATATTGGTTTACTTCCGGATCGGCTTCCTTATATTTAGATAGGGTCCAGAGGTTACTTGCATTGAAGAAGACACGAGTATCGCTGATCATTACTTTGCTAAGAAGATCTTTAGGGAGGGTATAACCCAATGACAGACTCTTTAGGCGCAGGAAGCTGGCATCACACAAATGACGGGAACTATATTGCATTGCATCTATCAAGTCGTTTCCATCCAGTTTTGGTTGTGTGCCGTTAGGGTTGTTTTTCGTCCACATATTCTTGTAATAGCTCTTGGCACGGGTGCGCTCCCAGTAATAACCGTCATCGGCCACATCTTTGTAAGCGCCGTCATACAGTTTTCCACCTAGTTTATAAATGAAATTCAGACTTAAGTCAATGCCTTTATAAGAAACATTGGTATTGAAACCACCGCTTACGGTAGGCATAGCGTCACCAAGAATTTTGTAATTGGCTTTGCTATAATCATAGGTTGCTCCTCGTCCATTGTAATCAAAATCACCGGTTTTAGAATTAGTCGCATCATTCACGTAATAGACACTTTTACCATTGGCTTTGTCAACGCCCGCCCATTCGTAGCCATAAAAGGCTAAGGTGGATTCGCCTTCGCGATAAATATATTGGGCACGTCCATCACCACCTGTGGGGTCTTTCCAGATAATATCGGCCCCATTATAAAGTTTCGTCACTTTTGATTTGATGAAAGCTGCGTTGATGGATGCGTTCCAGTTCCAACCACTCTTATTGCGAATAATATCACCGGACAATTCAACTTCTATGCCTTTGTTGTTGATCTGGCCAATATTGCTCAAGGTAGAATTGAAGCCGATGACACTCGAAATGGGCACGTCTTGCAACAAATCTTTGGAATCACGGTTAAAGTATTCTACTGTTCCTCTTAAACGTTGGTCGAACAAACCAAAATCCAGACCGATATTTGTTGTATAGCTTGTCTCCCAAGAGAGGTCTTTGCTGGCAATTGTATTCAGCGTTCCACCGGGATTTCCCATGTATTTAGCAGTATAACCCACTAGGTTCATATAACCGTAATTGCTACTGGGCAATGTACCGTTCACGCCATAAGAGGCGCGGAGACGAAGGTCACTGATGACGGGGTTGTTCTTCAAAAATGCTTCATTGGAAAGTCTCCATGAACCGGCAACGGACCAGAAGTTTCCCCATCGGGAATCTGGGTCTAGGCGCGAAGATCCGTCACGACGAAACGAAGCTGAAGCGTAGTAGCGTTGGTTATAGTTGTAATCCAGCTTTGAGAGGATAGAAACCATCGAGTTACCCCAATTATATCCTGCAGAAGATTGTGTTCCTGCGGTAGAAACGGTGTGTAGTCCACTTGTCGCCAGATTATCACCGGTGGCACGTATATAATCGGAGGTATTCTTTTCTGCTTCAAAACCAACTAACGCTCCAATGCTGTGAGCACCGAATGTAACGTTATAATTGGCGGTGGTGGAAGATACCATTTTTTCATAAGTGGTGCGCATCTCGCTTACTGTTCCGTTAGTGGCAGAGCCAGTATAGTGGTTGGCGCTGTAATAGATATGATCTTTCACAGCAGTATTGTCATAAGAAAAAATGGAACGTACATCTAAGCCCGGAAGTAGATGCAAGGTTAGTGTCTCGGTAGCAGAAAGACGAGTGTTGATGGATTCATTTTCCCATTCTTTGTCGTAATAAAGTCCGTTATAAGCATAGCTGCCATAACGCGTTGTCCACTCTGCACCTGTTTTATAATCAGTAGGCCAGTAAAGTCCCCACAACAGGTTGCGGGTCTGCAGATAGTAATTGTCACCCGTGCTACGTGTATCATTGTAGCCTTCTTTTGTCGTTCTAGCCACATTCACATTAGTTGCAAATTCGAAGAACTTGCCTACCTTTTGGGAAAGATTTACACGTCCGGATATGCGATCGAAGTTGTTCACCTTTAAGCGTCCTTCATCTTTGGTATAAGAGAAAGAACTATAATAATTGGTGGTAGGGGTAGCTCCACTCACCGAAAGGTCATAAGTTTGATAAACTGCAGTACGAAAATAGGCATCTTCCCAATCATAGTATTTACCGGCACGCCCGGAATTATCATAGTCGGAGATGGCAACAGTCTCATAAAGACCTGTTCCACCAGTACTGAATGAGTAACCGTGTTTATTGAACTTTTTATTTAACTGGCTTAAAGCGTATGTATTGGCAGCCGCCTCAGTATATCCATTAGAGGTGCGGTAATCATGGAATACCATATAAAGCATGTCTACTTGTTCTTGTGTACTGGCTGGTTCATAATTGTCTGTAGCCCAGCTTGGAGTGAAGCCTATGGAAGCTTTAAGGCCAACTACAGGTTTTCCTTCTTTCCCTTTTTTCGTCGTGATAAGAATGACACCATTGGCGGCACGCGAACCATAAAGTGAAGAGGCCGCGGCATCTTTCAGTACGGAAATGGACTCAATATCTCCTGGATTGAGTGAGCTCATCACATTGTTGGTGGTATTGGTATAGTCGCCCATCTGACCAACATCACCCGAAACAACAGGTACACCATCAACTACATATAGTGGCTCATTACTAGCATTCATCGAACCGTTACCACGGATACGAACACTTGGAGCCGAACCTGCCTGACCGGAAGAATTAGTGATTTGTAAACCGGCAACTTTACCATTCAGTGCATTCTCAAAACTTGTTGTAGGCAAATCTTTGATCGCATCTGCCTTTACCAATGAGGCAGAACCTGAATAACTGCTCTTCTTTGCAGTTCCGTAAGCCACAACCATTACTTCATCCAACATTTCGGAATCAGATTTGAGCACAACTTTCATTCCGACTTTGATGGAAACTTCTGCCGATTTCATACCTATATATGATACCTTCAGTATCTTAGCTGTGTTTGGTACGTTCGGAATTGTAAATTTACCCTCTAAATCGGTTATTGTACCGAGCAAGGTACCTTTTACCAATATCGATGCTCCTACAATCGGCTCGTTGTCATCTTCGGAAAAGACTGTTCCTGAAACCGTTGACTTCTGAGCCATTGCCATCCCTGTACTCATAAAAAGACAGACTATCCATAGCCAAATTTTCTCTTTCATACGCTTTGCTTTTATCTTAGGTTTAACTTACTGAAACGAATATTAATAATACTGGTGGCGCAAAGATATGGATCTTTTTCAAAAAGGAAGTCTTTTGGGTATAAAATGTGTTATTTTATTGTATTAATGTTTATTTGTGCAATAAAAGGATATTTATATGGCGATTATGGTGGATGTATGGTGTGTTGACGAACTAGTCTAGACTTCTTTTTGTCGTTTTAGTGAAGGAATAATCCACTAAACGACACATTGACATAAATGCCTGTTCAATAGGCATTTTAAGCATTGAAATAATATAGGCTAAATCGTAACGAATACTTATTGAGCGAGAAGTTTGCTTTTTCTTTATTTGGTTATATTAGGCTTTGTTGGAACTAATGTTTTCCCCCATTGATTTAGGGTTTCAATAACCGGTATGACGGATTTTCCCATCGGAGTTAGTTTGTATTCTACTTTTGGAGGTACTGTGGGGTAAATAATGCGCTCTACCAATCCTGTTTGTTCAAGTTCTCTAACGGTTTGAGTAAACATTTTATTGGAAACACCTTTTAAACTTCTTTGAAGATCTCCAGATCGCATGGTTCCCTCCTTGAGATGAAACAGTACAATTGGTTTCCATTTACCGCCAATCATATCCATTACTAGCTCTAAGGAACAAAAATATTCTTTTCCTTTAAATAAATATTTGTCTATGTTTCCTTGATTAGTCATGATTCACTCTTTTAGGTTACTATGATACTTTTTGGTAGATACTTGTATAAATGATATTAATGTCTCAATTTTGCAGTAACAAAGTAATTAAAAATAAAGGAGAAAAAGAAATGAAAGTAGTAGCGATCAATGGAAGTCCTCATAAAAAGGGGAATACTTATCATGCATTGGCTGAGGTTGGAAAGCAATTGCAAGAGAATGGAATTGATTTTGAGATTATCCATGTAGGCAATCAAATGATCAGAGGCTGTATAGCATGTGGTGGCTGTGCTAAAAACAAAGATGAGAAATGTGTGATGGCTACTGATTCTGTTAATGACTGTATTCAGCAAATGAAGGCAGCTGATGGAATTATTCTAGCATCTCCGGTTTTTTATGCCGGCATTCCCGGTACAATGAAAAGCTTTCTGGATAGGGCATTCTATGTATCCTCAAGCAATGGAAACTTATTCCGTCATAAGGTGGGTGCAGCTGTTATTGCTGTTCGTCGCACAGGTGGTTCTTCCACTTTTGATAGTATGAATCATTATCTTAATTATTCGGAGATGATTCTTGCTACTTCCAACTATTGGAACATTATACATGGAAGAACAGCAGGTGAGGTTCTGCAAGATACTGAAGGAATGCAGATTATGCAGGTGTTAGGGCGAAATATGGCTTGGCTACTTGAAATGCGGGAGCAGACTAAAGAGTCTGTTGTAGCTCCAAATTCAGTCTCTAAAATATTTACCAATTTTGTTCGATAAGTTTTCGAAGAATGCTGTTTAAAGTATAGCATTACACTTTAAACAGCATTCCTCCAATGTTATCTACTGGGGCTCCGGTTACCGAAGCAAGGCAACTTGGCTCGTCGCACATGTACAAGGTACCTAGGAAAGCAAATATCAACGCTTCTTTGTATTCAATAATTTGTTTGTCGGGAATTACTATTTCACAAGGGCATAATGCCTGAATGCGTTCCACTAGAAATAGATTGAAAGCACCACCTCCGGTAATGAGTAGCTTTCCACCTTTTACTATTCTCGAAATCTGAAAGGCAGCATGTTCGTAAAATGTGCGAAGCATATCTTCTAAGGGCAGATTGTGTTGTTCGAGTATAGGATAAACCAATGTCTCTACCCATTCGCGGCCAAGTGATTTAGGTCCGTCCTGATGATAAAACTCCATGTCGTTGAGTTCATCAAGCAATGATTGATGGATATTGCCTTGGCGCGCTATCTTTCCGTCACGATCAAACTCTAAACCTATTTGGCGGCAATAGTGATTGATCACATAGTTCACAGGACTGATGTCGAATGCGATGCGATCTCCATTTTTCTCGAAGGAAATATTTGAGAAACCTCCGATGTTGAGACAATAGTCATAGTCGGCAAAAAGCAAGCGGTCGCCTATAGGAACGAGCGGTGCACCTTGTCCACCAAGCATAATGTCGAGGCGGCGGAAGTCAGAGACGGTAGGAATTCGGGTTTCGGCAGCAATGGCGGCACCATCACCAATTTGAAACATGATTTTCTTTTTCGGTTCGTGAAAGATAGTGTGTCCATGAGAAGCGATAATATCCGGTCTTACCTTGAACTCAGTCATAAACTCGTTGACTCGTTCACCTAGAAACTTTCCGTAGGCACTATGAAAAGTGATAAATTCCAAAGCATTCATCTGTTGCGCCCCTGTTCCCAATTTTTGTTTTAGCTCTTTGGAGTAGGAGTATCCTTTGGCACAATCAATGTTGAAGTTCCACTTCTCTTCTTTTTTGCTAAAGGTGCAGCAGCACACATCCAACCCATCCAGAGATGTGCCGGACATTAGTCCGATAGCCTGTATTGCTTTGTTTTTCATACGATTTCTTCTTTCTGTTTACTCTTTCTTTATTCTGAAGACAAAATTGCAATAAAGTTTCTTCTTACCAAAGAAACTACGTCAATATTTGTTTAGCCGGCATAAAACAAATGACGTAATTATACGTTTTATTAATTTAATGACGTATATTTGCGGCATAATTAATTAACAGACAATATGGCACAAGCTAAAAGTGAACTATTTGAAATCGAACTCCAGGCCAGTGCGGAGTTATTTAAGGCATTGGCTCATCCGGCTCGTTTGGCTATTCTTAAATACCTGGCAGAAACCAAGACTTGTATAACCGGTGATTTTGCAGATGAATTACCTCTAAGTAGGACTACGGTTAATCAGCACTTGATGGAGTTGAGAAATGCAGAGTTAGTGATTTGTCACTCAGAAGGAGTGAAAACCTTCTACTGTTTGAACACAGAGAAGATACAGGAGTTTAAAGAATTGGTAGATGTATTTATGGGCGAAATTAGTGACCCTGAGAATTGTTGTGAACAAATTAAATAGAGTTATAGTATGAAAGTTTTAATATTGTGTACAGGTAATAGTTGCCGTAGCCAGATGGCTCATGGCTTTTTGCAATCTTTTGATAAAACGTTGGAAGTCTATTCTGCCGGAACGGAAATTGCGAAGCAAGTGAATCCTTTGGCTGTTAAGGCGATGAAAGAAGTTGGGATAGATATTAGTGGTCATACTCCCACAAGTGTAAATGAGTATCTGGATCAGGAATGGGGTTATGTGATCACTGTTTGTGGTGGTGCAAAAGAAAGTTGCCCAATGTTTTCGGGCAAAGTAAATAGAAGGTTGCATATCGGGTTTGATGATCCCTCCCATGCAGAGGGTACGCCAGAGTTTATCTGGAGCGAGTTTGAGCGTGTTCGGGATGAGATAAAAGAAGGTTTCTTTAATTTTTATCAATTAGAACTTCAATCTTCTGAGTCTTCGGGCGCTTGTTGTGGCAGAGGGTGTTGTTCCTAATTGGATAATTAAACTTTAGTATAAATGAAAAAGTTAGCTTTTTTAGATCGTTACCTGACTTTGTGGATTTTTGCTGCAATGTTTATTGGAGTAGCCATCGGATATCTTTATCCGGGAATTGGAGGCTTTTGGGCTCAATTTGAATCCGGTACTACGAATGTTCCTTTGGCTATCGGACTTATATTAATGATGTATCCGCCTTTGGCCAAAGTGAAGTATGAAGAATTGGGCAAGGTTTTCACCGATAGAAAGATTCTCACAATGTCCCTTATCTTAAATTGGATTGTTGGGCCTGTGTTAATGTTTATATTGGGCATTGTCTTTCTTCATAATTATCCCGAGTATATGTATGGGCTGATCATGATTGGTCTTGCTCGTTGCATTGCAATGGTACTTGTCTGGAATGATTTAGCCAAAGGAAGTACAGAGTATGCTGCCGGCTTGGTTGCTTTTAATAGTATTTTCCAGGTTCTGTTTTTTTCAGTTTACGCATACTTGTTCTTGTCGGTTTTCCCGGCATGGTTAGGCTTGCCAATAACTGAGGATGTTAGTAGCATCACCATGGGGACGATAGCACAGAGCGTTTTTATCTATTTGGGCATTCCTTTTATTGCGGGGTTCCTTAGTCAGATCATTCTTGTTAGGGCCAAAGGTAAAGATTGGTATTATAATAAGTTTATTCCTAAGATTAGTCCGATAACATTGATCGCTCTGCTCTTTACTATTGTGGTAATGTTCTCCTATAAAGGGGAGTATATCGTGAAGCTTCCGTATGATGTGTTGCTCATAGCTATACCACTTATCATCTACTTTGGAATTATGTTTTTCCTCTCTTTCTGGCTTACTCGGAAAGTAGGAGCAGGTTATGCAAAGACAGCCTCTGTAGCTTTCACAGCATCCGGGAATAACTTTGAATTGGCTATAGCGGTTGCTATTGCTGTTTTCGGAATAAACTCGGGAGTAGCTTTTGCTGCGGTTATTGGTCCGTTAGTCGAAGTTCCTGTTTTGATTCTATTAGTAAAATATGCGCTGCGGCATCAGAATAAATTTAAAAGTAATTAATCATTTGATGCTTGATTGATTCATAATAAAGCGGCTGCCCTTCATACAAAGAGCAGCCGCTTTTATTCGTATCTTAATGTTTACCCTTGATAAGCCAAATGGAATTCTACTACTGCTTCAATGCCTTTACGGAAAATATCCAGAGGAAGGTTCTCGTTAGGTGAGTGAATGGCGTTAGATTCCAGCCCAAAGCCCATCAATATGGTTTTGAGTCCCAACACTTGTTCGAAAGTAGAGATGATGGGGATACTTCCTCCACGGCGAACAGCCAAAGGCTTTTTCCCGAAAGCGATCTCAAATCCTTTCTGTGCTGCCTGATAAGGGGGTAATGAAATGGGGCACACATATCCTTGTCCACCGTGCATCGGAGTTACTTTTACTTGCACACTTTCGGGGGCGATGCAATGAATATACTTGGTAAACAGATCCGAAATCTTATGATGATCCTGATGAGCTACTAAGCGACAAGATACTTTGGCGTAAGCTTTAGAGGGTAATACTGTTTTAGAACCCTCACCTGTGTATCCACCCCAAATGCCGCATACATCGAAAGAGGGGCGGCAGCTATTACGCTCTAAAGTAGAATATCCTTTCTCTCCGAAGAGTGCTTTAACACCGATAGCTGTTTTGTACTTCTCTTCGTCAAAGGGGATGTGCGCAATCATTTCTCGTTCTGCTTGCGGAACTTCTTCTACATCGTCATAAAAACCGGGTATTGTAATGCGTCCATCAGTATCTACTACACTGCTAATCATTCCGCAAAGGGTATTGATCGGATTGGCTACTGCTCCGCCAAAATGGCCTGAGTGCAGATCACGGTTAGGTCCCGTTACTTCAATTTCCCAATAAGCCAGTCCGCGAAGCCCTGTAGTGAGTGATGGTAGGTCGGCGCCCAGCATACTTGTGTCGCTTACCAAAATAATATCCGCTCTCAGTAATTCTTTGTGTTCTTCGCAAAAAGCTTCCAAACTAGGCGAACCAATTTCTTCTTCACCCTCAAAGATGAATTTCACATTATTCTTTAGCAGGTCGTTCTTCACCAAGTATTCAAAAGCTTTCACCTGAATGAATGATTGGCCTTTATCATCGTCGGCACCACGTGCCCAGATGTGTTCGTCTCTGATTTGCGGTTCAAATGGTTGGCTTTTCCAAAGATCCAACGGTTCGGCAGGCATCACATCATAATGCGCATAGATAAGTACTGTTTGGGCTTCCGGATTCACCATCTTTTGTGCAAAGACTATCGGATTGCCTGCTGAAGGCATAACTATCGCTTCGTCTGTTCCGGCTTCCAATAGCAACTGTCTCCATCGCTGCGCACAGGCCATCATGTCGTCTTTATGTTCAGGTAGTGCGCTAATACTGGGGATGCGGATGAGGCTGAACAGGTCATCTATTATTTTTGCTTCGTTCTCTTGTATATAGGTTTGTATTTTACTCATTTCGTCTATTTCAGTAGGATAATTATAATTGTGTCGTTCTGTCTATCAGGTAGAAGTCGAGGATGGTCAATGCTGCCATGGCCTCAACAATAGGTACTGCCCGAGGCAAAACACAAGGATCATGTCGACCTTTGGCTTTGAGCGTAGTATCTACTCCGTCAACGTTCACTGTATGTTGTTCCATCAATACGGTAGCTACAGGTTTGAAAGCAACCCGAAAGAAGATGTCCTGACCGTTGCTGATACCTCCTTGCATACCTCCCGAGTGGTTGGTGTGTGTGTCAATCGTACCATTATTATTGAAGAACACATCATTTTGCTCAGAACCTTTTTGTTTCAATCCTGTGAACCCGTCGCCGTACTCAAAAGCCTTGGCGGCATTGATGCTCATCATTGCATTGGCCAGTGCTGCGTGCAACTTGCCGAAAACAGGTTGTCCTAAGCCAATAGGGCATCCTTTAATGACACAAGTAACCACACCACCTATCGTGTCTCCTTCTCCTTTTATCTTAGATATTAGCTCTTGCATCTCTTGAGCTTTCTCTTGGTCGGGGCATCTCACCGGATTGTCTTCAACGGTATCCAGATTATAATCCTTATAGTCTTTTTCTAATTTGATGGGTCCCACTTGCGAAGTAAATGCGGTAATGTGAATGCCCAGTTGATTCAATGCTAGTTTGGCCAGAGCACCTCCCACCACGCGTGATATGGTCTCGCGGGCAGAAGAACGTCCGCCTCCACGATGGTCACGAATGCCATACTTCACATTGTAGGTGTAGTCAGCATGTGAGGGACGATAAACTTCCTTCATGTTATCATAATCATTGGAATGCTGGTTCTGATTCCAAACGATGAAACCGATGGGACATCCTGTTGATTTCCCCTCGAAGATTCCGGAAAGAAACTCCACTTCGTCTGTCTCCTTGCGAGAAGTTGTGATGGCAGACTGTCCCGGGCGACGTCGGTTAAGTTCTTTTTGTACAAAGTCCATGTCGATACGGATACCTGCCGGAAATCCGTCAATGACTCCACCGATACCTTTACCGTGCGATTCGCCGAAACTGGTTAATCTGAGAATATTGCCAAATGAGTTAAACATGATTACTGCTGTTTTAATGGTTATCTATGCAAATATAACAAACTTTTTGGCAATTGGGTCGTTGGATTTTTAGGAATAAGCTAAAACTTTTAGTTTTTATAAACTTTGTTGCACTTCGATTATCTTATTTAGAGAAAGAAAAGGAACAAATGCAACATTTCACCCCCTATAATAAAACATCTCGTGACTGTGAGAATGAAGTATTTGTTCTACTTTTATCGCATCCTTAAACCAACGATCTTTAAAACAGATACTATGAACCGGAAAACGATCGAAATACTTTTACTCCTTGTTTGTCTGCCTTTGCAGATGAGTGCTCAAATGCAAACCAATGGCGGCGCCTCTTACCTTATGAATCAGGCGAAAGACATGAGCACGGATTTTGGTGATTTTACCAATCTTTTTTTCTTTGCCGATAAGCTTTCCGCTTTTGATCCTGCAACTGCTCAAGGTACTATTGAGTGGAGGCGTAAAACACTTTATACCCGTCAGGCTTTTAATGCCAATACTGTATTGCCACAAGATTTGCAGATGCTCGATTTCCCTGCTTCGGCCTATGAGAATAACCCTCAATTAAAATTTACCATTGATTTTATCACTCCCCGTACATTGCGCATTCGTATGCTTACCACTCCGGTGGAGATAAAAGAGGCATCTTCACTGATGTTAGTGAAAGCACCCGGTAGCGATACGAGTTGGAAATACACTGCTTTGAAAGGAGCGCATCAATATAAGAGTGCTTTTGGCAGTATTATTATTGAGGAGAAACCATGGCGCATCATCTTATTGGATGCGAATGGTCGACGCCTTACTGATACATGGCGCTGGGCTGACAATGATTCCACGCAGGTGAAGAGTTTGCCGTTTAATTTCATTAAACGGGGTGCTGACAATTCACGAAGCATCAATCCGGTGTTTAGTCTCTCTCCGGGAGAAAAAATCATGGGTTGTGGCGAATCGTTTACTTCTTTAAATAAGGTGGGGCAGAAGGTGAACTTGTTTGTTAGCGATCCGCAAGGACCTGAAACGGACCAGATGTACAAACCTATCCCATTCTTTTTAAGTAGTCGTGGCTATGGCATGTTTATGCATACGTCGGCTCCTGTAACCTGCGACTTTGGCTCCACTTACATCGGACTCAATAAACTGTTTATGGCTGATGAAGCGTTGGACCTATTTGTCTTCTTCGGGGAACCGAAAGAGATATTGAATGAATATACCGAACTTACCGGAAAATCGCCTATGCCTCCGCTATGGAGTTTTGGTACCTGGATGAGTAGGATTACTTATTTTAGTGAGAAAGAAGGATATGATGTGGCAAAGAATCTGAGGAACTATAAGATTCCTGCCGATGTGATTCATTTTGATACCGGATGGTTCGAAACCGACTGGCAATGCGATTATGTATTTGCTCCCAGCCGTTTCTCTAATCCGCAGAAAATGGTAAAAGACTTGCTGGCAGATGGTTTTCACATCTCTTTGTGGCAGCTGACTTATTTTACCCCGAAAAACAAATATTTTCGAGAGATTATAGATAAGGGTTTAGAGGTGAAGAATGCTAATGGCGGACTTCCCTACGAAGATGCGGTGCTCGACTTCTCGAATCCGCAAACCGTCAGCTGGTATCAAGAAAAGTTGTCAGGATTGCTTTCGATGGGTGTTGGCGCAATTAAAGTGGACTTCGGCGAAGCAGCACCGCTTAACGGTTTTTATGCCTCGGGCAAGGGGGGCTTGTATGAGCACAATCTCTATCCTTTGCGCTATAACAAAGCCGTGGCCGATATTACGAAGCAGGTCAAGGGGGAAAACATCATCTGGGCTCGCAGTGCTTGGGCCGGTTCGCAACGTTATCCGTTGCATTGGGGTGGTGATGCCGCTAATACCGATATCGGTATGCTTGGTACTGTTCGGGGTGGTCTTTCTCTGGGATTGAGTGGCTTTAGCTTCTGGAGCCATGATATAGGAGGCTTTGTGCAAAAATCACCTGAAGAGCTTTATCGGCGCTGGTTGCCGTTTGGTTTCCTTACTTCACACAGTAGGGCACACGGTGCACCTCCCAAAGAGCCATGGCTCTACAACGAATCTTTCGTGAAGGCTTTTCGTGAGAGTGCTGAAATGAAGTATAAACTGATGCCTTATGTGTATGCGCAAGCCAAACAGTGTACAGAACAAGGGCTACCAATGGTACGTGCCCTTTGCATTGAGTTTCCGAACGATCCTGCTGTCTGGAGCGTAGAAGATGAATATATGTTTGGACATGATCTCTTGGTAGCCCCTATGCTGGAGCAAGGCACCAAACGAAGCGTATACCTTCCGGGTGGCAAATGGATTGATTATCAAAATAAGAAGGTCTACTCTTCCGGTTGGAACATCATTGAAGCCGGTCATATACCTGCGGTGATATTGGTGCGAGATGGTGCTGTGATTCCACACATCGCTCTGGCACAAAGTACCGACAAGATGGATTGGTCAAAAATCGATCTCAAAGTTTATGCGGCAGATGCGAATGAGGTAGAAGGACTTTTATGCTTGCCTTCGGATAATCTGTTGAAGATCGTTCGCCTGAAAAAAACAGCAGATAAATGGGGAGTAGAAGAAAACCCATTGAAAGGAAAATCAGAGTTGAATGTATCTCATTAATATATATGAACAAGAAGTGAAAAAACAATTTAGAATCATTTTTCATTGCAGATCGTTTAAGTATTAAGGTTAATTGGTTTGTTGCGGCTCAGGTTCCTGTGAAAGAAATCTGGGCCGTATATTATTTATTAGCAGGTAGTTTTTGTGCAGACAGACTATATTACCTATTTTTGCAAGAAATAGACCAATATTCAAATGACACAAGAGGAAAGAAAAAAGATAATAGACCTGGTAAAATCGGAGGTTGTTCCGGCCATTGGGTGCACAGAACCTATTGCTGTAGCTTTGTGTGTAGCTAAGGCCGCCGAAACATTGGGTTGTAAGCCCGAAAAGATAACTGTTGTTTTAAGTGCTAATATTCTGAAGAACGCTATGGGGGTGGGAATACCCGGAACAGGTATGATTGGCCTGCCTATCGCTGTTGCTTTGGGCGCACTGATTGGAAAATCGGAATATCAACTGGAGGTGTTGAGGGATAGTAGTCCCGAAGCTGTAGAAGAAGGCAAGCGATTCATTGATGAAAGACGAATCCATATTTCATTGAAAGAAGATATTGCCGAGAAGCTGTACATTGAAGCAATTTGTGAAGCTGCCGGCGAGAGTGCAAAAGCGGTGATATCCGGTGGACACACCTCTTTTATATCTATTACTCGTGGTGAAGAAGTCTTGCTCAATAAGCAGTCTGCCGGAGAAGCAGCAGATGAAGAAGCTTCTTTGAATCTTACTCTTCTCAAGGTTTATGATTTTGCAGTGACAGCTCCGTTGGATGAGATACGTTTCATCTTTGAGACTGCCCGCCTGAATAAAGCAGCGGCTGAGAGCTCTTTCAAAGGAAATTATGGTCACTCACTGGGTAGAATGCTTCGAGGCAATAAAGAACGACAGATGCTAGGTGATGGAACACTGTCTCATATCCTTTCTTATACTTCCGGAGCTTGTGATGCCCGTATGGGAGGTGCGATGATTCCTGTCATGAGTAACTCTGGTAGTGGTAATCAAGGTATATCAGCCACACTTCCGGTGGTTATCTATGCTGAAGAAAACAATAAATCAGAAGAAGAATTGATCCGTGCGTTGATGATGAGCCATCTTACGGTCATATATATCAAGCAAAGCCTCGGACGACTTTCCGCTTTGTGCGGCTGTGTGGTAGCGGCTACCGGCTCAAGTTGTGGCATCACTTGGTTGATGGGAGGGGATTTCCGTCAAGTAGCTTTTTCGGTACAGAACATGATAGCCAACTTAACAGGTATGATTTGCGACGGAGCTAAGCCTAGTTGCGCTCTGAAAGTGGCTAGTGGTGTTTCTACTGCCGTACTCTCTGCTATGATGGCGATGGAAAATAAATGTGTGACCTCTGTAGAAGGTATTATCGACCAGGATGTAGATCGCAGCATTCGTAATCTGACCCTTATCGGTTCTCAGGGAATGAATGAAACCGATAAATTGGTTCTTGATATTATGACGCATAAAAGCTAATTCAGTTTCTGAAATTGGTGCGTTATTCTTCGCTAAAAAACGACTTATAGAAGAACTTTTGTTTACTTTTAAGAAACCCCTCTACAGGCCTTGTAGCAGGGGTTTGGCGAATTAACTAGTTAACCGTGGTGAAGTAGTTAATTAACCACGGTTAACTAGTTAATTCACCGCGGTGAAGTTATATCTTCTCTTTTTATACGCTTATTTGTAGATAATTAGAAATAAACAGAGGTAGGTCATTGAGGAACAAAAAAAATGCAGCAAATATCTCATTGCTGCATTTTCTCTATATTATAATGTAAAGCGCTTAGTGTCCACCGCATCCGCAATTTCCACCACAACCGCAAGCTTCACTTTCTTCTTTTTCACCGCTGCCACAGCCACATCCTCCGTCGCCACAGCTATCGCTGCCACAACCATCACTACCGCAGCTGCATCCACCGCCTTCACCGCTCATCATGTTAACCATACCTTCAATTTCGGCATTGGTTGCTGCACGGTTTTCAATTACTTCACCAATAAAGGTCAAATCGTCTCCGGCCAAAGGATGATTCATGTCCATCACTACAGTGTCGTCTTTCACTTCCACAACAGTCCCGTTTATACGGTGACCTTCAGAATCCATCAAAGGAACTACGTTTCCTTCATAAATTCTCTCAGAATCGAAATGACCGTCTATTTCAAAGATTTGTCTTGGTAGATCAAGTACGTGCTCTTCGTCATATTCGCCGTAACCTTCTGCGAAAGGAATGGTGAACTCGAATTTCTCTCCTACGGCGAGGTCTCTAATTTGATCTTCGAAAGCTTCCAATGTAGTTCCCAATCCTGTAATAAACTGGAATGGGCGTTCGGCTGTTGCTTTTTCTACCAGGTCTCTTTCTCCATCTTCTGTAACGTACAACTCATATGCTACAGTGATATACTTGTTTGCTACCGTTTCCATTTCTTGTTTTTAATATGTAGTTAATAATACCCGTATTATACGGGCTGCAAAGATATAAATAATTTAATTCTCACTTAGAATATAAGAGCTTAAATTTCAGATTATTAAGCTCTTTATTTGTTCTGTTATCTATTTATTCATCTACCTTACGAATAGTTTCATTTGAAACTATTATGTGATAAACTAGGGATTTATAACCTCGTTTCCTTACGATTATTTATTAATGAACGTTTTTTTTCTTCGATTTGTTTGGAGATAATGAAAAAGCCGTTACCTTTGCAGCACGATTTAGAAAAATAAGCGTTGAATTATGAATAGAAATACATCTATTAACCTGTCTCTGCTGAATATTATTAGCGTCGTGGTGGTCCCATCAAGAGCGTGAGGAAGGTTTGTGTATGTATATTCGTACAATAGAGATATTAATTGGAGCCTTTCTCACTGTGTGAGAGAGGCTTTTTAATTATAACTAAAGGAATAAAAACAATGAAAAAGCAATTACGCAGTTCGTTTAGTACGCAAGGTCGCCGCATGGCGGGTGCCCGGGCATTATGGGCAGCCAACGGTATGAAGAAAGAACAATTGGGAAAACCAATTATCGCTATAGTCAATTCATTTACGCAATTTGTGCCGGGTCATGTGCATTTGCACGACATCGGACAGCAAGTGAAAGCCGAAATTGAAAAACTAGGTTGCTTTGCTGCTGAATTTAATACGATTGCTATTGATGATGGTATTGCTATGGGGCACGACGGTATGCTTTATTCTCTCCCTTCGAGAGATATCATTGCTGATAGTGTGGAATATATGGTGAACGGTCACAAAGCGGATGCCATGGTATGCATCAGCAATTGTGATAAGATTACTCCCGGCATGTTAATGGCTGCCATGAGGCTGAATATACCAACGGTTTTTGTTTCCGGTGGACCGATGGAGGCCGGAGAGCTTGACGGACAGCATCTTGATCTGGTTGATGCGATGGTTAAGTCGGCCGACGAAAATGTGAGCGATGCTGAAGTGGCAAAGATTGAACAAAATGCTTGTCCAACGTGTGGTTGCTGCTCGGGAATGTTCACTGCCAACTCGATGAACTGCCTCAATGAGGCAATTGGTTTGGCACTTCCGGGTAACGGAACCATTGTGGCTACGCATGCCAATAGAGCGCAGTTGTTTAAAGATGCTGCGAAGCTGATTGTAGAAAATACTTTGAAATATTATGATGAAGGTGATGAAAGGGTATTACCCAGAAGCATTGCCACTCGTGCTTCTTTCTTGAATGCAATGACGCTGGACATTGCCATGGGAGGTTCAACAAATACAGTACTCCATCTACTGGCGATAGCTCACGAAGGTGAGGTTGACTTTACGATGGATGATATTGATATGCTTTCACGCAAAAGTCCATGCTTGTGCAAAGTGGCACCAAATACTCAGAAATATCATATTCAGGACGTTAATCGTGCCGGAGGTATTATGGCTATTATGAGTGAACTGGCTAAGGGTGGATTCATTGAAACGAATGTGAATCGTATAGACGGTATGACGTTGGCTGAAGCGATTGATAAATATAGTATTACCAGTCCGAATGTATCCGATGAGGCTATAAAGAAATATAAGAGTGCGGCGGCAGGCAGATTTAATCTGGTGCTTGGTTCGCAAGATGTTTATTATAAGGAGTTAGACACGGACAGAGCTACAGGTTGTATTCGCGATGTGGAGCATGCCTATTCTAAAGATGGTGGACTGGCTATACTGAAAGGAAATATCGCTCAAGATGGATGTGTGGTGAAGACAGCGGGTGTAGACGAAAGCATCTGGCGATTTACCGGTCCGGCTAAAGTTTTCGATTCACAAGATGCTGCTTGTGATGGAATCCTGGGAGGAAAGGTCGTCAGTGGAGATGTGGTCGTCATCACTCACGAAGGACCTAAGGGAGGACCGGGTATGCAAGAAATGCTCTATCCCACCTCTTATATTAAGTCCCGCCATTTAGGCAAGGAATGTGCGCTTATCACTGATGGACGTTTTAGTGGAGGGACATCCGGACTAAGTATTGGTCACGTTTCTCCAGAGGCAGCAGCCGGAGGTAACATCGGTAAAATTCAAAATGGAGATATCATTGAAATCAATATACCCGAGAGAACAATCAATGTGAAGCTGACGGATGAGGAACTGGCTGCACGGCCAATGACACCCGTCACCCGTGAACGAAATGTACCCAAGAGCCTGAAGGCTTATGCAAGTATGGTCAGTTCTGCTGATAAGGGGGCGGTTCGCTTGATTGATTAAAATATAGTACGAACAAAAGAAATAGATAAGACGATGGAAAAACAACTCATAACCGGATCGGAAGCATTAATTCGCTCATTGATTCAAGAAGGAGTAAAAACTGTTTTTGGCTATCCTGGTGGAGCTATTATGCCAGTTTACGATTGTTTATACGATTATAAAGAAAAACTGAATCATGTGCTTGTTCGCCATGAACAAGGTGCTACGCATGCTGCACAAGGATATGCCAGAGTATCGGGAGAAGTGGGCGTTTGTTTGGTAACCAGTGGACCGGGAGCAACGAATGCAGTAACCGGAATTGGAGATGCTATATTGGATAGTACCCCCATGGTTGTTATTGCCGGACAGGTAGTGGCCTCCTTGCTTGGTAGTGATGCCTTTCAGGAAATAGACTTGGTGAGCATCACTCAACCCATCACAAAGTGGAGTTATCAGATACGTCGCGCCGAAGATATACCTTGGGCAGTAGCCCGTGCCTTTTACATTGCTCGTAGCGGAAGACCGGGACCTGTGGTACTTGACTTTGCTAAGAATGCGCAGTTTGAAAAGGTAGAGTATATACCTTGTAAATTAGATTATATTCGTAGTTATGTGCCTGCGCCTGAGGTGGATATGGATGCCATAGCGCAAGCTGCGGAACTTATAAACTCGGCTAAAAGACCCCTGGCTCTTGTGGGACAAGGGGTAGAGTTAGGAGAAGCGCAAGAGGAACTACTCGATTTCCTTGAAAAAGCTGATATACCGGCCGGATGCACTTTATTAGGGCTTTCGGCGTTGGCCTCAGGACATCCGCTCAATAAAGGAATGCTGGGTATGCATGGCAATCTTGCACCAAATATCAAGACGAATGAATGTGATGTGTTGATTGGTATCGGAATGCGATTTGACGACCGTGTGACGGGCAATCTTAAAACCTATGCCAAGCAAGCTAAGATCATCCATTTTGATATTGATCCTGTAGAGGTAGATAAAAATGTGAAAAGTGATGTTGCCGTGTTGGGCGATTGCAAAGAAACGCTTACTGCTATCACAAAACTCCTCAAGAAGAATACGCATCGCGAATGGCGGGATAGCTTTAAGGAGCACGAAGAAAAAGAATATAATCAGGTTATAGAAAAGGAGCTCAACCCGATAGAAGGTCCGATAACCATGGGCGAAGTGGTGAACGAGGTGACTAAGGCTACTAATAATGAAGCCGTACTTGTGACCGATGTAGGTCAAAATCAGATGGTAGCAGCACGCTATTTTCGCTTTACAAAGAAAAGAAGCATGGTCACTTCGGGCGGTCTTGGCACAATGGGCTTTGGTTTGCCTGCGGCTATTGGTGCAGCATTTGGTGCACCCGGTAGAACGGTTTGTCTATTCTGTGGTGATGGCGGTTTGCAAATGACCATACAGGAATTCGGTACCATTATGGAGACAGGCATTAGTGTGAAGATCATTCTGTTGAATAATGATTTTCTAGGTATGGTACGCCAATGGCAAGAACTTTTCTTCGAAGAAAGATACTCAAATACTCCAATGATAAATCCCGATTTTATTATGATTGCAGCAGCATACGGCATTAAAGGACGCAAAGTGGTGCAACGTGCTGATTTATCAGGAGCTATTGAAGAAATGCTCACTACCCCCGGATCGTTCCTTTTGGAAGTAGCGGTAAAAAAAGATGGTATGGTATATCCTATGATACCTGCCGGGGAAACAGTGACGAACATGTTGTTAGGTTAATAAAGAAAGATTATGGATAAAACATTATATACCCTCAACGTTTATTCGGAGAATATCGCCGGTATTCTAAATCAGATTACGACTATATTTACCCGTCGACAGTTGAACATAGAGAGCTTGAATGTTTCAGCATCTTCTATTAAAGGTATTCACAAATATACAATTACGCTATGTACCGATGAAGATACGATACAGAAGGTAACTAAGCAGATAGAGAAGCGTATTGATGTGGTACAAGCTCATTACTTCACCGATGATGAAATCTTTTATCGAGAGATTGCACTCTATAAAGTTCCTACGCAAGAGTTATTGGAGAGTAATCAAATAGAATACATTGTAAGTAAGCATAATGCACGCATTATTGAAGTGAATTCGACCTTTCTGGTCATCCAGAAATCGGGTACCACAGAGGAAACGCAGTCGCTTTACGATGACTTGATAGAAATTGGTATTCTGCAATTCGTTCGTTCGGGGCGTATTGCCATTACCAAAAGTTGTGTGGAGAAATTGAGCGAATACCTTACTGAAAGAGAAGAGAAGCATATCCGATGCAAAAAGAACTGTGAGGAATGAGTGACGAAGATAGTAAGATAGGAACATATCATTTTGTAGCGGAACCTTTTCATGTTGATTTTAATGGTAGACTGACAATGGGGGTACTAGGCAATCACTTGCTGAATTGTGCCGGATTTCATTCTACTGACCGTGGCTTTGGTATGGCCTCTCTGAACGAAGATAATTACACTTGGGTATTATCCCGCTTGGCTATTGAACTGGATGAAATGCCTTATCAGTACGAGAAATTTACGATTCAGACGTGGGTGGAAAATATCTATCGCCTCTTTACTGATCGCAACTTTGCTATTATTAATAAGGATGGAAAGAAGATAGGCTATGCTCGTTCGGTGTGGGCGATGATCAACCTTGCTACTCGTAAACCGGCTGATCTGTTGGCTTTGCATGGAGGAGGTATTGTTGATTATGTCTGCGAAGAACCTTGTCCGATAGAAAAGCCTTCGCGCATTAAGGTTGACACACAAGAGATTACTTCGACTTTAGTTGCTAAATATAGTGATATCGATATTAATGGACATGTCAATAGCATTCGCTACATAGAGCATATCCTCGATCTGTTTCCTCTTGAAATGTATAAGACGAAGCGTATTCGTCGTTTCGAAATGGCTTATGTGGCCGAGAGTTATTACGGTGATGAGTTATCCTTCATCAAACAAAAGGTTGCTGAAGGAGAGTACCATCTGGAAGTGATGAAGAACGGACAGGAAGTTGTTTGTCGTTCGAAAGTAATATTTGAATAAAAGTTTAAATAATATATTAATAATCAGTCGTCTTTCCGTTACCACGGAAGCGGCTTAAAAACTAAAAACAAAATGGCACAAATGAATTTTGGCGGGGTTACCGAAAATGTGGTAACACGCGAAGAATTTCCGTTAGAAAAAGCGCGTGAAGTATTGAAAGATGAAGTTATTGCCGTTATCGGTTATGGTGTACAAGGTCCGGGCCAGTCGCTGAACTTGCGTGACAATGGATTTAATGTGATCGTAGGCCAACGTAAAGGTGGTAAAACTTGGGAGAAAGCTGTAGCTGATGGTTGGGTACCGGGTGAAACTCTTTTCGATATTGCCGAAGCTTGTCAACGTGCAACAATTATCCAATACCTGCTTTCGGATGCTGCCCAGATTGAAGTATGGCCAACAGTAAAGGAAAACCTGACAGCCGGGAAAGCACTTTATTTCTCTCACGGTTTTGGTATCACATACAAAGAACGTACCGGTATTGTTCCTCCTGCTGATGTAGATGTTATTCTGATAGCTCCTAAAGGTTCGGGTACTTCTCTTCGTACGATGTTCCTCGAAGGTCGTGGGTTGAACTCTTCTTATGCTATCTTCCAAGACGCAACCGGTCATGCATGGGATCGTGTTGTTGCATTGGGTATCGGTGTTGGTTCAGGTTACTTGTTCGAAACAACTTTCAAGCGTGAGGTTTATTCAGATCTTACCGGAGAACGTGGTACATTGATGGGTGCTATTCAAGGATTGTTGCTTGCTCAATATGAAACATTGCGCGAGAACGGACATACCCCTTCTGAAGCATTCAACGAAACAGTAGAAGAATTGACTCAATCATTGATGCCTCTTTTTGCAAAGAACGGTATGGATTGGATGTATGCAAACTGTTCTACTACAGCTCAGCGTGGTGCTCTTGATTGGATGGGACCATTTCACGATGCATCAAAGCCAGTATTCGAAAAACTGTATCACGAAGTAAAAGTAGGAAACGAAGCACAGCGTTCTATTGATTCTAACTCTCAACCGGATTACCGTGAGAAGTTGGATGAAGAACTTCGTCAACTTCGCGAAAGCGAAATGTGGAGAACAGGTGCTGTTGTTCGTAAGTTGCGTCCGGAAAACAACTAATTGATTGTCTAGCAATTCTAAATAGTAGGGGGATGTCCGTTGGGGCATCCCTTTTTTTGTTTGTATGCAATGTTTTTCTATCTTGTACGTCTTATATTTAAATATCTACTAATATATAAGAGTATGAAAAGAGCATATTACATCGATTTATTGCGAATCTTCCTCACAGTACTAGTCTTTTTCCATCACTCGGCTATTGCATTTGGCGGTTCCGGAGGCTGGTATTATGTTAGTCAAACGCCTACCTCGGGAGCAACTCAATATATATTGTCTCTCTTTATGTCGATTGATCAGTCTTACTTTATGAGCCTTTTCTTTTTTATCTCGGCACTTTTTATGCCAATTTCGTATGATAAAAAGGGCTTTGCCCATTTTCTAAAAGAGCGTTTGGTTAGATTAGGAATTCCGCTTTTGGTTTATACTGCACTGATTCATCCTACCCTTGTTTATTGGATACATCTTTATTTAGATAAGACCGACGCTTCTTGGGTGAGCTTTGTTTGGATGATGGATACGCACCATGCAGAGCCTGGCCCAATGTGGTTTGTGTTGACGCTTCTGTTCATTGAAACGGTTTATGCTCTTTATCGTCGTTTCTTTGCCGGCACTTTATCTAAATTGCTTTCCGATAAATTACCCTCAACAGCAGGGATATTCTTGTTCATGATTGTAACAGGCCTTGTAGCCTATCTTATACGAATGGTTTATCCGGTCGGTACCTCTTTCTTTGGCTTGCAATTTGGTTTTTTCTCTCTTTATATTGGTATGTATCTTGTGGGTATTATAGCTTGTCGCCGTAATTGGCTGGAGCAATTAACTCTGAAAGGGGCTATCCCCTGGTTTGCCCTTTCGCTTATTTGTATTCCTACATTAATGATTGCAGCAAGAGCAGAAGACGTTAGTCCTTTCCTTGGAGGGCTTAATCTGTCAGCTCTGTTTTATGCTATGTGGGAACCAGTGATGTGTGTGGGTATTAGTTATTTCCTATTAGCGTTTTCTAAAGAGTATTTCAATAGACCGAATAAGTTTATTCTCATTCTTTCCGGTGATAGTTACACTGCTTATATTATTCACCCAATGGTGGTAGTATGCTGTACTTTCTTAGTAGAACAACTCTCCGTATCACCTTTAGGCAAACTTGCTTTAGTTCTGCTTATAGGCATTCCATGTTGCTTTGCAATGTCTCATTTGCTTAGACTAATACCGGGAATGAAGAAAGTCTTTTAATGGTTTTCTTTTGCTAAATAATGGCTAGGTTGATGTGAATTCGTTTATCTTCTGCGATAAACGTTGTAGGCCTGAGCTTAACAGCTTACGCTCGTAAACCGAAGTGCTTTAATCGAGAAAGAGTTTAATGATAACATCTAAAGTAGCTAATAGTCGATCATTCGGATAATGCCAACGAGCCTACTGTATTCTTCGCTGATATGAAATGTCCGAAAATGAGTGAGAGGTAAATACCTCCTTTTTTGGGTGTGAATTGTTTTTTTTTGCTTGAGCTTAGTTCTTATGGCTTGTTAGTTCCTCTGAAGCTTCTTTTCTCTTCTTATAGAATAATACTTATATGTTGTTTTTATATATTCACCGTATTTTACTGCTATTTTTTTTTATTAAGTAATTGAATGGTTTTGCTTTTTCATTTAATTACCAATATTAAATTTTTATATTATATTAAAAAGATCGTTGTCATATAGAATGTTTCTTTGTGATATTATGATTATATAGATGCTATATTGATTTAATTTGTGTTATAATGATCTGTGTTTGTTTTTGTATCTTGTTTGTTTTTTATATAAAATAAAATAATTAAATCGATATTTATTTCAAATATAAAGATATTAATCCAATTTAGGTGAAAATTGATTTAAATTGCAATTAATTCACTAATATCTTTTTGTTTATTCGATATTATTGAAATAATTTGTATTTTTGCAAATATTATATATTATATATGTTTGTTCTATTAACTATTATTATTCTAGTATTATATTAAAAAAGAGTATCGCTTATGAAAAAAACGGGAATTACATTATTTTGTATGTTTCTAAGCATCGTTGCATTTGCTCAGTTAAAGGCTATAAAAGGTAGCATTATTGACGAGACCGGGGAGCCGGTCATAGGGGCTTCGATATTGGTGAAAGGTACAGCTACTGGCACGACTACTGATATCGATGGACGATTTTCTTTAACCGTAGCCACGGGAAAAGTTTTGATTATAACATACATTGGCTATGAACGTCAGGAGGTAAAAGCTCAGAACGGGATGAGGGTGAAAATGAAAAGCACGACAGAAACTCTTGAGGGAGTTGTTATAACTGGTATGTCTCGTATGGATAAACGTTTGTTTACGGGTGCAACAGATAAGTTGAATGCCAGTGATGCTATGCTTAATGGTATTCCTGATATTAGCCGTTCATTGGAAGGCCGCTCTGCTGGAGTTTCTGTGCAGAATGTTTCAGGAACTTTTGGTACCGCTCCTAAAATTAGAGTGCGTGGCGCTACATCTATATATGGTAGCTCCAAACCGCTTTGGGTAATTGATGGTGTGATCATGGAGGATGTAAGTGAGGTGAGTGCTGACGCTCTTTCTTCCGGAGATGCTGAAACTCTTATTGGATCAGCCATTGCCGGCTTAAATTCGGATGATATAGAGAGTTTCCAGATATTAAAAGATGGTAGTGCCACTTCCATTTATGGTGCAAGAGCAATGGCAGGTGTGATTGTTGTTACTACAAAAAAGGGTAAGGCAGGGCAAAGTCATATAAACTATACTAGCGAGCTAACTTATCGACTGATACCTAGTTACGGGAACTTTAATATACTAAATTCTCAGGATCAAATGGGAATTTATAAGGAGATGCAAGAGAAAGGCTGGCTAAACTATGCTGAAACAGCCAATTATGCTGAAAGTGGTATTTATGGTAAAATGTATGAGCTAATGAATACATACGATAAAGCGACCGGCCAATTTTTATTACAAAACGACAAAGAGAGTCAAGACCGCTATTTGAAAAGTGCGGAGATGAGGAATACAAATTGGTTTAAAGAATTATTTAATGAAAACATATCACAAAACCATTCGGTAAGTATTTCATCCGGAAATGAAAAGGCAAGTTATTATGCATCATTGAGTGCAATGCTTGATCCGGGATGGTATAAACAAAGTGAGGTGAATCGATATACGGCCAATTTGAATGCAAACTATAGAGTGTTGGATAATCTTACGTTTAATATGATTGCCAATGCTTCGTATCGTGAACAAAAAGCACCCGGTACACTTAGTCAGGATGTGGATGTTGTTTCGGGTAAGGTTAAGAGGGATTTTGATATAAATCCTTACTCGTATGCCTTGAATTCTTCTCGTGCGTTGGATCCATCTGTTTACTATACAAGTAATTACGCTCCATTTAACATTATGCACGAACTGCAATCTAACTATATTGACTTGAACGTAACAGACCTCAGATTTCAGGGTGAGTTGAGATGGAAAGTTATACCTGAATTGGAATTAAGTGTGTTGGGAGCAGTTAAATATTCGGCAACTTCTCAGGAACATAATATGTTGGATAATTCAAATCAGGCTGAAGCATACAGGGCAATGGCTACCAGTACCATTCGCGATAAGAACCCGTTATTGTACACAGATCCCGATAATCCTTATGCATTACCTATTTCTATCCTGCCCAATGGCGGTATTTATAAAAGGACAGATAATCGTATGAATGGATATGATTTTCGTACGACAGCTAGTTGGAATCATACTTTTAACAGAATACATATATTGAATCTTTTTGGTGGAATGGAATTGAACAGCACTGACCGCGAAAAGAGTTACTTTAATGGTTGGGGTATGCAATATTCTAAAGGAGAAATACCATTCTATGTGTATGAGTTTTTCAAGAAGGGAGTTGAGGATGGCACAAACTATTATTCGTTAAATCATACGAGGGCAAGAAACGCAGCTTTTTTTGGCAATGTAACTTACTCTTATAAAGGAAAATATACTTTTAACGGAACTTATCGTTATGAGGGTACTAACGGACTAGGTAGGTCTCGTTCTTCTCGTTGGTTGCCAACCTGGAATTTGGCTGGTTCATGGAATATGCATGAAGAAGATTTTTTTAAGTCGCTGGAATCCACATTGTCACATTTTACTATTAAGGCCTCTTATAGCCTAACAGCAGACAGAGGACCTCTTAAATATACGAATTCTACGGCTGTTATCAAAGCGTATACCCCGTATCGACCATTTTCCAGTGTAAAAGAATCAGGTTTACAGAAGGAACAATCGGAAAATAGTGAGTTGACTTATGAGAAAAAGCATGAATTGAATATTGGTTTCGACGCCGGCTTTTTAAACAACCGCATTAACGTAGCCTTCGATTGGTATAAACGTGATAATTTTGACTTGATAGGGCCTACTATAACTACTGGTACAACAGGTGGCGTTATTCGATATGCAAATACTGCTTCGATGCGCTCAAATGGAGAAGAATTAACGATTTCGACGAAGAATATTGTATCTCCGGATTTTAAATGGTCTACGAATTTTATTTTCTCACATACCAAGAACACTGTTACCGATTTGATGTCTCAGTCTAGGGTGATTGATTTGGTTAATGGTAATGGTTTTGCCATGAAAGGTTATCCTGTTAGAAGTTTATTCTCAATACCTTTTAGAGGGCTAACTGAAGATGGTTTACCTACTTTTACTAACGAATCTGGAGATTTGGTTATTACAGATATTAATTTTCAGGAGCGTAATAAGCTAAGCTTCTTAAAATATGAAGGTCCTACAGATCCTACTATTACAGGAAGTCTGGGTAATATATTTTCATATAAAAACATCAAGTTGAATGTGTTTGTAACTTATTCTTTCGGAAACGTAGTTCGTCTGGATGATGTGTTTGAAGCTGAATACAATGACTTAACTTCAATGACTAAAGAGTTTAAAAATCGTTGGGTCGTTTTAGAAAATAGAAATCAGACTAATGTGCCTGTTCTTGCCAGCAGACGCCAATATGCAAGTTACCCATCTCTGAAAACTGCCTATAATGCATATAACTACTCCGATATACGGGTTGCAAAGGGAGATTTCGTGAGAATGAAAGAAATATCTTTAGCGTATGATGTCCCTCGGAGTTGGCTAAAAGGAACTAAAGTTTCTGACTTGTCTGTTAAATTGCAGGCAACCAACCTGTTTTTGATTTATGCTGATTCCAAATTGAATGGACAAGATCCGGAGTTTTTCCGGTCGGGAGGCGTTGCAGCTCCTGTTCCTAAACAATTTACGTTTACACTTAAGTTAGGGTTTTAATCTAATAATCAATGAATATGAAAAAGTATATATATAATTATGTTTTATTCAGCATGCTCTTTTTATTTGCTTCGTGCGATGACTATCTAGATGTGTTACCGGATAACAGAACTGAAATTGATACCGAAGATAAAGTGGGGCAGCTGTTAGTCTCAGCTTATTCTCAAAATAATCCGAATATGCTATTTGAAATGGCTTCTGATAATACAGATAATATGGCTAATAATTATTTAGCAAACGATAGATTTCAGATACAGGCTTATCAGTGGGATGATATAACGGAAGTTAGTGATGACGAAACTCCTCAAAGTCTTTGGGAAGGTTATTATACAGCCCTTTCTACAGCCAACATGGCATTGGATGCAATTGTTAAGTTAGGAAATACGCCTACATTGCAGGCCGAGAAGGGTGAAGCCTTAATGTGCAGAGCGTATGCCGACTTCATGCTTGCAAATGTATTCTGTGATGCTTATTCGGAATCAACAGCCGGCAGTAAGTTGGGACTTCCATATCCGACAGAACCTGAAATCATTGTTTCACCTAAATATGGTAGGGGAACTCTGGCCGAGTTATATAGCAAGATAAATGCCGATATTGAAGAAGGATTGCCTTTGATAGACAATGCCAGTTATTCTGTACCCTCTTACCATTTTAATAAAAGAGCGGCATATGCTTTTGCGGCAAGATTTAATCTTTATTATCAGAAATACGATAAAGCAATAGCATATGCAACTAAAGCTTTGGGCGAATCTCCTAAAAGTATTTTGAGAGATTGGAAATCATGGAATAATTTGTCTAAAAATTCACTGATACAACCGAATGCGTATGTAGATTCTGATGTTCAGGCAAATTTCTTATTGCAAAGTGTTTATTCTTTGTGGGGAGCCATTGGTGGCAATTACTCACTTGGCGATCGTTACGGGCATGGTGCTTATATTTCTGATAATGAAACGATAGGTGCATCCGGACCTTGGGGGAAGAATGAAGCTGTTCTTTATTACGGCGCATTTATCAATTCGAGTATGCCTAAAGAGGTGATTCGTAAAATTGGCTATTATTTTGAATATACAGATTATTCAAGCGGCATCGGCAATGCGCACTCTGTTTATTCTGTGTTTAATGCCGAAGAAACGCTACTTTGCAGGGCAGAGGCTTATGCTTTAAATAAAGAATACACTAAAGCTGTTGGAGATATTAATACTCTGCTTAGCGCCTTTTCGTCAACTTCTGGAAATACGTTGGAAGAGATAAAGGCGTATTATTCTGCCATTGCTTACTATGCGCCTACAAGCCCGACAGTGAAGAAGAAATTTAATACTGATTTTACGATAGAGAAAGGAACTCAAGAACCTCTTTTGCAGTGCATTCTCCAGCTCAGAAGGTTGATAACTTTGCATGAAGGTTTACGCTGGCAAGATATAAAGCGTTATGGTATGGTTATTTATCGTCGTACAATGAATGCTAACATGAAAGTGGGTGAAGTAACCGATTCACTTGTCGTAAATGACCCTCGTCGAGCTATTCAATTGCCGCAAGACGTAATTACTGCCGGTATTACTGCTAATCCAAGATGAAAACAAAAAAACAAATCATTATGATAAAAAAGATATTTTTTGGACTGTTAATGCTTACTCTTCTTTTTTCGATCACTAGTTGTGATTCCGGTGATGAGTTAAGCTCCGAGAGCATTTTTGGTACTAGGCCGGTTGTAAGAGATTCTTTGGAGCGATGGTTGCTGAAGAATTATACTTACCCGTATAATATAGATTTTAAGTATAAGATGGAAGATATTGAATCTGATATGGATTATAACTTAGTGCCTGCCGATTCAGCTAAAGCTGCAAAACTTGCTATTATTATAAAGCATCTCTGGCTTGAATCGTATGACGAAGTGGCCGGTGTTACTTTTACCAAGTCTTATGTGCCTCGTATCATTTATCTTGTAGGTTCAGCCGCTTATGAATCAAACGGGACAATTGTGTTGGGGACAGCAGAAGGTGGGCTGAAAATAACACTGTATCTTGTGAATAATTTGACTCAAAGCTGGATTGAAGATCCAGAGATTCTTAATCATTATTATTTTAAAACGATGCACCATGAATTCGGGCATATTTTAAATCAGAAGAAACCCTATGATGTAAGCTTTAAACTGATATCTGAAGCTTCTTATATTGGCGGTAACTGGTATCAATCTAGTGATGTACAAGCACATCAACGCGGCTTTGTGAGTACATATGCTCAAAGTGAACCGAATGAAGACTTTGTTGAGAATATTTCTATATATGTAACATATTCAGAGGATCAATGGCAGGCTATACTTGATGCAGCTGGTAATACAGGAAAAGCAATCATATTGCAAAAGTTTGCTATCGTTAAAACATATATGAAAGAGTCATGGAATATTGATCTGGATGAGTTGCGCGATGTTGTACAAAGGCGTCAGAGCGAAATTGAAAATCTTGATTTGGAAACTTTAAAGTAAAAAGATAATGAATAAAATAATATATGCATTACTAAGCTTCTTTCTGGCATGTGGCTTTCAATCTTGTGCTAACGATGAAAAAGAAGTGTTCGATAAATCGGCTTCTGAAAGAATGTCTGAAGCTTTGGCTACTTATAGTGACATTTTGCAAGCGCCAAAAAATGGCTGGCTCTTAAAGTACTATACCGGTACAGAATACTCTTATGGAGGGTATAATATGATTGTTTCATTTGCCAACGGAAAAGTGACGGCGGCTTCAGAAATAGCTCCGTCAGATGCGGTGTATCATTCGTCGTATGCTTTGGTTGGCGATCAGGGACCGGTACTTACTTTTAATACTTACAATCCTATTCTTCACTTTTTTGGTTCACCATCATATGGCTCTTTAGATGGCTATCAGGGTGATTTTGAGTTTGTGATAATGAGTGCATCTGCAGACTCTATTGTGCTAAAGGGTAAAAAATGGGCTAATAAAATGGTTATGACTCCTATGCCTAAATCTATGAATTGGGAAACCTATTTGGATAGTATAGTTAAAATAGAAGATGAGAATCCGTACATTGACTATAAAGGAGTTGTGGATAATAAGAACGTTAAACTATCCTTTTCGGATAGCTGGCATTCAATGTCTGTTGAAGTAGGTGATGCTGTTGTATCTACACCCGTGTTTATTTATTCATCTACAGGAATCACTTTTCATACTCCGGTTGATATTGCGGGGCATTCTTTTGAGTCGCTAACGTGGAATGCTGCTGATACCATCTTTTCGGGAAAAGCAGTTGATGGTACTCTTGGAAGTTTTAAAGTCTACATCTCCCCTGAATATAAGAAATATCTGGGAACATGGTCTGTTGATATAAACGGAACTTTATACTCTATGCTTGTTTCCGAAAATATTCCGGGGCAATCATTTATTGTAAGTGGTCCAGAATTGCCATTCCCATTTGTGGCTATTTACAATAGTGCTGATGACAAGATTTCTATTACAACACAAAATGTCGGTGAATATGATGGGCACATAGTTAAACTATGTCCGTGGGAGAAGCCTGGTGGGTATTTTACATGGACTGCTGGCATTGGTCTGGAATCTAAAATAATATCTAGAAGTCCTTTAAAATTGACTTTTAGTGATAATGGCGTGTGGTCTAGCTATACAGTAAGTTCTTATATCTTGTATATGTTTGATTCTGCAGATAATCGTATTGGTGTATATCCTGGAGGAATCGCCAGATTCCCTTATATAAACGGAGCTGTAAAAGTTAATAAATAAAAAGTTATGATGAGAACAATAAGAAAAATAGCCAATGCGGCTTTAATCCTCTTTGTCTGCTTTTTGGCTTTCACGGGATGTGATGACGATGGCGGACTGAATGTGCCTGATAATGAATTAGTAGTAAATAAAGCCACTCAAACAGACTTGCCGGCAGCAGGAGGTAGTGGTACTATTACGGTTATTGCCGATCAGGTATTGGAAGCGTTTGCTGCTGATCGTTGGCTGACCGTTTCTGTATCAGGAGAGATTATAAATATATCAGCTGCCGAAAACCCTAATTTGGCTGGGCGTTCTACCTATGTTACAATTAAGGCAGGATCAAAATCTACTATTGTTGCTGTTACGCAATATGGCTTATCTTTAATGAAAGATGCGGGCAATCTTAAATTTGGATCGGACGTAGCCGATTCTTTAGCTATTAAGTTTAAATCAAATGTACCTGTTACTTTTAAACCTTCTGTTGGCTGGATCTCCTATTCTGTGCAAGGAGATAGCGTGAAGGTACGTGTTGCAGAAAATGCGACGGGATTTCCTCGAAAGGGTTATTTACGTTATACGTTGGGAAATGCAACCGATTCCATAAGTGTGGTGCAGGCTTCTATGGATGATTATATTGGTAACTGGGAAATTTATGGTTATAATGATTCAGGTACTCTTGAGGTCTATTCTGCAACAATTGCTGCTGGAACTGATGAAAACACGCTTACTGGAACTATTGATGGAATCTTTTCGGTGAATTACACTTTTGATAGCGGGTATATTATTCTTAGCGCTGGGCAGCAAACTGCGACTTATGGATCATCTTATCCTATTTATTTATGTCTTGGCAGTTCATCGTCAGGCTCTATTAGTTTTGACGATGACGATATGGTCCAGTTTGAAGCATCGCCATCGACAGTGAATAAGGCAATTGTTTTTGCTGATAATGGCTCTTGGCCTGGAAGAGTTGTTGATGAGATATATATGTACGTATTTACAGCTTCTCCACCTTCCCCCGATAATGGGCTCGGTGCGTATTTCTATTTACTGAAACCATTTATGATAAAGCAATAGTAATATTGGACGCTAAAGGTAATTAGGTGTTTTTTTAATTCCAGAATAAGAGGGTGGATGAATCTTTGAGGCATTCACCCTCTTTTCTTCATGCATTTTTAATTTTCCCTTCTCTCTCAATATACTCAAACAATTTTTTGTAGAAGGTGTGCGTGCCCAATGTAGAAGCATCACCTAAGATAACGAGTTTCATGCGGGCGCGGGTAATGGCTACATTCATTCGTCTCAGGTCGCTAAGGAATCCTATTTGTCCATCGGCGTTGGCACGTACCAAGCTGATGAAGACGACGTCCCGTTCTTGACCTTGAAAGCCATCTACGGTGTGAATGGTGATTTGGCTGCGGAAGGGACGAAAGAAATTACTGCGTTTTACTTCGTTGCGGAGATATTGCACTTGGGCCTTGTAAGGTGAGATGAGTCCGAAGTCGATTCGTTCACTTAGTATTCTCTCTTCTCCTATTCTTTTGATGTATGTCTCTAACTCTAAAAGTAGTAGTTCGGCTTCAGATTTGTTGATGCGACCGAAACTCTCGCCTACAAACTCTTCGTGAAACTCACAGGCGGAGGTATCGATCCACTCTAAGGGGGTATCAAAATCGAGTATACTACGGTTATGCACTTCGGGGGCGGCTTTTATTTCTCCGCCATAAAACCATTCCGAAGGGAAGTGCATAATGGCTTCGTGCATGCGATATTGTATCTTCAGCAAAGATACGGCAGTGGGTTTTGAAATGGCTATTTTTTCCATTAACGTATTGTCTAACCCTCCTCTGGCGGCTTCAAGGCACTTAATGGTTGGCGGTAACTGACAGTGATCGCCTGCCAACACCACACGGTCTGCTTTACGGATGGCTATCCAACAAGCTGCTTCTAAAGCTTGTGCCGCTTCGTCAATGAACAGGGTCGAAAAATGACGGTTAGCAAGTACCCGATGATTGGAACTGACCAATGTAGAGGCAATGACACGTGCTTGAGAAAAAATATCTTCGTTGATGAGTATTTCTATTTCTGTGGCTCGTTCTTTTAAGCGATTGATGCGGTATCGGATGCCTTCGCGTTCGGAGTGACTACCTCTACGGAGCTGGCTACCCATTTCACGAACCGATTTACGGATGCTCCATAGCTCGGTGTAGGCCGGATGACTCTCAAAGCGGCGCTCATAAGTGAAAGAGAGCATTTTATCATTCACCCGGGTTGGATTGCCAATACGCAATACAGGCACGCCTCTGTCTACCAGCTTTTCGGCTATCCAATCGACAGCCGTGTTACTTTGGGCACAAACCAGTACTTGGTTTTCTCGTTGCAAGGTCTCGTAAATAGCTTCGACGAGAGTCGTTGTTTTCCCCGTTCCGGGAGGGCCGTGAACAATAGCGACGTCTTTGGCTCTCAGTACTTTGTTCACTGCCTCTTCTTGTGTGGTGTTCAACCACGGAAAACGTTGAGGGAACACTTCCCGATTACGGGGAAGAAGGTCGCCAAGGAGAGTCTCACGTAGTTCGGCAAGCCGATTGTTTTTTGCCCGAAGCACGTCGGCTAATGCCTCAAACATGGTTCGGTAACTGGTTTCGTCAAAATAGAGTTGTACGCCTAGATGATCTGTTCCTTGTATATCCATTTGTGCTGAGATATTGGGAAGAACGACGACCATTCTTTCTTCATCGGCGTAACTAACTTGTGAGGTGAAGTTGAAATAACGTATTTGTCCGGAGATGTCTTGTGTGAAGAAGCAAACCGGACGTCCGAACTCAAAAGAATGCTCTATGTCTTTATCCTCTTTTCGTTCTATCTCAATAACCAATTGATTCAGGGAGTTGTAAAAACTTCGACCTGTTGACACAGGATACCAACATTGGCCCCGTTTGACTTTTCTACCTATGCCCATGGTTTGAGTTTGCCGACGAAACTCTTCTTTTTCGTACTCGTATTCCATGCGCAAAAGAATTTGCTGTTGCTGCAGATCGGAGATAGAGTTGAGAGCGTTTTTGTTGTTCTTATTCACTTGTATGCTGTGCGAGATAAGTTGCAAAGGTATTTATTTATTCGATGAATAGTTATAAAAAATATCCTTTTTGTTAAACATTACAGGTTTTTTGCTCGTTATAATGTAGATTTATTAATTACGCCTAGAGTTTATCAATAAAATAGAAGAATAATGGTACACGATGAGAAGATGTTAGAGGTCTTTTATGCCTCTTATTCCCGAAAAATAGAACAGGCAAAGCTAATTTTAAACCGTCCATTGACTCTTGCGGAGAAGATATTGTATGCTCATCTTTACAATGAGGCGGCTTTACAATCTTACGAGCGTGGTGAGGATTATGTTGATTTTCGTCCCGACCGTGTAGCGATGCAGGATGCCACGGCACAGATGGCTTTACTACAATTTATGAATTCCGGCAAGGAACAGGTCGCTGTTCCTTCTACAGTGCATTGCGATCACTTGATTCAAGCTTACAAAGGGGCTAAGGAAGATATTGCTACGGCTACGGAGACAAACCGCGAAGTTTATGACTTTTTGAGAGATGTTTCTTCTAAATATGGTATCGGCTTTTGGCAACCTGGAGCAGGAATCATTCATCAGGTAGTACTTGAGAATTATGCTTTTCCCGGCGGTATGATGGTGGGAACCGATTCTCACACTCCAAATGCGGGTGGTTTGGGTATGGTGGCTATTGGTGTTGGCGGTGCTGATGCGGTAGATGTGATGACCGGTATGGAATGGGAACTAAAAATGCCTAAACTCATTGGGGTAAAACTAACCGGAACGCTTAATGGATGGGCTTCACCGAAAGACGTGATACTAAAGTTGGCAGGCATACTCACAGTAAAGGGTGGAACAAATGCTATTATAGAATACTTTGGCCCGGGCGTAGCTTCTCTTTCGGCTACGGGTAAGGCAACAATCTGCAACATGGGTGCCGAAGTGGGGGCTACAACTTCACTTTTTCCGTATGACGAACGCATAGCGGCTTATCTACGGGCTACCGGACGGGCAGCCGTTGCGGATATGGCTGATAAAGTAGCTGCTGACCTTTGCCCTGATGCAGAAGTGGCTACTAATCCCACTGCTTTCTATGATCGGGTGATTGAGATTGACTTATCTGCTCTCGAACCTTATATTAACGGACCTTTTACTCCCGATGCAGCTACTCCTATTTCTGAGTTTGCGGCAAAAGTAAAAGCCAATGATTATCCTCGTAAAATGGAAGTAGGCTTGATAGGCTCTTGCACTAATTCTTCTTATCAAGATATCGGCAGAGCGGCTTCAGTGATGCGCCAAGCTGTGCAGCAAAAAGTGAGAATTGCTTCTCCGCTCATTGTCAACCCCGGTTCGGAACAGATACGTGCTACTGCGGAACGTGACGGAATGATTGATACGTTTAAGCAGGCCGGAGCGGTGATTATGGCCAATGCATGTGGCCCATGTATTGGTCAATGGAAGCGTCATACAGATGATCCTACCAGGAAAAACTCTATCGTTACATCGTTTAACCGCAACTTTGCGAAACGTGCCGATGGAAATCCAAATACATTTGCTTTTGTAGCCTCTCCTGAATTGACCATGGCTTTGACCATTGCCGGCGATTTATGCTTTAATCCACTGACGGATACATTGATGAATGAGAATGGTGAGCAGGTGAAGTTGGCAGAACCAAAAGGTGATGAACTACCTAATGAGGGTTTTGTATCAGGTTTAAGTGGCTATCTGGCTCCTATGGGCGATGGGGCAAAGATTTCAGTTGACCCTCAATCTCAACGTTTGCAACTTCTTGTTCCTTTCGCTGCTTGGGATGGCTACGATTTACTGAATATGCCTCTTCTGATTAAAACTCAGGGCAAGTGTACGACAGATCACATCTCAATGGCAGGTCCTTGGCTTCGTTTTCGTGGGCATTTGGAAAACATTTCTGATAATATGCTGATGGGGGCTGTTAATGCTTTCAACGGTGAGACAAATAAGGTTTGGAATCGTTTGGCAGATTCTTATGAAACGGTATCGGGTACTGCAAAACAGTATAAAGCGGTGGGCATATCCTCTATTGTAGTGGCCGAAGAGAACTACGGAGAAGGTTCTAGCAGAGAACATGCTGCCATGGAACCCCGTTTTTTGAATGTAAAGGTGATTTTGGCAAAAAGCTTTGCACGTATTCACGAAACAAACCTAAAGAAACAAGGCATGTTGGCTCTGACATTTGTTAATAAGGAGGATTACTATTGCATAAAAGAACGTGATTTTATTTCTGTCATGGGGTTAAAAGAGTTTGCTCCGGGAAAGAGCATTAATATTGTAGTGCAACATGTAGACGGCAGTCAGCACAGCTTTGAAGCGCAACATACATATAATGAGCAGCAGATAGCTTGGTTTAAAGCGGGCTCTGCACTAAATACAAAATAAAGATATGAGTAAGATTGTAAAACACAAAGACGGTAAGTTATTGGTGCCCGAGAATCCTACCGTTCCTTTTATTACGGGTGATGGGGTGGGGGCGGAGATAACTCCCGCCATGCAAATGATCGTTGACGCAGCGGTACGCAAAGTGTACGGCGGCAAACGACAGATCGATTGGGTTGAGGTATTGGCCGGAGAAAAAGCTTTTAAAGAGACCGGCTCTTGGTTGCCTGATGAAACAATGCTCGCATTTGAAGAGTATTTGGTTGGTATTAAGGGGCCCTTAACCACTCCTGTGGGTGGAGGCATTCGTTCTTTGAATGTGACTTTGCGACAAACACTCGATTTATACGTTTGTCTGCGTCCCGTGCGTTGGTTCCTAGGTGTTGTTTCTCCGATAAAAGAACCTGAAAAGGTGAACATGTATATTTTTCGTGAGAATACTGAAGATATTTATGCAGGGATTGAATGGGAAGCAGGCACGCCGGAAGCTGAAAAGTTTTATCGCTTTCTGCATGATGAGATGGGAGTCTCTAAAGTGCGTTTTCCTGAAACATCTTCTTTTGGAGTAAAGCCGGTTTCTCGTGAAGGTACAGAGCGATTGGTTCGTGCGGCTTGCTTATATGCCATTGAACATGAATTACCTTCAGTGACGCTGGTGCATAAGGGAAATATAATGAAGTTTACGGAAGGTGGCTTTAAGAAATGGGGATATGAATTGGCCGAGCGCGAGTTTGGTGAATACATAAGCAGCGGCAAGTTGGTTATCAAAGATTGCATAGCCGATGCCTTTTTGCAGAATACATTACTTATCCCCGAAGAATATTCAGTGATTGCCACGTTAAATCTGAATGGAGATTACATCTCCGACCAGTTGGCAGCTATGGTAGGAGGAATTGGTATAGCACCCGGTGCAAACATTAATTATAACTCTGGTCATGCTATCTTTGAAGCGACTCATGGCACAGCACCCAATATCGCAGGGAAAGATATTGTTAACCCTTGCTCACTTATTCTTTCGGCTGTGATGATGCTCGAATATTTTGGTTGGCAGGAAGCTGCTGATCTTATTGTTGAGGCCTTGGAACAAAGTTTTGCTGATGGACGGGCAACCAACGACTTGGCCAGATTTATACCCGGAGGAAAGGCTTTGTCTACTTCCACTTTTGCTAAAGAAATAACAGAGAAAATAGAAAAAAACAAATAACCACTAAATGAAAAAGGATATGAAGAAGGAATACATCATATACAGACTTTCGGAGGACATGAAGGATGCTACCAGAATAGATAATGACTTATTTACCAAATATGATGTAAAGCGTGGTTTGCGTAATGAGGATGGGACAGGAGTGCTTGTCGGCCTAACCAAAATCGGTAACGTAGTGGGGTATGAACGAATTCCCGGTGGAGGTTTGCAACCTATTCCCGGTAAACTTTACTATCGGGCATTCGATGTGGAAGACATCGTACATAATATTGTGAAAGAAAAACGTTTTGGATTTGAAGAAGTTGCTTATTTACTTTTGTCGGGTAATCTTCCGGATAAAGAAGCACTTTCTTCTTTCTCGGAATTGATCAATGACAATATGCCGTTGGAACAAAAGACGAAGATGAATATTATTGAGTTGGAAGGTTCAAACATCATGAATATACTGGCTCGTAGTGTACTCGAATTATATACTTTCGATCCTAATCCGGATGATACATCGCGGGATAACCTGATGCGCCAAAGTGTAGAATTGATTTCTAAATTTCCTACTATCATAGCTTATGCTTATAATATGTTGAGGCATGCTACATTTGGGCGTTCGCTACACATTCGTCACCCGAGAGAAAAACTGTCTATTGCTGAAAACTTCCTTTATATGTTGAAGAAGGATTATACAGAGTTAGAAGCTCGGACACTCGATCTTTTACTTGTACTTCAGGCCGACCATGGTGGTGGTAATAATTCTACGTTTACCGTTCGTGTTACTTCCTCTACCGGAACGGATACTTATTCTTCTATTGCAGCCGGTATAGGATCCTTAAAAGGTCCACTTCATGGTGGAGCAAATGTTCAGGTTGCCGATATGTTTCATCATCTGGAGAAGAACATTCAGGACTGGACAAATGTAGATGAGATAGACACCTATTTTACACGAATGCTCAATAAAGAAGTTTATAATAAGACGGGTTTGATCTATGGCATCGGTCATGCTGTTTATACTATTTCAGATCCACGTGCAATCTTGTTGAAAGACTTAGCCCGTGATTTGGCCAAGGAAAAGGGGAAAGAGCGTGAATTTACTTTCCTGGAGTTGCTAGAAGATCGTGCTATTACTACTTTTGCTAAGATTAAAGCTAATGGCAAAACGGTATCGAGTAATATTGATTTCTATTCTGGATTTGTGTACGAGATGATAGGGCTGCCACAAGAAATATATACTCCGCTTTTTGCTATGGCACGTATCGTTGGCTGGTGTGCACACCGCAATGAAGAATTGAACTTTGAAGGAAAACGCATCATTCGTCCTGCATATAAGAACGTGCTTGATGTTGCTGATTATACCCCTTTAAAGAAAAGATAAGGATAGATTCCCCAAATAATAAAAGCCCAAGCTTTCTATTGATTGCTTGGGCTTTATGTTGATTTACCTTTGGCTTTTGCAATAATAAAGGAGGAAAGCTTGTGGCTCCCCTCCTTTATTATTGTGCTTTGTTTTAATCAGTTCTGTGTGAATTCAGCATCTGCAACGATATCTACGTTGTCGCTGAGAACTGCTTCGGGGAATTTTGCTCCAATTCCGAAATCGGAACGTTTTACAGAACCTGTAATTTTGAATCCAACAGTTCTTTTCTTGTTCATCGGATTAACTACCTCTCCCAGATACTTAACGGTCAGAGTAACGCTTTTGGTTATTCCGTGCATGGTTAAGTTTCCAACCATCTTGTAGGTGTCCTTTGATAATTTCTTGTTGTAGTTACTTGAAAATGTAAGTGTAGAGTACTTTTCACTATCAAAGAAGTCAGGGCTTTTCAGGTGCTTGTCTCTTGCCTCTACATCCGTGTTTATACTTGCTATTTGGGCAATAACTTCTACTTTAAGATCGCTCTGATCCGGTTTCGTTGTAGTGGCTTTTATTGTGAAATCAGCAAATCTACCACTAACTTCAGAGATGGTCATGTGCTTAATAGTAAATCCTAAGCGTGAGTGCGCAGGATCATTCGTCCATGTTTGAGCGGTTGCTATTGCAGTTAGTGCGAATAGCATTAAGGTTGCTAAATAATACTTTTTCATATTCCATTCATTGTTTTGATTTTATAATAAACAGATGTGTGTTTCTTTTGTTTCGTTGCAGGTACAAAAAATGATCTCTACTATGGAAAATCCGGATATTATTCATAGCTTTGGCAAAGTGAAAATGTAACGCTAAAGCGCTGATAATGAATGCCGACGTGCTCGAAAAACTAAAGATACTGGCTGAATCTGCCAAGTATGATGTTTCCTGCTCTTCCAGTGGAACCAACCGCTCCAATCAAAAGGGTGGGTTGGGTAACACTGTGGGTGGATGGGGCATTTGTCATAGCTTTGCTGAAGACGGACGCTGTATTTCTCTACTGAAAATCATGCTTACTAATCATTGTATTTATGATTGTGCCTATTGCATCAATCGGCGTAGCAATGATCTTCGTCGCGCTACTCTCTCTGTATCCGAGTTGGTGGGACTTACTATTGAGTTTTATCGTCGTAACTACATCGAAGGGCTTTTTCTTAGTTCCGGTGTGGTGCGCAATCCCGATTATACGATGGAGCGTCTTGTGCGTGTGGCCAAAGATCTTCGTTTAGTGCATCACTTTAATGGATATATTCATCTGAAAAGTATCCCGGGTGCCAGTCGTGAATTGGTGAATGAAGCCGGACTCTATGCTGACCGCTTGAGTGTAAATGTAGAAATCCCCAATGAAGAAAGTTTGAAACGTCTGGCTCCTGAGAAGGATTTCAAGAGCGTGTTTCAGCCCATGAGGTATATTCAGCAAGGAGTATTGGAGAATAGTGAGGAGCGGAAGAAATTTCGTTATGCGCCTCGTTTTGCACCGGCGGGACAGAGTACGCAGATGATTGTGGGAGCAACCCCCGAAACGGATAAAGATATTCTCCATCTTTCGTCTGTTTTGTATCAACGACCCAGCATGAAGCGTGTTTATTACTCCGGATATGTGTCGGTTAATACCTATGACACTCGACTACCTGCTCTCAAACAACCTCCTTTGGTGAGAGAAAACCGTCTCTATCAGGCCGACTGGTTGATGAGGTTCTATGAGTTCAAAGTTGATGAAATAGTGAATGATGCCTACCCCGATCTTGACTTGGAACTAGATCCTAAGCTATCGTGGGCGTTGCGTCATCCCGAACAGTTCCCGGTAGATGTGAATAAGGTTGACTATGAGATGCTGCTTCGCGTGCCCGGTATTGGTGTGAAGTCGGCCAAACTGATTGTTGCCTCCCGTCGTTATGGTCGACTGGGAAGTTATCAGCTTAAAAAGATCGGGATTGTAATGAAGAAAGCGCAGTATTTCATCACGTGCAACGAACTCTCCGTTCGCACGGTCAATGAGATGGCTCCCCAAGTCATGCGGCAGTTGCTGGCGCCTTCTCCTCGTAAAAAGACAGATGAGCGTCAATTACAACTTACCTTTGCCGACGAATGACAGTCTTCCTATACGACAAAACATTCGAGGGTTTGCTCACAGTCGTGTTCGATGCCTATTTCCGAAAAACGTTTCCTGATGTTCTGCTTGCTGAAGGAGAGCCGCTGCCTCTTTTCTGCGATGAAGTGTTTACGGTTTGTACGGACGAAGAGAAGTCTACCCGTGTGTGGAGCGGCTTACAAAAGAAACTTTCTGCGTCTGCCCTAGCCTGCCTCACTACCTGTTGGTTGTCAGAATTACCTGAGATTGATGCGTTACTGTTTCGCTACATCCGTAAAGCGATAGATGCTCCTCGTTCCATAGAAGTAAACTTTGGTGATCCGGATGTGCTAGAGCTGTCGAAGATATGGAAGAAAGTAGATTATGAACGCACCCGTGTGATGCAGTTTGCCCGCTTTCAGAAAGCAGCAGACGGAACCTTTTTTGCTGCTTTCGAACCCCTATATAATGTATTGGCACTTGCCATTCCTCACTTTACAGATCGCTTTGCCGATCAAAGATGGGTTATCTACGACCTCAAACGTCAGTATGGTTACTATTACGACCTGCATTCCGTTACCGAAATCACTTTCGATAGCGAAGCTGCACATCTCGTCAGCGGTATGCTCGATGAGAGCTTGATGGCCGAAGACGAAAAACTCTTTCAGAAACTTTGGAAAACCTACTTCAAATCCATTGCCATTAAAGAACGTACCAACCCACGTCTGCATAAGCAAAACATGCCCGTTCGTTTCTGGAAATACCTTACCGAGAAGCAGCGATAAACGATGCGATTACCTCACTCCAAGCAGCTCCACCTCAAAGATCAGTGTGGAATACGCCTTAATATTACCACATGCTCGGGTCCCATATCCCAATTCATAAGGGATGTAGATCATCCAACGTGAACCCAGCGGCATAGCCATCAGTGCATTTTGCCAACCTTCAATCACCTCCTTCACCTTAAATGTCTCCGGCTGTTTGCGTTTGAACGAATTGTCGAACTCTGTTCCGTCTATCATCGTGCCTCTGTAGTGCACTTTAACAGTACTTTTTGCCGTAGGTACAGCCCCATTACCTTTTAGGATGACTTTATATTGAACCCCAGATGGTAGCTCCATCACTCCTTCATTTTCCAGATTCTCTTCCAGAAAGCGAATGTTCGCTTCTTTGTATGCTTGATGTTTTAAGCTCATAAATTATATTTTATGTATAGAAAAGGGCGAGTTTTTTTCGCTGTTGTTTCGGAAGCCAAAGATAGTGAATTTTGAAAGGAATTCACAAAAGACACTATGTTAATCAAGATGTTGTACAATACAAAGAAACGGTTTCGAATCACTGTATACAAAAGAGGTTCTATTTTTGCTGTTGCATCACTTGGCGTTATTGTAGCGTTATTATGGCAGTATTGGCGTTATTATAGTGTGGGTAAGCCTACTGGCGCAAAAGCATCATAGAGATATTATTGTTAATTCTTTTTTTCATAAATGATAATAACGATTACAGAGATCTTAACTCATCTTCAATATGTTCCGATAACCTTTCGGACATAGTTTTGCAAATTTCAGATATGTTGTTTGGCTATCTGGATTGTGGGCTATTCACATCATTATAATAAACTGTTTTTGGAAAATTCAACGGCTTTTGCACTGCTCAAATTTTATCGTCAAAAAGACCTCTCAAAATAACATATTTTTAATTTTAGTCCCTATATTTACGGAAAGCAGAAACTGTTTGGTAAATACCATACGAAATAAAAATCTTTGAAATAAAAAACCATGTTTCACCAAGTGCATTCAAAGTAAATCCAAGCGGATTATCCCTAAAATTTAGCGCATTAAGAACCTGCAAATAATTCTTCCATACTTCACCAGAGGTAGAATAAAACCAATAGCTTTCAATATCAGACAAAATTATTAATATATACCAGAAAAGAGCCACAATTAGAGTGAAAGCAACGCCCCAAAGCCAACTTTGCCCATTATTATTAGACCATTTATTAAGGAATAGCAAAAGATATTCCTCAATGGGACGCCTTTTTTTATGCAAACGGCAAACTTTAGTCTTCTGAAAAATTGCACTCTTAAGTTCTTGTTTATAAAAAACCATTTCTTGCGATTTATACTTTATGGCATCAATTTTGTTGCTACTTTTTATTGCTGAATCTTTAAGAATTTGTGCCGTTCTTCTGTCAGATAAATTGGCTATATGAGTATTCAATATTTCTATCTGCCCAATATTGAGAGCACTATATAAAGTTAACTGTTCTATTTTATCGCTGTTTTCTTCAAAAACGACAATGCCTCTATTACATAAAGAAGTTAAATCTACGGAATTTATAGAACTTTTAAAAATGCGAAAAATAGAGTCTTTCTGGACATCCATGAAATACCCAAATAGTATATCAATTTTACAAAACTCAAAATCAGCTCTCCAATTTATTCTTGTTTTTCTTAAAATCAAACGTTTAATAGATGTATAATTAGCATCACCTTCTATCTGCTCTTTGCCTAAATATAAATGCTTATTAAATATAGATTCTGCAAAAGAAAGGTCACCTTCAAAAGTATTATCATAGAAAGTAACAGAGCCATCAAAAGTACAATTGCCAAGATTTATGTTTTTAGTACAAACCACGTTTTCAAATTGGATACCAGAATTAAAAGTAGAGCCGTAATAGCTTATGAATGAGTTATTATTTCCATAACCTGTAAAGCTAAATGAACTGTATAGTTCATTAAATGTAGCATTATAAAATGTTACTTGAAAAACTTTAAAAATACTCTTTTCGAAACTAGTATAGTTCTTGAATTTAGAGAAATCAAAATGACATCCTGTAGGATATTGAGAATCATCATCTAGACATTTATCTGTAAAAGTAACAGAATCAAAAAGAACACGACCTTCAAAAATGCAATTAGACATATCTGTATTACCCACAAAAATAGAACCACTAAAGATGGCATCTTCTTTAAAAATCACACCAAATAATTTAGCATCATACAATACGCTATTTGTACATTTAAAATGATAATTTACTTGCTGATTATACTCTGAACTATCACAACTAATTATCGCATCTTCAAAATTGTACAACTTGGTAACATATGCACCGAGTTGAAGCGGAGAAGTTCTAATTATACAATTAGATAAATCAATAATTTTAGGAGAATCTGCATCCTGTTTTTCAAATTTATATTTGATCCATCGCTGAAATTTATCTTCAGAATCTATCACATATCGCTGGATGTCTTTATCTCTACGATGCCTAATATCAGAAATGTCAACCATATATTATTGTATCTATTTTTAGTGGTTACTAGGGAACTCCGATATTCTACTTTGTTTGTATTGTCCACAAGACGCCCCAATAGTATTTAAACCATTTTTAAACAAATTGATTCAGAATAACTATTTCACCAATCTTGCTATCTTATCGGGCATTTATTTGCAGATATACTAGACAAGTTTATCTTCCATGTAGAGATAGAGAGTTCTTTTCAAATAACTAAACTAACTAACTTTCTGCTGTGGACAACTTCGGCATAACTTCGACAACTTAACGTTCGGGAATAAATATATGTTTTGCCATATTTCTTTCTCCTTCTCTTATAAGTATCTTATTTTCAATCAACCTATTCAAATCCTTTCTTGCTATTCTCTCAAGTATTTCCAAGGGCTATTGTGCAATTGCACAAAATTGATGAAATGAGTCGGCTGAATTGTCTGAATTAAAACAAAGATAGACAATTATTCACAAATGAAGAAGAAGCATAGCAAAATTTATCAATATTAATAGATGTCTTTTTGTATTACTAATTTGCTTATAGACAGGCTGGTATTGCTAAAGTGTGATAAGAGTGAAAACGCTACAATCCTATTGATACATATTCCTCAGCTGTTTTTACGCTAGCGTAGAAATAGCTCAATGCGGCAAGAAAAGCTTTTTGAACTTCACTGGCGACAACCGTTTTGCCTTGAATATCCAAATCTTTTGTGGCACAAGCATCACTGATTATCGTAGTAGTGTAGCCAAAATCTTTAGCAGCTCTTACGGTGGAATCAACGCACATGTGTGTCATCATGCCGCAGACAGTTAAATCTGTAATTTCGTTGGATGTTAAGTAATCCAATAGTTCTGTTTCTCTAAAGCTATTGGGATAGTTTTTGATGATTACTTTTTCTCCTGCAATAGGCGAAACATTGTTATGGATTTCCACCCCTGTTGTGTTAGGTACAAAGAATGTGGAACCGGGACGAGTCGAAAGGTGCTGAACATGAATGATCGGTAGTGCTTTCTCTCGAAATAACCCGAGTATTTCCTTTGCTTTTATACTTGCTTGCAAACTTCCTGTTAATGGGTTGGCTCCATTCTCGAAGTAATCGTTCTGAATATCTATGATGACTAATGCTTGTTTCATTTTCCGTCTCCTTTTTTTATTAATGCGTGATTTAATCCTGTAGCCTACAATATAATTATAGTAGGTTGTATTATAATCTTTGCCGTCAGTAGCAGTTGTTCGGGATTTCCGAACAACTGCTACTGACGGCTCAAATCCCCTTCTTCAAAAATATGCTTAATATGCTCACTGATATTGAATTTACTCGATTGATATAATTCTACCAATTGAGCTTACGTGAGCCAACTTTCTTAAGTTCAGTAATATCTTGTTTTGCTTTGGCATCAAATTTTATGATATATGTCATATCAGAGATTGCTTATGAAGTTTTTTATTTCCTCCGTACTTCTTAAGATAACGGCTACTTCTGTCTTGCCTTCCTTATAAGCTTGTATGCGACTTTCAATTTCAACTAGATTCTTAGGGTCATCAAACCACTCGTCGCCACTTGGGCTGGGGTTGGTCAAAACTTCTATTTTTAAGCTTTCGGCTTTTTCGATTAGAAGTCTTTCTATAAAAGCTTTTAAGCTTTCTCCTTGTGAAGCTGCCATGACAGATAATTTTTGCAGTGCCGCAACAGGTAAATCTATATTTTTTCTTTTCTTTATAACTATCGATTTCATATCATTCAATTTTATGGATTCTATCCTACAAATATATACATAATATGCAATGTGTGCGGGATGAATTGCTCGTCTTTTTAAATGCATCAGTTATAAGATGATTTATTGTTTCCTTTTTTATTAATGCGGGACGGAAAAATACAGTCTCTATGGTCAATTCGCAACAGGAGTATGCACCGGAAGTGGATCCACCAATTGTGGAAATCATTACTTCGAAAGTTGCCGATTCAACTGCAAAAGGGTTTGAAATAACTTGCTCGGAAGTAATGCAAAAGAGTGCGAATGAACTGTTTGAAAGTGCGCAAAATAGCATGCAAAACAATGTGCAAAACAATGCAAAAACAACGCAAAACGCACATTTACAAAACGCTGATAATGAACGAGTTGCAATGTGTTCTCTAGAAGAGTAAAGTAAAGTAGAAAAAGATAAAGGAGAGTATGGTTGTTGTAGTACAACAACTGCGCGCGTAATCACTTCCACAACCACAAACAATTGCCAAGTTTCTATTCTTCCATTTTTGGCTTGCTGCGAAAAGGAAAGAAGCAAAGCATCCACCTTCAAATTTCTCGTTTCGGATGATTGATAGATGAGATAGCCATGCTGTTTTCAACTGCACGGTGCAGTTGCTTCAACAGAACCGTTCAGTTTAGGCAACTGCATAGTGCAGATTTCTAGTTGATGATTAAGTGCTCTTGACATAGCAAAGCTTAGTTGCCAATGGCGTAAGTTATCCTCTGACTAATCTAAACTAAAGCTCAACTATTGTCAGGGTATGGTAGTTCTAACCACTTATCCCGAACGCAGTTCTACACTCCACACGTGTAGTCTGTACGCTCCACGGGCGTAGTCCGTACAGTTCACACTCGTGGTCTGTACAGACTACAGCCGTGGAGTGAAGAGCTGGTGCTTTCTTATGCACTTATTGCATGCTTTGTTTGCTAATAACTCTGCCGCATCAAACACTACTTTCACGTGCGCCTTGTTACCGAAACGAGGTAATACGATGAAAGTGTGATAGTAAAACGTGAAAGTGTGATAGTAAAGTATGAAAAGTGAGAGTAAAACACCCGAAAACGTGGTAGACATATTTTACTATCACACGCTGTATCGGCTTGCTGTAAGATGTTTCAGCGTTTTGTGTGATAGATGTGATAGTAAAACGTGTTTTTTCATGGGAGGAGGAGAGTTGCTTCTCAATTCGAGCCGGGGTGCGGGATAGGATAATCAATGAAGTAGCTAGAACATTGCTATCTTCTATTTGTTCTTCATAAGATATTAGATATATGGATATAAAACTTGTAATTTATGGAAAAGAAAACATCTTGTCTGATTTTATCAATGATAGCGTTTTTGTTTTGTTTTAATGGGAATGTTTATTCACAAACAAAAAGTAAGGAAGATATGAAAACAGTAATAGGAGTGGGAAGTAAAGTTCCTTCATTTTCGTTAAAAGATCAGTTCGGTAAGACTTTTGATATTGATGCCGTGCTAGGTAAGAAAAATCTGGTGATTTATTTCTATCCCAAAGATGATACTCCCGGTTGTACAAAGGAGGCTTGTGCTTTTCGTGATCAGTTTGAGGTCTTTGCTGATAAGAATACGATGATTATTGGCATCAGCGGACAGTCGGTAGAGAGTCATCTGGAGTTTGCCAATAAATACAAACTGAACTTCACGTTGCTTAGTGACGAAGGGAATAATGTTCGCAAATTGTTTGGCGTGCCATCTAGTGCCATGGGAGTAATTCCGGGCCGCGTGACTTATGTGGTAAACAAAGAAGGCAAGGTTGTCTTTATGTTTGACTCTCTCACGAAAGCGGAGCAACACGTGGAGGAGGCTTTGCGAATCATTAAAACGCTGGACTAAAAGATTGATTGAATTTCCTGTCTAATTGCTAAAACTTAACGACTATGAAGATCGCAATCAGTGGAGCTAGTGGCTTTATCGGTAAGCATCTTACGGCTTTTCTCACAGGGCAAGGACATCAGGTTGTTCCCTTGGGAAGGGCGATGTTTAGGGAGAATATGTCCGGACAGTTGATGCACGTATTGTCTCATTGTGAGGTGGTGATTAATCTGGCAGGGGCTTCTATCAATCATCGTTGGACAGCGGAATATAAAAAGGAACTTTACAGCAGCCGGATACATGTTACCCGAAAAATTGTTCAGGCACTGAATGGATTGAAGCAGAAACCATCTTTGTTGATTTCTGCTTCTGCTGTAGGCTATTATCCTACCGAAGGATGTTTTGATGAAGATTCAGCAAAACGTGGCATGGGTTTTCTGTCGGATCTTTGTCACCGATGGGAGAGTGAAGCATCAAAATTGCCTCAGGAAACCAGATTGGTGATTACTCGTTTTGGAGTGGTTCTTTCTCCTGATGGTGGAGCTTTGCAGCAAATGCTTCGTCCGCTACAGATGAAGATGGCTGTAACGATTGGTCCCGGCACACAGATGTTTCCATGGATTGATATTCGTGATTTGAATAAAACGATGGCGCACATCATCGCTACGCCTTCGATCAGTGGAGTGGTTAACTTGGTAGCGCCTGAAATATTGACGCAGGCTCAGCTAATGAGTAAGTTGGCATTGAGACATGGTCGTTGCTTTAAGTTTACAATGCCTGCTTCTTTCTTTCGTTTGCTGTTAGGAGAGGCTGCCGAGTTTATTACGAGAGGGCAGTGTGTAAGTCCGAAGAGGTTAGTTGAATCGGGTTTTACCTTTTCATCGCCTACCATGGATGATTTCTTATCCGATATAGACGTTCAAACGGTTGCAGAGCTGGACTTGAATAGATACATGGGAAAGTGGTATGAGATCGCTCGTTTTGATCATCGCTTTGAACGGAATATGGTTGGTGTTACTGCCGACTATATGTTATTGCCTGATGGTAAAGTCCGTGTAGAAAACAGTGGTTATATGAATGATTTTGACGGGAAGCGGAAAGTCTCTGTTGGCAAGGCGAAATTGCCTGATGTCAATCAACCCGGTAGGTTGAAGGTTGCTTTTTTCTTGTGGTTCTATGGTGATTATTATGTGTTGGAACTCGACAAGGAGCATTATGGTTATGTACTGATCGGTAGCAGTTCTGATAACTATTTATGGATTCTGAGTCGTACACCTTTTCTTGCTGATGAAATAAAGCAGCACTTGCTAGAGCGGGCAGAACGCCGTGGATACGATATTTCCAAACTTATTTGGGTGAAGCAAAAGTAACATTACTTCTTTAAGAAATGTTTCAATACTTGTAAGGGTGCATATACAATATGCATCCACTTTATGATGCTATTTATATTGAACTTTTTACTCCAAAAAATGTTTAAATAGAAAACCTACTCCATTATGAAAGCGTCGGTTTTATTGTTGCTGATCCTCTTTGTTTGCTGCCTGAAGGCACAACCTCAGTCGGCAAATAAAACTATTGACACAATCAAATCCAATCAAAAAGTTATTGTCATGAAGGAACTTACTCCTGAAGAGAAACGGGTGATTATCAATAAAGGAACGGAACGCCCATATACAGGCATTTATTATAAACATAAAGAAGCAGGCGTGTACTGCTGCAAACAGTGTGGTGCGGAACTTTATCGTTCGGAAGATAAATTTGATTCCGGTTGCGGATGGCCCAGCTTTGATGATGAAATACCTAAAGCAATAAAACGTGTTTCTGATGCCGACGGAAGGCGAACAGAGATTCAATGTGCCCGTTGTGGAGCTCATCTGGGGCATGTGTTTGTTGGTGAAGGTTTTACTCCTAAAGATACGAGGCATTGCGTGAATTCTATTTCCTTGGATTTTGAACCGAAGGCAAAATAGAAGACTTCTTTATTTGTCATTTCTCACCGGAAGTATTTCCCATAGCCATCGGGGTATGAGTCTCCAGAAGAAGACCAGAATGGCATATCGAAAATCGATTACAGCAACTCGTTTCTTTTTATCCAGAGCTTTCACAATACATCTTGCCACGTGATCCGTTTGCATCAAGAGTGGATATTTCCTGTCTTTTAGCAGGGCGGTTGCCACAAATCCGGGACGGATGTCGGTGAAGCGTATATTGAGTTTTTCCAGATGATTCAATTGTGCCAATGCGTCTATGTAGGTGTTCTGGAAACGTTTAGTAGCCGAATAAGCAGGTGCCGAACCAAGTCCTTTGGTTCCGGCAATGGAACTGATTACCGCCAGATGTCCGCTTCCTTGCGCTTTAAAGTAATCAAAAGCACAAGTCACCATACGTATAAAGCCTTCTACATTCGTTTTTGCAGTGTTGATTTCAATTTCAGGATGGAGACTGACGTTCTGGTTACCAACTCCTGAACTCAGTAGAAAGAGATCCATCCCTCCTAATTTCTCAATGAGTTGTTGCAATTTCTCTGCTGCATCAGTCGCTGTAACATCGAGTGGCTCAACTTCTATTTGATCGGGAGCCAGAGAGCGGAATTCCTGCAATGCAGCCTCTCGTCTGCCTGCTGCACCTACTCGCCAGCCTTTTTCAACATACATCTTAGCTACTTCGTATCCAATGCCGGAGGTTGCACCTACTATAATAATCCGTTTCATACAGGTTCGCTTTATTCTTTAATGATCAACCCCAGCAATCTGGCCAGCTCGACGGCTTGCATGGAGTTTACCGCAGCTCCTCGAAGTTCACTTCCATTGAGGCGTATTGCTGTGATGTCGCAAGAAGATAGGTCGATGTATTTTAATGGCGTTAAGGAAAAGTCTGCTTCGGTAAAGTTACAATTATCCAATGCCACATGCTCTAGCATGCATTGATCGAATGCACATCCACGAAAATCATTATTGATAAAGTTTGCACCACGTATCTTGCTACTTGATAATAAGACATAAGGTGCACTGCATTGGCTAAATGATACTTGATTGAATGTGCTGCCCGTTAAGTTTGTACCCATCAATTTGCAATCAATGAATGTCACCCTATTGAAACTACAGTCTTGTAACTTGATGTTAGATAAGTCGCAATTTTTAAACTCTACATCGCAGAATCGAGCTTTCTTGAATTCACACTCCCTGAAGATGCAGCGATTGAAGATACAAGTCTGAAAAGATAACTGATCTTTCGCCATACCTGTTACAGTCTGGTTTCTGAAGAACAGTTCTTCTATCTCTTCGTCAAAAAGATCAATGGTGCTACATAAATTCTCATTCTCAGGAAGAATCTTGGGTAGTCGGGGATAGGCTGTTTTCATCTGTTTTTTTATTTTTTGAGATCTGAATGTAGACAAAAGTAAGAATATCTTTTTGAATAATGTATATTTGTGGCAAGAACAATGCGAAGATTTGCAATGTTCTATTATTATCCTTTAATCATTAAAAGAATTCGGAAGATGAATACGAAATTGGTCATGTTTGTGTGTGGTATGCTTGTTGCCGCTTCTGCTTGGGCAGGGCCTTACGATACCGATACGTTTAGAACGAAGAGTAATAAAGAGGTAGTGATAACCTTCATTAAGCACGGTAGCCTGATGCTTACGTATGGAGGGAAACATATTCAGGTAGATCCGGTGTCTCAGTATGCTGATTATGCCACTTTTCCTAAGGCCGATGTCATTCTAATCACGCATGAGCATCCCGATCATCTGGACTTGAAAGCGATCCAGACAATCACTAAAAATACGACCGAGTTGATAGCCAATGAAGCTAGCCAGAAGAAAATAGGCAAAGGAAAAGCGGTGAAGAACGGAGACAAGGCAACAATCTTAGGAAGTGTAACGCTCGAGGCTGTTCCGGCTTATAACACTACACCTGAAAGAAAGATGTATCATCCCCGTTATCGTGACAATGGCTATGTGCTTACTTTTGATGGGCTGCGCATTTATATTGCCGGCGATACTGAAGATATTCCCGAGTTGAAGAACCTTAAAAATATTGATGTTGCATTCTTGCCTGTCAACCAGCCTTATACAATGACTGTAGAACAAGCTGCCAATGCAGCAAAAATGTTTTCGCCTAAAGTTCTCTATCCGTATCATTATGGCACTACCGCCATTGAAGGATTAAAGAATGAATTGAAATGCAATAGTGAAATTGAAGTCCGGATCAGGCAAATGCAATAAAAATGACGTGATTATCTTACCACGTCATTCATTTCATCTATGTCGAAAAAGATCGGATTCTATCTTATTTGCGGAAGTGACTTCTTATTTTTTGGTAAGCTTCAGTATATAATTCCTCGTCTTTGCCTTTCAATGGGTAGCTTTTTGCGGGTAATATCGGAATCACTTTTACCGGATGATTCTTAGCATCGTAGATGTTGCCGCAAATAGAGCTGAATACCTTTCCGTCAACAGGCTGGTAGTAAGGTTCTTCTACTGATTCCAAACCTTTATGACGTGGTTGGGCACCATGTACAAAGGCTTCATCATCACCATAAAACCCAAGTTTCTGTAGCCAGTAGTTTGTTTGCAATGACATGGATAGCACACACTCTATGGATGGATTCTGTTCTAATACCCATTCAATGTGTGACAATCCTTTGATTGCTTTTTCTTCCGGAATAAGCACTCTTTTTCCTTTGGGAGCAGGCGTTACGTAATCATTGCACAGGTTCGTGATATACATCTCAGAAGGCTTAACACTGTTGAGAGTGGCAAAAGTCAAGTGATTGAATAAGTTGCGTGCTTCCACGTTGCGGCTACGTTCGCCGTGATCTTCAGGAAAACTGCGAAAATAATAGTCGGCAAACATGGCCACCTCTGTCGCCGTATCCGACCATTGTAGGTTAGAATCTTCACCTATTACTAATATTTTTGCCGGTTCTGCAGGTTTTAAGTCTTTTGATCTCATATCTTGTTTTAATTAATTTCACAGGGTTATTGGGGCAAAGATACGCTTTTATCTTATTAAACAATTCTACTTAATTCATTGTTTTACTTCTCAACCAGAGCAAGTTTGTTTACTCATGCACTAAAAGATTGGAAATATGCAATCAGAACCTTTAAACGAAATGCTCACGAATGCGGTATTGACCGAAGAGCAACGAGCGAAATTATCACCTACAGATATATTAGATCTCTTAAAAAAAGGGAATAAAGATTTTACCGAAGACAACTTAACAGTTAGAAATAACACCCAAAGAATACGTGCTGCGGCGATAGGACAGTATCCTTTGGCGGTAGTACTTTCCTGTCTGGACTCAAGGGTTCCGGTAGAAGATATTTTTCATCGAGGAATCGGTGATTTGTTTGTAGCCAGAGTGGCTGGTAACATTGTCAATGATGATATTTTGGGTAGTCTTGAATATGCCTGCAAAATTTCGGGTGCTAAACTGATACTTGTATTAGGACACGAATATTGCGGTGCTATCCAGTCTGCCATTGACAATGTAAAGTTTGGCAATATCACCACCTTATTATCGAAGATACAACCTGCGGTAAAAGCTGCATCGAAGGTACTTAAAGGCAAACATTCATCTTCAGATTCTGATTTTGAGAATCTTGTTTGCGAGTATAACGTACGGTTATCGATAGAGCAGATACGAAAAATGAGTCCTATCCTCAAAGAGATGGAAGATGAAAAGGAGATCCTTATTGTTGGCGGTGTGTATAATATGAAGACAGGGGAGGTACACTTCCAATTGGCTGAAATGCCTCCAGAATCCGTTGATGAATAAATGAATGTAAAGCCACGACTCTTGTTCTTCGGTGTCAGTAATCTTTGCCAAAGAACAAGGGTTCGTGAAATGCTTTTAGTTTCCCATACGGAAGTCCGAAACACTCTTTTGTTTCAAACTAATTTCTTCAAAATAGGTTGTACTTCCTTTTTCCATAGGGCACTGTGCGCTAACCCCTAACCATATTTCTGCAGGATAATTGTTCTTATACAGGCGTACCATATACCATTCTTTGTTATCAAGAGAATAATAGCTTGCAACAGTACGTGTGTCTGACGAAATTTTCATATAAGCCCAAGGAATCTTGACGATATCGTGGTTGTTGTCATCAGAAGTTCCAATTGTTCGTACAGTTACAATACGGTGATTACCTCGTTCATCTTGCTCAAAACAAAGTTTCTGCCAGAAATTATCATTTACATAAATATAAAGTACCCCCGCGTTGTAACGTCCTGTCTCAGTGAACTGTGGTGTTACTTTTGCCGTAAATGTAAAGGGCTTGGTGTTATCGACTTTTGTCAATAAGATAGGAGCAGTATTATTAGACAACTGACTGTTAGGATCACAAAAATAATCTTTCTTCTCTCCTACACGAAACTCTATTTTTTCTTTGTCGTCAATGCTTACAAGGGTATCGGCTCCATTTATAGCCTTAGTAAAATGAATTCCTGAGAGTTTTATATCACAAGGTATTCCATTAATACGAGCGGAATCTGTTGTCAGACTGTCTGCTTCTTTAGAAGAGGTGCTTGAAGTATCCTTATTACCGCAACTGCTTAAAAGCGTTGTTCCCAGGATTAGGGACATTAAAAAGTTTTTTCTTTTCATTTTCATTTATTTTTTTGATAGTCAATATAAATAAGTATTTTTGTAATGTTGCAAAGATAACGTAAATATAAAGTTGTTGCAATGCCTAAAATTAACCAATTATTAGCTATTATATGGCAACTATATCTGTGCAGGATGAATTGTTTTCTACTTTATTAGAACAATCTTTTTTCGATGCCGAACATAGAGAAATATTGCTTTCTAAATACAATCAGTTAGCAAAGTCGTATGTGGATATAGACAATAGCATAGCTGTACTGTCTGATTTTCAATACAATAGAAGCTATATCTATGCCGGAAGTTTTGGCGATATCTTTGGTTTGCCTTCTCACTGTATCTCACTCGACTCTGCTTTTGAAGAATGTATTTTTAGTAAAATTCATCCGGATGATCTAACTGAGCGACATATTTTAGAATTACGTTATTTTCAATTTCAGAAGAATCTTCCTCAAGAAGAGCGTCATAAATATAATCTGTTTAGTTATATTCGAGTTTGTAATACCATAGGTAAATATCAATATATCACTCACCGGACTTTTTATCTGACAAGTTTGCCCAATGGTAGTATCTGGTTGGCTCTTTGTTTGTATGCTCCTTCTATGGAACAACATCCTCGGCATGGAATTGACGGAAAGATTATTAATAATGAGACAGGAGAGATCTTGTCCGTTGAAAGATACAAACAATATGATTGTACGTTGCTTAGTAGTCGTGAGTTGGAAGTTTTGACTCTTGTAGCACAAGGCAAAGGAAGTAAACTGATAGCGGACCAACTCAATATAGCACTTTATACCGTTCATCGTCATCGGCAAAATATTATAAAGAAAATGCACGTAACGAATGCCACTGAAGCTGTGCAAACGGCACTTATTATGGGCCTTATTGCAGTTTGAGAATTTCTTTAAGATGATCTTGTATTTGCTCTGAAACAATGAGGCCTTCACGCTACTTGTCAGGGAGAGTATTATGACTCTTTGTTGCGTTGTTTGGCAAACCCTTCGTGCACCGCTTTCTCGTCTAGTAAACTCATTGTGATAATGCCCGTTGCCAGAGCTGCAATACAAGTCCAGAGTATGGCAGGAAGCGATACGCTAAGCATCTTCCCAAAAACGGATGTGGAAAGAACTCCACCCATTACCTGAAAGAATTCGATCGTGGAAACCAGTATTCCCATCTGAGCGACTGAGATGATGGCCTGCGGCACAATGTTTACAACCGGGAAGTTCATCCCAATACCCAATCCGGCTAATAACAGCGCTACTACCATGAGTGGCATTGAAATATCTGTGCCGAAGAACAAGAGCACCGCAAAACCGGCAATGGCAATAGAGAAATTGATGATGCTTGATTGGCGATATCGTTGAGAGCGTGAGACGATTACCCCGCCAATCATCCCACCAACTACCATTGATAGTGACATGGGTAGCATCATTATTCCCGAGAAAGACACACTTTTCTTCAATACAATTTGTAGAATATAAGGTATGTATAATATAAGTCCGAATAGGGCGACATAGCCCATTGCTGCTGCAAATGCTGCCTTTTGGAAGACTTTGTTCTTTAGTAGCCCTGAAGGCAACATGGGCGAGTGTGACTTTTGCTCCAATTTGACGAACCAAATCATTAAACAAATAGAAAGAGCGGCAAGGATGAAGAGTAGGGGAGATGTCCAAGGCAAGAGTCTTCCTCCTTCGGTGAGGCAGATCAAGAATGGGAAGATGGCAGCTAAGAACACTAATATACCTTTCACATCCAACCCACTATTATTGGCATCAGCATGTTTAAGTAATGACAGATGGCGATTTAATAAATAAATTGCGGCAATGCCAATCGGTATATTGATGAAGAAAATCCAATGCCATGACATATATTCTGTTATCACTCCACCCAATACAGGGCCTAGTAAGCTGGCCAGCCCATGCATTGACGCAAGGATGCCAATATATTTCGCTCGTTGCTTAGGAGGGAAAAGTTCCGCAGTAATGATAAATGTGCTCGAGGCCAGCACTCCTCCACAAGCACCCTGTAGCCCTCTAATAGTAATCAGCATTGGCATGTTGATTGATAAAGCACACAATATGGATGTAACCAAGAAACCAGTCATCCCCCATAAGATGACAACTTTTCGTCCAAAAACATCCGAAAGTTTGCCGGCTATAGGAATTGCCACTGTAGAAAAGAGTAAGTAAGAGGTGAATGGAAGCGAATAATATTCCATACCCTGCAAATCCTCTATGATTTTTGGCATGGCTGTTGCAACGATCGAATTGTCGAGTGCTGCAAGTAGTAAGCTTAACATTAATCCCGCCATGATAGCAGGTACGTTTTCTAAAGAATTCTTTTCTGCGTGCATCTTGAATAAGTCTTTATCGTTCAGGTGCAAAAGTATAACTTGTATTGTACTTAGCTTGTTCATTCTCTAAATTAAATTTTGCAATTCTTGCTATTTTGTCTATTTCCACTGAAAGTAGCTGTCGTTCTTATCAGATTTCTTCTATTTTTTATCTTATGTAGAAAGTCTTCGGATGATTATATTCTTATCTTTACCACCTAATACGAAAGCTTAAAAACTGTGGTATGAAAAACTCGATAATCTTCTTTTGCCTAATAATTACCATTTGCTTACAGGCATGTACATCTTCATCCAAAGAAAAGCAATATACCATAGGAGTCTCTCAATGCGTGTTGAACGATGCTTGGCGCCAATCAATGATTAAAGAGCTAATGATCGAAGCGTCTAACTATGATAACATTAAAATCATAGTTAAGGATGCAAATAACAGCAATGAAAGACAAATAGATCAGATACGTGAGTTAATGGGAATGAAGGTGGATGTACTTATTATATCTCCTTTTGAGTCGGAAGCTATAACTCCTATTGCTGAGGAGGCTTATAAAGCCGGGATACCGACTATTATAACTGATAGAAAAATTAATTCGGAGTTTTATACCTCATTTGTTGGGGCTGATAACTATGCAATAGGTTTTGCTGCCGGAGAATATGCTGCTATTCACGTGCTACAAGGATCTACTATTCTGGAAGTTTGGGGATTAAAAAGATCTTCACCGGCACGTGAAAGACATCAAGGTTTTATTGATGCCATGAAAGCGCGTACGGATGTTCGCTATGAATCATTTGAGGGTGATTGGCTTTACAAAAAAACAAGAAATCTTCTTCCCAAACAGACAGGAATAGATCGATGTACTTTTATTTATTGCCATAATGATATGATGGCTATTGCAGCCCGAGAAGTAACGGACTCTATTAATCATAATCGTTCAAAAGAAAATACTCAAATCATTGGTGTGGATGCAACTGCGGGTGCAGGGCTGGAGGCCGTTGCAGATGGGCGTATTGATGTGTCTTTTCTCTATCCGACAGGTGCTGAAGAATTAATCAAAACATCGATGGATATAATAAACGGTAAACCTGTTCCTAAAAAGACTGCATTGCAAACATCGCTAATCGACATGAAAAGTGCAAGAAATATCTTGTTAGCAACCAAACAATTACAAAACTATCAAAAAAGAATTGAAGGACAACGTTCAAAAATTGATCAGTTATTTGATAGATTCGTGTTTCTTCGAAGCTCGCTAACCATCATCTCCGCTTTAATGCTGGCTTTTGTTCTACTTTCTGTCTACGCATTTTTCATTAATAGGAAAATGCAACGAGTAAACAAGAAACTGATAGAGAAGAATAAAAAGGAAGAAGAGCAAAATAAAAAGCTTATTTCACTAAATGCTGAGATAGAACAGGTTACAGCACAAAAGCTCCAATTCTTCACAAATGTGTCACACGAAGTACGTACTCCGCTTACTTTAATATTGGGGCCCTTGGATCGCCTTATCAGACTTTTGCACAATTCCCCTTATCTGCCCGACTTGGAGTTGATGCATAAGAATGCTGATCGCCTACTGAGAGTCATTAATCAGATTTTGGACTTTCGAAAGGTAGAAAGTAATAAACAAGAGCTTAAGATCGAGCAAACGGAGCTTGTTGGTTTTGTGGGAGAAGTAAAATCGTACTTTGAAAACATTGCTACGCTACGGCACATAACATATACTTTTTCCTCTGAGATGAAAGAATGTTTTTTGTGGATAGATCAAGATTTGATGGAGAAAGTATTAGTGAATCTGTTGTCCAATGCATTTAAGTTTGTTTCGGAAGGAGGAGTCATTTCTCTTGTTATTAAGGATGAAGGCGATAAAGTTATTATAGAGGTGGAAGATAATGGTTGTGGTATACAACCTGATAAGATCGGTAATATCTTTAATCGTTTTTATACAGAAAATAGCTCTGCTGGGACTGGCATTGGACTGCATCTGGTTAAAGAGTACGTATCCATGCATAAAGGAGAAATAGCTGTAGAAAGCACTCCTGGTAAAAAAACGGTATTTACTATTACTTTAAATAGAGATAAACAAATTCTTCAAGGAGATAACGTACGTGAAGTTGATTTATCGCTAAAGTCATACGTTACTACTGTATTGGATGACCAAACAGAGAAGAACTTACTTTCTCAGGCCTATTCTTATATCATCTTGATAGTAGATGATGATGAAGACGTGCGCATTTATTTGCAGAGAGAACTTCAGGAGAACTTTAAAATTCTAACTGCCTCCGATGGTGAACAAGCATTGGATATATTGAAATCCGAAGAAGTCTCATTGGTGCTTAGCGATGTTATGATGCCTCGGATGAATGGCTTTGAACTGTGCCGGGAAATAAAGAGTGATGTTCTAATTAGCCACATACCTGTAGTACTACTAACTGCACTTTCTGATGTCCGGCAACAAATATATGGTGTAATTGGTGGAGCAGACGGCTATATTCGGAAGCCTTTTCATATTAATTATTTGAAGATAAAAATTATTAGATTACTGGAAGAACGAAAACGCCTCCGGGAACAACTGCTTGAAAAACTTCAAAAAGGCAATGTGATGCAAATTGACCCCGAAAAGATTGATAGTTTGGATGATGCTTTTTTGAAGAAATTTATGGAGCAGATTGAAAATGTATATTCGGATTCGGACTATAATATTGAAAAACTGAGCGAAAGCTTGGGGTTGTCCAGAGGGCATTTACATAGAAAGATAAAAGATTTGACCGGAACAACACCTGTGGAATTCCTCCGAAACTACAAACTGAATAAGGCTGCTTTGTTGCTAAAACAGAAGAGTCTTAATGTGAATGAGATTGCCTATAAAACAGGATTCTCTTCACCTGCATACTTCTCTAAATGCTTTAAAACAGTTTATAATAAAACCCCTTCCGAATATCAGGAAGAAGATTAACCGCTCATTTTAATAATAAATGTCTTATCTATAATTTATTTGTTATAGATAAGACATTTGTGATACTTCTTGTCTTTTTTGTTATCTCCCCTTTGTGCCACAGTACTTACTTTTGGGCAAATTAAAATTCATTTGTTAACGCTAAATTCAAAACCTATGAGTAGAACACATCTTTTTTTCTTCTTGCCCAAATGGTGGATATGGGTATTCCTACTGTTTATTGTGCCGGTTGCTATGGCACAACAAGTCAAAGTAAATGGTGTTGTAACTTCAAAAAACGATGGCGAACCTATTATAGGCGCCAGCATTTTAGAAAAAGGTACGACCAATGGAACAATTACCGATTTACAAGGTCGCTTTACGTTGTCTATTAAAGATAATGTAGAAATGATTATTTCTTATGTGGGGTATAAAACAATAACGCTACATGCCAAACCTGCAATGAAGATTGTTTTGGAGGAAGATACCGAAATGTTATCTGAAATAGTTGTCACTGGTTATACTACACAGCGGAAAGCAGATTTAACAGGAGCTGTATCTGTGATAAATATTAATGAAATACAGAAGCAGGGAGAAAATAATCCTATTAAAGCATTACAAGGTAGGGTGCCCGGCATGAATATTTCTGCCGACGGTAGCCCGAGTGGTTCATCGACTGTACGTATTAGGGGAATAGGGACGCTGAATGATAATGATCCTTTGTATATTATTGACGGGGTCCCGACTAAAAGTGGTATGCATGAATTAAATGGCAATGATGTTGAATCTATTCAAATCTTGAAAGATGCTGCATCAGCTTCCATATATGGCTCAAGAGCTGCCAACGGAGTTATTATTGTTACGACCAAAAAGGGTAAAAAGGGACAAGTAAAAGTAAATTTTGATGCTTCTTTAACCATTTCCAATTACCAATCAAAGTTAGATGTACTCAACTCAAAAGAGTATGGGGGTGCTATGTGGCAGGCATACGTGAACGATGGCATAAATCCTAATTCAAATGGTATCGGTTATCTATACAACTGGGGTTATGACAGTAATAATCAGCCTGTTCTTAATGGGATGAAACTACCTAAATACCTCAATAATGACAGCACAATGCCGGCATCAGATACCGATTGGTTCAACGAGATTACTCGTACCGGTATCATTCAGCAATATAATTTATCGGTAAGCAATGGAAGTGAGAAAGGTAATTCGTTTTTCTCTGCCGGATATTATCATAATGATGGTATCATAAAATATACTGATTTTGAGCGTTTCTCAGCCCGCATGAATACGGACTACAAACTGATTGGAGATATGTTAACAATAGGAGAAAACTTCACGCTTAACCGTACATCAGAAGTCAGTGCTCCAAGTAATATTATTAGCGATGCACTTGATATGCCTTCTATTATTCCGGTACATACTACAAGTGGGGGATGGGGAGGCCCTGTCGGAAATCTGCCTGATCGAAATAATCCTGCTCGAGTTGTGTCTGATAATCGTAATAACAAATATATCTATTGGCGTTTGTTTGGTAACGCTTTCGTTAATCTGAATTTATTTAAAGGTTTTAAGATACGCTCAAATTTCGGTTTGGATTATGCTAACAAACAACAACGTAACTTTACGCTCCCTTATGATAATGGATATAAAGGTGATAATTTGAGTGCTGTTACAATGAAGCAAGAGCACTGGACTAAATGGATGTGGAATGCATTGGCTACTTATGAAATAGAGAGTGGTAAGCATCGTGCTGATGCTATGTTAGGGGTAGAGCTCAACCGTGAAGATGACACTAATTTCTCAGCTTATAAAGAAGGCTTTGCGATATTAACCACAGACTATATGTGGCCTGATGCGGGAACAGGACGATCGCAGGCTTATGGTAGTGGAGAGGGATTTTCTTTGATCTCTTATTTTGGTAAAATTAATTATTCATATGCTGATAAATACTTAGCATCTATAACTTTGCGAAATGATGGCTCTTCCAGATTTGGTAAGAATAATCGCTATGCTACTTTTCCGGCCGCATCATTAGGATGGCGTATGAGTGAAGAATCGTTTATGAAAGGTTCAAAAAAGATTATAGATGACTTGAAACTAAGAGCGTCTTGGGGAAAAACAGGAAATCAGAATATTGCTAATCTTGCTAGATATACTATTTATGTCTCAAATTACGGGACAAATGACACTTACGCCGGCGGAACTTACGGAACGTCTTACGATATTGCTGGTACAAATGGTGGTGGAACGCTTGCGTCAGGCTTCAAACGTAATCAGTTGGGTAATGACAATATTAAATGGGAAACAACAGCTCAAACGAACATTGGCTTGGACTTCTCATTATTCAGTCAATCACTATACGGCTCAGCTGAATACTACTATAAAAAGACAACAGATATATTGACCGTACTGACTGGTATTGCCGCTTTAGGCGAAGGAGGCAGTCAGTATGTAAACGCAGGTTCGATGCAAAATAGAGGTGTAGAATTAAATTTAGGATATCGCAATAAGACAAAAGCCGGATTTAATTATGATATAAATATGAACTTTTCTACTTACAGGAATAAGGTCCTCTATGTGCCTGAAACTGTTGCGGCTGCAGGAACTTTTGGCGGCAATGGCGTGAAAAGTATAGTAGGACATTCGATCTATTCTCAGGTTGGATATGTAGCTGACGGAATATTCAAATCACAAGAAGAGCTTCTTAATCATGCCACTCAGGAAGGGGCTGATATCGGGCGCATCCGTTACAAAGATTTAGATGGGAATGGCACTATTAATGAGAGTGACCAAACTTGGATATATAATCCTACCCCTGACTTTAGTTATGGCATCAACATGTATTTTGAATATAAAAACTTCGATTTGTCTCTATTTTGGCAAGGAGTACAAGGAGTTGATGCAATAATGTACGATGTGAAGAAACAAACGGATTTTTGGTCGGCCTCCAATGTGAACTATTTAAATAAAGGGAAAAGAGTTTTGAAGGCATGGACACCTGCCAACTACAATTCTAATATACCTGCTCTCACCACTACCGATACTAATAATGAAAAACGTCTTTCATCTTATTATGTAGAGAATGGTTCTTTTCTGAAGCTTAGAAACGCACAAATAGGTTATCGACTACCTCATGAAATAGCCAATAAGCTGAAGATGCAAAGTGTACGTTTCTATATTAGTGGACAAAACCTCTTGACAATTAAATCGAAGAGCTTTACCGGTGAGGATCCTGAAAATCCACTTTATGGTTACCCAATACCACTAAATGTGACACTTGGATTTAACATTGGCTTTTGATAATCTTAATATGCATTATTATGGAAAAAAAATATTTATTTGTTCTTGCATTAGTATTTTTACTGTTAACAAACAGTTGCTCTGATTTTCTCGATAAAACACCTCAGGGAATCTTGACTGATGAAGAAATCTCTTCACCTGAGTATGTTGATAATCTAGTCACTGCTGCTTATGCTATATGGGTTTCAGGTGATGATATGAACTCATCTTTTACGTTGTGGAATTATGACGTAAGATCTGACGATTGTTATAAAGGAGGATCTGGAGCAGCCGATGGTGATGTCTTTCATTTCCTTGAAATAGCTCAAGGGACACACTCTACTGACTGGAATATCAATGATATCTGGGTTAGATTGTATAAATGTGTGACCCGCGCTAATACGGCGTTGCAGTCACTTAATAGTTTAGATGAAAAAGAATATCCGCTGAAAGAAGCACGTATTGGAGAAATGCGTTTTTTACGCGCACATGCCTTTTTTATGCTGAAAGAGTTGTTTAACAAGATTGTTATTGTTGATGAGACTATCTCCACCGAAGATTATACTTCTTTATCCAATGTTACTTATACTAATGATGAAGAATGGCAAAAAATAGCTGACGATTTTAAGTACGCATATGATAATCTACCTGAAGTGCAAGGAGAAGTTGGACGACCAACCAAAGCTGCCGCTGCTGCCTATCTGGCTAAGACCATGCTGAATAAAGCTTATAGGCAAGATGAACAGCATAATGTAACGGAAATAAATCAAAAAGATTTAGAGTCTGTTCTTACCTATACAAATGATGAAATAATGGCTACAGCCGGCTATGGATTAGAATCGGATTATAGCATGAGTTTTCTTCCAAATTATGAAAATGGAAAAGAGTCTATTTGGGCGATACAATATTCAATTAATGACGGCACGAAATACGGTAATTTGAATTTTGGTATGCAGTTAACAGTACCCCAATATCTAGGATGTTGTGATTTCCATAAACCTAGTCAGAATCTTGTAAACGCGTTTAAAACTGAAAATGGTTTACCTGTTTTTGATAGTTATAATATTGATAATTATGATAGTACAGAAGATAGTTCTGATCCTCGTTTATTTCACACTGTTGCAATGCCTGGTTTCCCTTATAAATATAATACCAACTACGTCTATACAAAAGATTGGAATCGTAACCCGGATTATTACGGAGTATATGCATCATTAAAAGAAAATGTCGATCCTGATTGTACTTGTCAAGCAAAAATAGGAGGAACCTTTTGGGCTAATTCATTGAATCATATCGTGATCCGTTATGCAGATGTGTTACTAATGAGAGCGGAAGCATTAATAGAATTGAATCGTTCAGGAGAAGCATTGCCACTTATTAATAAAGTGAGAAGTAGAGCTGCCGCAAGTACTAGTCTGATCTTTGACTATGCCCCTAATCTAGAAATATCTACCTACAAGAATGGTGAAAACTGTACTTGGACTGAAGACTTTGCCCGACAAGCATTACGCTGGGAACGACGTTTAGAGTTCGGTATGGAAAGTTCTCGCTTCTTTGACCTGGTACGTTGGGGGATAGCCGATCAGGTTATCAATTCATATTATCGTTCTGAAGAAAGCCGTAGAACATATTACAGAGATGCTTCTTTCACGAAAGGCAAAAACGAATACTTGCCAATTCCCTATAGTCAAATTACTGCAAGTAACAATCTGTATAAGCAGAACAACGGGTGGAATTAATTTTAATATTTAAGAGCTATGAGATCATTTTATAAATATATTTACTTCTTTTCAATCATTGCATTTGCTGTACTGATGGGTAGCTGTGATAACAGTAACACATCCGAGCTTAATTTAGATTGCGATGCAAATATTACTTCCTTCACTCTTAACGGGCATGAAGGTGTCATAGATCAAGCGAAGGGAATAATCACTGTTCAGGTTCCTGATGGAACGGATGTTGCTGCCATGACTCTCGAATATATTTTATCAGATGGGGCAGAAGCTGATTTGGCAAACAAAAGTACTATTAATTTTTCCTTGCCGGTAGCTCTGCTTGTCAGTAATGGAGATATCTATAGGAAATACACCGTTACAGTAGAAATAGATAAAGCTAAGATGCTTAGTTTCAAGATCAATAATTCATATATAGGAACGATTGACGATGAGGCGAAAATAATAACAGTTTATGTCCCAAAGGGTACAGGTGTAACTCAACTTACAGCAACATATACGATCACAGATGGTGCTGCAGCTACCCCTGAAAACGATGCAATAATGGACTTTAGTAATCCGGTTACGTATACTATTACTCATCGTACTGCGACCTCTACATATACCGTTTATGTTATTCCGACGGATATAAAGTATACCGCTTTTGTTGGTACTGCTTCATCGATTGATAAAATAGAGAGCCCAGAAGAGAAAGCCGCGGCAGTATGGATGCTCCAGAATATCTCTGGTGCAGAATACATTTCCTTTGCCGACATTAATAGCGGTAGTGCACAATTAGGCAAATATTCGGTGATATGGTGGCATTGGCATGTAGATGGATATTCTGATGCCACAGGAGTGCCAAGTGGAGCTACACAAGCAATACAAAAATTCAAGGATTATTATCAAAGTGGAGGCAATTTGCTGTTAACTCGTTATGCAACAAGATATCTTGCTTCATTAGAGATTACACTAGACAAAGCATCGCCTAATAATTGTTGGGGTGGAAGTGAAGATAATTCTGAAATAGCAGGATCTCCTTGGGGGATCTCCTTCAAAGGGCATGCGGACCATCCTTTGTTTGCAGGTCTGCAAACTGCGTCGGGCAAGGATTATGTTGCATACTTATTTGATACAGGATATGCTGTTACTAACAGTACGGCTCAATGGCATATTGGTTCCGATTGGGGCGGATATAAAACTAAAGAAGACTGGCAAAATGCAACAGGTGGCATTGCTCTGGGGCGAAGTGATGGTGATGCAGATAATGAAAGTGGAGCTATAGTTATCGCCGAGTTTCCCAAAAGAGGAAATTCAGGGAAAGTCATTAGTGTAGGCTCAGGAGCATTCGATTGGTATGGCAACGGAGTAACCACTACAGGCACCTACCGATCAAATCTTACGACTATGACTAAAAACGCCATTGAGTATCTTAGTGAATAAGAAATAGTATAAATTATATTTTAAAATATTATCATGAAAAACAGGATTCTTTCCATTACATATATACTTGGAATGTCATTATCAATGATTGCTTGCAATGATGATAATGCTTCAGTAGCTGACAATAAAAATCTGAGTGAGACAACTACCTTTAAAAGTGTTTCTGAGCCTAATATCTACAACTTATACTATAAACCTGCAGTGGGATATGTGGGTGATCCGATGCCTTTCTATGATGAAGCGAGCGGTAAGCAATACATTTTATACTTGCAAGATTGGCGCGATGGGGCTTCCACTTATCATCCTATTCACTGTGTTAGTACCTCCGATGCTTCTTCTTATACCTCTTATGGAGAGGCAATCGCTTGTGGAACACTTGATGAACAAGATCCTGCTCTTGGTACAGGAAGTACGGTTCTCAAAGATGGTACTTATTACACCTTTTACACAGGGCATAAGGATAATGCAACTAGCTCACAGCCAAAAGAGGCTATCTTACTGGCAAAATCGACTGACCTAAAGACATGGAAAAAAGATCGCTCGTTTCGTTTGGATGCTCCAAGTGGATATACGTCCGACGATTTTCGTGATCCTGAGGTCTTTTACGATGATGAGGCTGGATTATACAAAATGTTGATTGCGACAAAAAAAGGTGGAACAGCTATTATTGCTCAATTTAGCTCAACTGATTTGTCTAACTGGACTGTAAATGAACCTTTCTTTCATAATGTATGGGGGCGGTTCTATGAATGTCCCGATGTTTTTAAGATGGGAAATTACTGGTACATGATATATTCTGATAAAGATATAACACGTCAGGTACAATATTTTTATGCGCCTACATTGGCAGAGTTACAACAGAGGGGTGATGCGTATTTTCCTCCCAATGAAGGGAAGTTGGAGGGTACGGCATTCTATGCGGGTAAGACGGCGGGTACAGCGAATGAGCGATATCTGTATGGATGGTGTTTCACACGATCAGGAGAAGATAATGCGGGAACAGGTAATTGGGCAGGTAATCTTGTGGCGCATAAGTTGGTTCAAAATAGTGACGGTACTCTTGGACTTGCCATCCCCGATGCAGTAGGGCAGAAATTTAAAACCAGTCAGCCACTGACAGAACGCAGCAAGACAGGTGAGGTAAACGGTAGCATTTTAGATGGATATACTCTTAGTGCAGGATCTTCTGTTCGTTTTTCGCGGTTGGGAGCAAATAATAAGATTACAATGAAAGTTCAAGCACCGAATAATAACGAAGCAGTATTTGGTCTCTCATTTGTTGATTGCAGCGATCAAAATATAAAATATAATATTTATATTGAGGCGCGATGGAAAATGCTAAAATTTGATAAGGTCATTACTGATTCTGAAACGGGTCAAGAATCAAGGATAAATATTAATAACAATGGATTTACCCCTTCATCAGATGCTAGCTATACGATTACAGTAGTAAATGAACAGTCGGCATGCGTTGTCTATATTAATGGACAATATGCGTTCACAAATCGCATCTATAATATGCAATATAATCCATGGGGTATTTTTTCATCGGATGGTTCTGTTGGTATTACTGATATAACATTAAGCTCATATTAAAAAACTTTTTAATTAATGCACATGAAACAACTTTATCTAAAACTTCTTATGCTAACTCTCATCGCTACTTCTGCTGTGCTACGAGCATATGCTGATGATGGCAAACTGGTTATTAAGCATTTGGGTGATAAACAAAGCATCATACATCTTAATGCGTCCGGACACTATCTACTGTTACCGATTGAGGAAAAATCGGGAGAGGCCAAATTCTATGTAATATCGAATAATGATGTTGTTAAAACAATCAATATTCATCTGGCAACCGATAAGGTGGACTATTATATGCCGCTTGATCTGTCTCTTTATGACTCAAAGAGCTTATTGTTTAATGTTCAGCAGGTACCTGATTCTGCCATTTGTTGGGAAACGCTTCAATTATCCAACACATTCGATACCTCAAATAGTGAGCAATACAGGCCGCTCTATCATTTCAGCCCATTGTATGGGTGGATGAACGATCCAAACGGTATGGTTTATAAAGATGGAACATATCACTTGTTCTATCAATATAATCCTTATGGTTCAATGTGGGGGAATATGCATTGGGGACATGCTGTTAGTAAAGATCTAGTGAGTTGGGAAAACCTCCCTGTAGCTCTTGCACCAGATGCTCTTGGGGCTATCTTCAGTGGTAGCTGCGTTGTTGATAAGGATAACACTGCAGGTTTTGGCGCAGGAGCTATCGTCGCTTTTTATACATCTGCGGGAGAGCGACAAACTCAGAGCATGGCTTATAGTTTGGATGATGGACTTACTTTTAAAAAATACGACCGGAATCCAATATTAACCTCTACGATCAGAGACTTTCGTGATCCGAAGGTAATCTGGCATCAAGCATCCAATAAATGGATTATGGTGTTGGCCGCTGGGCAAGAAATACAATTTTATTCATCCACTAATCTGAAAGACTGGACGTACGAAAGTAATTTTGGAGAAGGTCAAGGAGCTCATACCGGAGTGTGGGAATGCCCTGATTTAGTTGAAGTACCCGTTAAGGGAACGAAAATAACTAAATGGCTACTGATTTGTAATTTGAATCCGGGAGGAATATTTGGCGGATCAGCCACTCAGTATTTTGTAGGCTCTTTTGATGGCAAAAAGTTTATCAATGAATCGCCAAGCAAAATAAAATGGATGGATTGGGGCAAAGATCATTATGCAACCGTGACTTGGAGTAATGCTCCACAAGGGCGGAACATAGCATTAGCGTGGATGAACAACTGGGATTATGCGAACAATCTGCCAACAAGCCAGTATCGAGGAGCTGTCTCTATTCCTAGAGAACTATCCCTTTACACTTATGAAGGTGAGACTTATTTATGTAGCGTACCTGTAGAAGAAATGCTCCAATTGAGGGAAAGCTCCAGCAAGAAAAAAGGGTTTAAAGTGAATGCTTCACAACAGGTAAAGCAACAATTACACTTAAATAATTGGGGAGCTTATGAGCTGGAGCTAAACTTCAAGAACGTCGATTCAGATATGATGGGTTTTAGTCTTCAAAACTCAAAAGGAGAAGAGGTTACCATGAGTTTCAATATATATGATAACCGATTCGTGATGGATAGACGAAATAGTGGCAAGACTGACTTTCATAAAACTTTTGCTACTTCAACTTGGGCGCCGATACATAATAAAGGAAAAGAATACTCATTGCGAATCTTTGTAGACAAAAGTAGTATAGAAATATTCGATGGCAATGGAGAATTTGTGATGACTAATCTGGTTTTCCCGTCGGAGCCTTACAATAGCATCAACTTTTATGCTAAGGGCGGTTCATATAGCGTCACCTCTTTTACGATTTATAAATTAGAACTGAAAAATTAATTCACAACAATAGGTATAAGTATGAATAATGTTAGAAACTCTTACATCAAATTAATTCCTGTAATGCTGGCTTTCTTTGCCATGGGATTTGTAGATCTCGTTGGCATTGCAACGAACTATGTGAAAGCCGATTTTGCACTGGATGATACTACGGCCAACTTGTTTCCTTCTATGGTTTTCTTCTGGTTCCTCATCTGCTCGGTGCCAACGGGCATGTTGATGAATAAAATCGGTAGAAGAAAGACGGTGCTATTAAGTTTAGTGGTAACAGTGATTGCGCTACTACTCCCTGTGCTGGATTATAATTTTTACATTATGCTTCTTTCTTTTTCTCTTTTAGGAATAGGCAATGCACTGATGCAAGTCTCGCTGAATCCCTTGCTTTCGAATATTGTAAGTGGTGATAAATTGGCCAGTTCGCTAACTTTCGGCCAGTTCGTCAAAGCGATAGCTTCTTTTTCCGCTCCCATCATTGCCGCTTGGGCTGCTATGCAATTTAATGATTGGAAAATATTATTTCCCATCTTTATGGTTGTGGCTGTAGTGGCGGTTGTGGCTTTAGGTATCACTAAGATTAAAGAAGATGATGAGAGAGGAGAAACTTCTACTTTCGCACAATGTTTTGCTTTGTTAGGCGATAAGCTGATTTTTTTCTCTTTTGTTGGCATCATGTGTCATGTTGGGATTGACGTGGGTATCAATGTAACCGCTCCTAAAATATTGATCGAGCGTTTAGGAATGACGCTGGCTGACGCCGGATATGCAACCAGTATCTATTTTCTGTTTCGTACTATTGGTTGTTTCTCGGGTACTTTTATATTAGCAAAACTGTCTTCCCGGATTTTTTTCGGTGTGAGTACATTGATCATGTTTGTTGCTATGGGTGGACTTTTTTTCGTAGAGAGTAAAACCGCGATTTATGTCTGTGTAGCATTAATGGGATTTGGTAATTCTAATATCTTTCCAATCATCTTTTCACAGGCTCTGCTTCATCTGCCGCAAAAGAAAAACGAAGTGTCCGGGCTGATGATTATGGGATTATTTGGCGGCACAATCTTTCCTCTTGTTATGGGAGTTGCCTCTGATACAATGAAATCTCAGGCAGGTGCCGTCGCTGTCATGTTAATGGGTATTATTTACCTCATTACATTTACAACAAGAATAAAAAAACAATTAATTAAATAGGAATGAATAATATGATTGTAGGTTTAGGAGAAGTTCTTTGGGATGTACTTCCTGAAGGTAAGAAACTAGGTGGGGCACCAGCCAATTTTGCCTATCATGTATCACAGTTCGGCTTTGACACATGCACCGTGAGTGCCGTAGGAGATGATGAGCTTGGTGCCGAAATACTGGATGTTTTTTCTAAGAAAAAGCTAAATTGTCTACTTCCTTTGGTTGATCAGCCAACGGGTACGGTACAGGTGCAACTTGATAAAGCAGGTGTTCCTTGCTATGAAATAAAGGAGAATGTAGCTTGGGATAACATACCTTTTTCTGCTGAGTTGGAGAAACTAGCCGAGAATACGCTTGCGGTTTCTTTTGGCTCATTAGCCCAACGTAGTAAGGTCAGTCGCGAAACGATTAACCGCTTTTTGGATGCAATGTCTACCGAAAAGGATACTCTTAAGATTTTCGATATCAACTTGCGACAGAATTTTTATACGAAGCAAGTATTGGAAAGCTCGTTTAAGAAATGCAATGTACTAAAGATTAATGATGAAGAATTAGTCGCTATCAGTCGTCTGTTTGGATATCCTGGTGTGGACTTGGAAGACAAGTGCTGGATTCTGATAGCGAAATATAATCTTAAGATGTTGATTTTGACTTGCGGAACAAACGGAAGCTATGTCTTCACTCCGGGTTTGGTCTCTTTTCAGGAAACGCCAAAAGTAAAAGTCGCCGATACCGTTGGAGCAGGAGATTCTTTCTCGGCTGCTTTTTGCGCTGCATTGCTCAAAGGAGTCAATGTAGCCGAAGCACACAAACTAGCCGTTGAAGTTTCAGCTTATGTATGCACGCAAAAAGGAGCAATGCCGGAAATACCGGAGGAATACAAGAATAGGTTGAGATAGATTATTCTTTCTTCTTAAATATCAGATGCTCCATTAATAATACAGTTATAACGCCCATCACAAATCCGTTTGCCAAGAGCGGGCGGAGAATGTGTGGGATGGAAGCTGTTACCTCCGAAGGCATAAAGGCCACTACCAATGCAATCATGATAGGGAAAGCAACAATCATACAGCTATTGAAATCCGGTAATGCCTGGTCTTGTGCCACCAACTGAAAAGCGGATGAAAGCTGTGTGGTCATGAGGTATAGCAGAATCACCCCCATTACAGGTTTGGGTATAGCCGACAAAAAAGTGATCACGCTCGGAAAGAACGCACACAGAATGAGTCCCGCTGCTGCCGGAATGAGCGTGTAGCGAGATGCGCAGCCGGTGGTCATGATCACTCCCGGGCTAAGTGAAAAGTCAACAGGACCGATCACTCCTGTTGCCCCCGAAAGCATATTCATAAAACCCGTGAAGCGGAGGCCGAGTCGTGTTCTTTTCTCCATACCACTTACACCGATAGCGGTGCCAACTGACTGTACGGAGCCCAGCTCATTAATAAAAAGAGCAATGTAGCAGAACAAGAACGAAAGCATTATGCCCGGATCGAAAATCAGATCAGGTATCAGAAAAGAACCTGTTGCAATGTTTGTGGTACTGTCTCCAACCTGCGTTGAAGAGCTATCTCCTATCAGGAGCATGTAGAGAAGAGAGCCAATAAGCAATCCCCACAACACAATACTCGACTTCCAAATACCTCGCAACAATTTATTTCCGAGTAGCATAAGTAAAGTCATGCACAAGGCGAAGGAGAAAGAGAAGAATGGATGCGCCTTATCTGCAAACAAAAGATTCAGAATGGTAGGAGTAAGTGTAAAGGATATCAGAGCAAGAATCACAATAATGATTCTGACCGTAAATACTTTCTGAAGATACTTCATCCATCCACTGAAAGAGATGAGCCACATGAAAGCTCCTCCACAGATAATAGCCGTGTATACTTCGGTTGCCTGAGAGGCCTGAGTGGAGATAACGCCAATCAATAAGACGGCAGCCGGACCAATGACCACAGGCATTCTATGTCCAAAGAGTACTTGCAAGATAAGGCCTACGCCGGTCAGAGCAAAAAGCTTTTGAGTGTAAAATGTGCGTTCGGCGATAGTATCCAGTTGAAAGTTTCCTACGACTGCACTAAGTATCAATACAATGGGGATCGTTATCAGAAACCATTGCATTCCATACATCAGCATAGGCCATGCGCCGGGTTTATCGTCATTTTTATATTTTAAAGGGGTGGGCTGAAAACTCATTTCTTTAATTATTTAGTTAAACAATAGCCACTATATCAGAGACATTGTTTATTAAACATCCTTTTGGGTCTAAAAGTTCTTACGCGATTTTTCCTTTATTGTGCTCTCTATGGTAGCAGGGATTATCTCTACAAGATAACTGATCTCACAGAAAATCCAACCTGAAAACCTTTTGTTACAGGTTGGATTACTTTCATTCATCGTGGGCATTGGAGCCCAAAGCTCATGTTACATTTATAAATCTTAGTCTTTTTATTTTGGATTGCTCCATTTCCAATTAAGGATTTCGGGCATATCTAAACCGTATTTATCAATGTATTTTTTGTGCTCAATGAGTTTGTCCTGTACCAACGTTTTCAGTTTGGCTCCTTCTGTACCCAACTGTGGAAGGCGATCAATCACATCCTGTACCAGGTGGAACCTGTCCAGATCATTCAAAACGGTCATGTCGAAGTAAGTTGTAATGGTACCTTCTTCCTTATATCCTCTTACATGCAAGTTGTCGTGGTTGTTGCGGCGGTAAGTCAACCGATGAATCAACCATGGGTAGCCGTGGAAAGCAAAGACGATAGGTTTATCTTTAGTGAACAAAGCATCAAAATCTTGCTCGCTCAATCCATGAGGATGTTCGGTTGCAGGTTGTAACTTCATTAAATCGACTACATTAATCACCCTGATTTTCAGATCGGGCAGATGTTCACGAAGAATAGAAACGGCAGCAAGTGTTTCGAGGGTAGGCACATCACCGCAACAAGCCATCACCACATCGGGTTCTTCACCTTTATCACTGCTGGCCCATTGCCACACACCGATTCCTTTGGTGCAATGCTCAATCGCTTCATCCATGGTTAACCACTGAGGTGCCTTATATTTACCTGCAATCACTACGTTGACATAATGTCTGCTCCTCAGGCAATGATCCCATACGGACAATAAGCAATTGGCATCGGGTGGAAGATACACGCGTACAATCGAAGCTTTCTTGTTGACTACATGATCAATAAAACCGGGATCCTGGTGGGTAAAACCGTTATGGGCTTGCTGCCATACGTGAGAAGCGAGCAGGTAGTTGAGCGATGCGATTTTCCGTCGCCAGGGCAATCCGGCAGTTACTTTCAACCATTTGGCATGTTGGTTAAACATTGAATCCACAATATGGATAAAGGCTTCGTAACAGTTGAATAGTCCGTGCCTTCCGGTGAGCAGATACCCTTCGAGCCAGCCTTCACATTGATGTTCGCTCAACATTTCCATGACACGACCATCAGTGGCGAGAAACTCATCGTTCTCTTTGGTACGAGCGTCCCATTGCCTGTTGGTGGTTTCAAAAACAGCATTCAAACGGTTTGATAGTGTTTCATCAGGACCGAATATTCGGAAATTTCGTTGCTCCTTATTAAGATTGATCACTTCGCGCAGGAATACTCCAAGTTCGTGTGTGTCGGCAGCTTCGACCGATCCCGGTGAAGGCACAGTAACGGCAAACTTCCGAAAGTCAGGCATCAGGAGGTCGTGCAGTAACAATCCGCCATTTGCATGCGGATTAGCACCCATTCTTCGCTCTCCTTTAGGAGCCAATTCGGCCAATTCAGGTAGAAGACATCCGTTTTTGTCGAAGAGCTCTTCGGGTTTATAACTTTTCATCCACTCTTCAAGTAACTTTAGATGGGTAGGATGCTGGGCATCTGCTAATAATGGAATTTGATGAGCCCGGAAAGTACCCTCAATTTGTAACCCATCCACTTCTTTGGGACCTGTCCATCCTTTAGGTGATCGCAACACAATCATTGGCCAACGTGGTCGGGTGGTATCATTATTGGTTCTTGCATTGTTTTGTATACTTCTGATATTTTCGATGGTCTTTTCCATCACAGAAGCCATCAATTGATGCATTGTCTCGGGATCATCACCTTCCACATAGTAAGGTATCCAACCACATCCGCGCAGAAATTGATCTAACTCTTCCGGCTCGATGCGTGCCAGTATGGTTGGGTTGGCTATTTTATAACCGTTAAGATGCAGGATGGGTAATACAGCACCATCATTAATCGGATCCAGAAATTTGTTGGAATGCCATGATGTAGCCAGCGGACCGGTTTCTGCTTCCCCATCACCGACGACGCAGGCGACAATCAATTTGGGATTATCGAGCACAGCTCCAAAAGCATGACTGAGTGAATAGCCCAACTCTCCGCCTTCGTGGATCGAACCCGGACACTCTGGCGAAGCATGACTAGGTATGCCTCCGGGAAAAGAGAACTGAGTGAATAATTTTTTCAGTCCGGCTTCATCCTGTGTGATGTTTGGGTATATTTCGCTATAAGTTCCTTCGAGATAAGTATTGCCCACTACTGCCGGACCACCATGTCCGGGACCGGAAATATAAATCATATCCAAGTCATACTTCTTGATGACTCTGTTTAAGTGCGTATAGATGAAATTCTGCCCGGGCGTGGTACCCCAATGGCCAAGTAACATCGACTTTACATGCGATAATTTCAGAGGTTCGCGCAATAATGGATTGTCGCGCAGATAAAGCTGACCGACTGAAAGATAATTGGCAGCTCGCCAATAGGCATTTATCTTCTGTAAAAGTTCCTTTGATAATGGATTACTTTTTTCATCCATCATTCCTGTTTCGGTGGTGATATCTTTTTCAGATATTTCGTCTGTTTTCATTTTTAAAAGTTTTATTGATTTAAGTTATATGCTAAGATGAGTATCATTTTAAACAATACAGTTCCTGTTTATGTTTAATTTTTCTATGATTGTTTACTAAAGATGAAAAGATGATGGATATAACACATGATAAGCAAAAAGGGATTTTTGAAGTAACAGTTGATGGCGTGGCTGCCCACCTGTCTTACGTGATAGTTGACGGAGCATTGGACGTTCGTCATACTGTTGTTCCTGAAGAGATAGGAGGTAGAGGTATTGCTTCTGCTCTAGTGAAATCGGCGTACGATTACGCTCTTGAAAATGACTATGCCCCCATGGCAACTTGTTCCTATGCCGTTGTCTGGCTCAAAAGACATCCTGAATACAAGGGCAAGACAGGTGCTGACTATGCTGGTGAAGGCACATGTGCTCTGTGATCTATCTCTTTAAAGATATCTTCGGCACGCTGTTTTTGCAATCCTACTTCAGAAGCGAGAGCAAGAATATTGGCACGAGTAGGTTCACCTTTGCCGCCAAAAGTTGTTGTGTGGTAGCCGTTAAATCCGCTGCTTGGCAGTAAGTCGTAAGCAGGTGATAAACGCCAGCCTCCTCCAATATATTGAAAAGAGAAATTCTTGGCATGGTCGTCACGGTTGGATATTACGGCATTGAATACCATCAAGCGAAACATATCGGTAACTTGTTCCATGTCTTTGGTCAATTGTTAGGTGAGTTTTAGTAGTAATGAGTAATCCAGGCTCGGAATCCGATAATCAGCGTGTAGCAATCCTGCTGCACTCACAGTGTGAATCTTACCATTTGCAGTACGATCGAAACGCTCAACTCCAAAATATTTACCCTCAAAGAGTTTTGTTTCAGGCATCTTTATTCCACATTCTTTGGCAAGAAGTGAGTATTTATACTCTGTTTGCCCCACTTCTTCGGGGTCGGTGGATGCTTTAAATTTCACAAGCCATTCGCGTTCGTCAATTTTCGCAAATACTTTTGGGCGAGCACCACCCGATGATCCTCCATGTAGGTATAGGGTGTCTAATGAGTCTGTAGCAGTAGAAGATGCCAAGAGCTTTTGAGATTCAGCGGCCAATTTATCAAAATCAAGTAGCTCATCAGTTGTAGCAAAGCTACGATCTGGACGATACTCCAATGCACCACGTCCGGTAGAACCAATCAACGAAAGACGTTCGAGGAGTGTTAGCTTATAAGGATTGAACCCTTTTTCTTGCAGAAAGCGGTCGAGTATTAGATTCCCCCAACCATCAGGCAGAGAATCGTCAAAAACGCCGAAGTTACCACGAAAGGGGTCTCGCTTTGCAATCATCAGCCCCGGTTTCAACGGCAGATAGAATGGTGATATAGAGTATCCGTTTTTGAGCCACTCTGCGTCATATTCAAACGCACATAACTCCTCTGGTGTAAGAGCGATTCGTCCTACGCGGCTTTCATTGAGATACACTTCTAACAAATCAACTTTATTCATTTTTGCCTCCTCTTTTGCGTTGGCTTTCAGCTTTTTTGCTTACTAAATCATCTATGCTTTGGTAGTTTTGCATAGCAAAGAGAGACGAAAAATCATCTTCAGCACCAAGTGCAATGGCAATCATCACCAATCCACGAAGCGACACTTCACCTTTAGATTCAAATCTGCGATAAGTTGGAAGAGGCATTCCTGCTTTTGAGGCAACAAACTTTTGAGTCCAATTCATCTCTAACCGCCTTTGCTTAACTCGTGTAGCAATCGTTGTCAGGATAGAAGTCGGAGTTTTATCTAATAGTGATAATATATTGTTATTTATATCGTCATTCATAGCTTAAGTGATATTATGTTAGCTTTACAAAGATAATGTAAATAATTGAATTACCCTACTATACCATTGATTTTTGGCTTTCTCTTTGTGCTATTAACAAGATAAATATCGTCTTGTAAAATCATAGCGTTAGGACATTGACCCTTTTGCTACCGATTTTACAAACTCAATTGGGTGCTGAATAATCTTTGCCGTTTCCTCTACTGAATAACCTTGTTTCAGATAACGTGCAGCAATTACAGTCATCGACTCGCCAATCTCTATAATGTGATAGTCCGGATCATAAATACGAACTACGCGCTGTTTCCACTCATGCATTTTGGGCTGGTGAAGATAGTTGATGTTTTCAAACGAGCTAAGTTTATCAATGAAAGCATCAAAATCATCCACTTCAAAATATAACTCCATATTGTGAGAACGTTCCTTGATGGAATCCTTTGGGAAGTCCGCCAACCAATCAAAATCCTGCTGAATACAGAATCCTCCACTGAACGTAACATTTCGACCAAAGTCCATTGTTACCTCTTGGTCAAACAGTTCTTGATAGAACCGCTTGGAACGATTTACATCTTTTACTGCTAAAAGAGTACTTACGTATCGCATGATTATATCATCTTTTGATTCTTCCATTCTTCGGCCGTTATGGAGAAACATTCCAGATCCATCATTTTACCGTCAAATCTTACTTCACATTGTCTAAGCGAACCTTCATAATGAAAGCCACATTTTTCAATTACTCGACGAGATCGCCAATTACCGGGATAGCAAGTACAGCTAATCAAATCCAAAGCTAATTTGTTGAGGCCGTATGAAACTACGGCATTGGCGGCCTCTGTCATAAACCCCTTTCCCCAATGTTCTTCTGCCATTGCATATCCTATCATCATGGCTTTAGGGTTCTCACGGTGTGGATCCGTTATCAGCCCGATAGTACCGATCAGTTTATTACACTCTTTGAGGACAATCCCAAATATATTTTCTTGTCCAATGAATATTTGCTCCATGATTGTTCTGGTTTCCTCAATGCTTTCGTGAGGTTTCCATCCGGCCGTAATTCCAACATTAGGATTACGACTATATTCATAAATGTCTTCTGCATCCGAGTCCTCAATGGAGCGCAGTAAGAGCCGTGCAGTTTCAATATTTCCCATTTTGATATTTCTTTAAATTAGAAGATTTTTATCAAACTCATCAAAGTGTTTTATTATTGGTAGATGAAACGACTCGAAGTTTTCGTTAGTGGATTTTACAATAATAACAGTTGGCACTTTGCAATTAATTGCCGCCTGTATCCCTGAATAAGAATCCTCGAAAATAATTGAATTTTCCTTCTTCACTCCTAATCGATGAATCGCTTTTTCAAATAAGTCCGGATTAGGTTTCCCCTTTATTGAACCATCATCATAAATGATATGCTCTGGTTTGAAATAAGACAGTAAGTTAAACTTCTCGATGAAAAAATCTATATTCGTTTTTCCCGAAGCAGTTGCTATTCCCATAGGTATCTTTTCGGCTTTCAAATATTCTAAAAGAGATTTTGCTCCGGGGGCAAGTTCCATTTCGTGTTTAAGACATTCTTTTCTATAAAGGACCTCTTTCTCTTCAATGAGTTGATTTACTTCCGAATCATTCAACTTACGATTAAATAAGATTTCGAAAGTATCTTTCCCATTTCGTCCATGGATGTATTCTCTCTTCTGCAGCTTAGTAAGTTTAATGTTTTGTATTTCTAAATATTCATCCCAAGAAGATTCTTGATATTCTGAATCCCAGAATAATGTTCCATTAAAATCAAAAATTACTCCACCTTTTTCCATAGAAAATCTTGTGTATTAATATTTATAATCTCTATCTAATAGTCTAATGCTCGAAGCCATTCCAATCCTCAGAAGATAATCATATCTGCTAACTGAACAAAATAATCATTTGACCATATTTCCAAGCCCTCTTGGTGCTTAATAAAGGGCTGAACATCTTGTTTCACCTTTTTTATATCAGTTGAAGACAAGCGTTCTTTTAATGCTTCCAAGAATTGTTCTTTATTCATTTCTGTTCCATTGAATTCACGAATGCGTTCTTGCAGATGAACAAAGTCAAGTTTGACTCCATTGCGTACGTACCATTCAAAGTCATACCAATCACGGCCTTTGACTCTATTTTTCCAATTTCTGAATAACAGAGCATGCATCTTGCCTGCATATAAATCGGGCAATGTATAGCAGCGTGTCATAAACGAGGAGGGGAGTAGCAGCAGTTTTGATTCAGTCGTGAATCCCAACGGTGGGTTAATATCCACTTCTACTTTTATCTTAATATTATGCTCTGATTTAAATTGCAGGTCATAAATTGCAGTATCATCTTTTAGAAAAGCAGATTCAATGCTTGATGATAGACCTTTTTTTATCTTTCGATTAATCGCAACGTCCCTTCCTAATGCTTTAAACTCATTGATGATTGGAACAAAATACTCTTCAAGTGTAAAAGTCTCATCGGACTTAAGCAATGAAAAGTCCATATCCTCCGAAAATCGCTCTACACCGTGAAATATGCGAAGGCATGTACCACCATAGAAAGCTGCTTTATCAAAGAAGCCACTATGATACAATCCTGCCAAAGTTATTTGCTGCATCACTTCGTGCAGCGCGTTGGTGTAATCATTATTGGTGTTAATCTCATAGCGAGACATCATTTGGTCGAATAGATTCATTATTTCAATAGATCATATAATAGGTTTAGTTCCTTATTCTTCTTGTGGCTCAATTCTGCACATTGTTTGATTATCTGCAAGTTCATTTTCTCTATAAGTGAGAAATCGCACCTCAAATCCTCTTCCAAATAGATTTGCATAGTCCTTGTTGATTGCAAGCGGAGCCCTTTTGCAGATAAAATCATATCGCAGAGAGCTTTTTCAGGTGTTGCGATCATGTAGGCATAAGCATTGCGAACAACTTCACTACGAACTCCAATAGAAAAGTAAGATGTGTCGGTTTGTATATATTCAAAATGGCCTAAAGAAGTTGTGTAGGTCTTACTACGTTTCATTACAGCCGATTTAATGGTATAAGCTCTTTCGGGGATGATACCATAAAAAGACAAGGCACTTTCGTAAGAGATGTACGACGGATTGTAGAGATGATTGGCTATTAACTCTAAAGAAAGAGGTATCCCTGTTGCTTTGGGAGAGCAAACGTATAAACCCTTCTTTATACGTATTATTATTCCCGTTGCTTCCAGATATTCAATTCTGTCTTTGGGAGATTTGTAATCTGCCAAAGAGGCTGTTAATGTTCCGTAGTTCACTGGAATTATACCGAATTGCTTTGCTATATCCATAAGCGTATGCTTTGCTGTAAAGTGCAAACATAGTAATTTTTACGCAGATATTCGGATTAAACCCGATTTTCTGTGTAATAACTGCTAGAAAAACTCGTGCTAAATTAAGAAACTTAGTATTTCTTGAAGTTATATTCCTTTCTCAGTTCTGCTTGCTCTTCAGGAGAAAGCGAAGTGAAATAAGCCTTCCATCCGGGACAGAAGTTGATATGCCAACGCCAGAACCGTCCCAATAATGATTTGCGGTTCTTATCATATTTTGCTCGTAAAGAGCATTCGCTACAAGTTTTTTGTTCCATTGTTGTTATTCATTTATTTTCCAAATATCATATTCGTCATTAATTTAATGATCTTGTGTTCTCTATTAGTTACTATGTCAACAATTAAAAATTCTTCTCTTCCCATTTAATTTATAGTACCGGTCTTTTTTCGAAGAATCATATGGATTGTTGCTGATTCGTTGAATTTTATAATTTAATGGTATCGATAAATTCTCCGATAATTCGAAAATCATCTCCGTCGGCATCATTGATAATGATTGGACTGTATTCTATGTTTTTAGGTTCCAATACAATTTGTTCGTGTTGCCACTCTCCATATTCATTATACTTTTTTTTGCTTGTATATACTTTTATGGAGTAGCTTCCAGCATTGTCTGCATCATAAGAATTTGTATGCTGGGCAAGCACAATTTTACCTTGTCGGCTTCCAGCAGGATTGGTCCTGAATACGCAGTAATCACCATCTTGAATGATAGGTTCCATCGAATGTCCTGTGGCTTGCACTATATACATATTACGATTTAATCGGCCTAAGCCATCAATTTTTATCCAACCTAGCTCTTCTACCATTTCTCCTTCACCAAAATAGCCACAGGCTGCTCGGATCGAGTATAGAGGTAAGAAATCTACGTATTTAACATCATTATTGACTTCTGTTTCAATACGAATTTCTTCCTTCGGCTTTTCTGTTTTTGGTTGTAACTGATTTTGGAAATGTTTGGCTAAAGCTGGATCACAAAAATAGACATAACACCCTTTCATTCCTCGTGTCATTAGTGTTCGATAGGTGTTTTTTATGATTTCGCCAGCTTCTTGCAAAGCTTGTTCTCTTTGATGCTTAAGGAGTGATTTAAATCCTTTGACTGATTGATCATTTTTAGAGCGTTGATTAATATCGGTGATAACTTTCTCTTTCTCAAAGCGCATGTCATTGCCTATTATTACTCCTACATAATCAAGCTCTAATCCTTGGCATGTATGTATGCAACCTATTTCTTTGACAGAAGTGGGCGAAATAATCCATGTAGTACCATCGTCTTTCAAATTCCATTTTCTTTTGAAATCGAAAGAGGGGATGGTTATGTCGTATGCTTGGTGATCATGTTGACTGCTCCAATCCCAGCAATATCCTGCAACGACTCTTGAACGATTGTTCGTTTGATTTTTTAATTCTATCGTTCTACATAATTCATTGGGATCTGTGAATATCCTAAAGTCATAATCCTCTTGTGAAAGATGTATATTAGCGGTATCTTTGATTTGGAGAGCATTGTCCAGCCAGCTTAAATATCCATCCGAACCATTGCAACGGAACTGTGAACTAAGTTTGGCTGTTTGTACATTGGCATCATATTCCTCTGCATATTTTTCAATGGCACGTTTTGTACCAATATCTTTAATGTGGATTCGCTGCCTGTCGTCGACAAAGAAAATAGAAAACTTGGCAGAATTAATAATTTCAATAATTTGATTTTCACCTAAATTGCTGTAAAGACCACTTTTGAGATTCAAACGGTGTGCTTCATCCACGATCAATGTGTCAAATGTATTCTGGGGTGTGTCCGTGAATTTCCCACTCCCAACAAATAGATTGTTAATAAAACTTCTTTTGAAGCTACCCGTAAGTTTGGCTGTATATACATCTCTTGGAGCTGCATTTTTAGAAACGTATTGCGCTACCAATCCTTTTTTAGTCAATTGGACCAACAGATTTATAGCGACAACACTTTTACCGGTTCCTGGCCCACCTTCAACTATTAAGACTTGCTTTTTGCCATTAACTGCAGAATAGGCCATTTCTAATGCGGTTTCATATATAACCTTTTGGTCATCAAGTAGTACGAATTCCTGATTACCTTTTAGCATTGAACAAAGAGCATCTGCTAATTGCTTTGATGGTCTTAGCCTACCTTTATCGATTACCCAGACGATATCATCTTTTGCACCATATTTAATGTGTTGCTTGATGAAATCTTGTAGTTTTTTTGCATCGGATTTGAGAAATAGAGGTGCTTTATCAATAAATACTTGATAGCAGAAGTTTGTTATAATATTATCTGCTTGATAATTGTGTAGAAAGGCACATGGCATCAATCTGATATTTTGTTGTCTGACAGTTTCATTATAATTCTCTAGCATATAAGCATACGACCATGCTTGATATGAGGGATGGGCTGTTTCTTGTTCGCCATGTTGAAAACGGGTTTTGATAATTCCCGATTTGCTAGAGAGTTTGGCTTGTTCCCATTGTTTAAGTTCGATGATAATAATGTTACCTTTTCGGTCTGCATCTAGGCCAGAGATCATAAAATCCACTCGCTTTGATGTTAATGGTATTTGATATTCAATGGCAATACCTGAGTCATCTGGGATTTCGTTGATGTTAATCACTTTATACATATGCATCATAGAGTTTTTCCATGATAATACTTCATTAGTAGAAGTATGTCTTCCCAAATGAATAAAAAAAGCATTATCTATTTCATCAGCAATCCTTCCGTTAAATACATCTTCTATAAATTCCTTTTTTGAGGCGTGATAAATAATCATAGTTCGTTGTATTTCTTAGCAATTCCTTTTGCTTTTTCTGTTGGATACTTCTCTGCATTTTTCCTAAGTTTGTCTAGAATGATATCTTTAATATCTAAATTATATTTATGGGCTATAAGGAATCCGTAGTTCATGATATCTGCTAATTCTTCTTTTACTTTTTCAATATTTACTTCTTCAGATTTTTTCCAAAGAAACGCTTCGTTTAGCTCTGATGCTTCTATAGAGAGGGCTAAAGCTAAGTCTTTCCCATTATGGAATTGGTCCCACTCTCTTTCTTGGGTAAATGAAACTATTTGCTCCATAATATCTTCTATATCGGTTTTCTTATTTTGCATGTTACTTTATTTATATGATTTTAGTATTACACACTTTTGTCCCCTGTTTGTAATTATCCTTTTCTTACTAATTTAGATATCTCATTCAATATGATGTGCAATTGTTTATTCTCAACTACGTTTTTGGACTTTACGTCAGCATTTTTGTTATCTCAAATTCTCTGCCATCTTTTGTCGTTAGAGTGAGTCTCTTTTATGATCTTTAGCTTTATCCATCATTTTTCTCTATTATCGCGATCAATTAATTAGCTATAAAACGATACATGTTGTAAAGATATGAAATAATATGTTATTGAATAGCGAAACAAAAAGATTAATTTTTCACATTTCTTCTTGTTTTGTTGTTGATTACTAGTCTCTTCTGTGCATGCTATTCTTGGTGGGCAAGTCTTTCATGTATCTCTTATTCCTTTTCTTCGTACTATCTATCCCTATACTTAGTATGATCTAATCCTTTTTTATAGGAATAATACGTAGTCACACAGTTGTGTGACCATAATCACACAGTTGCAGTACTATGGTCACACATATGTGTGACTAAGGTCACGCAGCTGTGTGACTAAGAAGATTTCCTATCATAATTGCTTAGCTTAGCTATCTTAAATTTTTAATTCCTCTGTAGGATATTTATCCTTCTCTTGATATAGTTTTTTTGAAACAAAAGTCTTATTTTTGTTTGTATATCAAACAACAACAAATATGCTTAATGTTAAGTCAGATAAATCTGGCTCCTCAATGAAATTTGCGGATGCCTTAGAGCTGAATACGAAGGAGAACTTAAAGAATATAGCAAGTCTACTGAAGATTTCAATTCCTTCGAGGTTGAGAAAAAAAGAGTATGCGATGGCTCTTGCAGAGTCTTTTCTGCTTTTCCCGGAAGGGTGGCTTACCTGGTTGACGAAATATGAATTGCTTTTGCTTCGAAAGCTGGTGAATGTGGATGCCAAGCCCTGTGTGGAAGAAATCGGTATATTTGAAGGAAGCTTGTTGCATTCCTTCTCTATTGTATTCGTTGTAGATTATTCGCCAGGAGGAGGCAAGGTGGGCTATATGATCTTCGATGAACTGCGTGAGGCTATAGCTCTCCATATTGATAATGTATTGTCTTCCAAAGAACAAGCTGTTCGCTTTACGGTAGAGCAGTATGCTTATGGTCTTATAAATCTTTATGGTTTTCTCCCTTATCTGAAAATGCAGGAATTGCTGGATGAGTATTTGCAAGACTCGGTGACGGAAGATGAAATCAGTTGGAGTATAGGGCAGTCTTTACTAATAGGACATCTTACATATAATAGGCTAGAAATCTACGATTCAAATGTTTATGTGGTATCTCCTCTTTTGTTGTACTCCGAAGAGTTGGAAGAGAGATTGTTCGAACGTCCTAGAGTAAAGGAGCTGAAACACTTTTCTAAAGAGGAAGTGTTTGAAGCCGGAAGGATGCCTTTGCCTCATTTTCCTTGCGCAAAATCAGACGAACTGAAAGAATATATGATGACTCGTTTGGAATATACGGAAGCGGCCGCGGATAATAGGCTTCATCTTCTATGGACCAGCATGCAAGAGGATGGTACCCCTATGTCTCTTATCTCTTCCATCATTGGTGGTAAACTTTCTTCTACGGAGGAAGTGCAAGAAGCCATGGGACTTTTTGTGGATTATTGCAACCAATGTCCCCGTTGGTTTTTGAAAGGCTATTCTTCTACAGAAGCCTTTGATTTGTTTGTTAAAGGCAAGTTGAAGGACAATCCTCCTCGTTTGCTATCAGTGCCTAATATGCTAGCTGCCGGTATGGACATTACTCCTAAAATGCAAGCTAACTCTGATAATATGTTGCATAATGCTTTTTCTGAACAGAAGGTGGGACGAAATGATCCTTGTCCTTGCGGAAGCGGTAAGAAATATAAAAAGTGTTGTGGGGGGAATTAGTTCTTCTATGCTTTATTGATCGTTGTATTTTTCTGTTTTGACAGGTAAAACTTATCTGTTTCTCAATGCGAGTGGACACAGGTATGTACGAATAAGAGTCTTAATCTTGTTGATATCCATTTTCGCTCTTCCATCAGAAATTATTTGATTTGCCAACTCACTCTTTCTGCCGGCAATATACTTGTATTGCTTTCCATCAATGGTGGCAAACAATTGGAAGTCGTGGCGAGTGGTTTCAATTAGTTTGAAGTCGGACACATGCAAACCATCCTCAGTAGTATAAGGTTCCAGAGTTGTAGGTAGATAGTGTTGCATGTTTGTGGCATAATCCTCAGGGATAAGTTGCGAAAGATACTGCTCAATTCTATCAGCCCAATATGGACTCACTTGATATTTTAAAGCGTGGTCATAAAAATGACTGATGGCAAGTGCTACCTCTGAGATTATTTTCTGTTCATTCTTGATGCTGTTTTCTTTGGCAAACTGAGTGAGATCACTGAGAGTTATATTGTTACTCTTGCCCAGGATTGTTATAGAATGTCCGTTCTCATAAGATGCGCCATCCAGATTGGTAGTGAATGTCACATCGTAAGCAGGTGTAATGTGCCAAGCGGCTTTCTCGTCCATCATGAATGAGAAGTTTTTGATATGGTCATCCACATTGGCACCCATCACATTGAATACCATGCGCCGATATTCCTCTACGATTTCTGTGGCTGCGATATTTAGCCGGCGACAGGTGGCAAAGAGTTCTTCATAACTGGTGGCATCGGGACACATGGCAGCCAAAGTCTGCGTATGTATTTTCTTTCCTTCCCTGCGGTCGTAACGCTCTGTAATGAAGTGGTGCTGACCTTCTACAGAAATAAGTTTAGATGGCATCATGTTGATTCCGGCTTCAAGTGCCATCTCGTAATAAGCCATCTCTATATTGGTGAACGGGAAATCACCTCTTTCGGCAAATTTCAATATATAATGGGTGTACTCCTTGGGCTGCGCTACCTGTCCGGAGCGTATATCTCCTGTTTCACGGTTGATCGCAATGATCGCTTTGGGGTGTTGCCCACCGGCAGATGTACCCACTTCATACAAGCTTTGCAGACTCAGTTCTTCTTCAGGGAGTACGATAGCTTCTTCTCTTTCCTCAAATAGCTTTTTTGCAAGTTGATATAGGCTGTCAATCTGAATAGAAGAAGATGTCTCGAGACCTATAGTAGCTGGAGTAAATTCAAGTGCCCCCATACCTCTTTTGCCGATGAACGACAATTTATCTACCGGAGATAATTGCCTCAAAGGAATGTGGTTTTGTGCAGCCCATTGCTCGAACACTTTGTTACCCCATCTGTCGGGTAGGGAGTCGGCAATAAATGGGGGAAGCCCTTGAAAGAGTTTCTCTTTATTGCCAATGATTGGGAGTCCTTTAGCTGCATTTCCCTTCACAGAAGCTGTTAAAGGTGCAATCTCTATCCCTTTTTTGATAAAGGGTGGATTGTAGCTGAAAACGGCTCTACGGCTTTTTTCATCCCAATAGAGTTGACCGACTTCTTCTGCATTCAGCACCACGCTGACTATGTTATTTTGCATGCCTTATTCTTTTAGGCTTATTCTTGATAACTTGTTGCATGGCGTATGGTGACATAGGAATTTCCGGCAAAAGTTCCTGTACTTGACCAAGGCAGTCTATCGCACGGAGCAATCCCAAAAAACTGCCCATGGTGATATTATACATCTTTCCGTTTTCGAACTGGCGTAATGTCACCACGCTCATTCCAGCCTTATCTGCTGCTTCTTGTTGGGTCAGCTGACAAGACAGGCGATATTCCTTAAACCGCTTGCCTAGTTGCATAACTATCTCCGCATTTGACAACGCCAATATATTATTCTGCTCATTCATACTACAAAGGTAAACAAATTTATGGTTATTATACAATAATGGCTATAAAAATCAATATATTTATGGTTATATATTAATTGGTCGTTTGTGTTGAATAAAAAAACAGACTGCACTTTGGAGAAGGTTACGAGAGCAGAAAAAAAGAATTTCTTCCTTTTTCACTGGTTTGTTTAATTCAAAAGAATTACTTTTGCTGGCAATTCAAATAATTAACGGATATGCTTAGTTTAAAATCGGATTTCTCCCACCCTTCAGTGACATTTGTTGATGTCTTAAAACTGAAGTCGAAGGAAGATTTAAAGAATGTAGCGGATTTGTTGGGGGTTTTAATACCCTCAAAGTTGAGGAAAAATGAGTATGCGATGAATCTCGCAGAGGCAATGTTATGCTGCCCGAAAGAATGGTTGACCCAGTTGACGAGGCCAGAGTTGATGTTGCTCCAAAGGCTGGTAGACTCGGATTCCGGTTATGTAGAAGATTCTGTTGTCTTTACAAGAAACACGCTCGGATCTTTTTCTCTTGTAATCATTGATCACTATTCGGCGCAGGAAGGTAAAGTGCGTTATATGCTCTATGATGAGTTGCGTAAAGCGATAGCGCCTCATATTAATGATGTGTTGTCTTCTAAAGAACAGATCACTCGTTTCACAGTAGAGCAGTATGCTCATGGTATTGTAAACCTTTATGGTTTTAGCCCTTATCTAAAAGTCATGGACCTGCTGAATGGGTATTTAAAAACCTCGATAACTGAAGAGGAGATTAGTGAAAGTCTGGAGAAGTCTTTACTGATAAAACGCTTTACCTTTAATAAGATAGATCCCTTTCGATCAGAGATTTGCATCGCATCTCCTTTCTTGTGGAACCTCAAAGATCTGGATGATAAGTTGTACAAACATCCTGAAATAAAGAGTCTGAAGCGCTTTTCTAAAAAGGAAGTGTTTGAAGCCGGAAGGATTTGTTCGCCTTACCTTCCTTGTGCAGCTGCAGACGAACTGAAAGAATACATGATGGCGCACTTTGGATATTCGGAAGCAGATGCAGATGATGAAATTCAATCTTTGTGGCTCAATATACAGGAAGATGAGAATGTTCTTTCTCTGGTCTCATCTATTGTTAGCAGCCAAGTTTCTTCTGCGCAGGAACAGCAACAAGGCATAAAGATTTTCATGAATTATTGCGACCAATGTCCTCGTTGGTTTTTGAAAGGATACTCTTCTACAGCAGGCTTTGAGTTGTTTGAAAAAAGAGAACTGGCAAAAAAACCTCTTCGTTTGATGGGGAGCTTCAATATGAATGCGACTAATAATAAGCATTAATTCTAAGTTGCAGGCAGGTTTTGATGACTTGTTTCACAAACTTGCTTCTAAATAAAAAGCGGGAGGAAAGGATCTTTGTCTTTCTTCCCGCTTTATAATTCATATTATCCTGTTTTACTCATTTGGGAACAATAACTGTCAAACAAATCATTTTTATTCGTAATGATTTGGTTTTTAGAGTCATTTACCCTAATTTTGCATCATTACTTTAATAGGTAAATATGAAATACTTAGGTAAGTTAGAAACATATCTGAGCAAAACGCTTGGACTTTCTTTTGAAGATAAAGGTGATATGGTGACTTCTATAAAGCCACTTCCACTTCTTGTGAGAAATTTCTTTGAAGGGCAACTATGCTTGATAGCCAATCAAGAATTTGTTTTAGTTTCGCCTACTGTTTCAGGTATAAGTCTTTCTTTATTGATTCGTAGGATTGAGAAAGCTGAAAAGGAACTGAATCGAGTTTGTATATTGATTCTTGATTCAATGGATGCAACCCAAAGAAGGCAATTTATTCAGCATCAAATTTGTTTTATCATTCCGGAAAGGCAAATCTATCTACCCGTATTGGGAGCTTATTTCACAGAACGACGATTAAACAGTTTGAAAGAAGTAAAGGCTCTGACACCTGCTGCACAACTATTATTGTTATACCATTTGCAGAAAGGTAAGTTGGATAAAATAGCTTTATCCGAGGTTGCCGTGAAATTGGATTATCCACTTAAAACCATTTCGATAGTTGCAAACGAGCTTAAACAAGCTGAAATCTGTGAGATAGACCAACTGCAAAAATCAAAGTGCTTGATATTTGAATTTGACGGTAAAGAACTTTGGACTAATATATTTCCCTATCTTTCTTCTCCCATTCAAAAACGGGGATATATGGGTGTGGAAGAGATGGATTTAAGTAGTGCATTTCATGCATATGATGATGCCCTAAGTCATTATACGGAAATGGCCGGAATGGAACAGAGATGTTTTGCAATAGACAAAAGATCCGAGTTGGGAAGACAACTCTATTCTACGATTTCGACTTCCAACTTTACGAACTCTGTATGTCTGGAATTTTGGAAATATAATCCGGCAGTATTGGCTATAGACAATTATATTGACCCTTTGTCAATGGCTTTATGCTATAAGGATGATATAGACGAACGTATTCAGGGTCAGATTGATAGATTGATAAATAGAATATTATGACCGTTACAGGAATTGAGAAAATCAGAGAGTATCTGGGTGAATATAAGAGCAACTATGTAATCATAGGTGGAACTGCCACAAATCTCAACTTGGATGATGAGGAACTTGTGGGCAGAATGACGCATGATATTGATATGATTGTGGTTTGTGAAGCTATCACTCCGGAATATGTTCGCAGTTTTTGGAATCTTATTCGTGCCGGAGGATATAAGCCTTGTGTAGTAAATACAGGAATTGGCTTTAAACGGACATTCTATCGGTTTGTTGAACCTACTGATGTAACATTTCCTTCATACATAGAACTGTTTTGTCGTCTTCCTGATAGTATTCAGGTTCCGGAAGATATGCACCTTGTACATATTTCTACAGAAGATTATTTATCTAGCTTTTCAGCGATAATGATGGATAATGACTACTACAACTACGCCATCTCGCATACGACTGAAATCCAAGGAATTCAGGTCTTGGATAAAACGGCATTAATCGTATTAAAGGCTAAAGCCTATATCAGCAATCTTGAAAGAAAAAATGCCGGACAGCGAGTGCATCAAGATGATATTGACAAGCATAAAAAAGATATTTACCGTATTTCTTTTCTTATAGATGAAGAGCATGAGAAAGCAGATGTTTCGGAAGCTATCAAAAAAGATATGCGCAAGTTCATAGAAACCATTAAAGACAAGCCTGTAAATACAAAGGCTATAGCCAATTATATGGGAGTACAGGAAATTACAATGCCGCAATTTATCAATAAGTTACACACTGTGTTTAGTCTATGAGAATCCAATATGCTTCGGATCTGCATTTAGAATTTAAAGAGAATTCCTGCTATATTTCTAATAACCCATTACAGGTTGTTGGAGATATTCTTGTGCTTGCAGGTGACACTACTGTGTTTAGAGGCAATGCTTGGGAAAAACATCCTTTCTTTGATTGGTGCAATGAGCATTATCAGGAAACCTATATTATACCAGGTAATCACGAATATTATGATGGCATAGAATTAACACGTTGCTTTGATGATTTTGAATCTAATATACGTGATAATGTTCGGTATATCAATAACCGTAGCATTCTTATTGGCAATACAGAATTGTTTCTCACAACATTATGGACGAGCATTAAGCCTACAGAGATAATGGCGGTTCAAATCGGTTTGACTGATTGTCATCGAATAAAATTTGATGGGCGGAATTTCACATCGCAAGACTATGAATACCTTCATTCTGTTTGCATGAATTGGCTGACTAAGGCGATAAATGAATCAAAAGCTATTCATAAAATCATAGTAACTCATCATTGTCCGACAGACAAATTTGTTGATCCTCGTTTTGGCCTCAGTAACATAAATTCCGCTTTTGCAATTTCTTTGGATAACTTCATTGAGAATTGCCAATGCGATAGTTGGATTTATGGCCATACGCATTATAATGGCGGATCTGGGACCATGATTGGGCGAACGCAATTATTGTGTAACCAATTGGGATATATTCGTCACGGAGAAAATCTCACTTTTAATAATGCTGCTTTTATTGAAGTTTGAACGGGCAAACGACGGACAAGAGGCCTTTTTAAAATATTAGCGACAAAAAGGAGCGAAAAAGAACAAATCAAAATCCAGAATGCTGCGTGCCTCTTGTTTGTAATAATCGGGTAGAAAGAATATTATTCAGATATCTCTTTTATCGCACTTATAATCGTATGTCAGCATCAAATTAGTAGATTGCAGTCGAAATAATATAATATTAATAAATCGCAAATCCGTTGCCTCACTTATCAAATTAAGTAAGGTTGCTATTAATTTATATGGATTGGGAATTTGTAAATATACTTTTAATGTTTTTGAAAGTATATTCCCGCTTTATAATTACATATTATCAAGAGTCAGACAGGTCGTTTTTATTTCATTCTGATCCACATCTTTTCCTTTAGTCGTTTCCCACCAGAAATCTGATTCTATTATAAAATTATCTCATAAATTCGTGATTGCTCCTCCCACGGATGATAACCATCCCCGATATATTGGAAACCATATTTCTCATAATATCCAATATGGTCGGTACACAGGTATAAGTTTTCAAATCCGAATTTTTTAGCATCTTCTTTGGCTCTCTCGATAAGCATAGGCCCATAACCGTTGCCTCTTTGGCTTTCCTCAATGAACAGCGCACAAAGCCACGGATAGAGATCCATTCGACTGATAAAATCATTGGTAATCAACCCTGCACATCCGATAAATTCTTCTTCTTTTTCCAATACATACCACTGAGGCAAAGGGGGTGCGGCATCTATGCAGTGACTGACGCAGTCGCTATATATAATAGGTGACACTTCGCTCCAGTTTTTTTGCAGATATGCAATTATCCGTTCTGCATACTGAGGTTGTTCTCTTACTGATATTATATTCATATTCTTGTCTTTCGTTACCCACATGTGCGAAATTTACACATGTGATATTACGCTTTCATTCTCCTTCTTTACAGATATTATTAATGTGCCTACTTTTGTTTGATGGATGACAATGTTTCCTCTATTATTCATGAAGTTTCTCTTAATTAAAAAGTTTGTAAAGATATGGATTAAATAATTGATACTGTTTTATTCAGCAAAATCTTATTTGCACTTTCTCGCTTCTTTGCATTCATCGGCTTTGCGTAAATGTGGGTGATTGTAACTATCAATAGTAACCTATGCCAATTCGTTGTTTATACCACTTATTTGCTTGATCGTTGTCTTATTTTGGCTTTCGTTCATTTTTTGTGTAAACAATGAGAATATGTGGAGTGAGATGCTATAAATGAGTTAGTTGAGTGGAAAAAGCCGTAGAAGAAAACCATTAATCCTAGAAGGTGCCAGACTAGTTAGAAAGACTACTACTGCAGAGCAGCAAGCTGTGAATATCTTACGTTTACAAGATTCTGAAGTTTACTTTATTATTGGTTTATATAGGGAACGACAATATAGTAAAGTGGTAAAAGCCAAATTGAGGAATAAATATTAGCCAAAGTTAGCAATAGAAATGCGCCAAACTCCTAAATGAAATATTGCCAAACTCTCGATTATTAATAAATTTATGTATATTTGCAGTAGTCATTAAATAATTGATATGCAAGAAGGATATAAAATTCGAATAGCGGATGCTATACTCGCAAGGAAATTAGCTGGAAAAGGAGCCGTTCTAATAGAAGGACCCAAATGGTGTGGCAAGACTACAACTGCAGAACAACATGCGCGTAGTGTCATCTATATGGCAGACAATAAAAGAAAGAATACTTATCTGCAATTAGCTGATATAGACCCTGATTCTCTTTTGGAAGGGGATACACCTCATTTAATAGACGAATGGCAAGTGGCACCAAAATTATGGGATGCTGTTAGATTCGCTGTTGATCATCGTAAGGGTTTGGGGCATTTTATTTTAACAGGCTCGGCTGTTCCTGCTGATACATCGGAAATAGTTCATACAGGCACTGGGAGATTCAGTTGGCTAATAATGCGTCCGATGAGCCTTTGGGAATCAGGCGACTCAAATGGGCGGGTAAGTCTACAAAACTTATTTTCTCAACCTGAGCGAATAACTGCTTCAAGTGAATTGTCACTTAGACAGATGGCTTTCCTTATATGTCGAGGTGGATGGCCACAATCAATTGATTTGAAAGGTAAAATAGCTATGGACCAAGCTCGTGATTACCATGATGCCGTAGTAAAACTGGATATAAATAGGGCAGATGGAGTGAATCGTAGTCCGGAACGTGTAAAGCGTTTGATGCGCAGTTATGCTCGTCACCAAGGTACACAAGCTAACTTGAGTGTCATTCGCCAAGATATGTTAACTAACGATACAGTAGAACTTAGTGAAGAAACGATTAGTTCGTATATCAATGCATTAAAGAAGATATTCGTTATTGAGGATATGGAGGCGTGGAATCCAAATTTGCGTAGTAAAACGGCAATTCGCACTAGTGACACCCGATATTTTGTAGATCCAAGTATTGCTGCTGCATCTTTAGGTCTGGGACCAGAAGATTTAATGAACGACCTAAATACATTTGGACTCTTCTTTGAAACTCTTTGTGTGCGTGACCTTCGTGTCTTTTCTGAAGCAATAGATGGTGACGTATACCATTACCGAGATAAGTCTGGACTAGAGTGTGATGCTGTGGTACATTTGCGTAATGGTTCTTATGGTTTGATTGAAATAAAACTTGGTGGTGATAAACTAATAGAAAAAGGAGTGACAACTTTGAAAGAGTTAGCTTCTCAGATTGACACAGAACGTATGAAATCCCCATCGTTCCTAATGGTACTTACTGCTGTTGGCGATTTTGCTTATCGACGTCAGGATGGAGTGTATGTTGTGCCGATAGGGTGCTTGAAAGATTAATCAGAAAAATTCAGATACTCTTGGTCAGCGATAGATTGCTGACGTTTGGTTTCTTGCCTCTTTTCTTCTTCCTCTCTCTTTAGCTGCTTGTAGTTGGTTACAGTTGTTTCTAAGCTATTACTTTCCGATACAAAAATGTTGAAAGATATTCTTCAGTACCATGTCATTTGTTACTTCTCCGGCTATGTCGTTGAGGTGGAAGATACACTCACGGATGTCTTGCGAAAGGAAGTCACTTGATATGCCGCTATCTATTCCTTGCTGTACTCGGCGGATGGCTTCGAGGGCACGGGTTAGTGCTTCGTAGTGGCGTATGTTGGTTACGATCACATCATTTTGAGTTACCGTGGGCAGTTGTGCCGCTTTTACCAGAAGGTGTTCCAACTCGTCGGTATGGGTACGTTGTTTGGCCGAAATAAAGATGTGATAAATATCTTTAGCTGTAAGGGCAGAGAGGCTCGAAAGTAATGCACTTTGCTGTGCGTTGTCTATCAAGTCGGCTTTGTTGAGAACAAGGATGAGGCGTTTGCCTTCGCAGCGGGGGAGTATCTTGCCGGAAAGTTCTTTTATCTGTTGCGCAGCGTTGGCGGAATCGATCATCCAAAGAACGATTTCAGCTTGGTCGAGTTTCTGGAAAGTACGCTCTATGCCGAGTGATTCAATGGTGTCGGTGGTATCACGAATACCGGCAGTATCAATGAAACGGAAGGTGATGCCGTCGATGTTGGTGGTATCTTCAATCACATCGCGGGTAGTGCCGTGAATGTCGCTCACGATGGCTTTGTCTTCATTGAGTAACACGTTGAGTAAGGTCGACTTTCCTGCATTGGTTTCACCGATGATGGCCACAGGCACACCGTTCTTGATGGCGTTGCCTACACTAAAGGAGTGAACTAGGCGGGCAATAACTTTCTCTATGTTATCGGCCAGTTGGTGCAATTGGTCACGGTTGGCAAATTCCACATCTTCTTCACTGAAATCGAGTTCGAGCTCTATCATGGAGGTGAAGTTAAGCAACCGGGTGCGCAGTTCTGCCAATTCTTTGCTGAAACCGCCCCGCATCTGACTCATGGCCAGACGATGAGTGGCAGCGGAGGAGGAGGCGATGAGGTCGGCCACAGCTTCAGCCTGACTGAGGTCCATCTTTCCGTTGAGGAATGCTCGTTGGGTATATTCTCCCGGTTGGGCCATGCGGCAACCTTGCTTTATGAGGAGTTGCATCACTTGTTGGAGGATGTAGGTGGAGCCGTGACAGGCTATTTCCGTGGAGTCTTCGCCCGTATAGGAGTGCGGTGAGCGGAAGAGGCTGACTAATACTTCATCTACCACTTCGCTCTCATCGACTATTCGTCCGAAGGTGAGGGTATAGGGCTTTTGTTCTGAAAGTTTTTTACTGTCTTTTGCCGGAACAAAGATGCTTTCGGTGATGCTTATGGCGTCGGGACCTGATACACGGATGGTACCGATGGCGCCCCCTTGGGCAGTGGCGATGGCACAAATGGTGTCTTGATTCATTTTTATAGATTGCTTAAATAATTAAGATAAAGTTTGGCACAACCACGGGCGTCTGATAAGGCTTCGTGGTGGGTAAGGGCAATACCCTGTCTGTCACAACAAGCATTAAGAGTAGCCGGTTTATACCCCAAAGAGCGGTAGATGCGGCAAGTGCATTCCCATCGGTCGGGCAGGAGCAGGTCTTCATAATCAAGTCCATACATGCGCATGGTTCGTTTGAGTACGTTGCGGTCGAAAGATTCGTTGTGCGCTACAACTGTTTTCCCAAGCAACCGTTCTCTGACTTCCGGATAGATGGCATGAAAGCCCAGAAGTGAAGCGGTCATTTCGGGAGTGATGCCGTGTACTTTAATGTTCTGCCACCAGTATTCATTCTCGGGCGGCTGAATGAGACGATAATATTCATCGGTAATGAGGCCGTTTTCAACCGTCACAATACCGATGGCACAGGCACTTTCCATGTACCCGGTGGCCGTCTCAAAGTCTATGGCAGCAAATGAGTGCATCTTAGATTCTGTCGAGCACTGTCCTTACCAGTGTGTCGATGGTATTCTTGTATCCTGTATTTGCTTCTTTGATCAGACGGTTGGCTATCACCATGCAAACGGTCATCGCTTTATGGCCCATCAATCTGCTCAATCCGGCAAGAGCGGAACTCTCCATCTCGAAATTGGTAATCTTATAGCCGTTGTACTCAAAGGTTTCTATCTTATCGTTTTGTTTAGGATCGGCAAGAGGGACACGCAGTTCGCGACCTTGAGGGCCAAAGAATCCTCCGGCAGCAATGGTTACTCCACGTACCATCTCTTTTTGGGCAATGCGTTCGATGAGTTCTGCGTTGGCATCTATGACATAAGGTGCCGGTGCACAAAGATTGCCTGTCCAGCCCATGTGGTTTAAGAAGGCTTTTTCAAAAGCCAAGTCGCAAACGGAATTTCTGCCGGCATAGAAATTGAGCAAACCATCGAAACCGATGGACTTCTCGGAACAAACAAATGTTCCTACAGGTGTATTGGGTTGCAGACCGCCACATGTGCCTATACGTACCAGTTCTAACTGGCGGAAGTTTTCTTTTTCTTCACGCGTGTTGAAGTCGATGTTGGCCAGAGCATCCAGCTCGTTCATCACGATGTCGATGTTATCACAACCAATGCCGGTAGAGATTACTGTAATTCGCTTGCCTTGGTAAGTTCCTGTGATGGTTTTGAATTCACGACTCTCTATCTCGCACTCTTTCTGTTCGAAGTGCGAAGCAACAAGAGCTACTCGTCCCGGATCACCTACCAGTATTACTTTATCGGCCAGTTGTTCGGGTTTTACGTGCAAATGGAAAACGGAACCGTCTTCGTTAATAATCAGTTCGGATGAAGCAAAATATTTTTTCATGCGGTTGTTCTTTTTTAATGGAACTAAGAAAGGCGGAGTTTAATCCCCGCCTTTACTCTATAGTAATGTAGTTGATTATTCGCTTAAAGGTTTACCGGGAGTGGTGCCGGGTTTAGCTATGTTTTCACGCATAGAAGTGTCGGCCACAATATTCTTCATTTTATAATAATCCATGATACCTAAATTACCACTTCTGAATGCATCAGCCATTGCTTTAGGTACTTCGGCTTCGGCCTGAATCACCGTGGCACGAGCTTCTTGCGCTTTGGCCTTCATCTCTTGCTCGTAGGCAACAGCCATTGCGCGACGTTCTTCGGCTTTGGCCTGAGCGATGTTTTTATCGGCATTGGCCTGATCCATTTGTAAGGCTGCACCAATGTTCTTACCAATATCGATATCGGCAATATCAATGGATAGAATCTCAAAGGCTGTTCCGGCATCCAATCCTTTGCTAAGAACGAGCTTAGAAATCGAATCGGGGTTTTCCAATACTGATTTATGACTAACAGAAGAACCGATAGAGGATACGATACCTTCGCCTACACGAGCCAGAATTGTATCTTCACCAGCACCACCCACTAGTTGGCGAATGTTGGCACGAACAGTAACACGAGCTTTGGCGATAAGCTGAATACCATCTTTGGCAACAGCAGTAACGGGCGGTGTATCAATCACTTTAGGGTTAACTGACATCTGAACGGCTTGGAACACATCACGACCGGCAAGGTCGATAGCTGTAGCCATCTGAAAGGTTAACTCGATGTTAGCTTTCGAAGCAGAGACAAGTGCATGTACTACCTTCTCTACATGGCCCCCAGCCAGATAATGCGCTTCTAATTCATCGCGACTTATGTCTCTAAGTCCGGCTTTGTGGGCTTCAATTAGTCCCGGTACGATGATATACGGTGGAACGTTACGGATACGCATCAAGAATAGCTGTATCAGTGACATGTTTACTCCCGAAACCTTGGCAGACAGCCATAGGAAGAAAGGGACATAGTGAAAGAACAGGATCAGGAAGATCACTCCTCCCGCAACCAATAAGAGAGTTAAATACATAGGCTCAATCATAATTAATCATTTAATTTAGTGAGTATTATTGTTTTTGTCTTTTAACCAAGATGACACCATCACTTATCCGATCTACAATGATAGGTGTTTTATCGTCCATAAATCCGTCAGAAGATTTCACTTCGATGATTTCTCCGCCAATGTTGGCATAGCCAATCAATGCTAATCGGGTAGTGCATACACCTGTGTCTCCAACTTTTAAGTTTTCAGCGGCATGCTTGTCTACTTTAGACGTGATATCCTTTTTGAGGGCCAGCTTGTCGAGCGTTTTTGAACGCATAAATAAGATTAGCGATCCTACGCAAGCAATGGCCGATACGACTAAAGTAATGAACCCTCCTGTTTCTCCGAGATTATCAAATGCATAATAGTTGGCATAGATGATGCATCCCAGTGCTGAAATGCCGGCTATGCTGATGCCGGGGATAACAAACAGTTCTATTAGAAATAGGATGACTGCTGCTACGATAAGAGCTGCGATAATGAGTATATCCATAAAGTATTATTTTTTAAGGTACATTATTTCTGTGTTGCGCACACTGATTGTCTGGGCATCCAATTCCTGAGATATTTCTTGCACGCGTTTCTCCAAATCGAGAATGGCTCCATTCATTTTAGCACGCTCTTCTTTATTCGCCTTTTCGTACCACTGGCGTTGTGTATTCAATTTATCCGATTGCTGGCGATAGTCCTTTGCCAATAGCTGATATCTTTTAAATAAAGCCTTCGCTTCAGGTGATTTAAACTGATCGATGCTATGATAAGTTCGCTCGTCATTGATCACAAATTCAAAATCATAGGTACTCTTTTCATTCGGTTTCTTGTTAATAACAGCTTGTAGTCTTTCTTTGGCTTCGGCTACCGCTTTCTTATCTTTCCAAGTATCTTTTAAAGAATGCAGCTGTGCCAGATGCTTTAACGAATCGACATCCATTGATTCATAGTTATATGTCTGCTTGGAGGTATTCGGTATGAAAACATAGACACAGACTTTCCCTTCCGGTTGATAACGATCAGAGGCAAACCAACCGAGATCATTGTATTCGTCTATAGCATACATGTAGTCATTGTATGGAGAATTGAAAGGCATTCCTACATTCTCGATTGCCAGATATGCATCTGTATTTGTATTGTAGCGGGTTACGAAGATGTCATAGCCTCCCATGGAGCCTTCGCCATCAGAAGCAAAATAGATCGTAGCGCCATCGGTTAGCATAAATGGATAGTTCGAATTTCCATTTGCGTTGATACTTCCGGATAGCTGGTTGCCTTCTCCCCAATTATCGAGCATCTTATTTTTGCTAAGGATATTTAAGGCTTTATCCTTACCTTGTTCGCTATAATAAATTTTATTCCCAATCTCTGTTTCGTATACAGTTCCCTGGCTTTTCCCTTCCTGTTTGAAGTATTCATTGTAGGTAAATAACTTCCCTGATTCTTCACTCAACTTATATGCGCTCAGGAAATTGTCTTTGTCCACCACAAAACTATCAATGACAGAGACTTCTTCTACTCCCTTAATCATGCGGGCATTGATTTTGCTCTTTTCAAGTAACTTTTCCGCCTCTTCGGTGGGTTGTTTCTTCTTGTTCAATAGGTCAACATATTCCTGATAACTGTTTACGGCTTCTTCAAAGCTGTATAAGTCATTGTATGCCTCACCCAAATACAGAGGTGCGTTCTGGATCTTTCTTTTAGCGGCAAATTCGAGATACTTCACAGCTTTTTGTGGTTCGTCCGTTTTCAGGCAACACACTCCGTACCAATAGTTATAATTTGCATTAGCCGCTTGTGACTTAACGTACTTTTCAAAAACAGGTTTTGCTTTGGCATATTCTCCTTTTGTAAACATGCCTTTCGCTTCTTCTAAAGTTTGCGCCGAAACGAGAGGCAATGTGCAACAGTATAGAATGAATATAACAAGTCTTTTCTTCATGTTGGTTCTGGTTTATTTTTCAGATGTTCAAAAATACAAAAAGTTTGGCAATAATGCTTATTTACGCTCATTCTATTATGTTAATTCTTCTTTAAATCATTCTTTTACTTTACTTTTGCAGCCGATTTTATAGTTATGGTACAATTTACGGAAGAAGAGAAAGTTATTCGCCGCATTGATAAGCGTTTTAGCAAAGGTGTGGTGCAATACAATTTGATAGAGGATGGAGATAAAATCCTTGTCGGTTTATCCGGCGGGAAAGATTCGTTGGCTTTGATTGAGCTACTCGGAAGAAAAATGCGTATTTTCAAACCGAAGTTTTCTGTCGTAGCTATGCATGTGGTCATGAAAAACATTCCTTATCAGAGTGATTTGGACTATCTGAAAACGTATGCCGCTTCTTTTGACATTCCACTGTTTGTTTATGAAACATATTTCGATCCTAGTACTGATACCCGAAAGTCACCTTGTTTTCTCTGTTCGTGGAATAGGCGAAAAAAGCTTTTTGATGCGGCCAAGGAGCATAAGTGCAATAAGATAGCGTTGGGACATCACATGGACGATATTCTCGAAACATTGTTGATGAACATTACTTATCAGGGTGCTTTCAGTACGATGCCTCCTAAGTTAGTGATGCGCAAATTCGAGATGACCATTATTCGTCCGATGTGTCTGGTTCATGAAGCAGACTTGATCGAACTGGCTCGCTTGAGAGAGTATCGCAAACAGGTGAAGAATTGCCCTTACGAGGTGGAATCGAGTAGGAGTGACATGAAGAATATTCTCCGTCAATTGGAGGCTATGAATCCGGAAGCTCGTTATAGTCTTTGGGGGAGTATGACGAATGTGCAAACGGAATTGCTTCCGGAATAGCTCACTCACTCATGAAATCAGAAAGGGAAGAAACGTATTATGATAATTAAAAAAGTTAAGAAGATCTGTTATGTCACAAGGTTTTTATTCGATATTGTTACTGATTGTGTCAAACGTGTTTATGACGTTTGCGTGGTACGGCCACTTGAAATTGCAAGAGGCCAAAATGATAAGTAGCTGGCCTCTTTTTGGAGTGATTTTATTTTCATGGTTTATCGCACTTTTTGAGTATTGCGCTCAGGTGCCCGCCAATCGTTTAGGTTTTCAAGGCAATGGCGGACCATTCTCTTTGATGCAGCTAAAGGTGATTCAAGAAGTGATTACCCTTCTTATTTTCACCGTTTTTTCTACGGTTTTCTTTAAAGGAGAGGCATTGCATTGGAATCATTTGGCGGCTTTTGCCTGTTTGGTACTGGCTGTTTATTTCGTGTTTATGAAGTAGAGGTGTTATTCCACTACATACTTCTTCATGTTTTTGGTGAAATAATTCTTTAGTTTGCCATTTTTGTCGCTGTAAATAAAACAAGCTTCTATTTCCGGATGTGCATTTGCAAAAACTTCTGCTTTTTCTAACCCCATAACCATGAAGGCCGTAGCCAACGCATCTGCCGTCATGCAATCTTGTGCAACAACTGTTGCCGACAATAGGTTATGCTGCACCGGATAACCGGTTGAGGGATCGATGGTATGCGCATATTTCTTTCCATCTTTATAGTAGAAATTGCGATAGTTGCCGGAGGTAGCCATACCCACATTGGTTAGTTGAAGGATGCTTTGGAGCTCTTGGTTTTGTGAGAGCGAGTCGTCTACCGGTTTATTGATTCCTATGCGCCAAGCTTCTTTTTGGTTATTATGTCCCTTAGCCACAATCTCACCGCCAATCTCAACCATATAATTCTTCACCCCATTCTTTTCTAATAAATGAGCGATAATGTCACTGGCATATCCTTTAGCTATTGCGCTGCAATCGAGCATCATTCGTGGGTCCTGTTTTACGATCTTTCCATCTTTAAGAGCAATCTTCCGGTAACCTGTTATTTTACGTAAACTATCAATAGTCAGGCTGTCTACCTGTTTGTTCTTCTCGAACCCGAATCCCCAAGCATTTACCAAAGGGGCTACAGTGATATCAAATGCTCCGTCTGTCTCTTTTGAGATTTCCATGGAACGTTTGAACACGTTGATGAAGAATGTATCCGGTACGACTTCTTTGTTTTGGTTGATGCGGGAAATCACTGAAGTGTCATTAAACATAGATAAGGAGGCATCAAAACGTTTAAAGGCTTTTTCTATCTCAGGTTTTAAATCTCCGTCATATTGATAGGTGACATGATAGACAGTTCCGAAAATAAGTCCTTCAATATTATTGTAAGGAGTTTGCTGCTCTCGCCGGATAATATAAATTGTTCCCACAATCAAAGGGATGAGCCACAGTAACTGCGTTCTTGATTTTTTCTTTTCCATAAATAAAACTTTAACAAGCAAATAGAGGGACGGAGTATTTTAATAAGGTAGTTTGTAGATCAGAGAGTAGGTGAGTCCCATTTGAGAACTGCCATAAGTGCCAAATCCAGGTACATACCAAGGGTCGGCATACTTACTAGCAGAAGAAGAGGTGCGATATTTCATTCGGACCGACCATCCCATCAGGAAGTTTTTGTAAATCTGAGCACGCACTCCGACTACTAGTTCAAACCATTGCATGCTACCTTTCAGTCCGGTATGGCTATAAGGAGTGCTTCCGCCCCAGATGCCATCTTCTAACCCCGGATTGGATATTCCATCATTCCATATCGGGTCGGTAAATGAGGGTGTGCTTACATCATATTTGAAACTGGTGAGGCCATAACGAAGCCCAACATAAAAGATGTTTTCAGTCTTTTTCTTGTACATCATATTGAAGTTCATGCCCACACGAAGATAGGGAGCGCTACTTTTATAGCGTATTCCCTCGTCATCACTCCACGCATCGGTGGTGCCATATCCAAGTTCTACTACAGGAAAGAATTTGTTTTTCAGGTTTACGTCTACGCTCACCTCAGAGCTTAAGAAGTCACCTCCCAAAAGATTACTTCCCAGCCCGTAGAGGTCTCCACTGATATAGGTTCCATTATAAAGCGGGAATTCTATTTTGGGTTCTTCTTTTTTCTTATCTTTTGCAGGACTTTTTCCTATTGGTCTTGTACTTTGCGCATGTAAAGACGAACTTATCAAAAGAAAGAGTACGAACTTAATAGAAAAGCTTAAAATTCTCAGTTTTAAGAGTGTTGGCATCTTCATTTGATATATAAATTGAATCTAAATTATGTTTGGTATAACTTGCTCTGGTTACGCTTTGTTGCATTTGGTAGCCGCAGTCCATCGATATGAACTTAGCGGTATTCGTGTGCCACACGATGATGGTGTCAGTTAGGGTTTTGCTATAGCGTAAGACGAATATGGTAGAATCGACAGTGTATCGAAGGGGTAATAAGATGTCGCGCACCTTTTTCTGATTATTGATAATGATAGAGTCTGTACCAAATGCTGTGATAGTCAAAGAATCGAGCGTATCTTTTTTTACAACGTTAGAGACTATCTTGTACATATAACAATTCAGTGTAGGTCGTCCATCCAGGGCACAATTACTCTCTTCGGCACAAGAAGAGACGCTTGCTCCAATGATTGATCCTGCAATCGTTATGAAAAGTATAAATTTTACCAAATTCTTCATATCGTATATTGTATAGTTTGAATATGTTTTTCCGGTTAAATGCTATCTTCGATTTGATAATTATTGCGTTCGGGTGCATTTCTAGAGATTAACTCTCCCAAGAAACCTGCGAGAAACAATTGTGTACCTATAATCATGGCAGTAAGCGAAAGATAGAAGTAAGGAGATTCAGTCACTAAGTGATAAGGCATTCCGCTGTACATGTTATAAAGCTTTGATACACCTACCACAACGACAGATATAAATCCAAGAATAAACATCAGAGAACCCAATAGGCCGAAAAAGTGCATAGGCTTCACGCCAAAAGCAGAAAGAAACCAAAGAGAAATTAAATCCAAATAACCGTTGACAAAGCGGTTTAGTCCGAATTTAGTCGTTCCGTATTTCCGTGCTTGGTGTTGCACTACCTTTTCGCCTATCAGTTTGAATCCGGCATTTTTAGCTAGATAGGGGATATAGCGATGCATCTCTCCGTATACTTCAATGTTTTTAACTACTGCTTTGCGATACGCTTTTAATCCGCAATTAAAGTCGTGCAAATTCTTAATGCCCGATACTTTGCGCGCTGTCGCATTAAAGACTTTAGTTGGTATGGTTTTAGATAATGGATCATATCTTTTTTGTTTCCAACCCGATACCAGATCATAGCCTTCATCAGTGATCATCTTGTATAGTCCGGGTATCTCGTCGGGGCTATCTTGAAGATCTGCATCCATCGTGATGATGACATTGCCTTGTGCTTGCTTGAATCCGCAATACAGTGCGGGCGATTTTCCATAATTGCGGCGAAATTTTATCCCTTTTACGGCATCACCTGCTTCAGCTTTTAATTTTTCAATAATCTCCCACGAACGATCAGTACTTCCATCATTGATAAAAATCACTTCGTAAGAGAAGCTATTTGCTTTCATTACCCTTTCAATCCAGGCATATAATTCGGGAAGTGATTCTTCTTCATTGAACAAAGGAATTACAACAGATATATCCATAGCTTAAATATAAATTTTACTAAATGTTTATGCAATTTTCTTTTTCTTCATTACAACCAATGCTGTGGGAATAGCCAGGATGCTTCCGTAGAACACATTCTGTGAAAGTAATTGCAGCGTGATGTCAATAGGAGAGAGCGAACGAAGAACTTCCATTGCTTCTTTAAATTGACTTATATAAGTTCCCATTCCCGGTACGCCTGCTTGCAAAGCATTATCTAATAAAACAGTATAGGTGTTGATAATGAATCCTTGATCTATAAACCGGAAATAGATGAAATGCGCCGTGGCTGTGAGCAATGCAGCAAACATGTACATGAATACGGTAAATATCCATGCTTGCACGAAACTAATTTCTCCGCCACATATTTTGTTGCGATACATTCGGGCATAGTAGTATCCCATAAATGGCACTCCCAATGTCAAGCCTATAAATAGGAATAGCAAGAACGGGATGGTTAGTCCTAATGGGAATAAGATAAACTTAAGCACCCAGTATGCTCCCATATAAGTGCCGAAATGCATGGCATATTTTTGCAAGTAATTTCTGTTTTCTGTCATTTTAGTAAGTTATAATGCACAAAGTTACTACTTTCTACTGAAAAGCGCTTCATTTTAGACATAAGTTTCGGTCTAAAACGATAAGCTTTAAAGCATCTTCTAAGCTCTCAAGAATTTATTTTTCTATTTTTAGCAATTTGTTTTTTGCTTTAACTACCTGAAACGTAAATGCTTATCTCTTTGTTCGCCAAAAAAGTTTTGGGCACCTATTGCAGGTTCGGTAAAAATGTCTACCTTTGCGCCCGGGTAAGTCCTATACGGCCAGCTCCCTTCGAATTCCTCCAGGGCTTGATCGCAGCAAAGGTAGTTGGTTGTAGCGGCGCGATATAGTAAGCTTACCCACCCGCCTCTTTAGCTCAGTTGGCCAGAGCACGTGATTTGTAATCTCGGGGTCGTTGGTTCGAATCCGACAAGAGGCTCAAAAAAGGATTATCCGTAAAGGGTAATCCTTTTTTGTATCAATATTCTTCCTCTTATTGAAGGTAAGTTCTTGTGTTCGTAATGCCGAAAGTGATATTCATCTCTCCCTTTTTTCTCAATATTTCTCTGGTTTTGTTGATATTAATAACCGTCTATACAGACCTTCTAAGAGGGGTTTGTTGAACGTCCGCGATCAGCGTGTTGAAAGCGGACGTTCAACACGCTGATCGCGGACATTCAACACGTTGAAGTTATATCTTCTTCCCGTTGTCAATTAATCGAAAATTTGGAGCTATCACGAAGCTTTTCAAGAGCTGTCCGCATTGTTAGTGCATCACAATAGATATAAAATCCTCGCATCACTCTCAATGTCTGCACTCCTTTTTGTGAACCACCTATCTTTGCAATCAACTTAAGAAAATGAGAACGATAAACAAAATTCTGATAATTTTATGTAGATTTGTGGATATTTTGTGCCTTAAACAAGAGGAATTTATGAAAAAACAGTCTTTAATGCTCTTTCGATTGCTATCCTTTCTGGTCTTTTCGAATATGACCATTTTGCATGCGTCTGCTGATTGGAATAATTTTATTATAAATTACAATAAGAGCTTATATGGTAAAGGCTCTCAGACTTGGCGAATAGCTTCTTACAACAGTAGTTGGATCTATTTTGGGAATAAAAATGGAATGTTGCAGTTTGATGGAAATTCATGGAACGTATTTCCGCTGCACAATAAGTCAGATGTTCGTTCTGTTCTTCCGTCTGTAAGCCAGAAACGTATTTATGTTGGTGGTATCAATGAATTTGGTTACTTCAGACCCGGAATGGGAGGAGAGCTTGTCTATACCTGTCTTTCTGACTCAATCTTAGGTGCTGAGCGTTTTATAGGCAATATTTGGAGAATTCATGAGAATGATAATATTCTTTATTTTCAAGGAGATGGTAAGATTCTGAAATATCTGAATGGAAAATATACTGCTATAGAGGCACAGAGTAAGATTGAGTGTTCAGATATGGTAAATGGCGTTTTATATATCGGCACAGATAAAGGAGTCTATGTACTGGTCGGAAATACTTTCTTTCCTTTACAGGGAGCTGAATCTCTCATCACGAAGCGGATAAGGGGTATTATTCCTCATAAAAAGGGAGTGATCGTAGTGACGGCTTATGATGGATTGTATTATTGTGACGGTAAGGTTAGCATTCCTTTTGTGACCGGTGCCGAGTTATTTTTGAGAGAAAATGAAACTTTTTGTGTTGCTACTTCAGGAGATCTGATTGCTCTGGGCACGGTGCATAAGGGTGTGATATTGATAAATCGCAAGACTCTTGCTCTAAAATACTTCAATGAAAATAACGGTTTGCAAAACAATACTGTTTTATCGGTTTCATTTGATGCACTGAATAATCTTTGGGCTGGTTTGGATAATGGCATTGACTATGTTTGCTTAAATTCTTCATTGACCAACTTGTATACGTATCCATATTCGTTTGGAACAGGTTATGCAGCACTTCTGGCAGGAAATACGTTGTATTTGGGCACAAACAGGGGGCTTTATTACACAAAATACCCTGTTGAACAAACGGATAAATTGCCTGATATTCGTGCTGTGTCTAATTCTAGCGGGCAGGTTTGGGATCTTTGTAAGGTGGGGGATGATTTATTCTGTTTTCACGATAGGGGCCTTTTTCTTATACAGGGGACAACGATGAAGCGAATTGGTAACATATCCGGCACGTGGTCTTGTAAACCGGCAATGGGTACGGACAATAAGATGCTCGTAGGCGTGTATGATGGGATGTATATACTCGAGAAAAAAGGGCAGGAGTGGAGAGTTGTGCGAAAGATTGATGGTCTGTTTGATTCATGCCGTTTCTTTGAACAGGAATCTCCCCGCATTCTTTGGGTATTTAACTCGGACAAAACCCTCAGAGTGCAGTTAAGTGCTGATTTATCTCGTGTCATCAATATTAGAATTTATGGCGTTGATAAAGGATTCCCGACTGATAGGGATGTCTATGTCAGTAAGATTAATGGCAATATCTATTTTGCTACTCCGAAAGGGATTTATCAATACAATGGCAAGACGGATCGGATGGAACATAATCGGGAGATGGATAATCTACTGAATGGTGTGAACCCTTATTCTCGATTGCTAGAGTACAATAATCATCTGATTAGTTTGAGTCATAAGGAAATATGCATTGCAAACTTGCGCACCTATAAAAAAGGATCAGGAACAAGTATCATACCGATTGAGCTTCCCGCTGTGGAGCTGGTGCAGGGGGCAGAACGAATTATTCCGATTACAGATTCCTTGATGGTTATTCCCAACGATAATGGTTTTGCCTTGTGCAAGGTACCTTCTTCAATAACCAAAAGAGAAGTGAAACAATCAATGTATATCAGGAAGGTCTTTATCTCTTATCCGAAAGATTCATTAATCTATATGGGCAATTTTTTGGATGAAAAAGAAACTCCGCAAATACCTTTCTCGCATAATTCAATTCGTATAGAATATGGTATCTCTTCTTTTACTCAAGTAGAAGAAGTTAGTTACCAATACAGACTGAACCAAAATGATTGGTCCGATTTTACCAACTCACACACCAAGGAATATAGTAGTCTGCCCGAAGGTGAATACACTTTTGAAGTTAAGGCTATCTTTCAGAACGGAAGGACGGTTACAGATACTTTTTCATTTCAGATATTACCGCCATGGTATCGCACAAGCATAGCTTATGCGGCGTATTTTATCTTTTTCTTATTAGGATTGTGGTTTATTTATAAATGGGATACAGTGAGAATGACCCGCAAGAAGTTCCAGGCTGTAGTGGAGAAGGAGAAGGAACTTCTAAATCTGGAGAGAGAGTATGAAGAGGAGAATGCCCGTAAAGAAAGACAGATCATGGAATTGGAGAAGGACAAATTGGAACATGAACTGCAACACAAGAGTCAGGAGATGGCTAACCTGATGATTAATTTTGTTCGCAAGAATGAGATACTGACTGAGATAAAATCAGATCTGTTTAAGGTAATATCTATACTAAAAGGCGATGGTTCAAAGGAACCTAAGCAAATGTTGCTGCTAACAAATAATAAGATTGAATCGAACATTCAGTCGGATGATGTCTTGAAACGTATCGAAGAACAGTTTGATTTGATTCACAATAACTTCATGAAACACCTGCAAGAGAAGCATCCTGATTTGTCAGTGAATGAACGAATGATGTGCGCTTATTTGAAAATGAATCTCTCGTCTAAGGAAATAGCGCCTCTGCTTAATATCTCTATTCGTGGAGTAGAAACGATTCGTTATCGTTTAAGAAAGAAATTTGGCCTTGATCGAGAAGATAGCCTGATTGATTATCTGAATACAGAGCTTTAACTTCCTTTAAATACTATTTGTTGACTGACGCCTGAAAAGGCTTGTTGTTCTCTTTCTATGTTTTATAACATTGTTGACGAATAAGGTAGGCGTATCTATAAATATCTTATTATCAATTAGTTATTCTGTTATGACGTATCTATAGCGTATTAATAATTATTGATTGACGTATTCATGAATGACTTAAAAAAGTAGGTGTATTCATTAAAACGGTATGTTTGCATTGTTCAAACGAACATCTCGTTAATCTTAATTTATGAAAACTTATGAAAAAGTTATTATCCTTCTTTTTTCTATTAGGGATTACACTTACTGTATTTTCTCAAAACATACAGATAAAGGGTGTAGTTGTGAGTGGGCAAGATAATGAACCTTTGCCCGGAGTAAATGTGGTGGTAAAGGGTACCACCAATGGTACTATTACTGATCTGGATGGTCAGTTCGTTCTAAATGTTCCTTCAGATTGTGTTTTACTTGTCTCTTATATAGGTTATAAGAGACAAGAAATAGCGGTGAAGAATTCTAGATCTTTTCGTATAGTGTTACAGGAAGACACAGAAACATTAAATGAAGTGGTGGTTGTGGGCTATGGCGTTCAGAAAAAGAGCGTTGTGACAGCTGCTATTAGTAGGGTAAGTGCCGATGAATTAAATGCGGCAAAACCTTCTCGGGTTGAAGATGCTTTAAAAGGAAAAGTTTCCGGTGTTCAGATTACACAAAGTTCCGGACAACCGGGTTCTGACTCTAAGGTACGTATCCGTGGTATTGGTACGGTCAATAACAGTGATCCACTGTATATTGTAGATGGAATGCCTGTGGATGGTGGCATTAATTATTTGAATCCTGTAGATATTCAATCAGTGGAAATACTTAAGGATGCTGCATCCGCTGCTATTTATGGTGCTCGTGCTGCCAATGGTGTGGTATTGGTTACTACAAAAAGCGGTACAACGGGTAAGACTACGATTAATTATGATTTCAGTTATGGCTGGCAAAATCCGTGGAAGAAGAAATCGGTATTGAATGCTACGGAGTATATGACAATCATGAATGAAATGGATGTCAATGATGGCAATGCGCCCCGTTATACTCAGGAACAAGCTACTTCTGCCGGTAAAGGAACAGACTGGCAAGATGAAACATTTAACTATGATGCTCCTATTCAGCAGCATCAGGTAAGTATCAGCGGTGGTAGTGATAAGGCGCAATATTTTCTTTCATTAGGTTATTTCAACCAAGAAGGTATTGTGGGTGGTAATTATGGCAAATCTAATTATGAACGTTGGAGTTTACGTTCCAATACTACTTATACCGTATTTGAAGATAATACCCGCAAATTTCTGAATAAGCTGAAAGTCGGTGTGAACATTGGCTATTCAAGAGGAACTTCCACTGGCATTGAAGCGAATTCCGAGTATGGCTCAATCTTAGGTAGTGCTGTTGCATTTTCTCCGTTAGTATCTGTCTATGCTGATAACGTCACCAAGATAGGTCGGCAAATTGCTGGTGAGACGGTGGAGAAAACGGCTGCTGGATGGATTTTATACGATTATCCTACTGCCGTGACCGATAAGAATGGCAATGTATTTTCCCTTCCCCCCACTGGCTATCAGGAATTGGCAAATCCCGTAGCACAGTTGAATTCACCTTCGGTTACTAAGAACAATGAAGACAAGTTTGTCGGTTCGTTTTGGGCTGAATTAGCTATTCTTCCGGGCTTGAAGCTGAAAAGTAGCTATGGCGCGGATCTGGCTTTCTGGGGCGCCGACGGTTACGGCTTTAAATACTACATGGGCTCTATGAAGAAAAATGAGCAAAGTTGGGTACAAAGCGAAATGAATCGTGGCTTCAAGTGGCAGGTTGAAAATGTATTGACTTATAATGCGACATTTGCAGCAAAGCATAATTTGACGGTAGTGCTGGGACAATCTGCACAGAAGTACAGTGTACGTAAGTTAGGTGGGAATGATTATGACCTGTTGGAAACAGATCCAAGTAAGGCGAATATCAACTCAGCAATTGGTGACCGTGACCTGGAAAGGGTTTGGGGAGGTACGGACGGCTATAATTTTACGGCTTTGGCCTCTTATTTCGGACGCCTGGATTATAATTTCGCGGAGCGTTACATGTTACAATTGACACTACGCCGCGATGGATCCTCTCGTTTCGGATCGAATCACAAGTGGGCTACTTTTCCTGCTGTATCTGTCGGTTGGAACATTTGGAATGAACCTTATTTGGAAAGCTTAAAACCAGATTGGTTTGACTCTTTCAAAATACGAGCCAGTTGGGGTAGGAATGGTAATGAAAATATTGGTAATTTCCGTTATGCCGCTTTGATGGATGGTGGACAGAACTATTACTTTGGTGGTGGATATAGTGTAAAAGACAAGAGTAAGGGGGGGGTGATGCAGTACGGTTCTTCGCCGGCTGCCCTTGCCAATGCTAACATTAAGTGGGAAGAGTCCGAACAGATAGATTTGGGTTTTGATGCTCGTTTTTTTAACACCAAATGGAATTTTGGCTTTGATTATTTCAAGAAGAAAACAAATGGTATGTTGATGGATCAGCCGATTCCGAGTTATGTAGGCCAGAGTGCTCCGATGTCTAATTTGGGTAAGATGGAAAACTGGGGTGTCGAGTTCGAAACAGGTTGGAAACAGACTCTTAAAGACTTCAGCTATCATATCTCTGCGAATGCCTCGTACTTAAAGAACAAATTGATTAATTTGGGTAATGCTTCCGGTGAAACTAATTATGAAAGTGCCGGTGCTTCTGGAGTCGGCGATTATGTACATGCTAAGAATGGAGAGCTTTGGCCTTATTTTTATGGTATGAAGACGAATGGTCTATTTCAAAATCAGGCAGAAGTTGATGCTTACATAAATGATAAGGGAGAGAAAATGCAAGCGGATGCAAAACCGGGTGATGTAAGATTTGTAGATTACAATAAGGATGGCAAAGTAAATGATGATGATAGAACTAAGATCGGTAAAGGTATGCCTGACTGGACATTCGGTCTTACACTTGGTGCCGAGTGGAAAGGATTTGATGTGAATTTGTTCTTCCAGGGTACTCTTGGTAATGACATCTTTGACTTTGCACAGCGCGGTGACATTCCTGCTATGAATCGTCCGAGCTGGATACTTGACCGTTGGATGGGAGAAGGTACTTCTAATAAAATACCTCGCATGACCTCGGCTAATTCGAATAAGAACTGGCGTTCTTCTGATCTGTATGTAAAAGATGGTTCATACATGCGCCTGAAAACAGCCCAGCTTGGCTATACTCTACCGGTTTTCTTAACTAAGAAATTTTCCGTTCAAAGATTGAGAGTATACGTTTCTGCCGAGAATTTGATTACGATCACTGGCTATGATGGTTTTGACCCTGAACTGGCATCTGGTAATTATACGACTTTGGGCGTTGATAAAGGGATTTATCCGCAATCGAGAACAATCTCTCTAGGTGCAAATATTACTTTCTAACTTCTTAAAAATAATATGATATGAAAAAGTGTAAAATATTAACCATTGCGGTTCTTGTGTCATCAGCAGTGATGACGACTTCTTGCGGCGATGACTTCTTGACTTCAAGTTCTACTGAGAAGCCTATGGCCGGAGCAGCAGCGACTGAGGGTGCTATTCTTTCCAGCCTTGGATCGGCTTATCAGATACTATTGTTTGATAGTTATGCTAATAATAACTATAATGGCATTTTGTTTATGTCCGATCTGCGTTCGGATGATTTGTACAAAGGTGGCGGTGATGCCGGCGACCAAGCTGCATTATATTCTTTGTCTCAGTTCCGTTTGAGTGCGGCTGAGAGTCTGGGCGGACTATGGAGTATTTATTTTACCGGTCTGGCTCGTTGTAACAATGCAATTATAGCTTGTGCAAATGGTAATGGCGTAAAAGCGGAAAAGCTGAAACAATACAATGCCGAGGCTCATTTCTTGCGTGCTTACTATGTACATTTACTTTGGAAATTCTTTGGAAATATTCCTTATTTTGAAGAACCGCTGCAAGATCCTTATATGACCAAGCAGATTACGGCGGATGAGGTTTATAATAAGATTATGGCTGACCTTAATATTGCTTGTGAAGAGGGAGCTATGGCAATGAGTAGCAATACCGAAACAGATAAGGGTCGTGCATGTAGAGCTGCTGCTTTGATGTTGAAGGCACGTGTTGTGATGTATCAGAAGGATCAGAGCAAATATGTAGAAGTTGCTAATGACATGGCGACTATTATTAAAAGCGGCAAATTTCAATTGATGGACGATTTTGCTGCCATGTGGCTGGATGAAAATGAGTTTTGCAAGGAATCTATTTTCGAAAGTAATCAGTTACCGGAAGGCAAAACATGGTCAAGCGGTTGGTCAGGTTATGGTACAAATCTTCCGGCATTCATTTCTCCGAATGAATTGAAAGATCCGGATGCTGTATTTAAAGGTGGCTGGGGTTTTGGTCCGGTACGTCAATCTGCTTATGATATGTACGAAGAAGGTGATTTACGCCGTGACGGTTCTATTAATGATTGGAGAGAAGCAAGCTATGGACATCGCTTTCAGAATACCGGCTTGTTCCAACGTAAATATGCTGCCCGTGAAGGTTACAACCCTCCTCCCGGAGATCAGGACTTGAATTATTGCAATAACTTGCGTATTTTCCGTTATGCCGAGACATTACTGAATTATGTGGAGCTGGTTAAAATGGATGGAGTAGCCGAACAACAGGGAATCAGTGCGCAAGATTGTTTTAATCTGATTCGTAAACGTGCATTTGGTGTTGATAAACCCCTTGATGCAACTGCTGAGAACATAAAGGCGGAGCGTCATAAAGAATTTTTAGGTGAAGGTATGCGTTTCTATGATTTGGTACGTTGGGGAGATGCTGTCAGCGTTTTAACGGAAAATGATGCGGAACATAATTCTGTTCGTACTTATAGTGACAATAAAAAGCTTATTCCTATTCCATTGAGTGAAATAGAGAAAACAAAGGGAACAGGATTTGAATTGCAACAAAATGCTTATTAGTCAAGTACAACATTAAAACGAAAGGAAGATGAAAAATATATTTAAATCGGGTTTTATAGCTTTGATGGCAGTTTTGGCAATGGCATCTTGTGACCCGCAAGAAAGTGATGACCATGCATTGGGTGCAAAGCCGCAGGAAAGTCAATTGGCATTTACCGTAAATCCCACTGTAGCTAAGCCAAATGTGGTAAAACTGAATAATGAGTCGACTATAACCGGTGTTGTAACATGGGATTTAGGAAATGGAAAAACAGCTAAAGGGGATGCTGTGAGTGCTGAATATCCATTTAAAGGAGAGTATACCGTTGCAATGACTCTTTATAATACTGGTGGCTCTACTACCATAACAAAAGTGGTGTCTATTGCAAATGATGATATGTCTTTATTGGATACTCCAATGTACAATGCGTTGACCGGTGGGGCTGCCAATTTGCAAGGCAAAACATGGGTCTTTGATCAGTATCATGCAGGACATTTAGGTGTAGGTCCTGACAAAAATGATGATGGTTCGAAAGGAACGTCACCATCTTGGTGGTCGTGCCCTGCCAACGGTAAGCTTGAGTCCAGTTTATATGATCAAGAGCTTACTTTTGTTCAAGTGGGTGTAAAACTGATTTGGAAGAATAAAGGGAAAATTTATACAAATAAAGCTGGTAAGGATGCTTTAGGTGGAACTGCGACGGTACCGGGTGCTGGTGATTTTGATGTGGAATATAACCCTGCTGAAAGCTATACTTACGCATTGGATGAAACAAATAAAACCTTAACCTTGAACGGCGGGGCTTTTGTAGGCCATTATACCGGAAATTCCAAGTATGAAATAGTTAGTCTGAAAGAGGATGAGTTGTATTTGAGAGTCAGTAGTTCTGTTGAGTCTAATAATGCCTGGTATTATCGCTTCATACCGAAAGAAAAGAATGTGAAACCGGTTATTCCGGTAAAGGCTGTGAAACTTTCCGAGAATTTTGAAGCAGAGAAACTTACTGTTGATTTTGCACGTGAAAGTATGGGGAAACTGGATTCTCTTTATTCTAATCCGGCACCTGTTCCCGTTAATACTTCTAAGAAAGTTTATCTGTATGAAAAGAGCACTAGCTTCTATTCTAACATCTCATTCACAGTCGCTGGTTATAAATTTGATCTGACGAAGATGAATAAGGTGCGGATGAAAGTCTACATTCCTTCCTATAACGATTATGTGACTACAGCTGCTGTGGCTGGTAGTGGGATTACTATTAATCAGCTGCAAAAACAAGTTGCAGTGAAGTTGCAAAATAGTGAAACCGGTAATAGTGCTTGGGAGAGTCAGACTGAAGTAGTGAAGAAAAATCTTCCTACTGATAAATGGATCGAGCTAGAATTTGACTTTAGTGGAGTGAAGGACCGGCAGGATTATGATAAAATTGTTATCCAATTTGGTGGCGAGGGTCATGCTGCACCAGGTATTTTCTTCTTTGACGATTTCTCTTTTGACGAATGAGTTAAGAGGTAGATAAGGTAATAATTAGTAAATGATAATGCCTAGTGGTCACTCCGTACCATATATGGAGTGACCTTTTTAATATGTTGAATTATGAATAAAAGCTATTTCCTCTTGTTATATGTGTTTGGTTTGATGTGTTGTAGCAATGGAAGCGAATCGGAGGCGACTGATATTAAAATAACAGTATTTCCTGCTGACTTGTCGTTTGCTTCTACTCTTGAATCAAAGCAAATAGAAGTGAATGCTTCAGCTGATTTTGACGCTACTTCGAGTGAAGATTGGTGTAAATGCACTCCAACGGGAGGAACGGCTGGTAAAAAGGCATTGACAGTTACTGTGCTCCGTAATTACTTGGAAACGGATCGTTCAGCAGTCTTGACTTTTAAATCGGGAATTGTTAAAAAGGAAGTTTATGTCCGACAAGAGAAAAAGTCTACTATTGCACCTCCAGCTGGTTATACACTTGTTTGGCAAGACGAATTTAATGCTTCTCGCTTAAGTGGTGGTAAACCGGCATTACCAAATACTTCCGATTGGTGGTATGAAACAGGTAATGGAGGTTGGGGAAATAATGAAATTCAGAATTATGTAGCAGGAGTGCAGGGCACAGATACGTGTGCTATTGTAACAGATGGAACTCTGAAGATTATCGCCAAAAAGATTGGGGGACAAGTCCTTTCTATCCGTATGAATACATCTAAAAGTTGGACTTACGGTTATTTTGAAGCTCGTCTAAAATTACCACAAGGAAAAGGTACATGGCCTGCCTTTTGGATGATGCCAAAGAACTTTGTAAGTTGGCCTGATGATGGTGAGATAGATATTATGGAAGAGGTGGGCTACCGTCCTAATTATGTGAGCTCATCAATCCATTGCAAGAGCTATTATCATTCTATAGGAACTCAAAAAACAGCCGAGAAATATGTCGCTACTGCCGAATCTGATTTCCATGTATATGCTGTTGAGTGGACAGAGGATTATATTTGGGGTTTTATTGATGGTGAAAGTTACTTTAAGTTCCCCAATGATAAAGCGGGCAATAAGAATACTTGGCCCTTCAATACTCCATTTTATCTGAAACTGAATTTGGCATGGGGCGGTAATTGGGGAGGCGCTCAAGGAGTGGACGAGAGCAAGCTTCCTGCGACTTATGAGATTGATTATGTACGTGTCTTTCAAAAACAATAAATACATATAATTTATGAAGGGATTAAAAACTCTAGTGACTTGCTTGCTACTGTCATCTTTGGTGTCGTGTGCAAAGCAATCTAAATCGAAGGAGAAGGTAATTGAAGGCAGAGTTGAAAATCTGCTCTCTAAGATGACGCTGGAAGAGAAAATCGGGCAAATGAACCAGATTAGCTCTTTAGGTAACATCGAGGAGATGAGTGTGCTAATAAAAAAAGGAGAGGTAGGGTCGATCTTGAATGAGATTGATCCTGTTCGTGTCAACGCTTTGCAGCGAGTGGCAATGGAGGAATCTCGCTTAGGCATTCCGTTGCTTATTGCCCGAGATGTCATTCACGGTTTTAAAACTATTTTCCCTATCCCGTTGGGGCAGGCAGCTTCTTTTGATCCTAAGGTGGTAGAAGAGGGAGCTCGAATTGCTGCTATTGAAGCTTCTTCAGTAGGTATTCGCTGGACTTTTGCACCAATGATAGATATCGCTCGTGACCCTCGTTGGGGGCGTATTGCCGAGGGATGCGGAGAGGATACCTACTTAACATCTGTGATGGGTGCGGCTATGGTGAAAGGTTTTCAGGGTGATTCTTTGAATGATCCTACTGCTATTGCGGCTTGCCCTAAACATTTTGTGGGCTACGGAGCTGCTGAAGCAGGGCGCGATTATAATTCTACCTTTATTCCTGAACGACGGTTGCGGAATGTCTATCTGCCTCCATTTGAAGCGGCTGCTAAGGCTGGGGCGGCCACATACATGACCTCGTTTAACGATAATGATGGTGTTCCTTCATCCGGAAATGAATTTATATTGAAGCAGGTATTGCGTAAAGAATGGGGCTTTGATGGTTTTGTGGTTTCCGACTGGGCTTCAATAAAAGAGATGGTCACACATGGCTTTGCTGCTGACGACAAGGAAGCTGCGATGAAAGCGGTGAATGCAGGGGTGGACATGGAAATGGTGAGCTATACTTATATGAATCACCTTAAAGCTTTAATAAAGGATGGGAAAGTAGAGGAGAAGGTTATCGATGATGCCGTTCGTAACATCTTGCGGATTAAGTTTCGTTTGGGCTTATTTGATAATCCTTATGTGGACGAGAAGCGTGCTTCGGTGATGTATGCTGATGCTCACTTGGCTGCGGCTAAGCGTGCGGCAGTTGAGTCGACTATCTTGTTAAAGAATAGCAAGGATGTGTTGCCGCTGAATGGAGGGGTGAAAACCGTGGCGGTGGTTGGACCGATGGCAGATGCTCCTTACGAACAAATGGGTACATGGGTGTTTGATGGTGATAAAACGCATACGCAAACTCCTCTGAAAGCCATAAAAGAAATGTATGGAGATCGGGTGCAGGTTCTTTATGAACCGGGACTCGCTTTTAGTCGTGATAAAAATCTGGCAGGTGTGGCCAAAGCTGCTGCAGTTGCTGCACGAGCTGATGTTATTCTGGCTTTCGTGGGTGAAGAATCTATCCTTTCCGGCGAAGCGCACTGTTTGGCCGATTTAAACTTGCAGGGGAGTCAGTCCGAGCTGATAGCTGCATTGGCTAAAACCGGTAAGCCTTTAGTGACTATTGTTATGGCGGGCAGACCACTAACCATTGGTAAAGAAGCTGATTTATCCACGGCATTGCTCTATTCATTCCATCCTGGAACAATGGGTGGGCCGGCATTGGCCGATTTACTATTCGGTAAAGAGAATCCAAGTGGAAAAACACCTGTTACGTTCCCTAAGATGGTTGGGCAAATACCAATGTACTATTCGCATAATAACAGTGGACGCCCTGCTACTCGCAGCGAAATACTGTTGAACAATATTCCTGTAGAAGCCGGACAAACCTCTCTTGGTTGTACCTCTTTTTATATGGATGCCGGTTTTGATCCTCTTTACCCGTTTGGTTTTGGACTATCGTATACCACCTTTGCGTATAGTAATGTGAAGTTATCTTCCACAGAATTAAAGAAGGAAGATGTGCTGACTGTTACATTCGACTTGAAGAATATAGGTAAGTATCAGGGTACCGAAGTGGCTCAACTTTATGTGCAAGATAAAGCCGGTTCTGTCACCCGTCCGGTGAAAGAATTGAGGCGCTTTATGCGTATAGAACTCAAGCCGGGGGAAAAGCGGACAATCTCTTTTGAACTTCCTGTGAGCGAATTGGCTTTCTGGAATATAGAGATGAAAAAGGTTGTTGAGCCTGGCGATTTTGGTTTGTGGGTAGCAACCGATAGCCAGAGTGGGAAAGAATTTTCATTTAAGGTTGTGGAATAATTGGTTGTTTTAAGGTTGAGAAGCAGGAGAGAAGCAAGTTTTTACTTATTCTTTCCTGCTTTTTTATGACAATCCGTTTTGTTTTTGTTTACTGAACTCTTTTGCTGTTCAGTGATTGTATTCTCTTTTGTTCTTCTCTATTAATCCTTAAGAATAACTGTTTTGATTTTTATATTATTGTTTCTGATACTAGTGTACCTTTCGTGAAATTTAGTGAGCCGCTTTTGCTTATCTTTGTACTACGGAGCATGCACATATTATCAATAAATATAAAATTATGATTAACAGAATTATTTTAAACGAGACCTCTTACTTTGGAGCCGGATGTCGTAGTGTAATCGCAGTAGAAGCTGCTCGTCGCGGTTTTAAGAAAGCCTTTTTCGTAACAGACAAAGATCTGATTAAATTTGGTGTTGCTGCTGAAATTATCAAAGTGCTTGATGGCGCAAAAATTCCTTATGAGCTTTATAGTGATGTGAAAGCTAATCCTACCATCTCAAATGTGCAGAATGGTGTTGTTGCATTCAAAAAATCAGGAGCTGACTTCATTGTTGCCTTGGGTGGTGGTTCGTCCATTGATACAGCCAAAGGAATTGGTATCGTGGTTAATAATCCTGATTTTGCAGATGTGAAATCTCTGGAAGGTGTGGCTGATACAAAAAACAAAGCTGTTCCTACTTTTGCATTACCTACTACTGCCGGTACTGCTGCCGAGGTAACCATCAACTACGTCATTATTGACGAAGACGCAAAGAAGAAAATGGTTTGTGTAGATCCGAATGATATTCCTGCTGTTGCCATTGTTGATCCTGAATTGATGTACTCTATGCCTAAGAGTTTGACCGCTGCTACGGGTATGGATGCTTTGACGCATGCCATTGAGAGTTTCATTACTCCGGGTGCATGGGTGATGAGCGATATGTTTGAGTTGAAAGCGATCGAAATGATTGCTCAAAACCTCAAAGCTGCTGTGGACAATGGTAAAGACACGGTTGCACGTGAAGCGATGTCGCAGGCTCAATATATTGCTGGCATGGGATTCTCAAATGTTGGTTTAGGTATTGTTCACTCTATGGCTCATCCGCTGGGTGCATTTTATGATACCCCTCATGGTGTGGCTAATGCATTGCTGTTGCCTTATGTAATGGAATACAATGCAGAATCTGCTGCTGCTCCAAAATACAAAGACATCGCTAAAGCAATGGGTGTGGATGTAGAAGGTATGAATTGTGAAGAGGGAGTGAAGGCTGCTGTTGAGGCTGTAAAAGCACTTTCTATCAGCATCAACATCCCACAGAAGTTGCATGAGATTGGTGTGAAGAAAGAAGATATTCCTGCATTGGCGGTTGCAGCATTCAATGATGTTTGTACCGGTGGAAACCCTCGTACTACTTCGGTTGCTGATATTGAAGCATTGTACTACAAAGCATTCTAAAAAATATAGAGTATAGAATAATAGAGAGAGGCCGTCTTTAACAAAAGACGGCCTCTCGATGTAAAGAAGAGAATTTATTATTGAAAGAGTCAAGTTCTGATGTCTGAGCGATTTACTAAAGGATTATCGAAGCAATTCTTCCAATTTCTTGGATAATTCTTCTCCTCTTAAATTTTTGGCAACAATCTCTCCTTTTTGGTTAATAAGAACAGTTGCCGGGATGGATGTAATATCATAGGCAGCACCTCCTTTACTCTTCCATCCTTGTAAGTCAGACATTTGCGGCCATGTCATTTCCAGAGATTTTATTGATTTTCTCCATGCTTCTCCATTATTATCTAATGAAACGCCGACTATTTCAAACCCCTTATCTTTATATGCCTCATATGCTTTTATTACATTAGGTATTTCGGCTCTGCAAGGTCCACACCAACTTGCCCAGAAATCAATCATTGTGATTTTGTTTTTCTCTACAATGGTCGACAATTTGAATGGCTTCCCTTCAGGGTCATTCATCTCTATATCAGTAAACTTGCAACCTATAGCCGTTGTCGTAAGAGCATTTAGCTTCGTTTTTACTGTTAAGTACAGCTCGTCTTTAATACCTGCCTTCTGCATATCACTTAAGATCGTTTCCAAACGGCTCGGCTCTAACATCTGGTAGTAACTAGAGAGCAAAATGTGAGTAACACCCGATGTGATGTGAGAGCGCATGAAATTGACGAGATTATCTAATTGCTCAATTTCTAGCTTCTTCAATTCTTTTTTTGCCTCTTCGCGAGCACTTTCAGTTTTAGTTGTATCTTCTGATATTTCCCAAAAAGGATTCATTTTCATACTAATATTATTCTCCTGCTCGACATACTCATTCCACAATTTATTGTTTGGTGTTGCAGTTGTACCTCTTTTATTTTCTTCAACCGTGATAGATATTGGAGCATTTTCAAGAACAAAATCAGTACCTAATGTAGATGCTCCATTTTTTATAAGAGAAATATATCGGAAAACAGGTTCTTCCTGATTTCCTGAAAATAGAAACTCTCCATTCTTTATTACGGCTGTATCTAAAGGGATTATGCTCATATAATCTAAGTAACCTAAGATGACCGTGTCTCCATCTTTGGCTCCAACCACTTTTCCTGAAATGGTATATCCTTTTTGATCTACAGTGGTGGCACTCATTAACAAGATAAGTAAAGCTGATAAGAAAATTAGTTTTTTCATACAAAATTGTATTAATAGGAATAAATGTAATATGATAAGTAAATTAATTATTTACACAGTGTGTCAATTTGATTTTTGATATCTTCAGGATGTTCAGGAGCATTGATTACGTTTCCTTGAGGATTAACTATCAAGTAGTATGGTACTCCTCGCGTGAGATATTTTGCACTAAAATCCTTCAGACCTTGAGGAGTTAGTATATACTGTTTCCAAGTCAATCCTTCTTTCTTAATAGAGTTTTTCCATGCTTGGATTTTGGTGTCAGCAGAAACTCCTATTACAATAAAATCGTCGGGGTGTTGCTTGGCTATATTCTTTATCTCCGGAATTCCTTCAAGACATATACCACACCATGAAGCCCAAAAGTCGATCAAGACATATTTACCTTTGGGAACTACGTCTATTAGATTGCACGCTTTCCCGTTGATGTCATGCAGAGATAGATTAACGATGCTACTACTAACGGCAGACCTTTTAGCTGTCTGACAGTTCTTTTTAAACTCAACAAATCGTTTAGGATCTTCCGGGGCAGAAACGATTGCTTTCTCTAGTTCTATAATTTGCTCTTTATGCAAGCGATATCCTATCTGAAGCATATCGTTAGCTAGCATAACGGATACTGTTGAGTTGGGATGAGAGTGGATGAATTTTAGTTGGAGATTGTGTAATATACTATCATTCACTTCTTTATTCTTTTCTGCTTCAGCCAATAGCATGAGGTTATATTCATTATAATCAGATTGTACGCTTCCACCTGTTACTTTAAAATCCTTGCCAATAGGAGCGTCTACGGGTATACTATCATAAGATTTTGCTTCAAAATTCATAGGTACATTATCCACGAAAATGGTTGTGTAGGTCCATTTAATATTTTGTCCTTTTTCAATTTCTTCCGGGGATAGAATCCTTAGATTGTTGGTTGTGAGGCAGCACTTGGTTGGATGTTCAACACGTCCTGTGAGCTTGAAACAACCGTTTCGTACAGTGTCTTCAACCATCAGTAGGCTTTCGGCTGTCTCAGAGTTAATGAGGCTAATGCTTATCCCATCCTTCATTCCCGGGATGCATCCTTCGATTACGAAAGATCTCTCCTGAGCATCAATCTTCATTTTGGCTATAAAGAGAAGGAGTATTATTGCAATTATTTTTTTCATTTTAAATAAATCTTTTATTCTTAATTATTTGTATTACTATCAGAATCACGAACAAAGCGGATGCTTAGCATATTAGCCTTGTCAGTACTATAACGGAATACTTCAGATGAATTATAGGCTATTTTTCTATAGTATACGTATTGGTTGTTTTTTGAGGCATCTTCAGTAGAACTCCAGTATAGTCCGTAAGCTTCCATTAAGTGAAATCGAGAAGCATATGAAGAGGTATTGGCTATCCAATATCCTGCATAGAGAAAATTTAATGAGGTACCTTCTCCGTCTTGTTTCATTAGTTCAGCAGCATAGTTGCCTCTCCACCCAGTCTTTTCTGCTTCGCTACCAGGCATCCCTAATGCTTTTTCTAGTTTTTTCCAATCATCATCTGTTGGAACCCTCCATCCATCCGGGGCGGCTTCTAATGCACCTTGGTATGTATATAAATACCCATACTTAGCTAATGTTCTGGAGTTTGCTTCATCTTCTGATTCACCTATTATCTGATTGCCTATGTAAATAGCACAAGTCCCTTCTGCAGTCTTATAATGTGCATTTTCAACGGTCCAGTCTAGCCCGTTATACCTTACCCAATGATAGCTAAACCCATCTCTGGCATCTATCATTTCTCCGGTAGCTTCCGGCTTGATTACGGGTAATGCGGCTTCATTGTCTTTGTCGCACCCGGCGCAAAAGAGTATGCATAGAATAATGTTTGCTATACGTAATGTTTTCATTGTTTTCTATCTTTTTAGAGTATATAACCTAAATCTGTGATAATTTTCTTTAGCGCATCGTACTTTGAGATAACCAGAGGGTAATTGGTGTATGTCTTATCAACATCTTCCTTCGATGTTGATAAGACTAGTTTTACGAATGCTTTTAGATCGTCTTTAGCAGCAGGGTATACTCCTATTAATGGGATTCCCCATATATAACCAATTTCTATAAATCCACCTTGATTTAAGATTTTCATATTCGCTTCTTCGTCAAGAGGCATCTCTGCCATAATAGTTTCATATAATGAGGTGCCATACTTGGTGAAAACCTTCATGCTTGCCGGGCTTTGGGTATTCAATTTTTCAATGATAAGTTCGGTGAATAATGAAGTGGCAAACTCTTTTAACTCGTCCTCGGACAAGCTGGATAGGTTTCCGGTTGCAATAGCGACGCATCGTTTTCCTGCAACGAAAGATTTATCTCCATTGAATAAATATGGCATAGATTCTATGTTATATTCCGATATGCGGTTTACTAATAGCCATGAGAAAGGGCGTAGTTTAGTAGGTAGGTGGTTCAACAATTTATCTTTTATAAAACTAGCACCTTGTCTCTTCTCGTCTATTGTTGTCAAATAGGCATAGCTATATTGATAAGATGAGGTTCCTGTCATGATATATCCAGGATCGATTGTTTCCGTGAAATATTGCGTGCTCCCATTTGGAGTGACGCCTATAGGTTCGTGACGTAAGGTATCATTAAAAAGAAGGTAACACTTCTCCGTGTTATAAAAATCCCTCCTTAGGATAGATTCCTCGTCCGTAGCGTTCTCATCAGGAGCAAAATAGTTGTTTTTTAAATTGCTTGGTGTCAATTCATCTTCACTGTTGCAAGCCACAAAGAGTAACAGAACAGGGATATATAAGATGATTAGTCTGTATATTTTCATAATCAATAATTTAATTTGTTTTTGTTACAGTATAATTTCGAAAAGGACGCTCATTATTGCTCATTCCTGTGTTGAAATCGAGAACTTCCTGAGGAATAGGTAAGGTGTAGGCTTTATCGTTGGGTTCTAGCACAAACGTATGATATTCCGTCTTATTCATGGAATTGCGCGATTCGTAATAATAATAATTGTGCACAATCGGATAAGATTCCGGATATTTCTCGCAAACGTTGTAACGTCGTAAGTCAAACCAACGTGTTCCCTCTAATGCCAACTCCTTGCGGCGCTCATTGCGAATAACTTTCACTAGCTCTTTGTTTGATGAAGTTACCTCATAATTTGTTCCTGCTTTGTACCTGTTTATTAGTAATTCGTTTAAGACTTCCCGGGCTTTTGCGTCATTACCTAAATATGCTTCTGCTTCTGCTTTTATTAGGTAGGCTTCTGCCGAGCGATATAGAAATTTGTCAGAGACTTCAGCAGATTGATACAGCCAGCCTTGATTATACACATTGTTGTAATATGTAGCAGATTCGGGATCCATTTCTTGATTTGAAAAGTTTAATGGGGGTACTTTTGCATAGCCTACAAAATCTCCTGATAACCACCAATATTTAGTTTTGCGTAAGTCATCATCGCTATAAGCCTGATATAAACTTTTTGAGACTGTAAATCCTTTGTATTCATAGCTAACCATGCAAGGTAGAGAATTGCCTCCCATAGAAAAGATTGTTTCGACGGATGATTTTGATAGGAAGCCGTTGCTTAGGTCACTGTGTAAGGATAGAATCTCGGGATGTGCCTTAATCACTTTATCCGCATATTCCGCTGCTTTTTCCCAATTTTGCATGTAAAGGTAGACGCGACTTAAAAGAAATTGGACAGTTGTTGCATTAGCACGATAGATTGAAGTGGAAGTTTTTATTTGCGATAAGTCTTGCTCTGCTTGGTTTAAATCTTCCAGGATCTGGTCATACACTTCTTGCACCGTGTTACGTCCAAAAACTTTATCTTCTACTTTTTCCGATAACTTTAACGGAACTCCCAAATCATTTTTTGCGGTAGAAGGGGAGTAAGGATTTCCATAAAGATTGATTAGCCAAAAATAATAGGCAGCTCTTAAGAAATGTGCTTCTCCATTCACCTTTAGTACGCCATTTTGTTCTGCTTCTGTTTTTTGGGGTACACTTTTTGCTGCATAGATTATATTATTCGCTACATTGATAAGGCGATATATTTCAGTCCAGCTTTCATTTTCAGCATTGAATCCGGTATACGTATCGTTTTGTCCCACCCTTTGTTGCCAGGTGAAGTATCCGAAAACTCTTTCCTTTCCATCGTAAGCAAGACTGAGCTCATTTGCTCCTTGGGCGCACTCTTCTAATTCATCTCCCATAAAATGAATAAAATGTTCATAATCTCCTGTATTGGCAACAGTATTAGATTTCTTGATTGGCATGTAACAGTCACCTAAGAGTGTTTCATCCAGATCCTTCCACGAGTTGACATAATCCGTTTCTTGTGAGTATTCTTCAAGGAAGCTAGAGCAGCTTGTAAATAATGCAAGCGCCATTATACTCAGATATTTTGTATATTTCATATTCTGTTCGTTTAGAGCTTAAAATTCAATATTAATTCCGAATGTATAGATTGGTGTGTCTGATAGCTGAATGTTTGAAAAACCTGATTGGGTTGGCGTTTGTCCTTTTAGGGCTTTAGCACAGAAAGTGTATAAATTTGATCCGGATAAAGTAAGTGCAACTCTGTGCAGTTTGTTTGCTTTTAATAGCTTGCCGGGCAATTCGTAGGTTAAGCTGATATTAGCCACTTGTAGATAATCTGCACTCACTACTCGTATATCCGAATAATCATACATTGACCAGGAATCCTCAGCCAGCTTGATACCGGGGTAATTAATTCCGGAGGAATAATGTCTCTGGTAAATATAATATCCTAGTGTGTTGTTGCTCATAATGGAAGGAATATTGGTATAACGTTCGTCTCCGGTTTTTTTCCATCTGTTGAGCAAATCTTTGTTAAGATTGAACTCCGGGTAAATGCCTCCACTAGAAGAACCGTCGGCCGATTGAGAGTATAATTTGAATAATCTAACTTTTGCTCCGAGGCTGTAGTTTAGCAATACGCCCAGTCTCCATGATTTGTAGCTGAGTGTATTACTGAGGCTTCCGGTTAAATCCGGCTCGCGCTTTCCTGAGGGAGTCAGTACTTTTGTGTAAGTTTCATATTTACTTAGCCCAATTAGTTCTGAATTTCGATCTTCCCAGTCGTCAAATAAAGGTCCCCCGTCTAGCGGATTCAAACCAGTAAATTTGTACGAGTAGAATGTTCCTATTGCTTGCCCTTTAACGACGGCAGTGCCATCCAGAAAATTACTAAGTTCATATACATCTTTTCCAGGGGCTGTTTCTATCTTATTCATCACTTTGGATAATGAACCCGATACCATCCAATTCAGATCTCTACTTCTTATAGGGATTGCGGTAAAGGATACGTTATATCCTTTGTTGATGAGGTTTCCCGAATTGACAATGTAAGAGGTAAAGCCATTAATGTCTGAAATAGGTTTATTCATGAAGGCATCTGTTGTCTTCTTATAATAATATTCAAACGATAACATGAGCCTACTGTTGAATAAGCTTGTTTCAAGCCCGGTATTGAAAGAATGTGTTTTTTCCCATTTAAGATCCGGATTTGCAAAAGTGTTCACAGTAGAAATCATTTCGTTATAATAACTGTCTAGTGTCCCTTTCTTTAAAGTCATAACAGGGGTTTGATTATCAATCATATTGCCTTGCTCTCCATAAGAAGCTTTCAGATTGATAGCGTCTAACCAGTCTGCATGTAGCTTTGTCATTTCTTTTAAGTTAAGTAATCCTGAAGTGGACCATACCGGAAGTAATTTCTCATTGCTTCTACTACCAAATTTGTTTGATCCGTCATAACGGGTATTTGCGTTGATGGTAAACAGCTCTTTGTAGCTATAAGATGCTGTCATGTAGGCTGATAATAGATTACTTTTATTGTCAGTGATTGTTGGCATACTTTCGGCTAACCATTGATAATATGCTGTATAATTAGTGGGTATCGATTTTACAAACTTCTTTCCTCTATCGAGATAATATCCTCGATTTGTATCAGAAAAACCTTTGTATAAGTTTGAGCTTGCTTCTGTTCCGATTGCTATATTCAGATTATGTTGACCATCTGTTCCGAAGTATTTATTGATGTTTGCTTGTACTCTGGCAGTATAACTGTCACTGCTTACTGTGTTTTCAGATAATTCACCACCTAAAGGCATTCTACTTTCGTCTGTTGCCAAGGTTCCGTATTCTGTGCCACGCAATCCGGCTGCATACCATGTGTTTTCGCCCCAATATCCTTCAATGTTTGTATTGGAACTGGAATAAGATAATATGCTACTTAAGTTTAACCAGTTTGCTACGTAATATCGGAGGTTTAGAGTGGCTGTTGATCCAGACATTTTCTGTTTCATGTAACTGTTTTCCAGTTCATTTAAAATGTTAAAGTTCATAGGGCCACTAGATGTTTCCGTCACTTTCTTGTAATAATAGAAGCTATTATCATTATATGCAGGGATTACTCTGCTTGTATTGTATGCATAGTCAATAGGCGAGATTGTTGACTGATTATATTTCTTCTGCTCATTGTATATGTTGATATTTAGAGATGCCTGAAGACGTTCTCCCAAGTTAAAATCAAGTTTAGTGGCAGCGGTATATCGCCTATTATTATTGTTATTAATCACATCGTCATTATTGGTGTATCCTAACGATGTGTAGTAGCGAAATTTATCTGTACCTCCTGACACGTTTACCGAGTGGTCGGAGGAAAAAGAGTCATGTGTCAGTAATTTGAACCAATCTGTATTTTGTGTTTCTAGTTTGGCAACCTGAGAGTTAAATTCTTCTTCGGTGTAACTTCCGTTATAGAATTTGCTGACAGCATCTTCATAGCCAATTATCGTCATGTTAGCGGGATACTTATAATGATCATTCACTAAGTCGCGTGATATTTCTACACGCTCCTTTGAATTCATTAAATTAATTTTATGGTCAGTGTAGCGTGGATGACGTCGGTATGAACTGTTGAAGTTATATGCTACAATAGTTTTTCCAATACGCCCTTTTTTTGTTGTGACTACTATAATTCCATTTGCAGCTCTCGTGCCATACAACGCTGTTGCTGCTGCATCTTTAAGTACATCAATACGTTCTATATCTTGGGGATTTAATCCTGAGATAGCATTTCCAATTCGATTGATATAATCGGGATCATTCATGATATCAGCAGATAGATTGATTGGATCATTAACAATTACTCCATCGACAACCCATAATGGTTCACGATTCCCAATCAAAGTAGAGGTACCCCGAATACGAATTTTGGGAACGGAATTTATCTCACTGCTGCTATTGGTTACTATCAAATCAGGTATTCGTCCTTGCAACATTTTATCCAGACTGGAAATTCCCGGCATCATCAGATCTTTCATCTTTACTGATGTAACAGAGCTGGTTAAATTGCGGCGGTCTATTTGTTGATATCCGGTAACGACCACTTCATCAATCATTGAATTATCTTCCTTCATCACTATATTCTTTAGCTGAATATCTGCAGCTCCCTGTTTTACCGATATTTTCAGTTCTTCCATTCCGAGATACGATACATTCAATGTTAAATTTTCATTTGCGGGAATCTGTAAAGAGAAACATCCGTTATTATCACTGATTATACCTTGCTTTTTATCCGTTGTGATAATACTAGCGCCAGGTAGTGCTTCTCCTGAGCTATCAAGCACCTTTCCGTGAACATAACGCATCTCATTGCCTGTCTTTTTTACCCTTGCCAACTCTTTGTTTGCACTTCTTATGGTCTCTTTAGAGACTGTTATGAGTACATAATTATCTCTGAATGAAAAATCCAGACCGGCGGGATCGCAAATCTCTTTTAAAGCCTTTTTTAGAGGTGCGTTTTGAATATTTAAATTCAAATAAATATTTTTATTGATCATGTTGTCCTGATACATGACGGAGACTTTCGTTTGAGATTTAATTATATCAAAAGCCTGAATGAGAGAAACTTCATTTTGTTGAATAGTAATTAATTTTTCTGAAATCTGTGCTGTTACGCTGCTAAAGACCAATAACAGCAAAGTGAGTATTCTGTATTTCTTCTTGATACAGAGTTTCTTTAAGCATTTTTTCTTCATGAGGTTTTAATTCAAATTTAAATATTATGTAGTGATTTGATTTAGTTTATCGGTATACGCATAGTTTCCCCTTTTCATTGCGGAACTTTACGTCTGAAATATCTTGAATGATCTGTAATGTGTAGTCTAGTGAGCGATCCCGGTATAAGCTCCCGGTAAAGAGAATTTTACCTACTTGCTCATTCTGGTAAGTAACATCAACGTCATACCACTGAGCCAATTGTTCCATGATGATGGTTAAGGGGGTACTTTCGAATTCAAAAACTCCTTGAATCCATGAAGTATAGATTGTTGTATTTACCTCTTTTACTACTATATCTTGCGTGGCCTCAGCGATGCTTGCTTGTTGATTAGGATGAAGGATTTGTTTGCTATTTCTATTGGAGACTTCGACTTTTCCTCTGACTAATGTTGTTAACATCGCTTTTCCGTTATAAGCCGAAACATCAAATTGAGTACCTAATACTCTAATCTTATTCTCGTTTACTTCAACAGAGAAAGGATACCCGGTTTTCTGTACATCGAAGAAAGCTTCTCCTGAAAGAATCACGTGACGATCTTTTGCGAATTTTACAGGATAGCGAAGCGTCGTATTGGAATTAAGCCATACGATACTCTTGTCGGGAAGTATTAATTTGAAATTACCTCCTACCTGTGTGCTAATAGTGTTATATTGTTGTTCAGGTGCAGCGCTTTTCGTACTCTCGCAGATCAACTCACCTCCGTTTTCCAGCATCTTCTTTTGCCCATTCGCGAGTGTAAGTACCACTTTCTTGTTTTGTCGTGGGTAGATAGCTGCGTACGATGTTGTTTGGTCATCATTAGTGGTATATTTGTACACACCTCCTATTATTACAAATAGAATGGTGCAGGCGGCTACAGCAAACATACGTTGTCGACGTATTCTCTTCTTGTGGTGATATTTAGCAAGTATACTCTTCCATGCTTTTTGAGGATTGGCCTTGTTGTAAGCTTCCCATCTCTCCTCTATTTTATAGAAACGGATAAAGTTAGCCATGTACAACTTGTTTTCTTCAGACTCCAAAACCCATCTCTTCAGAATGTTGAATTCTTCAGTTGTGAGCGAATGATCCTTATACTTTTGCAGTAAATAAACGATTTCAGGTGTCGCCATGATGATATAATTAGCTTGTTTATATCACTATGACGGAAGAAGGTTCTAAATGGGTGACATAAAGATTAGTAAAATAGAAAAAGGAGGCGCAAGTTTATGTTGTGGGCTCTTAAAAACTTTAGAGCTCGTGATAGATGAGTCTTTACTGTGTTGACGGAGATATTCATTTCTTCTCCTACTTCTTTGTACTTTTTGTTGTGGACGACTATGGCCATTAAAACCTCATATTCTTGGGGAGGAAGTTGTTTTAATAGCTCATATAAATGCTCATGTTGTGCCAACAGATTTTCTTCGTTCACCTCTTCTTCTTTTAGATAGGAAGCTTCTTCAAGTTCAGTGAATGTATGAACATTATTTTTTCGGATATAATCGATTGAGGCATTACGAACAGAACTGAATATATATGATTTTAAATAGCTCTTGACAGAAAGATACTTTTTGCTTTCCCAAAAACGGAGAAAGACATCTTGCACAATATCTTCTGAAACTTCGAGGGAATCGGTATATTGTGTCGCAAATGCACATAGCTGCGGATAGTACTGAGTCACAAACCTTTTAAAGTCCTCTTCATCGCTATTTACAATAGTACGTTCTTCCATTTTCCTTAGAGCCTGTTTTTATTTGATTAGATATAATGCTAGAAAATGTCCATAACATCTAGCAATTCATGAGCAGGACTAAAAAATTATAAGCTTATAATTCCTGATTAAAGTCTTTATAACTTATTCTTTTCTATTGTAATTGCAAAGGTATTTTAAATTTTGCTAACTACAATGTCACGTATAAGGATTTTAGTGCTTTTCAGGCAATAAAAAAAGGTGTATCAGCTTTTGATACACCTTTTTCTTTAAATAATAGGCTTTTTATGTCTTTTAGACTATTTTTTGATGCGTTTGTACCCGTATATAGCACGATCGCCCAATTCTTCTTCAATGCGCAGCAATTGGTTGTACTTAGCCATGCGGTCGGAGCGGCTCAAAGAACCGGTCTTGATTTGTCCGCTGTTGGTAGCTACAGCAATGTCGGCAATAGTTGCATCTTCTGTTTCGCCCGAACGGTGTGAAGTAACTGTTGTGTATCCGTGGCGGTGTGCCATGTCGATAGCGTTCAACGTTTCTGTTAGCGAACCAATCTGATTTACTTTAATCAGGATAGAGTTAGCACAACCTTGTTCGATACCTTTTGATAAGAAGTCTACGTTGGTAACAAACAAGTCATCACCTACCAATTGGCAACGTCCGCCAATACGGTCTGTCAACTTTTTCCAGCCATCCCAGTCGTTTTCGTTCATACCGTCTTCGATAGAATCGATAGGGAATTCGTTAATCAAATATTCCAAGAAGTCAACTTGCTCGTCGGCAGTTCTCTTCACTCCCTTTTCACCTTCAAACTTGGTATAGTCATATACCCCGTCTCTGTAGAACTCAGAAGCAGCGCAGTCCAAGCCGATAGTAACATCTTTCTTTGGTTCGTATCCTGCAGCTTTGATAGCAGTCAAGATAGAGTTAAGAGCATCTTCAGTACCTTCCAGAGTAGGAGCAAAACCACCTTCATCGCCTACAGCTGTGCTCAGGCCACGGTCTTTGAGTACTTTTTTGAGTGCATGGAATACTTCAGCACCCATACGTAATGCTTCTTTGAATGATTTTGCGCCAATGGGGCGAATCATGAATTCTTGAAAAGCAATAGGAGCGTCGCTATGTGAACCACCGTTGATGATGTTCATCATCGGAACAGGCAACACACATGTATTTACGCCACCAATATATCTATAAAGAGGCAGATCCAGGTAGTTTGCCGCAGCTTTGGCAACAGCAAGTGAAACTCCGAGAATGGCATTAGCACCCAATTTTGATTTTGTAGGAGTACCGTCAAGGGCTAGCATCATGTGGTCTACGCCTACTTGGTCGAGAGCTGACATGCCTACAAGGTGAGGAGCAATCACTTTGTTGATGTTCTCCACTGCTTTTTGCACGCCTTTGCCTCCGTAGCGGTGTTTGTCGCCATCGCGAAGTTCCAAAGCTTCGTGCTCTCCGGTTGAGGCTCCTGATGGAACAGAAGCTCTGCCTACTATACCCGATTCCAATACTACGTCTACTTCTACTGTAGGGTTACCTCTCGAATCGAGGATTTCTCTTCCTGTAATCTTTTCTATTTTCATCGTTCTTCTTGTTTTTAAGTTCCCACAAAGGTACTTTCTTTTAGGTCGTCGGGGAATCGCTATAAATAGGTATTCGGTGTTCGATGACTCCCTATAAGTAAGTAGCATTGTTTATTAGCTAAAACAAAAGAATGGATAAAAGGTTTAGGCGTGGGTGAAGCTGTGAACGGATTAAATGCTTGACAGATAAAATAATAAGGGCATAATTTGGGTGAGTGCTTCTTCTTTCCTATTTTTGCACCCGATTTCGGCAATGGATTCTGCCTTTAACCGCCCTTTTCGGGGCTGATGATTCCTACTTAGCGAGCTTTTCTATTTGAAGGCTTGCCCTATTACAGTATCTTTTATACTTAATAACAAAGTAGAATGAAAACAAGAAAGTCGAAACGTAGAATCATCAGCAACCGTCCCCATATTCTTTTGAGTAAATGGAAGATTAATACCTCTTAGTTTGTCGCTTTTGTCTTGAGAAAGTAACAAACGAATCTTTTTTTAATTTTATTCAGACCAAACGATATGTTAACAAGCTTAGCTTTTATCTTCCTACTTGGAATGTTTCTGGGATATTTCTTCATGAAATTAAAGCTTCCCGGATTATTGGGTATGCTGCTTACGGGCATCATACTGGGCCCTTATGTGCTCAATGCATTGGAGCCCTCTTTGCTCTCTGTCTCTGTTGATCTTCGCCAATTGGCCTTAGTCATTATACTTACCCGTGCCGGACTGGCTCTCGATATAAAAGATCTGATGAAGGTGGGTCGTCCTGCCGTGCTGATGTGTTTTGTGCCGGCATGTTTTGAGATAGTCGGCATGATGCTTGTTGCACCGCCATTACTTCACATCTCTCTGCTCGATGCTGCTATAATGGGTAGTGTGGTGGCGGCAGTTTCTCCTGCCATCATTGTGCCAAAGATGCTCAACCTGATGGACCAGAGATATGGCACGAACAAAAGTATTCCCCAGATGATTATGGCAGGTGGATCGGTAGATGACGTCTTTGTGATTGTGATGTTTACCGCATTTACCGGGTTGGCTCTGGGAGGAGAGATTTCTCCGATAAGTTTTTTGCAGATACCGGTTTCTATTGCAACGGGACTGGTGCTTGGCGTCTTCTTGGGTTGGTGTCTTACACGCTACTTCAAGCGTTATCACATGAGAGATTCGGTAAAAGTACTTATCCTGTTGAGCGTCTCTTTTCTGCTGGTAGCATTGGAGCGGGTATTGAAAGGCATTGTCCCTATATCCGGCTTGTTAGCAGTAATGGCTCTTGGAGCTACCCTGTTGAAAACGTATGATGCGTTGGCTGTCCGACTGTCGGGCAAGTTTTCCAAGCTGTGGGTGGGTGCGGAAATATTACTTTTTGTGCTAGTAGGTGCTACAGTTAACATTGAATATGCACTAGGTGCAGGATTGGCAGCTATTGCCGTGATCCTTCTTGCGCTACTGTTCAGAATGCTCGGCGTGTTTGTTTGCATGATTAAAACCCCGTTGACCACCAAGGAACGGCTGTTTTGCATGATCGCTTATTTGCCTAAAGCGACAGTACAAGCTGCTATCGGCTCGTTGCCTTTGGCAATGGGCTTACCCTGTGGTGAGATTGTGCTAACCGTTGCCGTGCTGGCCATCCTGATAACCGCTCCTTTAGGTGCCTTTGGCATTGATATGACGTATAAGAAGCTACTTGTACAAGAAGAGCGTGCTTCCTAGACGACCATTCACCTCCCATGAAAAAACACGTTTTACTATCACATCTATCACAAAAAACGCTGAAACCACTTATCATAAGTTGTTTCAGCGTGTGACAGTAAAATATGTATACCACGTTTTAGGGTGTTTTACTCTCACTTTTACGTCTTTACTATCACACTTTTCCCAAGTTTACCCTTTTTTGCCCCAAATATCTGTCGATTGAATGCTGCTTGCTTCATGTGTGTATCTACTGCTTTTTGCTCATCGCATTCTGTTTCGGTTTGGATTTTTGCGAAAATGACCTCTATTTCGGTTTGGATTTTCTGAGAAATAGCTTATCTCTCCTTAATACTTTGAAGCCCGTGGCTCTTATTCCAATAAAGAATACGTTGCAGTAGTCTCCACTACGGTACTATTATTAGTCAATAACGTAAGCTCTAAGTTTGTCTCTCGGTTTGAACTCTTCGCTTCACGAGCGTGGTCTCTACACTCCACACGTGTAGTCTCTACAGTCCACGCGTGTGAAGCGTAGAGACTACACGTGTGGAGTGTAAAGTTTTTTCCGTTTCCAGAGAAAATGTATTATGAGAGTTGAAATGTTTGAGTGATCAAAGATACAAAAGATAGCTTTAAATAGCAATATAATTAAGAATACTATTTAATTTAATGCGTGTCTTTTGTTATGAATCATGATTTTTATATAAGTTTGCTTCATCAAACGTTACTTATTATGAAACCGTATAAACTGCTTTCCATTAGTTTTTGTCTACTGTGCCTCTGTTCTTGTAAAGATCACTATGCTCCCCGCATCCTGACTGTAGTAGACAGTCTTACCTATGTCAATCCGGACAGTGCAATCATACTATTTGGGCAACTGGAGAGCAGTATCGCCAAAGAACCGGAGGCAACACAAATGTATTACCAATTACTAATCATAAAAGCAGAGGACAAGGCATGCATTACTCATACTTCGGATAGCCTCATCAAGCAGGTGTTGAATTATTATGAGGATGAAAAGGATAAGGAGCACTTACCGGAAGCATATTATTATGCAGGGCGGGTGTATATTGATTTGGGTGATGTACCACAAGCACTGGCTTACTTGCAAAAGGCGATAAAAGTTTCAAAAGGAAGTACAAACTATCGGCTTGTCAGTATGGCGTATAATCAAATTGGTGTGTTATATCTATACCAGCGTATTTATGACAAAGCGCTCGATGTTTTCAAAGGAGCCTATCAATATACAACACTATCCGGGGATAGCACTCTCATTGTTTATAATTTGCGCAACATAGGCAGAGCGTACACCCAATTGAACAATGTTGACAGTACTTCCTATTATTATAAGAGGGCAGGGCAAATAGCCGAAAAAATTAACGACCCACATTTAGTTAGTACCGTTAATCAAGAAATTGTTGGCTTTTATAGACATTTGGGTAAGTATGGGAAAGCATTTGAGATTTTGAAAGCTGCTCATAGACCAAAGAGCGATCCGGCATCTTACTATACTGTTCTTGCTAATTTATATTATGAAGTGGGCAAAATAGACTCGGCACAGTACTACTATACTCAATTGCTTTCTACCGGCAACTCTTACGATAATAAAGGTGGCTATTATTACGACCAACAGGGCGGTTATAAAGGATTAAGCAAAATAGCCCACCAACAGGGGAGGCTTGCGGAAGCACTTGGCTATATGGACAAATATCTTGCCTATACAGATAGCTTGCAAAAAGCAAATGATGAAGAAGGTGTTCGAAAAGTGAATGCTTTGTATAATTATCAGCTTCGGGAAAAAGAAAATCATCGCCTTGAAGAAATTGCCCAAAAGCAGAAAATATGGATTGTGCTTCTTTCAGCAAGTATCGTTATCATCCTAATAATCATCTTTGCAGTCGGCATTATCTATCGGCAGCGAAAAAAACAAAGAAAGATACAGGCAGAGCGGCAGCAAGAAAAATTGAAAGAAATTGTGGATGAACAATATCGTAGTAGCCGGCAATTTATTGCTGAAAACGAGAAGCGCATAGAGAAGTTAAAAGAAAAATTGCAAAATACCGAAAGCCAAAAAGATGAATTGGAAAAGAATCTGCAAGAAGGGGAAAAAGAGTTGCTTGAACTGATCAATAGACAGATAGAAACGAAACAAAAAATACAGGCTTTATCAGAAACAGCGTTCAGGGAGTCGCAAATATACAAAGACTTTTATCACATCGCAGGAATGGCCAATGCTGAAAATATTTCTGAAAAACAAAAGATTACCCCCAAAGACTGGGAAGAATTGATTGTAGTCATAAATCGAACCTATAATAATTTTACCGGACGCTTGCAAACTCTTTATCCAAGTATTAGTGAACATGAATTACGTATCTGCATGTTAATAAAGATCGCTATTCCTCCTGTGGGCATTGCCAAGTTGACTGCTCATTCCAAGCAAGCCATCACTTCTTCTCGCAAGAAACTATACGAAAAGACTCATAATCAGCCTGGTACGCCAGATTTATGGGATAACTTCATACAGAACTTCTAAAGATTTGCTGTACTGCTTCGTACTATCATCGTACAAGGCTTAACTAAATCGTACAAACATCGTACTCAATCTCTTTGCTAAAGCAGAAGAGCGCTTTACCTTCGCAACAAAGAAATCAAACTATTATTGTGATGAAACGAATATTCATTGATATCGGATATTATTGATTCATTGAAACATCTTGTAACAGAATAAGTTGCTAGACGTCTGTATAAGTAAGTATCAATATTAATAAATTAAAACTTGAAAAATGAAAAGGATGTATATTGTATCACTCATCATAAGCCTATGCTTTCCGATGTTTGCTCAAAACAAAATTACCGGGAAAGTGATTGGAGCAGATAACGAAGGCATCATTTATAGAGTAAAAGTGGAATACTCCGGATCTAAAAGAGCAGTAACAGGATCATTCTACGACCCAAACTTTGAGATTGCTTTAGATTCTCTGGGGGATATTCGGCTGACTATTTCTTCAGACGGCTATGAGACATATCAAACCCAAAAAACACTTCAACCTGCTACCAATGACTTGGGCGGCGTCACTCTTTACAAAAAGACAGTACAACTGGAGGAAGTGGTGGTGAAAGCCAAGAAAAATGAGATAGAGCACAATGGGACGAACTATACAATACGAAATATTCAGGGAACTCATATAGGAGATGCAGGAAACCTTGTGGATATGCTGAAATGGACACCTGGCATCATTGTCACAAATGAAAGCAATATATCCGTAGCAGGGGCAGGCGAACCAATTATCTATATTAACGACCGAAAGATAACAGATAAGTCGGAACTGTCCATGCTCTCTTCGACGGACGTCAACAAGATAGAGGTTATCAAAGAGCCGGACGCACGATACAAGAATGGGACAAATTCCGTTGTGAAGATTTATCTGAAGAAGCAACTGAAGGATCATCTTGGCGTGATAGTCAGTAACTCTTTGGAGATAGCAAGAAAATATACAGAGCGTCCAAGTATTAATCTTTCGGGTAAAAGTGGAATCGTATCAGGAAATGCTTCTTTCACATATAGGAAATCGAAACAACAATCGTATGATGAATATATGACTACCATTACGCACAGTGCTGACAATATCTTCAAGAATAGTTCGAAAGGAGGATATGGTGTCGATATGGATACTTATATGCTATTCGGTGGGTTGAATTTTACCTTCTCTCCAAAAAGTACATTGGGTATTCAGTATTCCGGCTCCTTTACAGATGTAAAGAAAGATTCTTCTCACAACATTCATATAGATAACAACGGAACTGTTACACCCAAAAAAGAAACTTCAGAAGGAACAGAAAATAGGAAATATCACAGCGTGTCGACCAGCTATACATGGAATCGCAACGATCATTCCACATTGACGCTGATAGCAGATTATGCCTATCGAAATAATGATATCTTCAACGAAATCAAGGAGACGAATCTGAATACCAATAAAATATATTTGACCCCGACTATCAACTCTACAGACTATAAGATTTATACCTTCAACGGTGACTATTCGTTCAAAATTGGTAAGAAGGACAACGAACAGATAGGCCTAGAAGCAGGAAATACAAACAATAATTCCGGTTCAACAATCAGTGAAGTGCCTCAGAACATCGACCGCACAAACCAATGGTTGGCTGCCTACGCAACATTTAGCCGCGGATGGGGGAAATTCAATATTTCTTTAGGATTACGCTATGAATATGATTATACCGATACAAAAGCAGCGGAGAACAGTGAGAGTATCACTCTGAAAAAGAGCTACTCTAACTTGTTTCCTAATGTAAGGATTGCCTACAAGCGTAAGGAGAGAGAAGTTTATTCCATCAGTTACCGAAAAACGATCAACCGTCCATCATTTAGTCAGTTAAGTCCGGTAGTTAACTATGAAGATTCTCTGCATTACTGGACCGGAAACCCTTTGCTAAAACCATCGTTTACAAACCGTTTCTCATTGGCAGCCAATATTTCTAATCTGACATTAAGCACATCTTATTATTACATTACCAATCCGATTATTTCTATTTATGGGCATGATGATGCAAATCCGAATATTCTGGTAAATAGGCCGGAGAACATCAACCATTCGCAAAGTTGGGACATCGGCGTTGAATATTCGTTGTCGTTAGATAAAATCAATCTCTCCACATACGGTTATCTCACATACGATCTTATTAAATATCCTTATTTAGGGGAAGAGACTTTATACAAGAGTTTATATGCAAGTTTAGGTGGAAATGTTAGTTATAACTTCTACCGTAATTTTGACCTTTTTGCCAATACACATTATATGTCTCCGTGGAGAGACGGTACCAAAAAAATGGGATATTTCATTAATACTAATCTCGGCATATCAGGACGTTTCTTCAAGGACAAGCTATATGTTTCCATACAAGGAGAAGATCTTTTTGCCAAAAGCGTCACACCTTATTGGACTAACAACTACGGAGACACGGAGTATTGGCGGCGCAATCGATATGATACACGTGGTGTGAACTTTACACTGCGTTATACATTCAATTCTGTGAAGACGAATTTTAAAAGCAAGAGTGGAAACCAGAAAATATTACAAAGAGCGGACTAATGTGTTCACTCCATGAATAAAATTTTCATAAATAACAGCTTAAGAATTGCCATTATACACAAAAAAATGTATATCTTTGGGCAAGCTAAATTAGACTATTAATCTGAAATAAACTAGATATGAAAACTAAAACTTTAGCATGGACTCTGTTCGTCCTATTTTCCACTTTTAGCTGGATATCGTGTGACAAAGACACCGAAGAACCCTTGTCTTTACACGATGTAGAGAATAATTCACTTGAACTGTATTATGGTGCAAAAGGTGGTGTTACCATTGTAGGCGGAGATGGTAATTATACTTTTTCCACCGAATCGCCTTTAATAAAGGCGGAGATGACTTATAGTAACTATGTCTTATTTGAGGCATTAAATATAGGTGATGCTACTGTTACGATTACCGATAAATCGGGGCACTCTTGTGTTCTTAACATACATATAGGCTATTATTCTGAGAACATTGTTGTGGCAAAATTGGACGCAACTGTCGTTGGTGATATGACAGTAGACAAACAAAAAGAATTGAAAGAAAAAGCACTTGCGACAATTCCTGTAAAAGTGGGTGGCGGATATAAATTTGTGTATACCGACAAAGTACACTCGAGTTTGAACGCAGTAGATTTGAATCCGCTTAAAGGCCTGGTTTATATTTATCCTGAGACGTATGGAGAGAAGCCGATAGAGGGAACCTTTGAGAGAACGGCCCACAAAGAGGGAGACGGGCAAAATTTTCCTTATTATAAATATACTTTGCATTATAACAATTTGAATCGTACGCTTCTTTTTCTGGAATATAGAGGAGCGATTGTCCGATCAGTTGAATATCGGACTTATCAATTAGCGGAAGATCTCACAGAACAGTATAAAACGGATTACCCGAATGTGGAACAGGTATATACTTCACAGGTTATAGGTAGCATATATCGGTAACAAAATCATGCAATCGTTTTCATAGAAGAATCTAGGCTTTTATTTGGGCGTTTTGTTTCATTATGTATATCATTGTTATCTTTGTGCTATTATTACCAATTAAATTGTATTATGAAGAATATCAAGCGATTATCTGCAAAGATGGCCTGCCTGTTACTGTCCCTACTGGTAAGCACGGCGGCAACAGCCGAGAGCATTACTTCACCCAACGGACTTCTTAAACTTAATTTTTCGCTTTCGCCGAAGGGAGAGCCTACCTATGAATTGTCTTATAAAAATAAGGTAGTGATTAAGCCTTCTAAGCTGGGACTGGAGCTGAAGAACGAGTCGGGATTGATGAACGGTTTTGTGCTAACCGATGCGAAAACCTCTACTTTCGATGAAACGTGGACGCCTGTGTGGGGCGAAGTGAAGCAGATTCGTAATCACTATAACGAATTGGCTGTAACGTTGAATCAAAAGGCGCAGAGCAGAGATATCGTGGTTCGCTTTCGTCTTTTCGATGAGGGATTGGGCTTCCGTTATGAGTTTCCTTCGCAGAAGAATCTGAACTATTTTGTGATAAAAGAAGAGCATACACAGTTCGCTATGAATGGTGATCATACTGCATTCTGGATTCCGGGCGATTATGATACACAAGAATATGATTATACGGAGTCTAAACTCACGGAAATTCGTGGATTGATGAAAGGTGCTATAACAGATAATGCTTCTCAGTCTCAGTTTTCTCCTACCGGAGTGCAAACGGCTTTGATGATGAAGAGTGCGGATGGTCTCTATATAAATCTGCACGAGGCTGCGCTGGTAGATTATTCTTGCATGAATCTTAATTTGGATGATAAGGATCTGATCTTCGAATCATGGTTGACTCCTGATGCCAAAGGAGATAAGGGATATATGCAAACTCCCTGTCAGTCGCCTTGGCGCACAGTGATAGTGAGCGATGATGCACGCGATATATTGGCTTCCAAACTGACATTGAACTTGAATGAACCTTGCAAGTTGGAAGATACGTCGTGGATAAAACCGGTGAAGTATATCGGTGTGTGGTGGGAGATGATTACCGGTAAAAGCTCGTGGGCTTATACGGATGATCTGCTTTCTGTAAAACTTGGTGAAACGGATTATACGAAAACGAAGCCAAACGGACGGCATGCGGCGAACAACACTAATGTGAAACGTTATATTAATTTTGCAGCTGAACATGGTTTTGATCAGGTACTAGTGGAAGGATGGAACCAAGGTTGGGAAGATTGGATCGGCCATTCTAAAGATTATGTGTTCGACTTCGTTACGCCTTATCCGGACTTCAACGTGAAGATGCTACAAAGTTATGCTAAAGATAAAGGTGTGCGCTTGATGATGCACCATGAAACTTCTTCTTCTGTTCGTAATTATGAACGCCACATGGACAAAGCTTATCAGTTTATGGTAGACAATGGATACAATGCTGTGAAGAGTGGTTATGTGGGTGATATCATTCCCCGGGGTGAGCACCATTATGGTCAGTGGTTGAACAATCATTATCTATATGCCATTAAGAAAGCTGCTGATTATAAAATTGTGGTAAATGCGCACGAGGCTGTTCGCCCTACCGGACTTTGCCGTACATATCCTAACATGATTGGCAATGAATCGGCTCGTGGAACAGAATACGAAGCTTTTGGCGGTAGCAAACCATTTCATACCACTTTGCTTCCCTTTACCCGCCTGATTGGTGGGCCGATGGATTATACTCCGGGTATATTCGATACAAAGTTGACTTTCTTGGGAGATGGTAAACATAGTTTTGTGCATACCACTTTGGCGAAGCAATTGGCACTTTACGTCACCATGTATAGTCCGTTGCAGATGGCGGCTGACTTGCCTGAAAGTTATGAACGCCACTTGGATGCTTTTCGTTTTATAAAAGATGTAGCAGTAGATTGGGATGATAGCAAGTATCTGGAAGCCGAACCGGGTGATTATATCACCGTGGCTCGTAAGGCAAAGGGGAGTAGCAGTTGGTTTGTTGGTGGCATTACCGACGAGAATCCACGTACGACTACTGTCAAACTTGATTTTCTTGATGCGGATAAACAATACGTAGCCACACTTTATGCTGACGGTAAGGATGCCGACTATGATACGAATCCTACCTCTTATCAGATAAAGAAGGGTCTGGTAAATGCAAAAACGAAGATTTCGACGCAACTTGCTCGTAGTGGTGGCTTTGCTTTGAGCTTGATTGAAGCTACAGCAGCGGACAAGAAAGAGATGAAAAAATGGAAATAAACAGAGGCTGATTTTTTTAAGAGAGAATTGCCTGCCCCTTTCGGATTTCTTCTGGGAGGGGCTGTTTTTATTAATAAAACTTACATAGCACTGTTTCTCTATAAAGAGCGATGAAATTCTTTTGAAGTTCATTGCTCTTTTTTTATCTTTACCGACAATAAAATACTCCAAAAATAAATCAAAAAGAAAAATAGTATGATGAATCTGACAGAACGTTTTTTAAAGTACGTGAGTTTTGATACACAGTCTAGTGAGCTTACTAAGCTTACGCCCAGTACACCCGGACAGATGGTTTTTGCTAATTATCTCAAGGCGGAATTAGAATCTTTAGGTCTTGAAGAGATAACGCTGGATGAAAGCGGCTATCTTTTTGCCACTCTTCCGGCAAATATAGATAGAGAAGTACCTACGATCGGCTTCATAGCTCACATGGATACCAGCCCCGATATGAGTGGGAAGGACGTATCTCCCCGCATTGTAGAAAACTACGATGGGACGGACATCGTTCTTTGTGCAGAAGAGAACGTGGTGCTCTCTCCGGTTCAGTTTCCTGAATTGCTAGAGCACAAAGGAGAAGATCTAATTGTGACAAATGGGAAAACGCTACTTGGCGCTGATGATAAAGCGGGTCTGGCTGAAATAGTTTCGGCAATGGTTTATCTGATGGAACATCCGGAGATTAAGCATGGTAAAATTCGCATCGGTTTTAATCCAGATGAGGAAATTGGTGAAGGAGCACATAAGTTTGATGTTGAAAAGTTTGGCTGTGAATGGGGTTATACCATGGACGGCGGGGATGTTGGCGAACTGGAATTTGAGAATTTTAATGCGGCGGCTGCCAAAGTGATATTCAAGGGACGCAATGTGCATCCGGGCTATGCCAAGAATAAGATGATAAACTCCATGCTCATAGCCGGAAAGTTTATCTCGATGCTTCCAAGTCAGGAAACACCCCAAACAACTCAAGGGTACGAAGGTTTTTATCACCTCGTGGGTATGCAGGGGGATGTGGAACAAAGTACATTGAGTTACATCGTTCGCGATCATAGTCGTGATAAGTTTGAAGGCCGTAAGAAAGAGATGGCTCAGTGGGTGGCTCAAATCAATGCGGAATTTGGCGAAGGAACGGCGACATTGGAACTACGCGACCAATATTTTAATATGCGCGAGAAAATAGAACCGGTGATGCATATCATTGATGTGGCATTTGCTGCCATGGAAGCAGTAGGTGTGAAGCCGAACGTGAAACCTATTCGTGGTGGTACGGACGGTGCGCAGCTTTCATTCAAAGGACTTCCTTGCCCCAATATTTTTGCCGGTGGGCTGAACTTTCATGGACGTTACGAGTTTGTGCCTATTCAAAACATGGAGAAGGCAATGAAAGTAATCGTGAAAATAGCCGAATTAGTTGCAAGTAAATAACCTAAAACTTAGAAAAATGAAACAAACGCCATTTACAGAGAAACATATCGCTCTCGGAGCCAAAATGCACGAGTTTGCAGGCTATAATATGCCTATTGAATATTCCGGTATTATCGACGAACACCTTACTGTATGCAATGAAGTAGGGGTATTCGACGTATCACACATGGGAGAATTCTGGGTAAAGGGCCCCAATGCGTTACCTTTTCTTCAGAAGATAACATCAAACAATGTTGCCGTACTCAGTCCCGGGAAAATACAATATACTTGCTTTCCCAATGAAGAAGGCGGAATTGTGGATGATCTACTGGTGTATCACTACGAGGCTGAAAAATATATGTTGGTAGTAAATGCTGCTAACATAGAGAAAGATTGGGAGTGGTGCGTGTCGCATAATGCGGAAGGAGCAGTGCTTGAAAATGCTTCTGACAATATGGCCCAACTTGCTGTGCAAGGCCCCAAAGCAATATTGGCTTTGCAGAAACTTACGGATATAAATTTGGCAGACATACCTTATTACACCTTTGCCGTGGGTGAGATGGCTGGTGTGAAAGAGGTTATTATCTCGAATACAGGATATACCGGAGCGGGAGGTTTTGAACTTTATTTTTATCCGGATGTGGCTGATAAGATTTGGAAGGCTGTGTTTGAGGCTGGTGCCGAATTTGGGATAAAGCCCGTGGGACTTGGTGCGCGTGATACGCTTCGATTGGAAATGGGTTTCTGCCTTTATGGGCACGATTTGGATGATACAACTTCGCCTATCGAAGCCGGACTGGGATGGATTACGAAATTCGTGGAGGGTAAAAACTTCACTAATCGCATTGCACTCGAAAAACAAAAAGCTGAGGGAGTGACTCGCAAACTCGTTGGTTTTGAGATGATAGACAGGGGGATTCCTCGTCAGGATTATGAATTGTTTGCGGCGTCAGGAGAGAAAATAGGAGTGGTTACATCCGGCACAATGTCGCCTATTCGCAAGATAGGCATCGGCATGGGGTATGTGAAACCTGAATATGCGGCTCTTGGTACGGAAATATTTGTCGATGTACGAGGACGTAAATTGAAAGTAATGGTGGTGAAGCCACCGTTTAGAAAGTAGAGAACTCGTCGATAGAATACAGTTCCCGTTTGCTGCTTGATTGTGGCAAACGGGAACTTTTTTATTGTTACAGGTATAAAGTTACCTTTTTTTCCTTTCAATTGCTGAATTAAATGTACTTTTGCAAGTATAAAAGTCTACAAAAATGTCACATCTACCAACTCTGATAGCCGACCTAGCCTTGATCCTTGCTTGTGCCGGCATAATGACTCTATTATTTAAGAAACTCAAACAACCTTTGGTTTTGGGGTACGTGATGGCTGGTTTCTTGGCCAGTCCACATATTGCTTTTACAGCTTCAGTCATGGATACGGCAAATATACAAACGTGGGCGGATATAGGAGTTGTATTCTTGTTGTTTGCTCTGGGATTGGAATTCAGCTTTAAAAAGATCATGAGAGTGGGAGGCACTGCCGTGATAGCTGCTTGTACGATTATCTTCTGTATGATTCTGCTGGGTATTGGTGTAGGGATGTCCTTTGGTTGGGGACGAATGGACTGCTTGTTTCTGGGTGGTATGATTGCGATGTCTTCTACTACCATAATCTACAAGGCTTTTGATGACATGGGATTGGGCAAGAAGAAGTTTGCCGGATTGGTGCTTAGTATCTTGATTATTGAGGATATATTGGCTATTGTATTGATGGTAATGCTTTCTACTTTGGCAGCCAAAAGCAATTTTGAGGGGGCTGAGATGTTTGAGAGCGTGGGCAAACTTGTCTTTTTCTTGATTTTATGGTTTATTGTTGGTATTTACCTAATACCCCAATTCTTGAAGCGTGTGCGTAAGTTGATGAATGAAGAAACATTGCTTATCGTCTCTTTGGGACTTTGTTTTGGTATGGTAGTGCTTGCTGCGAAAACAGGATTTTCGGCTGCTTTTGGCGCATTCATAATGGGCTCTATACTGGCTGAAACGGTGGAGGCCGAATCTATTAGCCGTTTGGTAAAACCTGTAAAGGATTTATTTGGTGCAATCTTCTTCGTCTCCGTAGGGATGATGGTCGATCCGAATATGATTGTAGAATACGCCATACCTATTTTGGTGATTACGGTGATTGTGGTTCTGGGACAATCTTTCTTCGGAACTTTCGGAGTGCTGTTGGCCGGACAGCCGTTGAAGACAGCGATGCAATGTGGATTTAGTTTAACTCAGATTGGTGAATTTGCTTTTATCATTGCTTCACTGGGTGTCTCTTTACGTGTGACGAGCGATTTTCTTTATCCTATCGTGGTGGCAGTCTCGGTAATAACGACCTTTTTCACTCCTTATATGATTCGTTTTGCGGAACCGGCATCTAACTTTGTGGACAACAAGTTGCCTGGCTCTTGGAAACGATTTTTGGCGCGCTATTGTCGGGGAAGTGAGACTACAATGAATTATGAAAGCTTGTGGAAAAAACTTCTACTTGCTTTATTGCGGATTACCGTTGCTTATTCCGTTCTGTGTGTAGCTGTTATTGCCTTATCCCTTAAGTTTATACTGCCTCTTTTCGAAGCTAATCTTCCTCAATTCTGGGCGGCAATGCTTGGATCTGTCTTCATCACTTTGTGTATTTCTCCTTTTTTGCGAGCTATTGTAGTGAAAAAAAACCATTCGAAAGAATTTGTTTCTTTATGGAATGATAGTCGAATAAATCGTGGTCCGTTGGTTTCTACGATCGTTTTTCGAAGTGTTGTGGCGGTGTCATTTGTGATGTTCATTATTGCTGACTTATTTGAGGCATCCATCGGAATTGCCTTTGGTGTAGCAATACTGGTTGTAATGTCGATGGTCTATTCTCGGCGACTGAAAAGACACTCAATACTTATTGAACGGCGATTTTTTCAGAATCTGCGATATCGTGACGAACAGGCTGAATATTTGGGAGAGAAGAAGCCGGCTTATGCAGGAAGGCTTTTGACTCGTGATTTGCACTTGACGGATTTTGAAGTACCCGGAACATCTATTTGGGCGGGGCAAACGTTACTTGAACTGAATTTAGGTCGGAGGTATGATGTGCATGTGGTTTCTATTCTTCGGGGGAAACGAAGAATTAATATTCCCGGCCCGGATGTTCGGCTTTTCCCTATGGACAAGATTCAGGTGATTGGAACAGATGAACAGTTAAACCTTCTAGGGAAAGAAATGCAGGATGTTGCATTACTCGAAGAGGACGTGATAGAGAAGAGCGCGATGACACTGAAACAATTTGTTGTTGATGCTGATTCTGTTTTTGTGGGAGTGAAGCTCCGAGATTCGGGCATACGGGAAAAATATCGTTGCTTAATCGTGGGAATGGAAAGGGCCGGAAATACGTTAATGACTCCGGATGTAGACGTACCTTTCGAAGAGGGTGATGTGGTATGGGTAGTGGGTGAAAATGACGATGTACACCAATTAGTTGGCCAAAAGAACGAGAAAACAGGTACGAAGTAGCGAGAAAATCGCTACTTTTGCCCCCATTAAATGATAAAAATGAGTATTATGAAAAGTGATCCTAAAGAGTGCTTGTACTGTCAAAACAATGAAACACTGCACAATTTGATGATTGAGATAGCACAACTAAGTGTATCTCGTGTCTTCTTATTTAAAGAACAAACTTATCGTGGGCGTTGCCTCGTGGCCTACAAAGACCACGTGAACGACCTTTTTGAGCTCAGTGATAATGAACGTAATGCTTTCATGGCTGATGTGGCACGTGTGACTCGTGCAATGGATAAAGCTTTTCATCCGGAGAAGATAAATTATGGGGCTTATTCTGATAAACTTTCTCATCTCCACTTTCATTTGGCTCCAAAGTATGTGGATGGCCCTGATTATGGCGCTACATTCCAAATGAACCCTGCTAAGGTGTATCTGACGGATGAGGAATACCAGCAATTGGTTGATGCGGTAAAGGCTAATCTTTAAATAGGGAAGAGATTCTTTATCGATAAAACGTGCCTGTTTTATGTGGAGATAATAAATTCTCTTCGTAAAATAGGCATATTTTATCTAATCTTGTTTATCTTCTTCGAAGTCAAAATCAAAGTCGAAATCGTCCATAGAGTCGGGTGTGACGAAGTCTTCCAACGTTCGGCGATCTTTCTTCGTTGGGCGTCCCGTTCCACGAGCACGATCGATAAATCCGGAGACTTTGCTCATCTCCAGTAGCTCATATTGGTCCGGAGTTGTAACGTTTTCCATTACTTCGGGCACTAGTTTAGCTCCAACCCGCTTTTCAATAGCTTGCAGTACTTTGAATGAATAAGTGATGGGAGGTTTTTTTACTTGAATGATATCATTGGGCTTTACCATACGTGCTGCCTTTACAAACGATCCATTGATGGTTACTCGTCCTTTCTTGCAAGCTTCGGCCGCAATGGTACGGGTTTTGAATATGCGTACTGCCCACATCCACTTGTCTATTCTGGCTTCCGACATGACTACTTTTTATTAAATTGGTTCATGGTATTGTCTATTCCGGCAAGGCAAAAGCTTTTGATGATCTCACCAGCTGTTTGCAAGCGTTCAGGCATTGTCTTTAAATCTTCTTCTTCGAACTTGCCTAGCACATAATCTATTTGTCCGCCTCTTGGGAAGTCACTGCCTATACCAAAGCGTAAGCGGGCATAGTTAACTGTGCCCAGAGTTGCAGCGATGTGCTTCAACCCGTTGTGCCCGGCATCACTTCCTTTGTTTTTTAGGCGTAAGGTACCGAAAGGAAGTGCCAGATCATCAACAATGATAAGCACATTCTCTAATGGAATGTTTTCTTTTTGCATCCAGTACCGAACGGCATTTCCGCTCAGATTCATATAAGTAGAGGGTTTGAGAAGCAGTATTTGTCGGCCTTTTATAGATAAGGTAGTGGTAAAGCCGTAACGTCCATCGGTGAACGATTTATCGGCATCCTTTGCCAGAGCATCTACAACCATGAAGCCGATGTTGTGGCGGGTTTCATGATATTCGAGACCAATGTTACCTAATCCTACAATTAAGTATTTCATATTCGATAGTATTATTTAGTAAAAAACGCAGATTATCGCAGATTGACACAGTTTGGATTCTGTGGTCTCTGCATTAATCTGCGTTTGTAAGTCCCCTTGCGGGATAATATCTCTGATTACTTGCCGGCAGCAGCCAAACCTCTTGCGGCACGAGTCAGCTTGACAGCGCAAACAACAGATTCTTTTGTATTTAAAAGAGTTAGGTTTTCATAAGAAAGTTCTCCAACTTTCACTGTTTTACCTAATCCTAAATGAGCTACGTTAACAACAAGTTTCTCTGGAATGTCATTATAGAATGCTTTCACTTTCAATTTACGCATCTGCAGAGTCAATTTGCCACCGGCTTTCACACCTTCAGCAAGTCCTTCCAATTGAACAGGTACGTCTATTTCAATAGGTTTAGATTCGTCAATCTGGTAAAAGTCAACATGAAGAATTGTATCTTTTACTGGGTGAAATTGAATATCTTTTAGGATAGCATTTAATTTCTTTCCATCAATATCAAGATCTACAACATAGATATGAGGAGTGTAAACTAAGTTACGAAGAGAATCGGCAGTCACAGTGAAATGAATGTTTTCACTTCCTCCGTAGATTACACAAGGAACTCCGTTGTTTTTACGAATAGCTTTGATAGCTCTGCTCTGATCTGAAGAGCGTTCTGCAATGGTTCTTGCAGTTCCTTTTACTTCAATTGATTTCATTTTTAATTTTTTTTTGTGTTACTCTAAATTAAGTTCATTTATTTGCTTAACTCTCCATCACACGATGTGGATATCACACGATGTTGCAAAAAGCGGTGCAAAAGTACGCTTTCTTTTCTAATTATCAAAGTTTTACTTATTCAAAATCAATATCAATCTTGATTTCGCCATCTAAATCTTCGTTTATGAGAACGACGTCGTCAATATTTTCTTTTTGTCTGAACAATTTTCGCTTGTCTTCTTCAGTATCTTCGGCCTCTGAATAGGAACATTGTCGTTTATTTATAAATTCAATGGCTTGAGATAATCCGTTCATAAACTTCTCAAAATCCTCTTTATAAAGGAAAATTTTATGCTTTTCGAAGCTTACCTGAGGATCTTCTCCTTCATTCATCACAATTTTCTTGCTCTCCGTAATGGCAAGAAACATTTCATCTTTACGATTCTTCTTTACGTCTAGGTAATAAATACGTTTGCCTGCTTTTACGGATTTAGAGAAAACAATTTCTTTGTCGTTCAAATCCACCACATTTTTCTTCTTAAAATCTTCCATGTCGTTAGGTCATCTTTTTAAGTTGGCCCCAAATTTGATACTTTTTTTTAAACTGTCAAAAGAAAAAGGAAGGAGAATGAAATCTCACATAAAAAAAAGTGGTTTATTTGGGCAAACTCGCTAAAAATACCTACTTTTGCAATTCGTTAATAACAGTATTGATTAAAATTTATGATTAACAGAGTTCTTATTCGTCTTAAGATCATACAAATAGTGTATGCATACTATCAGAACGGCAGCAAAAATTTAGACTCAGCGGAGAAAGAATTATTCTTCAGCCTTGCAAAGGCTTATGATTTATACAACTACCTGCTGATGTTGATGATCGCACTGACGAACTACGCACAAAAGCGCATTGATGTGGCAAAAGCCAAACTAGCGCCTACCTCCGATGAACTGGCCCCGAATATGAAGTTCGTGGGAAATAAGTTTATTGCCCAACTTGAGGTTAATAAGCAACTTACAGAGTTTATCAACAATCAAAAGAAAACATGGGCAAACGATCAGGAATTGATTAAAGAGCTTTATGATAAGATTGTAGCTTCAGATATATATAAGGAATACATGGCATCGGGAGACTCTTCTTATGAGGCTGACCGTGAATTGTGGAGAAAGCTTTATAAATCTTTAATCTTCAACAATGATTCTTTGGATCAGGTTTTGGAAGATCAAAGTCTTTATTGGAATGATGATAAAGAGATCGTTGACACTTTTGTACTAAAGACTATCAAACGATTTGAGGAAAAGAATGGCTCTGCCCAACCTCTTTTACCGGAATTTAAAGATGATGAAGACCAAGAATTTGCTCGTCGATTATTTAGGCGTGCCCTTTTGAATTCTGATTATTATCGCCATCTTATCAGCGATAATACGAAAAACTGGGACTTGGATCGTGTGGCTTTTATGGATGTGATTATAATGCAATGTGCCTTGGCTGAAATTCTTAGTTTCCCTAATATTCCTGTCAGTGTTTCACTTAATGAATATCTGGAAATAGCTAAACTATATAGTACGCCAAAAAGTGGCGGATTCATAAATGGAACGCTTGATGGAATTGTTAATCAATTAAAAAAGGAAGGCAAGTTAGCTAAGAACTAATACCTTTGTATCTAGTAGATTAAAAACTAAAAAACTGATTTTTATGAGCTTATTAACCGTATTTTTGCAAGGTGCCCCAATGGGAGGCGGTGGTAGTATGATGTGGATTATGCTAATAGCAATGTTCGCTATTATGTACTTTTTCATGATTCGTCCGCAAAACAAAAAACAGAAAGAAATTGCTAACTTTCGCAAGTCTCTTGAAGTAAATCAGAAAGTTATCACTGCGGGTGGGTTACATGGTAAGATTAAAGAAGTAAACGATGATCATGTTATTCTTGAAATAGCTGACAACGTAAAGGTTAAAATAGATAAGAATTCTATTTTTGCCGCTGCTGCTGATGCAGTTAGCAAATAAGTATATAATCAATGACAATGTTCGGTAGGAACACAAAGTGTCTTTATCTGAAGTCTATAAAAAGAATTAAGGGCTTTCTGTTGGGTCAAAAGAACAGAGAGTTCTTAATTTTTTTGTTTTTTTTCTTTATTGCTGGTGCTTTCTGGCTCTTGCAAACTCTAAACTACGATTATGAAACAGAGTTTTCCATCCCTCTAAGATTAAAAGGTGTGCCTGATAATGTGATGCTTACTGCAGAACTGCCTCCGGAAATAACTATTAGGGTTAAAGACAAAGGTACTGTACTGTTAAACTACATGTTGGCGAAGACTTTTTTCCCCATAACGCTTAATTTCTCAGATCATAAGGGCGTTAATAATCATGTGAGAATCAATGCTTCTGAGTTTGAAAAACAAATACTTAGTCAGTTGGGTGTTTCAACTCGTATTCTCTCTTTAAAACCGACTGTTTTAGAGTATATATACTCAACGGGTAAATCCAAACTTGTTCCTGTCAGGTTGTTGGGTAAAATTAGTCCGGATCGCCAATATTACATTTCAGACACAATTTTTTCTCCTGATTCAGTACTTGTGTATGCCCCAACTAGTATCTTGGATACAATTACGGCTGCATATACACAACGGTTCGTCTTAGATCATATCTCTGATACATTAAAGCGTCAGGCTTTCCTTAATAGAGTGAGAGGTGCCAAGTTTGTTCCTAATTCTGTAGAACTGACTTTGCCTGTAGATATTTACACTGAGAAAACAGTAGAGGTACCTATTTATGGAATTAATTTTCCGGCGGATAAGGTGTTGCGTACTTTCCCTTCGAAGGTTCAGGTCACTTTTCAAGTGGGGCTAGCATATTTTCATAATGTGACTGTTGATGATTTTGTTCTGAATGTCTCGTATGAAGAATTGCTTCATTTGGGCTCAGAGAAGTATACGGTGAAGTTAAAAACGATTCCTTATGGAGTTACGCGAGTACGTATTTCTCCTATGCAAGTGGATTTTTTAATAGAACAATTCTCTCCCTCTTATGAGCATTAAACTTGGTATTACCGGTGGCATAGGCAGTGGAAAGAGTGTAATCTCTCATTTGCTTGCAATGATGGGGGTTCCGATGTATATATCTGACGTTGAATCTAAACGACTTACAGTAGAAGATCCATTGATTCGTGAATCATTAATTTCATTACTGGGAAGTGATCTTTATCAGAATGGAGAACTGAATAAGGCTTTGCTAGCCTCGTATATTTTTGGTTATCCGGAAAACCTGAAGGTAGTGAATGGTATTATTCATCCGAAGGTGTTAGATGATTTTATGCAGTGGGCACATCAACATGCTGCTTTTAAGATGCTAGGAATGGAAGCTGCTATTTTGATTGAAGCAGGCTTTGCTCAAAAAATTGATAAGATTGTACTTGTTTATGCTCCACTTGATGTTCGGTTACAGCGGACAATGGTGCGTGATTCATCGTCTCGTGAGCAAGTAATGAAGCGAATCCAGAGTCAGATGAGTGATGAGGAAAAGATGGACATGGCCGATTTTATCATTTATAATGATGGTGAAACTCCTCTGATACCACAAGTTCTGTCGCTTATTAATAGTTTAGGATAAATGGCGTTTCCTAATATTTGTTTAAATAGTTGATATTTATTGTTTTTGGGTTGGTCATCTCGGCCTCGAATATTACTTTTGCTCCGCAATAATTAAAATAAAGTAAAACATACTATGTTGAAAACTATCTTGTCTATCTCCGGAAAACCGGGGTTGTATAAATTGATTTCTCAGGGAAAAAGCATGCTGATTGTTGAATCTATATCGGCCGAAAAAAAACGTATTCCGGCATACGGAAACGAAAAAATTGTTTCATTGGGAGATATAGCCATGTATGCTGCAGAAACAGAAGTTCCATTGAAAGAAGTCTTTGCTTCCATCAAGAAAAAAGAAAATGCTGGAGTTGCTTCTATTGATTTGAAGAAAGCAGATGCAAATCAATTGCGTGAATATTTGGCAGAAGTACTTCCTGATTTTGATCGTGATAGGGTTTATGTAACGGATATTAAGAAATTAATTTCTTGGTATAATATACTTGTTACAAATGGAATTACGGAATTTGATGCTGAACAAGAAGCAACAGAACTAACTGCTGAATAATATTTTTTGTTTTTACAGAAAACGGCGCAGAAATAATTATTATTTCTGCGCCGTTTTCTGTAAATCATCTAAATAAATGATGGTTTGTTGATGATAGCGGTGTAATGGTACCGACTGTAGCGGAGTAAAGGATACCGGTTATAGCGGTCAAATAGGTACCGGTTGTAGCGGTGTAATGGGTACCGGCATCACGTCTGTAATTTCCAGTTGCAAACATAGTTATTTTTTCTGTCTTTTTCTCATGGATTCACCTTTAAGTTCTATGTGGGTTGCGTTATTAATCAGCCTGTCCATAATTGCATCCGCTAAGGTAGGTTCTGCTATGTAATCATACCATTTACTAATCGGTAGTTGTGATATAATAATAACCGATTTTCTATCATACCTTTCCTCTAAGATTTGCAAGAGCGCCAATCTGGAATTAACGTCCAATGGTTGTAATCCAAAGTCATCCAGTATGATCAGTTCATTCTTCTCCAGATGAGTAATCACTTTGAGGAAAGTTCCATCAATTTTCGACAAGGCTATTCTCTCAATAAACTTGTTCATGTTCAGATACTCCGTGCGGAATCCGAGTTGGCACGCTTGTCTTCCCAAGGCACATGCCAGATAAGACTTGCCGCATCCTGTAAGCCCTGTTATTAGGATATTCTCCGCTCTGCGTATAAAACTGCAATCCCCAATTTGAGACATCATGTCTTTGGTCAGATTGCGCGCCACCGAACATTCTATATCCTCTATGCACGCACCGTATCTGAGCTTGCTGGTTTTCAGATACATCATGGTCTTTTGGTTATTGCGGTAAATACGTTCCGCTTCAACGAGTTTGGCTATGGTAAGCTCCATACCCGGCCTGTCTTGCATGGGCAGACTGATGATAGCCTTATAAGCATCGGCCATCCCTTTAAGTTTGAGACCTTCTAACTGGTCCGCTGTTTCTTGATTGTTCATCTTTCTTTGTTATTAATTTGATTATATTCCTGCGCGCCTCTTACTTGTGTGTTCAGAGGCGTTGTGGAGATTGTTTCTGTTTGATTCTGATCCAGATCCAGATTCTTTTGGAGTATATTTCTTAGCATGGTCAGCGTAAAACCTAAAGATCCGGAGCGTATGATTGAGCAGGCACTCTCTATGCGCCTCTCACCATATCTTGAAGCCAGAGAGAAGATCCCCTGGCAAGTTCTGTAGGACTGTTGAGGAAAGTTTCTGCTTGCCAGTAGACTGTCCACAGCCCATTTGGTAGCTTGTCCAATATGCAGAGCACGTGCTTGTATGGCTGCCGCATTATACTCTTTGGTGCGTTTATAAGCGATATGATTGGCAGGCATGTGGTTCTCTTGAGTGGTATAACCATAAGCGGCAAAGTTCCTTCTATGGATCACGATACGTTCTGCTGCCACGTAAACCTCAACGGTATCCATATCCCACAGGACTTTTGCCCGTTTTCCCACATATTGATAAGGAATGCTATAAGAGTGCTGTTCACTACCCACAAGTACATGGTAATTGGAGGAGACGGTAAACTCTTTCTGGTAACGAAAACGGTATGGAGTAAGAGGAAGTACGTTCATCAGCGGTTTCTCTTCACGTATATAAATGTCTCTGCGACTGATTCCTTTGCGTTTGATATCCTTGTAGTTGAACTCATCCAAAAGTTCCAGAATACGGCTGTTTAGGCTGTCTAGCGTATAAAAGACTTCATTCCGCATACGGGCATAAATGAACTGATAGAGTTTATTTACCAGTCCTTCCACCGGACCCTTATCACGGGGCTTGCGTACACGACAGACATCCGGCATGATGCCGTAATGAAGGCACCACTGGTCTGTGGCATCTGTAAACCTGGGCTCATAACGGGAGGACTTCTTTACCCATTGGGTCATGTTATCGCTTTTAGCCACTTGAGGAACAGCGCCAAGATACTCAAGTCCTTTTCCTAAACCGTAGAAGAAATGTTCCATAACAGCACTCATCAGGGCGATGGCAAAAGCGTAGCCGCTAAAGGGGAGAATGCAGCACAGAAGTACCACGGCTTGGGAAGAGCCGCTCTTACGATCGGTCAGATAAAGATGATCGCCTGCAAAATCAATCTGCCACTCTTGACCCGGAGCATAAGTATTGTGATAGACATACTCGTGATGTTTACGGTAATCGGTCAGATATTTTTTGAATTGTGTATATTGGTATCCATCCGGATATTGGACAATATATTCTTCCCAAAGTAATTGGATCGTCACATACGGGCGGTTGAGTTCTGAAAGATAACCTTCCAACTGAAAGTCCAATGTGCTTTTACGTCCGTCTGCTTGGGGGACGGATGATGCAGGTTGCAGAATGGCGGCAAGGTCGAAGTCACTCAGACGTAGAAGAGCATCGTAAGTAAGATTTGTTTGAGACACTAGTTGCTTGTAGTTGTGAACAGTGCGCTTACTCATATGCAGCTCTGAACAAATGAAGTTCAGCGATTGACCACAGCTGAGAAGTTGAAGCATGCGTTTTAGTTTTAACATCGTAATTTTATCATTTGCCATAATACTGCATTTTAAGTGTTTTTTTAATGCAATATTACGAGATTTATTAATGAGAAAATTACAGACGAAGAAGCGGTACCCATTTGACCGCTACAACCGGTACCTATTTGACCGCTCTGACCGGTACCCATTTGAGCGCTACAGGTGGTATCCTATTGAGCGCTACAAGTGGTATCCTTTGGCCGCTATTATCAGTTTGTTTATTAGATAGATAATTCTCTTAGCACATTAACCAATTCTTTCTTAATCGGTTTATCGTTCTTTATGGCTTTTGTGAACGGAACATACACGATTTCATCGTTTTCAATGCCAATCATAACATTACGCTGGTCTTCCATAATGGCGTCAATAGCGGCTGCTCCAAGTCTACTGGCCAGAATACGATCATGAGCTGATGGACTCCCTCCACGTTGTAAGTGCCCAAGTATAGTAACACGGACATCGTAGCCCGGATATTCATTTTTCACACGTTCGGCATAATGCATTGCGCCTCCGGTAAGTTCGCTTTCAGCCACTATGACGATGCTACTGTTTTTTGATTTGCGGAATCCATTTTTAATGAATTCTTCTAATTGGTCTACTTCGGTGCTGAATTCAGGAATAATAGCAGCCTCTGCACCGGAGGCAATTGCTCCGTTTAGCGCTAAAAAGCCGGCATCCCTTCCCATTACTTCGACAAAGAAAAGACGGTCATGAGAAGTTGCTGTATCACGTATTTTATCTACTGCTTCTAAAATCGTATTTAAAGCCGTATCATATCCGATTGTTGTATCTGTGCCATAAAGGTCATTGTCTATAGTACCGGGTAAACCAATACATGGGACATTAAATTCTTGGGCAAAGATACGAGCGCCGGTTAGTGATCCATCACCTCCTATTACAACTAAGGCATCAATACCTTCTTTTTGCATTGTTTCGTATGCAGTTTGACGTCCTTCAGGGGTCATAAACTCATTACAGCGTGCTGTTTTTAGAATTGTACCTCCTAGTTGTATGATATTACTTACATTTTGACTCTTAAATTCGACGATTTCACCAGTGATGAGTCCTCTGTACCCTCTATAGATCCCTTTCACCTGCAATCCGTTATATATTGCAGCGCGTGTAACTGCACGAATTGCCGCATTCATGCCCGGAGCATCTCCTCCGGAAGTTAAAATACCAACACATTTAACTGTTCCCATAACAACCTTTTTTTTTGATAATTTGCAATGCAAAGTTAGCAAAAAGCTGGACTAATTATCTTTCTTTTATCTCAAAGTGCGGCTTGCTCTAATAAATAACGTTAATTTCAGGGGCTTTTATTTGGGACTTTATGTATATGCAAATTTCTTCCATTAGCCATTTGGGAGTGGAGGTTGCTCCACAGATACCGATAGATTTTGCGTCCTTGCATAATGATATATCTATCCCTTCAATACTTTCTATAAGATATGAATTCGGATTTACTTTTTTACACTCATTGAACAGTACTTTTCCGTTCGAACTTTTCTCTCCACTTACGAGAAATATTAAGTCGTGAGAAGCTGAAAAATTGCGGATATTAGGCATCCTGTTTGCTACTTGCCGACATATTGTGTCGTAATATTCAAATGTTGCTTTAGGCGATATATGTTCCTCGATATATTCTACGATTCTTTTGAACCCATCGAGCGATTTAGTCGTTTGAGAATATAATCGGATGTCTTTGCTAAAATCTAACTTTTCTGCTTCTTCAAAATGCTCTATGACAATGGCTTTACCTGCCGTTTGGCCAACAAGCCCTAAGACTTCCGCATGACCATTTTTTCCGTAGATAACAATTTGTTTGTCGTCAGCGTTTTTTGTAGCATCAGTTTCAACATGTTCTTGTTTAATTCGCTTTTGTAGGCGCAGTACTACGGGGCATGTAGCATCTATGATTTCGATATTGTTTTTTCGGGCTATTTCATAAGTTTCAGGCGGTTCCCCATGAGCACGCAAAAGAACCTTTACGTCATGGAGCTTTTTAAACTCTTCGCGGTCAATTGTAATAAGACCTATTGTTTCTAGCCGTTTCACTTCTCGTCCATTATGTACGATATCACCCAAGCAATATAATGTTTTCCCATCGGAAAGTTCTTCTTCTGCTTTTTTTATGGCATTGACGACTCCAAAGCAAAAGCCGGAGCCTTCGTCTATTTCTACTTTCGTCATATTCTTGTTTTTTATATGGCTCGCAGTTTTTTTATTTTTCTGCAGCTTTATTAAATTGCTCAATTAGCCATACTTGCTGTTGCTGAATAGTCATTTTACTGTTGTCTAGTAAAATGGCATCGTCTGCCTTGCGCAGAGGGCTTATTTCGCGGTTTTGGTCTATAAAATCTCTCTCTCTTACATTTTTCAGAATTTCCTCAAAACTAGCATCTTGTCCTTTAGCTTTCAATTCGTCATATCTGCGTTGGGCACGAATCTCAGCAGAAGCAGTGACGAAAATCTTTAGTTCTGCATCAGGGAAAACAGTGGTGCCAATGTCGCGTCCGTCCATTACAATTCCTTTCGCTTTTCCCATTGTTTGCTGTTGTTTTACCATTGCTTCGCGTACAAAATCGAGTGTGCTAATCGGACTTACTTTTGAAGAAACATCCATTGAACGGATTTTGTTCTCGACATTTGTTCCGTTTAAATAAGTGTTTGGTTGCTGAGTATTAGGATCAATCTGGAAAGAAATATGAATATCTTTGATGTGTTGTTTGAGTTCTGTTATCTTGATTTGTTCATTGTTAATTAGCTTGTTTTCTATGCTGTAAAGTGTTATAGCACGATACATTGCACCACTATCTATATATATATATCCTATTTTTTTTGCTAAATCTTTAGCCATTGTGCTTTTTCCACAAGAAGAAAATCCGTCAATTGCAATTGTTATTTTTTTCATTCTTTTATTATTTTAATAATCATGCTTTATGAATAATGGAATATTATAGTGGGTGAAATTGATTTTCTTGCCAAATATACAGCATTTCATAAATATCAGCATTACATTTACATTATTAATGCTGAAAGGAACTGGAGCTTATGTGGCGTTTACACTAATCTTTATCTCTTTTGAAGCGTTTGAAGAATTAAAAAAACAAAAATGAATGGCCGATTTAGCAAAAAAAAAGGGGTAAAGAATCTGTTTATCAGAAAATGTACTATATTTGCCAAAAGCAGAACACGTTAAAAATATATATTGTAATTATGGAAATTAAAAAATCACCTAAAGCTGATTTGGAAAACAAGAAGTCGACTTGGCTACTTGTTGGATATGTGGTGGTATTAGCTTTTATGTTTGTAGCGTTCGAATGGACGAGGCGCGACATAAAAGTTGATACTAGTCAAGCGCTCAACGATGTCGTTTTTGAAGAGGAAATTATCCCTATCACGCAGGCTCCAGAAAAGCTGCCTCCTCCTCCTCCTGATGCTCCCGCTGTGGCTGAGGTACTAAACATTGTTGATGATAAAACAAATATTGAGGAAACGGCAATTGCTTCAACAGAAGAAACCGGTGCTAAAGTAGAAGTGAAGTATGTACCAGTGAAAGTGGTCGAAGAAGAACCGGAAGAACAAACTATTTTTCAGGTTGTAGAAGTAATGCCTGAATTTCCTGGTGGGCAGGCTGCTTTGATGCAATTTTTGGCAAAAAACATTAAGTATCCAACTATTGCTCAGGAAAATGGTACACAAGGACGTGTTATTGTTCAGTTTGTGGTTAACAGAGATGGTTCTGTCGTTGATCCAGTTGTTGTTCGCAGTGTCGATCCTTATTTGGATAAGGAAGCTCTTCGTGTGATTGGTACTATGCCTAAATGGAAACCCGGCCAACAAAGAGGTAAGGCTGTACGTGTAAAGTATACGGTACCTGTGATGTTTAGATTACAATAACTCTTTTATAGCTTGATAGAAGAGGCTGCTATAAATACAAGCAGCCTCTTTTTATAAATACCGTTTTTAACTTTATCTATTATAAATGTTTACAGTATCTCAACTACTTGATCTTATAAATACCCATCTGTCAGAAGAATTGAAGCATGATCGGTCGCCACGGAATTTATATGAACCAGTGAATTATGTATTAGCTGTAGGAGGAAAACGTATACGTCCGGTTCTTTTGATGATGGCCTATAATCTATATAAAGAAGATGTTTCAAACGTTCTTTCTTGCGCTACAGCAATTGAAATGTATCATAATTATACGCTCTTGCATGATGACTTGATGGACCGGGCTGATATGAGGCGTGGCAAGAAAACTGTTCATCGGGTTTGGGATGATAATACAGCAATATTGTCTGGCGATGCTATGCTGGTGCTAGCATATCAATATATCTGTAGTAGTAACCCTGAGCACTTAAAAGAAATTCTGGATTTATTTTCTTTTACGGCATTGCAGATTTGCGAGGGTCAGCAATTGGATATGGATTTTGAACTACGCTGTGATGTGACGGAAAATGAGTACATTGAAATGATTAGGTTGAAGACTGCTGTACTGCTTGCTGCCAGCCTAAAAATTGGTGCTATTTTGGGTGGTGGTTCTAAAAATGATTCAGACTTATTATACAATGTAGGCCTTTATACAGGGTTGGCTTTTCAATTAAAAGATGATCTTTTGGATGTGTATGGCGACCCTGTTGTCTTTGGCAAAAAACAGGGAGGAGATATCCTTTGTAATAAAAAAACTTTTTTACTAATAAAGTCTCTGGAAATAGCAAATGATCATCAATCTTTTGAACTGAATAGATGGATAAATGCAAGTTCATATATCCCCGAAGAAAAAATTATTGCTGTGAAGAATATATATGATGAGCTAGGGATAAAGAGTCTTTGCGAAAAGAAAATGAGCATCTATTATGAGAAGGCGTTAGATAGCTTAGGAAAGATTACTCCAATCGCCCAAAGAAAAGAAGTATTAGAAGATCTAATTCAGGTTTTAATGCTCCGAGAAGTTTAGCGATGTTTTAACAAGATTAATTATATGCCCTATAGACGATTACCTAATACAGATCAAGCAAGAATTCGAGCTCTGAAATCAGCCGTTGATAAAGGCAATATGTGGAATATGCATAATTTGGTCATTTCTTTGAAAACACTCTCTGAAGCGCGCAATTTCTTGACAAAATTCCAAGCGGCACAGTCTTACTATAAAGATTGTTATGCAAATCAGGCAAAAGGAAGCCGTAAACATTTAGCGAATGTGAAAATGGCGCGTTTGTATGTTTCCCATTTTATTCAGGTTCTCAATCTTTCAATACTCCGATCCGAAGTGAAAATCTCGCATAAAGAAATGTATGGCTTACCTACTGATTCTTTTAATGTTCCTGATTTAATGAGTGAATCTTCAATTGTTGAATGGGGAAGTAAGATTATTGCGGGAGAGATGCACAGAATTTCTCAAGGAGGTATACCAATCTATAACCCTACTATTGCTAAAGTCAAAGTGCATTATGATATTTTCCTTGAAGGTTATGAATGTCAGAAAAATCTGCAGACCTTGACTTCTCGTAGTCTTGATAGTCTAGCTTCTATGAGACAAAAAGCTGATGAGATCATTTTGGATATTTGGAATCAGGTAGAGAAAAGATATGAGCAATTGCAGCCTAATGAGGAGCGATTGGATAAATGTCGTGAATATGGGATTGTTTATTATTATCGTGTTGGAGAGAAGAGGATTGGAAATGTGCCAGATGAAGATAATTGATTCACATTCACATTTGTTTTTAGAAGAATTTCTCGAGGACTTGCCTCTGGTAATTGAAAGGGCACGTATTGCTGGTGTTTCTCATATTTTGATGCCCAATATTGATAGCGCTACTGTTGGACGTATGTTGGCAACTTGCGAGTTATATAAAGGATATTGTTTTCCTATGATTGGTTTACACCCTACTAGTGTTGGTGCTATGTATGATGAGGAACTTAGAATTGTCATTGAGAATTTGAAACAGTATTCTTCTTTTGTTGCGATTGGTGAGATAGGTATAGATTTGTATTGGGACAAAACGTATTTAGAACAACAATTAATTGTATTTGAACGGCAAATACAACTTGCTTTAGAATATCATTTACCTATCGTTATACATTGTCGGGAGGCCTTTAAATATATATATCATGTACTGAATAAGTATAAAGCCCATCCTTTGACGGGCGTCTTTCATAGTTTTATGGGCACGATTGAAGAAGCTCATCAGATTATGGAACTTGGAGGTTTTATGTTTGGTATTAATGGAGTCGTAACTTTTAAAAAATCATCTTTACCCGGTATTTTGAAAAAGATACCTTTGGAGCGTATTATTCTGGAAACGGATTCACCTTATTTGGCCCCAGTACCGCACCGTGGAAAAAGAAATGAAAGTGCTTTCTTGAAAGATGTCTTAGTTAAGGTAGCAGAGATTTATCAATTGCACCCGGAAATTGTTGCTGCTCAAACATCAGAAAATGCAATAAAAATGTTTGGAATACGCTAATAAATTAAGCCAGATTTTAAAGTTTATTAATTTTGTAGCTTTATTAAAGATAAAAAAGCGATGATGCTATGAAAAAAGAAAAAAAAGAATACATTTGTAATTAGAATGATTTGTCGATATCTTAATTTAGGAATTTATTTTTAATTCTTAAAATAAAATTAGTGGGAGAGGTGCTCGAGTGGTTGAAGAGGCACGCCTGGAAAGCGTGTATGCGCCTAAAGTGCATCGCGGGTTCGAATCCCGCTCTCTCCGCAAAGTTTGCGATAGTAAATATAATATAAATTAATTTTAAAAATTAGACACACAATGAAAAGATTATCTGTAATTATTGCCGTGATTGGAGTCATTGCATTTGGCTCAATTCAAATTGCTCAGGCACAAGATGCTCCTGCAGCAGAACAAACTACTCCTGCTGTTGATCAACCAGCCGCAGCTGCCGATGCAGCTCCAGCTACAACAACTGTTGATGCTGCAGAGGGCGGTATTCATAAGGAAATTAAGGTTAAGTTTATTGAAGGATCTGCATTCTTCATGAGTTTTGTTGCTATTGCGCTAGTTATCGGTTTGGCTTTCTGTATTGAAAGAGTTATTTATTTAAGTTTGGCTGAGGTAAACTCGAAGAAATTGATTATAGCTGTTGAGGCTGCTTTGGAAAAAGGTGATGTTGAGGCTGCTAAAGATGTTTGCCGAAACACCAGAGGTCCTATTGCATCTATTTTCTATCAAGGTTTGCTGAGAGTTGATCAAGGAATTGATGTTGTTGAGAAATCGGTTGTATCTTATGGTGGTGTTCAAGCTGGCTATCTGGAAAAAGGATGCTCTTGGATTACATTATTTATTGCTATGGCTCCATCGTTAGGATTCTTGGGAACAGTAATTGGTATGGTGCAAGCATTTGATAAAATCCAGCAAGTAGGTGATATTTCTCCTACGGTTGTTGCCGGAGGTATGAAAGTGGCTTTGATTACTACAATCTTTGGTTTGATCGTTGCTTTGATTCTTCAGCTTTTCTATAATTATATTCTTTCTAAAATTGAAGCTTTGACAAGTGACATGGAAGATTCTTCTATCACATTGCTTGACATGGTTATTAAATACAATTTGAAATATAAAAAGTAATTAACCTGGGATATGAAAATTAAAATTCAAAAAATTTCAGGCTCGGTACTTTACGTAATACTTGCTATTTCGTTGGTAGTAGTAGGATTATTCTTCATTGGTGGAGAGGATCCTAATCCGTTGGTGCCGGATATGGCACAGCCTGTATATACTGACTCTTTGATTTACTTGATGTATATTCTACTAGGTGTTACTATTATTATTACACTTGTTGCAGCAATATATCAATTTGTAATGAACTTTATTCATTCTCCTAAAGATGCCGTTAGATCTTTATCTGGTATTGTTATCTTAATAGGGGTTTTGATCGTTTCGTGGATTGTTGGTAGTGGTCAAACTTTAGCTATGCCAGGATATGATGGTTCAGAGAATGTACCATTTTGGTTAAAATTGACCGATATGTTCTTGTATACCATTTATATAATGATGGCTCTCCTAGTACTATTGATATTTGCTTTTGGAGTTGCTAAGAAATTAAAATAATAAAGAGAAGCATAAAATGGCAAAAGAAAAAAGAGGTGTACCTGAGATAAACTCAAGTTCTACGGCGGATATTGCTTTCTTGTTGCTTATCTTCTTCTTAATTACAACATCTATGGATACTGATAGAGGTTTGGCGAGACGCTTGCCTCCCCCTCCTGAAAAAGATCAGAAACAGGATGATGTGATTGTTAAGGAACGCAATGTGCTCGTTGTCTATCTGAACTTTCAAGATCAGTTGATGTGCGGGAAAGATTATATTGGTATTAAGCAATTAAGACAAAAGGCTAAAGATTTTATTGCTAATCCTTATAACGATGAATCATTACCTGAAAAATATGCCAAAGATATACCTTTCTTTGGGAATGTGATGGTTACAGAAAAGCATGTAATTTCTTTGCAGAATGACCGTAACTCTAAATATCAGGCTTATATTGATGTTCAGAATGAGTTGGTAGCTGCCTATAATGAACTGAGAAATGAAAAGGCTCTAGAGAAATGGCAGAAGAATTATGTTGATTTGAGTGAAGAGCAACAAAAGGCGATTCGCGAGATCTATCCTCAGAAAATATCTGAGGCTGAACCTAAAAACTACGGAGGAGGTAAGAAGTAATGGGAAAGTTTAATAAAACAGGAAAACGTGGGATGCCTGCGTTAAATACTTCTTCTCTGCCTGACCTTATTTTTACTTTATTGTTTTTCTTCATGATTGTAACAACAATGCGTGAGGTTACTCTCAAAGTTGAATTTAAGGTTCCTACAGGTACTGAGTTAGAAAAGCTTGAGAAGAAGTCATTGGTTACGTTTATCTATGTAGGTAAACCTACGGAAGAATTCAGAAAAAAGCTTGGTTCTGAAAGTCGTATTCAGTTGAACGATAGTTATGCAGAGATTTCACAAATCCAGGATTATATTACGCAAGAGAGATCTAGCATGAAAGAAGAGGATCAACCTTTTATGACCGTGTCCTTGAAGATTGACCAAGAAACTAAGATGGGTATCGTAACTGATATTAAACAAGCTCTTCGACAGGCTTATGCATTGAAAATTAACTATTCTGCGCAGCCGCGTCAGTAATTGGTTAATGTATTAAATAAAAAGAAAGGCTATTCGATTAGGATAGCCTTTTTTTATTTAATGCCGTATACTCGATGATAGATGATTTTTTTAACTTCAGTTAGATCAATATCATGATCTGAATCTCCATATTTCATTAGATACATGGGTATCGAAGTGTTTTCTGTTTTATATGGTGGTTGGTGATATTCTTTTTCCCACACTATGAATCTTAATTCTTCGTAGAAATTGATTCTTCGTTTTGCTATTTCTGTAGTGGGTAGTTCCACTTCTAAAACAATAGGGGTATTCAATTGTGTGCATAGATAATTCAAAACCTTTTTCCCATGGCCCTCATTTCTTTGTTGGGGATCTATAGCAAAATGTTCGATGTAGGAGAAATATCCGAAATCCCAATATGTAATAAATCCTATTGGGATTTGCCCATTCATAATAATGTTGTTGTGGAAGTTTGGGCAGTGATCTGTGTATTTACGTAAAACATCTAATTGTCTATACTCTTCTGGAGGAAATGATTCAATAAGAAGCTTTTCCATATAGTTATATTTCTCAATATCTATCGTTTTTATACGGACTATTGCAATCATCTTTTTATTTTTAGCAAGATTGTTTTATTCTGTGTAGAATTGTATGATCCTCTGTATTGCTCGCTGGCAAACCGGGCAGAAATTAGCATACTCATTGGTGCGCATGCGGCAGTTATATGCAGGGCGATAAATCCCTTTTGCAGAATATCCTCCTCCTTCGTAAACTCCAATGGGGTATTTCTCCTTTTCTGAGAGAGGAGTTGGAATTGGGGTCTTCTTCTTTAGCATATCTTCCCATTTAGAAGAGAAATTTATTCGAGTACTGATATTAGGCTCCCAAGGTTCTACATTGAGCGGGTAAGTATCATTCATTAGATCTTCATCATAGAAATATTCGTCGGCTAATCCTCCAAAACTATGCCCAAATTCATGAACAACTACAGGGCGGAACATTTTGTGATGCGCAGTTGTTAACGTAAAGGCGTTGTAAATTCCTCCTCCACCATATTGATCTGTATTTGCCAATATTATAATATGTTCGTAGGGAACTCCAGCCAATGCATCATGTATTGCTTTGATACGATTAGTAGTTAGGTATCTATCAGAGTAAAATGTATCAAAGTGAGATTCGAAAGCTGTATTTTTCCATTGTTTTAATTTGGGTGCACTTACACCGCTGTCTGCAGAAGGACTGGCCACAGCTACAACATTGAATTTATTCTTCATTGATTTAAATGGTTCGTGCGAAAAAAGACTTTCGCATGCTATTGTGGCATCCTTATAAAAGAGATCCATTTCTGAAAGACTATATCCTTCGGCTAATATAGCTATATCTATGCACTCTTGTTCATTTCCGCTTTTGATGACATATTTATAAGGAGTTATATGGGTTGATCCTTTTACTTTAATTAATATATCGTTAGGGTCTACAATGTGTGCCATTGAAGTTGTAACGTTATGATGAGTGTCATATAATGTGATCTCTATCTCTACACTATGCAGAGGAAAAGGAAGTATGAATGTATTTTCAAATCCTCGAGAGGTTGTTTTAGCTTCGTCAGTAGATAGCCATTCTTGAAATAGTGAGGAAAAGGATGTTTTATAGATACATTCTTTGCTCTTTAAATCTCTCATTGCGATTTGGCCATTTCCTTGTAGTGGTAATTGAGATAAATGGTGTTTTCTGCCTGCCCACGAGGGTAATTGCGATAATTCATCTAAAGAGATACTTTGGGTGGTGGCGTTGCCGGTAAATATGTAATCAACTCGGAGACTCTTATTCGTGAAATAATCAGCGAAATTTTGGGCATTAACGAAAGGTACAGAGAATAGTAATACGATAATTGTTGCTATTAGTTTCATCTTTATATAGGCGATTAATGTTCTTGCAAAGATAAATATAATATTGATTTGTGTGACTGCATAATACCCGGGATTTTATGCATTGTATTGAATTATTCCGTTTTAGCAAATAAAAGTAATAGATTGTATTATTTATTGCTAGAAATTTGATTAACTTTGCATATTCATTGCGAAAAAATGCAATGTGTTTTTATATTCACTTATATAACTTGATTTAAATGGGACATCATCAATTGGATTCTTTGGATGAACAGATTCTAAAATTGATTGCCGGGAATGCTCGTATTCCTTTTTTGGAAGTTGCTAGAGCTTGTAATGTATCTGGTGCAGCAATTCACCAGCGCATACAGAAACTGACTAATTTGGGTATACTGAAAGGTTCGGAATACGTTATCGATCCGGAGAAGATCGGTTATGAAACATGTGCTTACATTGGACTTTACTTAAAAGACCCTGAATCATTTGATTCCGTAACGAAAGCACTTGAGAATATACCAGAGGTGGTTGAATGCCATTTTACTACAGGGCAATATGACATGTTTATTAAGATCTATGCGAAGAACAACCATCACTTATTGAGTATTATACATGATAAACTGCAACCATTAGGATTGGCGCGCACAGAAACGCTCGTTTCTTTTCATGAAGCAATTAAAAGGCAAATGCCTATCATGGTTGATCTGGAAGAGGATTGACTTACCTTCTGATATAGTTCACGAAAGAATATGGGCAGAGATGTTTTTCATCCACAGGATGATTCTCTCTGCTTTTTTCATGCCATATGTCAGGGTCTATTGTTGGGAAAAAGGCATCGGCTTCATTCGCTTCATCCTCGATTTCTGTGATGTAAAGTTCATCGCATAGAGGCAAGGCTTGTCGATAAATACTTTCTCCACCTATAATGTAAATGTCTTTATCATCATCGCTGTTTTTTATTGCCGCTTCCAGCGATGGAAATACTTCTGCGTTCGCATATTGAAGTGTCGAGTTAGAAGAGATGACGATGTTTCTTCTATTGGGAAGGGGTCCATTAGGGAGTGACTCGAAAGTCTTTCGTCCCATAATAATCGTATTTCCGGTAGTTAACGCCTTGAAATGCTTCAGGTCATTGGGCAGCCAGAATAACAGTTTGTTTTGAAATCCGATGGCCGATTTACGATCTACAGCTACTATGATTGCTATTTTACTCATAAGATAAGGCTTAAATAGATACTTTTCCGGCAATATGTGGATGCGGATTATAATTGATTAACTCAAAGTCTTCGTAATTAAAATCAAAGATGTTTTTTATCTCCGGATTAATTGTCATCTCTGGTAGTGACCGCGGTTCACGGGTTAACTGTAACTTTACTTGTTCCAGATGATTCAAGTAGATGTGGGCATCTCCCAATGTATGTACAAAATCTCCTGCTTCTAGTCCGGTTACCTGCGCCATCATTTGGAGCAATAAAGCGTAAGAAGCAATGTTGAATGGCACACCCAGAAAAATATCCGCACTACGCTGATAAAGTTGCATACTCAATCGGCCATTAGCCACATAAAATTGGAAGAGTATATGGCATGGGGGGAGATTCATATTGTTTAAATCAGCCACATTCCAAGCACTCACAATCATGCGACGAGAATCCGGATTGTTTTTGATAGTGTTTACAAGTTCTGTTATCTGATCAATGTTTCCTCCTTTGTAATCTGGCCAAGAGCGCCATTGATGACCATAGATATGTCCTAAGTCACCATTTTCATCAGCCCATTCATTCCATATACGTACACCGTTCTCTTGCAGATACTGTATGTTTGTATCTCCTTTTAGGAACCATAGAAGTTCGTATATGATTGATTTCAGGTGAAGTTTTTTAGTCGTGAGGCAGGGAAATCCTTCACTAAGATTAAAGCGCATTTGATGGCCGAAGACACTAATAGTTCCGGTCCCAGTGCGATCGTCCTTTTTTACTCCTTCTTTCAGTACTCTGTCGAGTAGTTCCAGATATTGTTTCATGTTTTATGTTTCGTTAGGTTTAATTGCAAATGTACGTAGAAAGTTTTGTTTTTCTTTTAAAGCTCTTTATATAAATGGGGTGAATAAGTTGGCAAACCAGCCAACTACTTTTTTCCACTTAGAGCGCTGTTTCCATCTTTGGGGAGTTAATAAGGTACTGTTGTTTTTATCTGCTTCAAAAAGATCGCTTAGTTCTTTTGTAGTCCTTCTGTCGAAAATGAATGCATTTGTTTCATAATCATAACGTAGGCTCCGACTATTTAGGTTAGCCGAACCGACAGTACAAAACAGGCTATCGATCATCATTGTTTTTGAATGGTGAAATCCTCCATTGAACATATAGATATTTGCCCCTCTTTCCATTAATTTGTGAGCGAGATAAAAAGAAGCTTCAGGAGTGAAAGGAATATCTGATTTTGATGAAATCATAATTTCAACTTTGACTCCACGGTCGATTGCTTCTTTTAGAGCTTCTCTTATTGAGTGGGTAGGGATGAAGTAAGGATTTACAATTTGTATTGTTTTTTGCGCAGCTCTGATAGACTTTGCGTACGTTCGGCGAAGTTCTTCAGGCGTTTCCTTGGGAGCTCTGTCTACAACTGCGATTTCTTCATTAAAATCATCCGTTTTCTCTTCTCTGTCAGGATAGTATATCTTTCCGGTAATCTTTTGTTTGGTTATTTTGTTCCAAGTTCCAAGAAAAATATCTTGTATATGCTTCACGGCATCTCCCTCAATGCGAATGTGCATGTCTCTCCATGCACCTATTTTGGGTAGCCCCTTGATGTAATAATCGGCTATATTCATGCCTCCTAGGTAGGCTGTTTTACCATCGATTACGGCAATTTTCCGATGGTCACGATGAAATGCGTGATTGATATATGGAAACCTGAAAGGATCGAACTTATATATTTCTATACCATTTTGACGGATGGAGTCCAAATGTGCTTTTTTTAGAGGACGATTATTAGACCAGTTTCCAAAGGCATCGAAAAGAATACGCACCTCAACTCCTTGTTTCGCTTTAACAGCTAATAAATCAAAGAGGGTATTGGCAATAGAATCGTTCCGAAAATTGAAATACTCCAAGTGTATATGGTGTTTCGCTTTTTTTATTTCCGCAAAGAGGTCAATGAATTTTTCTTTCCCACTTTTTAGTAGCTTGGTATGGTTTCCTTTGGTTGTGGGAATATGTAGATCTTCTAAAAAATGAATAACAATAGAATCGCTTTTTTGGGCACACACGTTCACGGAAACTGTTGTGAGCAGAATCGTAAAAATGAAAAGTCTTAATTTAGAAGTAATTCCAGAACTTATCAAAATAAATAATGTGCCTTAGTTATAGTTGTACCTCAAGCCATTGAGCAAACCTTGCGGAGACATAGAACCACAAGTACCACTACTGCTATTAACAATGATTTCAGATCAATGTTCTCCATTCCGTTTTGCACAATTGAAATGAAGATTTCTCGTAATGCACCGGCTATTGCCTGTAAGCCATTTAGTGTTATAAATAAGACTAATGCAATGGTCGTACAGAATGAGACCCAAAGATTAGACAAATGTTTGCTATAGCTTGGTAGGCTGCGCATTACGCGGCGACTAAACCCATTATCTTCAATTTCTTGTTTTTGTTCGTTGAAGAACTGCTTCAACAGTTTATCATTAGTTTCCATCATAACCGTTTTGTTTTAAGTATGTTGCTAATTTATCTTTGCCTCTGGACAAGTGAGATTTCACCGTTCCTGCCGGGCAACCTACAATTCCTGCAATTTTATCAATACTTACATCTTCCATGTAGAATAGAGTGATGCAGGTTCGTTCTATTTCCTTCAGCATTTTAAGCGATTGGTAGATATCCATTTTTTCTCCTACATTTTCTTGCTCTGTGCTCCATGCTGCATCTATTTCTTTAGCTTCCAGGTCGGTCGTATCCTTTCGACTGCGAATATAGTCATAAAAAACATTATATGCAACACGATAGAGCCAAGTAGAGAAACTAGAGAGATTCTTAAATGAAGCAATATTAGTATATGCCTTTACAAATGTATCTTGCGCCAAATCATCACTTAACTCACCGTCTCCGCAAGTTAGGTTTAGAAAGAATCGCCTGATAGGCGATTGGTATTTCTTTACTAACTCGTCAAAGGCCCTGGTATTTTTGAATACCACGACCTGTGCTACTAACGATATGTCGTTAAGTTGACTCATTCTTCGGTTGAAGGCTTATCGCTTTTTTCCTCGTAATTGGCTTTTGCATCCGAAGCCTGGTTGTTTCTACTATTGTTTGCATAAGGGCCTTTTTCGATTGAAGAAGGCTTCTGAGTATAACCGATCACCAGTTGCCCCAAGCCTGTAAACATGATTAGTAATCCGATGCACCCTAGTCCAAAGTTCCCTGTTAAAGCCCAGAGAAAGATGAAAAGTCCGATGCCCATGAAGGTGTTTTTAATGCCTTTTGTTTGAATGTCATTCTCTATTTTTTGCTCACTGAACATACCTTCGGGTATTGGTTGTCCGGATGCAAGAGCTTGCTCAACAAGGCGATATTTTGCTTTCTTATTTTTATACCGAAAAAAGAATGCTATAAAGACAATGAATATAGGGAGTCCACATCCCATAATGATGGCAATAATAGGAATTAGTAATGCTGCGCTCCCAAAGTGTTGACCGTCAAAGTTGAATGGAAAGTCATCATCATCTGTTGCCGATATAGTCGTACTTGAAGCACTATCAGGAGTGTCTTCCCATTCAGCAACGAATGTTGTGTCCGAATCCTCATCATCTGTTGCCGCGCTTGTCTTAGTCACTGTAATTTTGGCTTTTCCAATGCTGTCTTTTACAATGGTAACCTTCTTCTGAGCCAGTGCCAGCGTACAGAATGCGATTGTTACCATCAGAGCAATAATTATTCGTTTCATATACTTTATAGTTTTATTATTATTGTTTCTTTGTATGTTTAGACGTAGTTCGTTACACGGAAAGTTGCAAAGAGACGAATTATTTTTCATATTTGCACTTTTTAATAGAAGAAAATGAACTTACCTACTAATTTTACGACTTATACACGCACCCTTTTGGGAGAAGAAGGCTATGATGGGTTGCTTGAAGCATTGGAACAAGATTCTCCCGTCAGTGTCCGACTAAATGTTTCAAAAAAGGAGTTCTCGCCCATAGCTATTGAGGATCTAGCTCCGATACCTTGGTGCGCTACAGGTTATTATCTTCCTGAGCGGCTAACTTTTACTTTTGATCCTTTATTTCATGCTGGTTGCTATTATGTGCAGGAAGCTTCTTCCATGTTTCTGGAGAAGGTGATGAAGCAGTATGTGCACACGCCTAGTGTGATGCTCGATTTATGTGCGGCTCCAGGTGGTAAATCGACCCATGCTTGTAGTCTGTTACCTTCAGGAAGTTTGCTGGTTGCTAATGAGGTTATTCGTTCTCGTTCTCAAATTCTGGCTGAAAATCTCACGAAGTGGGGGCAACCTAATGTTGTTGTGACAAATAACGACCCGACTGATTTCTCTACGCTTGATTCTTTTTTTGATGTAATTTTGGCTGATGTCCCTTGTTCGGGCGAGGGAATGTTTCGAAAAGATGCCGGTGCTATTGAAGAATGGAGCTTGGATAATGTTGAAATCTGTAGGCAACGGCAACGACGCATTATTGCTGATATTTGGCCTAGTCTTAAGCCGGGAGGAGTTCTTATTTATAGTACGTGTACTTATAACACAAAGGAAGACGAGGAGAATATTGCTTGGATACAGGAGGAATTTGGAGGGATACCTTTAGAGGTGGATGTGCCCGAAGAATGGAATATAAGTGGCAATCTGGCAAATCGTGATTTTCCTGTTTATCGCTTCCTGCCTCATAAGACGGTGGGGGAAGGTTTTTTTCTTGCTGTGTTAAGAAAGCCGGATCTGGAGGATACTTGTCGATTCGGCTCTTCACAACGGAAAATAGCGGATAAAAAGAATAAAGGATCAAAACTTCCCTCTCCTAACAAAGAGGTACTAAATATTGTAAAAGATTGGATTGTTGATTCAGATAATTATCAGTTGATTGCAAATGATCGTTTTGTTTCGGCTTTTCCTCAGTCTTATTTTACTGAATTAGGTAAACTGCAACAGGCGTTGCGCATTGTTCAAGCAGGTGTTGCATTGGCTGAAATGAAGGGGAAAGATATTATTCCGAATCATGCACTTGCTATGAGCCTGATCATGCGTCCCGGAGTCTTTCATACTGAAGAGATTGGTTATGAACAAGCTATTGCCTATTTGCGAAAAGAGGCAATAACACTTAGCGACACTTCGCCTCGTGGTTGTCTTTTGGTTACTTATAAAGGTGCTCCATTGGGCTTTGTGAAGAATATCGGCAATCGAGCCAACAACCTTTATCCACAAGAATGGCGCATTCGTAGTGGGTATTTGCCCCAAGAAGTTAGAACTTTGTAATAATGAGAAAGCAGGTATTCAAAATTTCTTTTGAGCACCTGCTTCCTTAATTTAAAACGAATGTACTTAACTTAAATTTTATTTCTTCTTTGCAGCAGTTTCTTTGCCAGAAGATTTCTTTGCGTTATCGGCTTTGCAACAATCTTTTGCAGTTGCTTTTTTTGAAGCGTCAGCAGTTTTGCAACATTCTTTTTTAGCGTCCCCTGCTTTGCAGCAAGCTTTACCGTCTTTCTTGTCACATTTCTTATCACATTGCTCTTTCTTTACCTCTTTCTTTGTTGTAGCTGTGCTTTGAGCGTTGGCTGTTGTAAACAAGCCCATTGCTGCAACAAATGCAGCGCAATAAAATAGTCTTTTCATATTTTTCTTTTTTTAGAGTTGATAATAAAGGTATTTCTTATACCAATTACAAAGAAAGCATATTTTGTCTTATTATACCTCTTTTCAAAATATAAAAAATATTATTATTTTCTTTTTTCTAATTCGTTCAACGAGTCCATTTTCTTTTTCTCCAAGAATTCGTAAATGCCACACAAGTGTTCTGTGACCTTTTTATTACCGAACTCGTAGACTTTTGTCACTAAGCCATCAAGGAAATCACGGTCATGAGACACAACAACTAGCGTTCCGTCAAAGTCCGCCAGTGCTTGTTTTAAGATGTCTTTGGTCTTTAAATCCAAGTGGTTGGTCGGTTCATCCAATATTAGTAAGTTGATGGGCTCTAAAAGCAACTTTATCATCGCCAGTCGTGTCCGTTCGCCTCCCGAAAGCACTTTTACCTTTTTAGTTGATTCCTCTCCACCAAACATGAAGGCACCCAACAAATCGCGTATCCTGTTTCGTATATCACCTTTAGCCACATCATCAATTGTTTGAAAGACAGTCAGGTTTTCATCCAATAGTGAAGCTTGATTTTGAGCGAAATAACCTATTTGCACGTTATGCCCCAGCGTCAAAGTACCGTTGTGCTCTATTTCTTTCATAATGCACTTTACGAGGGTCGATTTTCCTTCACCATTTTTACCTACGAAAGCGACTTTATCTCCTCTATCTATGGTTATATTGGTATTCTGAAAAACGATATGGTCTCCATAGCTTTTTCCTACATTGTCCATTGTTACCGGATAATTACCCGAACGAGGGGATGGAGGAAACTTTAATCTCAATGCCGAAGAATCTTCTTCGTCCACTTCAAGGAGATCGAGTTTCTCTAGCATTTTTACTCGGCTTTGAACTTGCGTTGTTTTTGAATAAGTACCTTTAAATCGATCTATAAATTCGGTGGTATCGGCGATGAATCTTTGTTGTTCCTCATAAGCCTTCTGTTGTTGTTCTCTTCTTTCTTTGCGTAGTTCCAGATATTTAGAGTAGTTTACTTTATAATCATAAATGCGTCCCATTGTTACTTCAATAGTCCGCGTAGTGATGTTGTCAATAAATTTGCGATCGTGACTGATAACGATAACAGCCTTGGCACTATTGATCAGAAAATCCTCCAGCCATTGAATTGATTCAATATCCAAATGATTTGTCGGTTCATCAAGCAATAACACATCAGGCTTTTGTAAAAGCAATTTAGCCAGTTCGATGCGCATTCTCCATCCACCGCTGAAATCTTTTGTCTGGCGACTGAAGTCTTCGCGCGAAAAGCCTAAACCGAACAAGGCTTTCTCTACATCTTCTTCATAATTCGTCGCATCAATTGCATAGAATTTCTCACTCAAGGCAGAGACCTCTTCGATAAGTTCCATATAACTATCCGTCTCATAGTCCGTGCGAGTTTCCAACTCTTTATTCAAACGTCCTATTTCGGCCTCCATCTCATGTTGATGAGCAAAGGCCTGAGCAGTTTCTTCAAAAACTGTCCTGCCGTCTTCTGTCATCAAGTGTTGTGGCAGGTAGGCAATGATACACTCTTTTGGTGCCGATATTTTTCCCCGCGAAGGAGGTCTGACGCCTGCCAGAATTTTGAGCAGTGTGCTTTTACCAGCACCATTTTTACCCATAAGGGCGATGCGGTCCTTCTCGTTGATGACAAATGAAATATCGCTAAATAAGGTGGATCCACCGAACTCTACGGCTAATCCGTCTATTGAAATCATGCTTAATCGTTTAAAATGAAGTGCAAAGATACGATATTTAAGTACCCTTTGCCAAGTGCATTCGAATTAAAAATCAGTCTCCATCTGAAATTTGCGACTTACTTTCATCAAGTTAATGGTATAGGTCACCACATTTTGTGCCTCTTGAACCATTGTCAGATAGACCATGCTTACTTTGATGCTGCCTCTCTGGTTCTGAATACGCTTTAACTCTTCTCGCTTCAGATGAGCTAATTGCGCGTTAAGGGTATTACCTGTGCTGATATTATCCTCGAAATCTTGGAAATTATTTGTATTCAATTTCTCCCTGCATGAACGGATTAGTTCGGTGATGTCTTTGGATACATTGGCAAATTCCGATTGTTGCGTTTCATTGAGTGGGTTGAAATTATTATCAATATGCTCTAAACAAGGTTCACACAAACGATTGATGCTATAAACCAGTTCACTGGCAAAATCATTCCCTTGATAATAATAGAGTCCTTTCTCAAGTACTGTATTGTTGTCCAAGCGACACATTGCTAATGTACCTGTACGCTTCATCTGTTTCAACAGTTGTTTTTCAAATTTGCTGGCTCCCATGGCTTTGCGTAGCCCCCGCAAGTTTTCAGCAATGAAAGAGGTTACAATGCGGTTGAAATTTTCCTCGGCATATTCCAAGACTTTGGTGAGTTCCTCACGTGTTAATATTCTCATTAATTCCAAAGCTTGTGCACTGTCTGTGCTGCGCATCAACTCTTTGAAAGTTTCATTCTCTTTGCCCTTTTGGTTGTTTTTCTTAAACAAGACTTGGCTGCGAAGTAGCGTAAATGCAGCTAATGCTATCATTAATACAATGGCTACTGTACCACCAAAGTAAATGACCATTGCTACAAAGAAGCAAATTGTGAAAGCCGCACCTGCAGTGAGAAACCAGCCTCCGATGACAGAAAGTACACCGGTTATGCGGAATACTGCTGAGTCTCTTCCCCAAGCTCTGTCGGAGAGTGAGCTACCCATTGCTACCATGAAAGTGACGTAAGTTGTAGAAAGTGGCAATTTCAAGGAAGTACCCAAGGCGATTAAAAGGCCTGCCAATACTAAGTTGACAGACGCACGCACTAAGTCAAAAGCTGCGCCATCGGCTATGATAGCTTCATCTTTACGGAAACGTGAATCGATCCACTGTTTTGTACTTTCAGGAAGAATTCTTGAAAGGCTATTGGAAGTGCCAAGGCTGATACGTACAAGCGTGCGAGCAATAGGGGTGCTGCCAAAAGTCTCTTCTCCTTCGTCCTGACGAGCTAAGTCAACAGATGTTTTTACTACTGCATGTGCTTTTTTAGAAGTAAATAGAGCATATACCATAACGGCACCTGCACCAATAAGGAAATACCAAGGAGTTTGAGCAGGTCCTAGAAGTGAGGTCATTAAATAATTATCCGGAGCTGCTCCGGCTCCGTTTGCAGTATAATCAATGAAAGATGAATAACCGGCTAGAGGAACGCCGATGAAGTTTACCAGGTCATTGCCGGCAAATGCAAGTGCCAGAGAAAAAGTGCCCAATAATACGATGACTTTGAATACATTAATTTTCAGCCAATGCAGAATTTGCATCAGTAAGGTGAAGAAGATAAAACAGCCTAAAACAAGCTGAGGTGTATTTGTATTTATCCATCCGATGTTCTCTTTGGTCATGAACGAGCTACTCTTCAGCCCATTGATAAGCATGAAGTATATGATTGCAGTAGCTGCTATGCCGCCAAAGACTCCGATACTGTATTTCATCTTTTTCTCGTAATTGAAAGTAAAAACAATACGGGCGATGTATTGCACCAGCATACCAAAGAAGAATGCGATGGCTACTGATACGAAAATGGCCATGATGACGGATAGGGCTTTGTCTGTGTTAATCAAATCACCTAATTCGAGCTCATTGCTGCCATAAACTTTGATCAATGCCAAAGCAAATGTTCCTCCTAGAAGTTCAAAAACCATGGATACGGTAGTCGAAGTCGGCATTCCCATCGAATTGAAAATGTCCAGTAAGACCACATCTGTGAGCATAACGGCGAGTACAATACACATTATCTCATTGAAGTAGAAATATTCCGGTTGATAAATGCCGTGTCTGGCGATGTCCATCATTCCGTTAGAGAGGGATGCACCAATGAAAATACCTATAGCCGAAACAATCATGATTGTTTTGAAAGATGCTGCTTTTGCACCTATGGCCGAATTTAGAAAGTTTACTGCATCATTGCTAACACCGACCATTAGATCGAACACAGCTAGAATGAATAAAAAGATAACAATACCAAGATAAAGAGTTTCCATAAATGTGTCTTCTGTTTTCTAGTGCGCAAATATATTGCAAATATGCGTTATCTATGTTACATACGTGTTTCATTTTTCGCTTTCAGATAATTATAGAAAGCATATTGTGCTCTCAAAGGGGGTAAAGAGTCTTCATGTTTGAACACATTGCGCAAATGCTCATTAACAAAACAAGCTTTTTGGTTGTCTTTTAATTGGAGTTTGAGCATATCAATCATCTCTTGTCGGAGATCAGGATCAAGAACAGGCACTACAGCTTCTATTCGTCGATATAGATTGCGCCTCATCCAATCGGGCGAACCTAGAAAGACTCTAGGATTGTTATTATTCCCAAAATACCACACACGGGCATGCTCCAGAAAACTATCCACGATACGGGTGATACGTATGTTTTGGCTATAGGGTTGCTCCGGTATCAGGCAACAGATGCCACGAATGATGAGATCTATCTCAACTCCACTCATGGAGGCTTCATAAAGCCGATCAATCATGTTAGGATCTTGAAGTGCGTTCATCTTTAATATAATGCGTCCCTTCTTGCCGCTTTCAGCTAACTCTATTTCATGATCGATTAGTTTATCCAATTCAGAAATTAAGTTGAACTGAGAAACAAGTAGGTGCTTAAAATTCGGAATCTCTTTCTTTTCAAGAGTGAGAAAGAGGCTATGGAGATCATTTACGATTTCTTTGTTGCAGGTGAACAGCGCACTATCTGCATATACATTAGCCGTTTTTTCGTTAAAGTTCCCCGTACTTATATAAGCATAGCTGCGAATTAGCTTACCCTCTTCTTCTTCTTGCCTTAGTATAAGGGCGACCTTGGCATGTACCTTTAATCCGGGGATGCTATAAATGATGTTGATACCTGCTGCTTGCATCATTTCGGCTGTAGCCAGATTATTCTCTTCATCAAAACGAGCTTTGAGTTCGACAAATACAGTAACCTTTTTCCCGTTGAGTGCCGCTGATATGAGTGTGTTTATCACGGCTGAATTCTCCGCAACACGATATTGGGTGATCATAATTTCTCGGGTTCGGGGGTCGTGTACGGCTTCATAAAGAAAATGGGTGAAGTGTCCGAAGGAGTAATAAGGATAGTGTATCAGCAAATCTTTTTTCGCTACGTATCTAAAGATTGAATCCTTGTTATCCAAGCATGCGAGCTTCATTGGTTGAGGTTTTATATTGCATATAAGGTCTTTGTTCGGGTTGGGCAATCGACGCAAGTCTTCCAGGTTTAAGTGTTTGTCACCTGGCACTAACTCATTTTTGTCAATGTGATAAGCCTCTACAAGAAGATCCAGAAAATCATCCGGCATCTGGCGGTCATATACAAAACGGCATACTGCACCTATCTTGCGTTTCTTTACATTCTTTTTTACTTGTTCTACTATGTCTGAATTTTCTGTATCATCAATGAATATATCAGCATCCCTGGATATTTTGATGCAATAGCTGCAGTCCACTTCGTATCCCGGAAAGATGGTGCCAATATTGGCCTTGATAATATCTTCAATATACATCAGGTAATAATGATCTTTGTGTTTCGGAAGTTCAATGAAGCGGGGCACTTTGCTATAGGGCATCTTCATTACGAAATATTGTACATGGTTCGGGTCATCTTTACTCGTGCCGAGAAGAAATAGGCGTACAGCCAGATAGAGCCTGTTGTCTCTTAAGAAGGAGATTACTTTGTTCTTCCACAGAGGAACCGGTTGCAGGTAAGGGAAAATCTCTTCTTTAAAGAAACTGCGCACAAAATCTTGATGAAAGGACTCCACGTTATGACTCTGATAGAAGATAATCTGATTTTCGCGAAGAGCCGGTAGAATTTTATTCTCATAAATACGAATGCGCTCTTCCAATTGTCGGTTGACCTCAGAACTAATCTCTTCTAAAAGTTTGATTGACGATTGGACGGACTCTTCATCGTCTCTTGCTCCACCTGTGGCTATGGCTTTATGATCGGCTACGCGTATCTTATAAAACTCTTCAAGATTCGAAGAATAGATAGCGATGAAATTAATACGTTCGTATAACGGGAGGCGGTCATCATCGGCTTCCAGTAACACGCGATAGTTGAAGGATAGCCAACTGATATCACGTTTGAAGTAATTATAGATGTTTTCCATCGACTTAGTTTGCTCCAAATATACTACCTTTGCACATATAAACAAAGGAATTATGACAAGAATTGGTCTACTATCAGATACACATGCTTATTGGGACGATAAATATCTTACTTATTTTGAAGCATGCGATGAGATATGGCATGCCGGAGATATTGGTTCTTTAGAAGTTGCGCAGAAGTTAGCCGACTTTCGCCCTTTTCGTGCTGTATATGGTAATATAGATGGGCAGGATATACGGCGAATTTATCCCCAGATAAATCGTTTTACAGTAGATGGAGCCGAAGTCTTGATAAAACATATCGGAGGTTATCCGGGTAATTACGATTCTTCCATTCGCGGCAGTCTGCTAGTTAGACCCCCTAAACTTTTTATTAGTGGGCATTCGCATATATTAAAGGTAAAATACGATAAGACACTTGGTATGCTTCATATCAATCCCGGAGCCGCAGGCCTTTCCGGATTTCATAAGGTGCGCACAATGGTTCGTTTCAGCGTTGAGAATGGAGAGTTCAAGGATTTGGAAGTAATAGAATTGGCCGGATGAAAGATGTTATATTGTTTAATAATATTCTCTTTTTATTTTGCTACATCAAATATCTTTGCGTTCTTTGCAATAAATAAACTAACTTGTATGAAGGGAATAATCCTGGCCGGAGGAAGTGCTACGCGTCTTTATCCTCTCTCGAGAGCAATCTCAAAACAGATTATGCCGGTTTATGATAAACCGATGATCTATTATCCACTTTCTACTCTGATGCTTGCCGGTATCCGTGAAGTGTTGATTATCTCTACTCCACGAGATTTGCCAATGTTTCGTGAACTATTGGGTACAGGCGAAGAAATTGGTATGAATTTTCATTATAAGGTGCAAGAGAATCCTAATGGTTTGGCGCAAGCTTTTGTTCTTGGCGCTGAATTTCTTGCCGGAGAACCGGCCTGCTTGATTCTTGGTGATAATATGTTCTATGGACAGGGATTCTCCACTATGCTACGTCGGGCAGCCGAGACCGGTAAAGGTGCATGTATCTTTGGCTATTATGTGAAAGATCCCAGAGCTTATGGAGTGGTAGAGTTTGATAATAGCGGAAAGGTTGTTTCTTTAGAAGAGAAACCTGCTCAGCCCAAAAGTAATTATGCTGTGCCCGGACTTTATTTCTATGATGCCAGTGTAACCGAAAAGGCAGCAGCACTCAAACCTTCTGCTCGCGGTGAATATGAAATAACTGATCTGAACAAATTGTATTTAGAAGAAGGCACGTTGAAAGTAGAGTTGTTTGGTCGTGGTTTCGCTTGGCTTGATACCGGCAATTGCGACAGTCTGCTTGAAGCATCCAATTTTGTAGCTACCATTCAAAACCGCCAGGGATTTTATGTGAGCTGTATTGAGGAGATAGCGTGGCGCAATGGTTGGATCTCTTTAGATCAACTTATTGCTTTAGGTAAGAAATTAGAGAAAACGGAATATGGAAGGTACTTGATTGACTTAGCTGTTAATTCTTGATTATCTTTATTCTAAACAAAACAAATTCAACAAGTAATATGAAAACTTATCTCGTAACCGGTGCTGCCGGATTTATTGGAGCGAACTATTTGAAACACATTCTAGCCAAGCATAACGATATCAGGGTTGTAGTGCTTGATATACTAACTTATGCCGGAAATTTGGGAACGATTGCTTCTGATATTGATAGTGAACGTTGCTTTTTCGTAAAAGGGGATATTTGCGATCACTCATTAGCTGATAGACTTTTTGCTGAATATAAGTTCGATTACGTGGTGAACTTTGCTGCTGAAAGTCATGTGGATAGAAGCATTGAAAACCCTCAACTTTTCTTGACTACCAATATTCTGGGAACACAGAACCTGCTTGATGCTGCTCGTCGTGCATGGGTCACCGGTAAAGATGAATATGGCTATCCTACTTGGCGCAAAGGCGTGCGTTATCATCAAGTATCTACTGATGAGGTGTATGGTTCTTTAGGAGCTGAAGGCTTCTTTACAGAAGAAACGCCTCTTTGTCCTCATAGCCCATATAGTGCCTCTAAAACCAGTGCCGATCTTGTGGCAATGGCTTATCATGATACTTATAAGATGCCGGTTTCCATTACCCGGTGCTCCAATAACTATGGACCTTACCATTTTCCTGAAAAACTGATTCCTCTGATTATTAAGAACATCCTTGAAGGGAAGAAACTTCCTGTATATGGAGATGGCAGTAATGTGCGTGATTGGCTTTATGTGGAAGATCATTGCAAGGCAATTGATCTTGTAGTGCGTCAGGGTAAAGAGGGTGAAGTGTACAATGTAGGCGGTCACAATGAGAAGACAAATCTTGAGATAGTGAAACTTACGATTAGTACCATTCATCGCTTGATGACCGAGAATCCGAAGTATCGCACTGTCTTAAAGAAGAAGGAGAAAGATGCGAATGGTGAAATCTCAATCGATTGGATGAATGAAAATTTAATCATCTTTGTGAAAGATCGCCTTGGGCACGATCAGCGTTATGCCATTGATCCGACGAAGATTACAGATGCTTTAGGCTGGTATCCTGAAACCAAGTTTGAAGTGGGAATTGTGAAAACCATTGAATGGTATCTGACCAATCAAACTTGGGTAGAAGAGGTAACCAGTGGTGATTATCAAAAATATTACGAAAAGATGTACGGCTCAAGATAAGAGCATACCCAACGATAATAATAAACCAAATAGCAGCATATTGCGAGACGTTTCTCCCAATATGCTGTTTAGTTTTTTACCACTATGTATTTTCACCATCCTTTGCCATGTTCTGATGTGGGCAATAAGGTATAATTGAGGTAAGAGAGCTGCATAGAGATGCCCATCCACCAAGAACCATAAACAACTCCATGCGGCAATGATTCCCAACCAAAGATACAGATATCGGCCGAACGGTTCGCCAAAACGAACGATGATGGTGCGCTTTCCACTTTTCTTATCTGCTTCACGATCACGATAGTTATTTACGACCAGCAAGGTGTCTACGATAAGTCCGCAAACGATTGAGGCAACTGTGGCATCAGTGGTCCATATCAGCGATTGCACATAATAGGTGCCACCTACCGGCACAAAGCCAAAAAAGATAAGAACCAATACGTCGCCCCATCCATTGTATGAAAGAGGGTAGGGGCCGGTAGTGTATAGAAAAGCAAAAAGAACGCAGAGCAAACCCACCACTACCAGTTCCCATCCGGCATAGAAAAGAAGTGTACTACCTGTGATGCAGGCGATGCCTACAATAATAAAGATACCTCTTTTCATCGCTGATGGGGAAATCCATCCTTGAGATGTAGCTCTCTCGGGTCCCAGACGGTCTTCACGGTCGGTACCTTTGAGGAAGTCATATAAATCATTGATAAAGTTGGCCGCAATTTGCATTTCGAATGCAAACAGTAAACAAATTAGCGCAGGTAGCCAATTGAATTGTCCATCCATAAATGCCAATGCACTACCAATTAGCACAGGTGTGAATGCACTAGCCAGTGTTTTTGGCCTTGCAGCCAAGAACCATGCTCTCACCGAATTTATCTTTATTTTATTTTCCATCTATCTACTTACATTTTGGGTGTGGCAAAGATACAATCATTCAGTTAAAAATAAGGAGAGAGTAACAAGAAAAGAATATTATAGGATTTTGTGATAATCATTTTAACCATTTATCAAAGAAGTCAAGGGTTTCCTTTTGCATGGCCCGGCTGAAGAAATGTTTCTCGTCCCAGATCTTGGTCACTAGCCTGTCTTCGGCATTTTGACTTTTCCACACTTTATGCATAATGCGATAAGACTCTTTTACTCCATTTACAGGAAACAGATGATCTCTCGTTCCATTGAAGAATAGAGTTGGTTTAGGGCAGGCAATTGAAGCCACATGTGGATAGTCCATATAGCGCCTGATATTGGGTAATAGCATCGAAAATGCAGAACCACCTCTATTCTGATTGTTTGTAAGTGTCATAAGTGAGTCCGTGATGTTCATCCAACAAATAGAAGCTGATGCCGCTATCTTGTCCGAAGCGGCCGAAAGCATCCACGAGCGGTAAGAACCCATTGAAAAACCCAAGGAACCTATTTTTGTAGGATTTACTTTAGGATGCGTTGATAAGAAATTGGCACTACCTATATCGTCTGATGTGATGATTCCTCCAAATGACATACCCATCTGCATCAGATTAGAAGCCAGAGCCTGCTGTCCGTCATAGTCAACACCCTCTTTTCTACCTCGTTCTCCCCAAAACAAAGCATCAATGGCAAGTACGACATAGCCATTTGCTGCGAAATAATCACCGGGATATTGGTCATCATAACAGGCATGAGCCCATTTGTCGGCATCAAGCATCACTTCATTGGAAACATCAAAGGGCTTAACAACCTTTTCTTTGCCTATTGAAAAATGAGCCCCATGATCGTGTAACATAATCACAGCCGGAAATGGTCCTTGTCCATCAGGAATTAATAAATAAGCAGGAATACGGCTCCATGCAGATACACTAAACCGGATTTTTTGAGCTGTATATCCTTTCCGCTGCTCTGTTTTTATAACCTCCATTTTGAAATTGCTAGTGGCAGGTGGTTGGTTTTCCATACACTCCAACAATACCTTTCGAGCTGTCTTGCGCCACTGAGCAAAATCATGGATGGAAGAATTTCCCCAAGCCATTGGATATGTGAGCATATGACGTGCTTCTACATAAAACAGAGGCATATTGTTAATTAGTTCATAAGGTACATTTTCCTTCTTCTGGGCTTTGAGAGGAAATGATATTAATACCAATAAAAAAGTATATAAAATTTTCTTTGCCATAAAATTTTGTTTCAATATTATTAAAAAGAACATCCCATGAGGGATGTTCTTCCATAACTATAAAATACACATTTATTTAATCAAATGCCAGACATCTTAATCTAAGATTACTTATATCCGTCATTCTGAGTAAATTCATTTTTATTTGTTACTGCGTCAATCTGAGTTTGTGGAATCGGACGATATAAATGATAAGATTGAATATTGTTTTTTCCGTTGGAATTGTATGCCTTTACATATTCCAATAGCTTGCCTGTACGTTTCAAATCGAACCATCGATGTTGCTCGCCAACCAACTCACGAGCGCGCTCTTCCAGAATAAAATCGATATTTAGGTCAGAGGCTTTAATTTCCATAGCATTCTCCTTGCCTAAAATGGCGCGAGTGCGACGAAGTATATTCATATATTCAACTGCCTCGGTTGGATTAGAGGTCATTTCCGCTTCAGCCACAATCAGGTACATCTCCGAAATACGAATAACAAAAGCATCGCGTGAACTCCACTGCTGAAAGGCTGCAGCACGCGTAGGATCATCGAATTTTTTCATCTGAATGAAGTTCTGTGTACTTTTTAAACTTCCATCAGCATTGTAGATATCATCTATATCCTGAAGTTCATAACGTTTGGCTGCATGAGCCACTTGTTGAACCGAAGCTGCATGCTTATAGATGTACCATGCAGTATCAGCCAGTTGCATATCAGTGTATGCGCCGGCAGCTTTTACCTTAGCCAATCCGGTTGCGCCATCGTTTTGCATCCATGCATCTCTGAAGGTTCCCTGATATCTCTGATCCATTGTCTCATCAAAAAGGTCGATGAGCCGACGTGTTGTTGCATACCTGGAATAACCTATAGGGTATTGAGTTGTAAATGCTGTAACGCCGCTATGATAATCATGACGGGGAGCAAAATGGAAATGAGAGTTGTGTCCACCATCATTGTAAAATGCATGTGCAGCGGAAATTTCTGAATTGTAGTCATTTTCCATCTCTGTCTTTCCATAAAGCTGGTTATTTGAATAATTCACATAGAACACTACCTCACTATTGGCATCACCATCTGCATAAGACATATTCCAAACCGATGCATAATCACTGAACAATTTGAAATCATAATCTTTGATTACGTGCTTAGCTAAAGTCGCTGCTTTATCTTTGTCTCCATTGTATAGGTAAACGCGAGCCATAAAAGCTTCTGCGGCTGGCTTTGTTATCCTTCCTCCATTTTTTGCTATTTTAGTGTCCAGATCGGTTATAGCATCATCCAAATCGGCTAAAATCTGAGTATAAAAGGTACTTTCCGGCGTCTTATTGGCTGTTGTAATTACACCTTCCGATGGAGTAGTAGAGAAATGAACGCCTCCCCATATATTAACAATGTGCCATAAATAGAAAGCGCGAAGGAACTTTACTTCGCCCAAGCGAATCTTAGTAGTTGCTTCATCCAATGGAGAACGATTCTCCAACCAATCGATAGCTGTATTGCAATTGTTCAAACCCACATAAAATCTTTCCCAATAAATTTTCATCAACGCCTGTGAAGGGTTTAATGAATTATTATAGAGCGAATATTCCGGATGCTTACAATCACCGCCAATAATAAAGAGATCTGTCCCCAGTTCGGTTAGAGAGGTACCTCCTTCTTTTCCATACCAATATCGCATTGTTGTATAACAACTATTGACTAAGGCTTCCATTCCCGATTCTGTTGAATATAGTTCAGATGTAAAACCGCTTTTATTGGTCTCTTCCAGATAATCACTGCAACCGGCCAATATGAATACTTGTAAAAATGCTAATAATATATATTTTTTCATTTTGAATAGTATTAGAGTTGTGTATTATAAAGTAACATTGATTCCAACAGTTGCTTGTCTCATCATAGGAAAAGACATACTTCCTCCTCTTTCCGGATCATAATTTCCAAGATGGCTGAATGTAAAGAAGTTCTTAAAAGTAGAATACAAACGGACACTTGAGAAAGGGGTATGACTTAATACTTTCTGCGGAATGGTATATCCCAAAGTAATATCTCTGATTTTTAGGAATGAACCATCTTTATAATAAAGTGTACTCATGTATTGAGAATTTGCATTCTTATTACTATCTGGACGAGGATGAGAGTTCGTTGGATTTGTAGGTGTCCAATAGTCAACCTTTGCTGTGTTCTCGATAGCATTGATTTTATAATTGCCATCGACTTCACTCTCAATAGTTTGTCCTACTCTGGCATACAAGAATACAGAAACATCAAAATTCTTATAGGAGAAATGATTGTTCATACTTGCTGTCCATTTTGGGCGAGTAGAACCAATAATAACACGGTCATTATCAGATATACCCTTCACATTATCTACATCTCTCACCTTAATTTCACCTGGTTTCTGTCCATATTGTGCAGCCTCAGTTTCCTCGCCAAGTTGCCAGATGCCAATTTTCTTATAATCATAAAATACAGAAGTGGGTTCACCTACAAACCAGTTATTAACTAAATCGCGACTATCACCGCTTGCTAAAGCCCTGATCTCCTCTTTATTAGCAAAGAATGATAGATCCGTTGTCCAATTGAATCCGGTTGCTTTAGCACTTTTGATGTTAACTGTATTTAGAGCAATTTCAATTCCTCTGTTTCTTGTCTTTCCAACGTTTTGCCATACAGAAGTAAATCCACTAGTCACAGGAATACTTTTTTGCATCAATAAGTCAGAAGTATTAGACTGATAGAGTTCAATTGATCCGGAAATTCTATTGTCATAGAAGCCAAAGTCAACAGCAAGGTTGCAAGTTGCAGTTGTTTCCCATGTTAAATCAGGATTTTTAATTTTGCTCATATAATACCCGGAAGCTAGCACATCACCAAACGAGTAGACCGAAGAGGACAAACCTCCCATTGTAGAATAAGGCTGGATAGCACTGTTGCCGGCAATACCCCAGCTTGCACGAAGCTTGAGGTTAGATAGATTTTTAAAGCCTTTCAAGAAACTCTCTTCATTGATGCGCCATGCTAAAGCTACGGATGGGAAGTATCCCCATTTATTGCCTTTAGCAAGAACTGAACTACCATCTGCGCGAATAGAAGCGGTCAACAAATACTTATCCATTAACCGATAGTTTAAGCGGCCGAAGAAAGAAGCCATATTACTTTTTTCGTAGCTGCTGGCAATTGTTATATTTTTTGTGTTAGATCCCAAATCAGAGAATCCGTTTAATTCAGACACCTGCCCATCACCTGCTCCGGAATGAATCTCTGTCATGTTTTCCATTAGAGAAAAACCTCCCATCAGATCGAAACTATGAATGCCTAGTGTTTTTGTATAGTTCAAGGTGTTTTCAAACGTATAATTCTGAACAGTCGTGTTGGTTATTTCAGAATGTGCATTTTTACCTCCGCCGTTAATAGAATATTGACCATAGTAGATTCCTTTACGATAGTCCTGCATATCCGCTCCAAAAGTTGTGCGGAAAATCAGATTTTTAACAATCTCCCAATTCAGGTAGGCCGATCCAAAGAATCTTTTGCTAATGGTATTGTTCAAATAGTTATTCTTCCTTTCATCTACCAATGGAGATAAGTTTGAGCTGTTAGCCGGATATATTTTGATGGAGCCATCCTCTTCATAAATATCACCCCAAGGATACATCTTATTTGCTACGTTCAAGGGGTCTTGGCGCTGATTTCCATCTTTATAGGTATAGATCAAATTGGCACCAACCTTTAAATTTTGAAGAATGTTAGTTTCCATTCCAATTTTTGCATTGTAACGGCGGAGGTTGTCATTTTTGAATAATCCCTGCTCGTCGTACATACCTAGAGAAAAGTTATAGACATTACTTTCGTTTCCACCGGTTACGCCTACTTCATAATTTTGCAGAGAACCATCATGTATACATTGGTCTTGCCAGTTAATAAATTTCCCGGCTTTGATATACGATAGATCATTTGATGAGAAAACAGCCGTTTCATCTGTAATCCCGTTTGTGCTGTAAGCTTCTTTGCGGAATGCAACGAACTCTTCACCATTCATAATATCTGCAGCAGCGCCTGTAGACTGTATTCCACCATAAACGTTGGCATAAACTTTTGCTTTGCCCGATTTTCCTTTTTTGGTGGTAATAAGGATAACACCGTTTGCGCCACGAGTACCGTAAATAGCCGTTGAAGATGCATCTTTCAGAACTTCAATAGATTCTACATCCGAAGGATTAATATCTACAGTTGTTCCATAAGTGATGCCATCCACCAGAATAAGAGGGCCATTGGATGCATTCAATGATCTGTTTCCACGTAGAGTGAAACTTAATGAAGAACCAGCTTGTCCACTCTCTTTAGTCATGTCTAAACCGGAAATTTTGCCTTGCAAAGATTCCATTAAATTGCTCACTGGGGTAGCGGTGATATCTTCCTTTTTCATGGAAGCAACAGAACCTGTTAAATCTCTTTTCTTAACTACGCCATATCCAATAACAACAACCTCTTCCAGGTTTCTTACGTCAGGTTCTAGTTTTACATTGATGCTCCTTGATGTTACTTTAATTTCTTTATTTAGATAGCCGATGTATGAAAAGATGAGCTTGGATCCAATTGCTGCTGTGAGTGAAAAGTCGCCATTTAAGCCCGTAATAGTACCAGATGTACTTCCTTCCAACTTCACATTGACACCAATCATTGGTTCTCCTCTTTCATCAACTACAACGCCTTTAATGACTTTTTCCTCTTGCTGAACTTTGTTGACCTTATTAGTAACTTGTTTCATCAACATGATGTTTGTACCTTCCATGGCATATACTACATCTGTATTTTCGAAAGCTTTTTTCAATACAGCAGCAACAGGTTGTTCAGTGACATCAACCTTCACTGCCCTGTTCATATTGATTTCGTCTTTACTGTAGACAAACAGATAATCTGTTTGATGCTCTATTTCCTCAATGAGCTGCAACGTAGACATGCGGTTAGCGTGAATAGATATTTTTGCAGTCTGTGACTTAACTTCAGAAGCAAATACTCCCGAAATAAATAAAAATGAAAACAGGCAAAATATTTTCATGATTCGAAATATGTGCTTAAATATTAGATTATTGGGAATAAGGTTTTCACAATACGAATTATTTTTCATATTTTTGTAGTGTATTTAATTAGTACTTAGATTTTTAGTTTAAAAGTCTGGTATTGACTTTTTAGGCCGGGCAGTGTTGCCGCACTTTCCGGCTTATCCTTTTAATGTTTCTCATAGTTTATTTTCTCATAGGCTCTTTTTGATTTAAGTTTAACTTCAGTCTTCTATAGAATTGTAATTGTATTTTTCTCTTCATCTTTTTCATAGCTGAACTTATGCTTTAGTTGCAAAACTTTCAAAACATGTTCCACTCCCTCTTTCATTCGGAATTTTCCTGAGTATCGGTTATCTAATATTGATCTGTTTTTCACAATAATGGTTATATCATAGTAGATTTCCAGCTTCTTGATAATATCTCCCACTGATTCATCGTTGAAACAAATCAAGCCCTTACGCCATAAAAAATGGTCGGAATTTTTGATCGGTCCTTCATACAACTTTCCCTTTTGAGAGTAGATCCTTCTATTAGGAACGAGCTTATGAGTACCTGAATTAGGAGTGAAGATCTGCACAGACCCTTTTAATAAAGATGTTTCGAAGAAGTTTGAATGTGGGTATGCTATTACATTAAACTCAGTTCCCAATACCCTGATATCATATTGTTGCGCATGTACTATAAATGGTTTTTTCTCATTTCTTGCCACTGCAAAATAGCCTTCACCAGTTAATGTTACTTTTCTGTTTTTTCCATTAAAGTCTGTGGGATAGGTCAGTCTGGACTTAGCATTCAACCATACCTTTGTTCCATCTGGTAGCTGTAGCTCAGCACGTTGTCCTTCAGGAACGTAACAGCTCTGAAATTCCTCTTTTGCGGGAGATTTGATCTGTTGAAAAATGACGAAAGCCAAAGCAAAAACAGCCGAAATTTTTATCGCTTCCCAACAAATTGTACGAATGAGATGTCTCTTTTCTACCGGTTCCTGTTGCCTCTTTTTTATGTCTGAATTGTGCCAAATCTGAATATCATACATCTTTCGTAAGGCCATATACTCACGCATGTTTTCCTGGCTGGCCTCAATCCAATAAACCACCTGCTCTTTCTCATCAAGAGTGGCATCTCCGATTATATATTTTTGTAATAAATTAGTCGTCATATTAATCTATATAAGGTAAAGCCTAAGAGGCGCTACATATTAAAAACGATTCAAAGAAGAAGAACCCTAAATAGAAAACGAGAAAAATTAATAGAAAAGAAAAAAGAAAAAGGGAAGGTAATCTTTCAAGTTGCTACGAAGTTGTTTTAGCGTTCGAGTAATATGATATTCTACTGTTTTAATAGAAACATTAAGCTCTTCGGCTATTTCTTTATTGGTTTTGTTTGAATAGCGACTCAACTCAAAGATTATTTTGCTTTGCTCCGGTAGTAAAGACAATGTTCTTGTTACAATTTCCTGAATTTCTACTGAAAGCAGTTCATCGGGGTTGCAAGCCTCTAAGGTAGATATACGAATATCAAGTTCCCGTTGATGAATGTCTTTGATTTCTTGAAAGGTATCAGCCTTAATCAATTCATGCTTTAGATAGTCCAAAGAATGGTTCTTTAGCATAGTGAGCAATAAACCGTCAAAGTTTTCCATGGAGTTTTCCTTTAAGATGCTCCACAGCTTGATCAGAACATCCGAAACGATGTCTTCTGCGACCATCTTATCGTGCACATAAGACTTCGCAAAAAGAAATGATCTCCTATAATAATGGGAATAAAGAGAATTGAAATTATTAAATGACTTGTTTTCCACTAGTGTTTTTCTATGCCACAAAACTACTATATTTTTTTTAAAAGAAATCTTTTTTTTAAATTTCTGCTTAGATTCTTTTTTTTATTCCAAAGACTATTCATTTTCATTTATTAGATTTATGCATTGACAATAAACATCTGTCAATGGGAATAATTCAGCCTAACATAAGTTGTTGATAATTCGTTTCGTTAAGTAAATATGCCAATCCTCATAGATCATGACAATATTTTCGTTTTCTTCTTGCACATGTAATACATTCTTTATATATTGCCAAAGTTTTTCTTCGAATCAGTTCTTAAATACCCAAATACCAATACAATTATGAAAAAAACGATAATGAATCTTTTCTTTTTTTTGCTACTTTCTTTCTTTTCTGTGACTGTTAAAGGGCAATCGCCCGGTTCTTATGAACAGTTGGTGGAAAAGATGCTGGTTGTAACGAACTCTACTGCCACATATCAAGCTGGGATTACGCAGATGATAACGATGTTTAAACAACAATCGCTTAGTGTGCCCGGAGAGTTTTGGGCGTCGGTAGAGGAAGAACTCACGAAGAATATACTTAGTGATATGGCTGTTATGTTGACTCCAATTTATAAGAAGTACCTTACGGCCGAAGATTTAAGTCAGTTAATCGCTTTTTATGATTCTCCTATTGGGAAAAAACTGGCTACTGTGAACCCTCAGATCGTTTCCGAATCCATGGCTGCCGGTCAGCAATGGGGTATGTCTTTAGTACCTAAAATTAAGGAACAAATGAAAGCTAAAGGATATTTGACACCACAGTGAATCGCGCAACCTACATATCTCTATTGCTCTTATTACTACTCTCTTCTTGCTCTTCTACGCAGAGGTTCTCTTCGCATGGGGTAGGAAGAGTGAAGAAGTACGACTTCTTTCATAAAGATATTCCGGCGGCGTTTGATGGATTTCGTATCGCTTTTATCTCCGATTTGCATTACAAGAGTACGCTCCAGGAGGCTGGGCTGGATAAACTTGTAGGGCAGTTGCAGGATGTAAAGGCGGATGTGTTATTGATGGGTGGCGACTATCAGGAAGGATGTGATGTGGTTCCCGAATTATTTGATAAATTGGCCGCTGTGAAAACAAGGTTTGGCACTATCGGTGTGATGGGAAATAATGACTATGAGCGCTGTCATGATAAGATCATCCGAGAGATGAAGCGGCATGGAATGAAGATGCTGGAGCATCAGCTTGATACGCTTAGTTTAGATGGCGAACGGATTATTCTGGCAGGGGTGCGTAATCCATTCGACTTAAAAAGAAATGGCGTATCACCCACACTTTCCCTTTCTACAAATGATTTCGTGATTCTGCTTACTCATACTCCTGATTATGCAGAGGAAGTCCCGATTACTAATACGGATTTAGTCTTGGCAGGGCATACACATGGCGGACAAGTTACTCTTTTTGGTCTGTATGCTCCGGTTATTCCTTCTGCTTATGGTCAACACTTTCGAACGGGACTTAAATACACTTCTGCTCATATTCCTGTAATTGTGACCAACGGTATTGGTACTTCCCGAAAACGGCTTCGGCTTTTTGCGCCAAGTGAGATTGTTGTTGTCGTACTTCATAAACGGTGATCGTTTCATTGTTCTTGCACTCACATTCTTTGATGCTTATGCGAATAGTTTTTTGAGATAATAAATTACATTAATTACTCTTCAAATAGATCTTACTACTTCAGCGTGTTGAATGCCCGCTTTCAACACACTGATCGCGGACGTTCAACACGCTGAAGTCGGGACTTCTACCAACCCCTCTCACAGAGCTTGTAGAGGGGTGTTATGCGGTTTCTTCTAAATTTACAAAATACATCTCCTGAGAGATTGTTTTTATTCATCTCAAGAGTATTTGGCTTTACTAAAACGACATCGTATCAGGCTTACTGCTCAGAGAAAAATTGTTTCCTTGTCACATAGGTTACAATTAGTTGATTTTAAAATCCTGATATTTGTACCCGAGAAATAAAAATGAAGGATGAAACGAACCATTATTAAGATTGATGAAGAACTTTGCAATGGATGCGGAGTTTGCGTGAAAGGTTGTCACGAAGGTGCTTTGCAGTTGATTAACGGTAAAGCAATGCTGGTAAGCGAACTGTATTGTGACGGACTGGGGGCATGTATTGGTGATTGCCCCGAAGGAGCTATTACGCTAGAAGAAAGAGAGTCGGAACCGTATGATGAAGTGAGCGTGATGGAGCGGCTCATGCAAAAAGGAGAGAAGGTAATATTGGCACACCTGAAACATCTGGATGAACATGATCAACATGATTTGCTAAGAGAAGCTGAAGATACTTTGAAGAAACACCGCATGTCAATACCTGTTTATAAAAAGGTGGAGATGGCACCGATCTCTCTAAAGGCGGTTTCTGGTCATCATCATGGCTGTCCGGGTAGTCGGGAAATGGTGTATGCCTTGCCAACCGAGGAACCTGCTTCGAGCCCAACTCAGCGTGGCGAATTGCAACAATGGCCTGTGCAACTACACTTAATCTCACCGACAGCCACTTTCTTAAAAGGGGCCGACTTACTAGTGGCTGCTGATTGTTGCGCTTTTACCGTTGGTAATTTTCATCAAACCTATTTGAAAGGAAAACGTCTGGCTATAGCATGTCCTAAGCTGGATCAAGGGAAGGATATTTATATTCGTAAACTTGCCGAGATGATAGATCATGGTGGTATTAATACACTTACAGTAATGATTATGGAGGTTCCTTGTTGCGGTGGGCTGTTATATCTCTGTGAAGAAGCTAGAAAGGCCGCTTCCCGAAATATTCCGTTAAAGTTGATTCGCATTAGTTTAAAAGGGGAACAGCTAGAGGAAAAATGGATGTGAGATGTCTTTTAGTCGCTAAACATTTATTTATAAAGCCCTTCCTCCATTATCACTTTGTAAACAGCGGAGTGGAGGAAGTATCTGATATCTTTTCCCGCTGAAATTGCTTGCCGGATAAAGGTAGAGTTTACATCGAGTAAGGGAGCAGAAACGACACGGACGCTTTCCGGCAATTGTTCCTCGTCAATGGGGAATCCGGGGCGGGGGTAGATAAGAATAGGGGTGGTGGCAATGATCTGTTCGGGATCTTTCCATAAAGAGAATAGGTTCCAGTTATCGGAACCGATAATCAGATGAAACTCTCGCTCGGGATAACGTTCTTTGAGTTTCTCAAGCGTATACACCGTATAGCTGGGGCGGGGAAGGTGAAATTCAAAATCAGAGGCATGGAATTTAGGATATCCTTCAACAGCTGATTGCACCAATTCGAGTCGTTTATGATCTGCCAGCAGATCGCTTTCTTCTTTCAACGGGTTGTGCGGACTAACCATGAACCATATCTCATCCAGTCCGGCAAATTCACAGAGATAATTGGCCAAAGCAAGATGCCCGATATGGATGGGGTTAAAAGATCCGCTAAAAATACCCGTCTTCAGATTCATTTTTCCAGGAATGCTTTGATTACTTCTAAAGCCTCTTTTTGGGCTGTTTCCAGATCATCATTAATGATAATCCGGTCGAATTTAGTAGCATACGTAAGTTCAAATTCGGCTTTTGCTATACGGCTTTCGATGACCTCGGCAGAATCTGTGGCGCGTCCCACTAATCTGTGTCTCAGCTCTTCCACAGAAGGTGGCTGGATGAAAAGAGAAAGTGCGCGATCACCATAAAACGTCTTGATGTTGCATCCACCTACCACATCTACGTCGAACACCACATTCTGTCCGGCTTCGAGTTGCCTTTCTACCTGAGCTTTCAAGGTGCCATAATAGCGATCCTTGTACACTTCTTCGTGTTCCAGAAACTCATTATTGTCGATGCGACGGCGAAATTCCTCAGGCGAGAGGAAAAAATATTCCACTCCATCTTTTTCATTGCCACGTGGAGGGCGACTGGTTGCAGAGATGGAAAAAAACAAATTCAGGTTCTGCGCTAACAGGTAATTGATGATGGTAGACTTACCTGAACCCGAAGGAGCCGAAAAGATAATAAGTTTTCCGTTCATATTTCGTTCTGGAGATGGTTACATTACGTTGAGAATCTGCTCTTTGATTTGTTCCAATTCGTCCTTCATCTGCACCACGATTTTTTGCATCTCTGCATGATTGGATTTGCTACCTAATGTATTTATTTCGCGTCCCATTTCTTGAGCGATAAAGCCAAGTTTCTTTCCTTGTCCGCTTCCACTTTCGAGCGTGCTGATAAAGTATTTTAGATGATTACCCAATCGTTGTCTTTCTTCGTTGATATCTAGCTTCTCGATGTAATAGATCAACTCCTGTTCCAAGCGATTCTTATCATAATCTACGCTGATGGTTTTTGTCAGGGCATCGGTAATGCGCTCTTTGATTTTCTCAACCCGCTCTTTTTCGTAAGGAGTAACAGACTCAAGCAAGTTGTGAATGTTTCCTACTTTTTCGCGGAATTTCTTCTCTAAGGCTGCTCCCTCTTGTTTGCGAAAGTCAGTTAAATGTTCAATGGCTTCTTCTACAGCTTTGTGAGCAATGGCCCATTCATCGTCTGTGAGTTCTTGGGTTTCTGTTCTACTCATCACATCCGGCATGCGCAGAAGAGTTTGAAACCAGTCGGTAGGTAAAGCAATTCCTAAATTATCTGATATTTCAGAAATTTGCTTGTAATAACTTTCCACTAATGCTTGGTTGATAGGTGTTGCAGCATCCGAAGATTCTTTTTTCTCTACCCAAAGGCTGAAATCTACTTTACCACGCTCTAGTGTTTTGGTTACTTCGTTGCGGATTTCCATTTCTTTCTCCCGATATGCCGGAGCGATGCGTGCCGACAGATCCATAGCCTTGCTATTAAGCGATTTAATCTCTACATTTATTTTCTTGTCAGAAAGTTCGGCTGTAGCTTTTCCGTATCCCGTCATCGATTGTATCATGATCACATTAGTTTTTTGCAAAAGTAGCGGTTTTTTCGTAATTATACGTATCTTTGCATCATTATAAACTGGAATTTTATGTCGTGTATCTTACATATTGAAACTTCTACAGCTGTTTGTTCGGTTGCGGTTAGTGAAGACGGGCAAAGCATTTTTGTCAAGGAAGATTTTCAAGGCCTTTCTCATGCGGTATCTTTGGGCGTTTTTGTAGACGAAGCTTTGTCGTTTGTTGATAGTCATGGCATTCCTCTTGATGCAGTAGCAGTGAGTTGCGGTCCCGGTTCATACACCGGTTTGCGCATTGGAGTGTCTATGGCAAAAGGCGTTTGCTATGGACGTAATATTCCTCTCATTGGCCTTCCTACACTGGAAGTTTTAAGTGTTCCGGTATTGTTGTATCATGAATTGCCCGATGATGCTTTGCTTTGTCCGATGATTGATGCTCGCAGAATGGAAGTGTATGCAGCTATTTATGATCGTGCACTCAATGTTAAACGTGAAATCTCTGCCGATATTGTTGATGAAAATTCATACTTGGAATATCTGAATGAGCGTCCGGTGTATTTCTTTGGTAACGGTGCGGCTAAATGTAGCGATCGGATTACGCACCCCAATGCTCATTTCATCGATGATATTCATCCGCTTGCCAAGATGATGTTTCCGCTTGCAGAGAAGGCTATAGCGAAGCAAGATTATAAAAATGTGGCTTATTTTGAGCCATTCTATCTCAAAGAATTTGTAGCCTCTCAACCTAAAAAACTTTTGTAATTTATTAATTATATGATATACAATACCCAACAGAAAAGAATGTTCTTACCAGAATACGGACGTAGTATTCAAAACATGGTAGATCATGCACTTACGATAGAAGACAAGGCTGAACGTCAGCGTTGTGCAAACACCATTATCAACATTATGGGTAGCATGTTTCCGCACCTTAGAGATGTGCCCGATTTTAAGCATAAGCTGTGGGATCATTTGGCTATTATGTCCGATTTTCAATTGGATATCGAATGTCCTTATGTGGTTATCCGCAAAGATAATCTCATCACCAAACCCGATCTTGTTCCATATCCCAGCACAAAAATGCGTTACCGTCATTATGGTCGCACGCTTGAGCTTTTGATTAAAAAGGCTTGTGACTTTCCTGAAGGTGATGAAAAGAGAAATCTTGTGGCTCTCATAGCTAATCACATGAAGAAAGATTATATGGCGTGGAATAAGGATACGGTAGAAGATCGGAAGATAGCTGACGACTTGGCTGAACTTTCTGCAGGGAAACTTCAACTTACTGATGACATACTCCGTTTGATGGAGAGTCGCTTACTTGCAAACCGTCGTCCGAGACCGACCAACAACAATAATCCGAGAAGAAACTATAAATAATTGCTGCTCAGCCGGACGCAATTTGTAATCCCTAATTTCAACGACTATGACTTCATTCGTAATCGAAGGAGGGCACAGACTACGTGGAGATATTTATCCGCAAGGTGCCAAAAACGAAGTGCTACAGATTATCTGTGCTACACTACTCACCACCGAAGAGGTGACGGTTAATAATATCCCTGACATTCTGGATGTGAATAATCTCATTCAGTTGATGCGCGATATGGGCGTTACGGTAGCGAAAAAAGGCCTTAGTACTTATAGCTTTAAAGCTGATTCCGTGAACTTGGAATATCTGGAGAGTGATGAGTTTTTGAAAAAATGTTCCAGCTTGCGTGGATCGGTAATGCTGATTGGACCAATGGTGGGACGATTCGGTAAGGCTATGATCTCAAAACCTGGAGGAGACAAGATTGGACGTCGCCGTTTGGATACTCACTTTGTGGGTATACAAAAATTGGGTGCTGAGTTTTCCTACAATGAAGAACGGGGTGTGTACGAGATATCGGGCCCACAACTGAAAGGTGCATACATGTTGCTCGACGAAGCTTCTGTTACCGGAACAGCTAATATTGTAATGGCTGCCGTTCTGGCTAAGGGTGCTACTACTATTTATAATGCTGCTTGCGAACCATACCTTCAACAATTGTGCAAGATGCTCAACCGAATGGGGGCTAAAATTAGTGGAATCGCTTCTAATTTGCTTGTTATAGAGGGCGTGGAGAGTCTGGGTGGCACAGACCATACGGTATTGCCCGACATGATTGAGGTCGGAAGTTTTATTGGCATGGCTGCCATGACCAAGAGTGAGCTTTGCATTAAGAATGTATCTTATGAAAATTTAGGTATTATACCCGATAGTTTCCGTCGCTTGGGCATCGAGTTGGAACAACGGGGTGATGATATCTTTGTGCCTTCGCAAGATTCTTATCAGATAGAATCTTTTATTGATGGCTCTATTATGACCATAGCCGATGCTCCTTGGCCGGGATTGACGCCTGATTTGCTAAGTGTGTTGTTAGTTGTAGCTACACAAGCCAAGGGAAGTGTGCTGATTCACCAAAAAATGTTTGAAAGTCGCTTATTCTTTGTTGACAAGCTGATAGATATGGGCGCACAAATTATTCTTTGTGACCCTCATCGTGCTGTTGTCATCGGACATAATCACGAAATTAAATTGCGTGGAGGCAATATGACTTCTCCCGATATTCGTGCCGGCATAGCTTTGCTCATTGCTGCCATGAGTGGTGAGGGTATTAGCCGCATTCATAATATAGAGCAGATAGATCGTGGCTATCAAAATATTGAAGGGCGCTTAAATGCTCTTGGGGCTAGAATTACCAGAATTTAGGATGTACATGTTCGTTTATGATAAAACAAGAAGAAGTATACAAAATAGGGATTTTTAATAAACCACACGGTATTCATGGTGAATTGTCGTTTACATTCACTGACGATGTGTTTGATCGTGTTGATTGCGGATACTTTATTTGCTTGCTCGATGGCATCTTGGTTCCTTTTTTTATTGAAGAATATCGTTTCCGTTCTGATTCTAGCGCACTTGTAAAGCTCGAAGGGGTAGATTCTGCCGAACATGCTCGCATGTTTACGAATGTGGATGTCTATTTTCCGGTGAAGCATGTTGACGAGGCAGTTGCTCCCGATGAATTGTCGTGGGACTTCTTTATCGGATTTCAACTAGAAGATGTTCATCATGGTAATCTGGGTGAGATAATAGAGGTGGACACGTCTACCATTAACACTTTGTTTGTTGTTGATGCAGAAGAAGAGGAGTTACTCATTCCCGCTCGTGAAGAATTTATTTTGGGCATAGATAAAGAGCAGAGAGTTATAACGGTAGATTTACCTGAAGGGTTATTGAACCTTGATCAAGTGGAGAGCGATGAAGACGAATAACAGAAAATAAGTTGCCTGATAAAATGCCAAAGAAGAAACGTAGTAAAGCTTTCTGGAACAACATAAAGTTTAAATATAAACTCACTATCATCAATGAAAATACTCTTGAGGAGGTAGTGGGGCTACGTATGTCTAAATTGAATGGTGTATCGGTACTTCTTACTTCGATTACGGTTATTTTTGTTATTGCAGCTACCATCATTACTTTTACTCCTCTACGCAATTATCTACCCGGCTATATGAATAGTGAAGTTCGTAAGCAGATAGTGGTAAATGCTTTGCGACTAGACTCTCTTCAGCAGTTGGTGGATAAGCAGAAACTGTATGTTATGAACATCCAAGATATTTTTAGAGGAAAGATACAAGTGGATACGGTGCATTCCATGGATTCTTTAACGGCCATTCGAGAAGACTCACTGATGAAGCGAACTAAAAGAGAAGAGGAATTTCGTCGTAAATATGAAGATGCGGAGAAATATAATCTGACTACGATCAATGCGCATGCAGAAGTGGGTGGATTACTCTTCTTTCGTCCTATTCGAGGAATGATTTCATCTCACTTCGATGCGGCAGCCAAGCATTTTGGAATGGATATAGCTGCCAACCCTAAAGAGAGCGTATTGGCTGTTCTTGAAGGAACGGTCATTTTGAGTACGTATACTGCTGAGACGGGGTATCTGATCGAGATTCAGCATAATCAGGATTTTGTTTCCATATACAAACATTGCGGTTCTTTGCTTAAAAAAGAGGGCGAGCTGGTTAAAGGCGGAGAAGCAATTGCTTTGGCAGGCAATACGAGTGCGTCCGGTACCGAATCCCATCTGCATTTTGAATTGTGGAAGAAGGGACGCCCGATAAATCCGGAAACATACATTGTTTTTTAGTTAAATAAATGAGGAAAACGATGATTCAACAAGAAAAGAAGAAAAAACAGATAGCAATTTTAGGATCTACAGGATCTATTGGCTCACAAGCTTTACAAGTGATAGCGGAGCATCCGGATCTTTATGAAGTATATGCACTTACGGCCAATAATAAAGTGGAGCAACTCATTGCTCAGGCGCGGAAGTTTTGCCCTGAAGCTGTAGTGATTGCGAATGAATCGAAATATGCAATTTTAAAAGAAGCACTTGCTGATCTTCCGATAAAGATATATGCCGGTGCTGAGGCTCTTTGCCAGATCGTGGAATCGGGTCCCATTGATATTGTGTTAAGTGCCATGGTAGGCTCTGCCGGTTTAAAGCCGACAATGAGAGCTATTTGTGCCGGGAAAGCAATTGCTTTGGCTAATAAGGAAACTCTTGTGGTGGCGGGTGAGTTGATAAATGAACTGGCGCAACAATATCGTACGCCTATTCTGCCGGTCGACTCCGAACATTCTGCCATCTTTCAGTGTTTGGCTGGAGAGATGGGTAATCCGATAGAGAAGATTATACTGACTGCGTCGGGTGGTCCGTTTCGTTGCTCTACACTTGAGCAGTTGCGTGCAGTGAAGAAAGAGCAGGCATTGAAACACCCCAATTGGGAGATGGGGGCAAAGATCACGATTGATTCTGCTTCTATGATGAATAAAGGATTTGAGGTAATTGAGGCCAAGTGGCTGTTTGGGGTAAAGCCGGAACAGATAGAAGTGGTAGTCCATCCTCAATCGGTTATACACTCGATGGTGCAGTTTGAAGATGGCGCTGTGAAGGCACAACTGGGTATGCCGGATATGCGCTTGCCTATTCAGTATGCTTTTTCGTATCCCGATCGCATTCACTCATCCTTTGAACGGTTGGATTTTACTAAATGTGCCAATCTTACTTTTGAACAACCTGATATAACTCGTTTTCGTAATCTGGCATTGGCTTACGAGGCGATGAACCGCGGAGGAAACATGCCATGCATTGTAAATGCAGCCAATGAGATAGTCGTGGCTGCTTTCTTGCGTGATGAAATTAGTTTCCTAGGCATGAGTGATGTGATAGAGAAGGTAATGAGCAAAGTCTCTTTTGTCAAGACACCGATGTTTGATGATTATATGGCTACTGATAGCGAGACAAGACGTATCGCTCGTGAAATGATTTGAAATAGAAATAATTAGTAATATAAATATGCTGGCCTAATTTACTGTTGTGGGAGAACAACAAGTAATGAAGCTAAGGTTTTAAACAATAAATTTAGAAAATGGAAACATTCTTAATTCGTGCCCTGCAACTGATAATGAGTTTATCTCTGCTCGTCATTGTTCATGAGGGCGGACACTTTCTTTTTGCTCGTCTTTTTAAAGTAAGGGTAGAAAAGTTTAGTCTATTTTTCGATCCATGGTTTTCTTTGTTCAAATACAAACCGAAGAATAGTGATACGGAATATAGCATCGGCTGGTTGCCTTTGGGTGGATATGTGAAAATTGCGGGTATGATAGATGAGTCTATGGATACAGAGCAGATGAAGCAACCTGAACAACCTTGGGAGTTTCGCTCCAAGCCGGCTCATCAACGTTTGTTGATCATGGTTGGCGGGGTTGTCTTTAATTTCATTCTGGCTTTATTTATCTACTCCATGATTTTGCTTACTTGGGGAGATTCATACATACCTGTGCAGAAAGTTCCTTTAGGAATGCAGTTTAATGAAACAGCTAAAACGATAGGTTTCCGCGACGGTGATGTTCTTCTGTCTGCCGATGGTAAGGACTTAGTTCGTTATGATGGTGATATGCTTCGCCATGTGGCCGATGCTCGTGAGGTGACAGTGCTTCGTGGCGGTGAAAAGGTTTCGGTCTATATTCCTGAAAACATGATGCAGTTATTGATGGCCGACTCAGTGCGTTTTGCTTATTATCGTTTTCCGTTTGTTGCTGATTCAGTTATGGTGGGCTCTCCTGCTCAACTAGCGGGTATTCAGCCGGGAGACAGCATTGTGGCATTGAACGGTCGTTCGGTTGCTTATTACGATTTTATCAATGAGATGGATTCGTTGAAAAAGAATCAAGCATCTTTGCGTGCTGATAGTATTAACCCACATCTTGTAACCATTGCTTACGCACGTGCAGGAGTAGTCGATACAATTTCATTAGCCACCGACTCTATCTTTAAGATAGGAGTTGTTCCGGTGCGTGATCTAAACAAGTTACTGCCTTCGATTGAAGTACAATACAGCTTCTTCGAATCTTTCCCGGCCGGTATTGCTTTGGGGGTAAAGACGTTGAAAGGTTATGTGGGGGACATGAAATATCTATTCTCTAAGGAGGGAGCCAAACAGTTGGGAGGCTTTGGTACAATAGGAAGCATTTTCCCTGCTACTTGGGATTGGCATCAGTTCTGGTACATGACGGCTTTTCTCTCTATTATTCTGGCATTCATGAATATTCTTCCGATTCCTGCATTAGATGGCGGACATGTTCTTTTCTTGCTGTATGAGATTGTGGCACGTCGCAAACCGAGTGATAAGTTTATGGAATATGCTCAAATGGTGGGTATGTTTTTACTGTTCGGTCTGCTGATCTGGGCTAATTTTAATGATATACTTCGCTTCTTTTTCTAAAAGAAGCGTTCAAAATAATGAGGGCGTGTCAATAGTCCAAATCTGAAATGCAGCATTTGTAGATTATCATTTGACTAGCTTTCTCTATTTAATAAAGAGTCCTATTCATCCCACAATAATGGGTTGAATAGGACTCTTTTATTATTGGGAATTTTAAACTATACTTCTTCAAATTGAGGAGCGACTTTCGGTGTACTCTCTTTTAAAAATTGCAGATTGAAATTAAGAAGGCTATTGGCTAATCTTAATGATTCGTTGATTGCTGCTTCCACAAAAAGTAAGGTAAGGTGAATAGAGAGATTGTTCGAAGCGTCCATCAACCAATACATCAATATAAGGTAATATCGCGGAGAGTTTCTCGTCAGCTTCTATTTCTTCATACCGATAACCGGTGTAACACCAAATGTTTAGTTGCGTTTCGTTCTTAATACGGCGAATAAAAGGCAGAAACTCTTCCGGATCATAGAACGGATCTCCGCCGGAGAAAGTAACGCCATCCAGCAGTGGATTGGCGTTTATCTCTTTGATAATGCTTGAAATGCGCTCTTCAGTTAAAGGTTCTCCGGATAGTGGATTCCAACTTTCGGGATTATGGCAACCCTGGCAACGGTGACGACATCCGGCCAAATAAATGGAATACCGAATGCCCTCACCGTCTACTATGGTTTCAGGGTAAGTGTATAATAGGTGAAGCATGTTTGTGGTTAGTGATGTTTCACCCTATCTTTTTCTTCCGCACGTTTGGCCGAATTCCACGAACTAAGATCTCCGGTGAGGTAGCCTGTGATGCGGCGCATACGCAGAATGTTCTCACTTTGGCAGACAGGACATTTATCGTATATGACGCCTTTGTATCCGCACGCATGACAGGTATCTACCGGATGATTGACTGAGCCATAGCCGATGCCTTCGTCGTGCATCACTTTTACTATTTTAGCTATGGCCTTTACATTTTTCTGTGCTTCACCATCCAACTCCACATACGTGATGTGTCCGCCTCGGGTGATGGCATGGAAGGGTGCTTCGCATTTTATCTTTTCTACAATGCTGATAGGTTCCTGCACGTCCACATGGAAAGAATTGACATAGTAGTCTTTGTCCGTTACGCCTGGTATTGAACCATACTTCCGTTTGTCCATGCGAGTGAAACGTCCCGATAATCCTTCGGCAGGAGTGGCCAATACGGAGTAATTCAAATTGTACTTGGTTTTATATTCATCAACAACCTTATTCATTTCTTGCACAGCTTCGTAAAGAGTATCCCATGCTTTGGTGTTGTGCCCATGTCCTACTCCGTAAAGCGCTACCATGGCATTGTGTCCTCCAATGAAGCCAATACCCAGTGTGCCACTACGTAGCACATCGCCTACTTCCTGATTCGGATCGAGTGCCGCACCACCTTTCCATACATCGTTGCCCATCATGAAAGGGAACTGACGAGCAAGAGCTGTGCGCTGATATTGATAACGAGTGTAAAGTTGGTCAGCTACAAGGCAACTCATCCGATGTACCGATTCGATGAACAGTTCTTTGGCTTTGCGCTCCAGTGCATCTTTGTTATTGCTTTCAATGAGACTCTCGGCTTTGATGCGAGCTTCTATGGCCAGCCGGGGCATGTTGAGGGTTGTGAATGATAGATTGCCTCTTCCCAGCGATGTTTTCTCTCCGGCTACGTTTTCATATACACGTGTGCGACATCCCATTGTTGCCAACTCGTATTTATATCGTTTCGGATCATCTGCCCGCCATTTTTCGTTTACGTTGAACGGCGTGTCTAGGAACATGAAGTTAGGAAAAAGAGCTTTGGCAGTAGTGCGGCAAGCTTTCAAAAAGAGATCGAAGTTAGGCGTTGTAAACTTCATCTTTCCTTCTAAAGCAGCTTCAAAATCACTTGTTGCCATGTGGTAATCTTCTTCAGAATAGGATACTCCATCTTTCACCTTAAATATCTGGATGGGAAATACCGGAACTTCACCTCTTTCGCCCAACCCTTCAGCTGTTGCTTTGAGCAATTCTTCTATTACCATGCGTCCCTCGGCTGAAGTGTCTGTTCCGTAATTGATGGAACTAAACACTACCTGATTACCTCCGCGAGAGTGCATGGTGTTTAGATTATGAATGAAGCCCTCCATGGCTTGATGCGTATCTTTTCGTGTCTGTTCAAAAGCCTTTTCAATGATTTTGACGAGAGTCTCTTTCTTGATTGTGACTTGCAAAGAGCTGAGTGCCTGACATAATGATTCTTGGTCGCCTTCTGTCACTTCTATAGACGAAATATACTTTGCCACTAACCCTTTCAGATTCTCTTCATTGGGTGCATTGCTTACCATTGTTATGTAGAAGCTGAGATCAGAGGTCAAATGCTTAATGAAGGATTTGTACACACCTTGTGCCATGAAGAAATCAAAAGCAGGAATGGATTGTCCCCCATGCTGTTCGTTCTGATTTGTTTGGAAGATGATGGTAGCCAGTGTGGCATAGCTTTGTATGCCTTGTGGAGTGCGGATACTTCCGTTCTTGGTACGAAAACCACGCTCGAAAAGATCATCCATGTCATACTGAATGCATGTGGTGGTTTTGGTAGGATAATAATCCAAATCATGAATATGTATGTCACCTAGCTGATGTGCCTCGGCAAAACGTTTCGGTAGCAAGTATCTGTAGGTATAGTCTTTCGTTACTTCGGAAGCGAAAGTCATCATTTGTCCGGCGGGAGTGTGGCTTGACATGTTTGCATTACTCAGATTCACATCATTTTTGTCAATCGCTACGATACCGTCCATGATATGCTTCATCTGCGTTTTCTTGTCTCGCTCCGTGTTGCGCCATTCACGGTAGATAATGTATTTCTTGGCTACCTCAGGACGCACTTTCATTAGCTCTTTTTCTACCAAGTCTTGAATATCCTCCACTGAAATAGTCGGGGAGGAAAAGTGAGCAATCACCTGCATGGTGATGTCTGCAATGAGTTTGTCCTCGTCAATAATACCATTGGCACTGAAAGCCTTGGCTACTGCGTTTTTAATCTTACTGATGGAGAAATCTTCCCTTTTTCCATCTCTCTTAATGATAGAAATCTCGGCATAATTCATAACTATATCTTTTTACTAAATGTTGTCTTCCGTCTGTTTGCCGGTACTAATAATTGATTACGCTGGAGAAGTGGAGAGTAGATGACGCTAATGGAGCGGCGCTCAAAATATGACATCTTATGGAATATCGAATTCCTAAAATGTTCAACTGTGCCAACTTATTAATGACGAACTTCACTTGCTTTAACTCCCGAAAGCGTAACTATTCTATTAATGCCGTTCCTGGTCGGTCTTCTGACTCATCTCTCCTCCGATACGCCTTCCCATGCAGAGCACAGTGACATCTAAGTATCAGATTCACAGAGAATTACAGCAGCGGGTACTGTTGCCGGTTCACACGGCATTCCCTTTTACTAAACCTCTTTTTAGTACCAGAACTGAAGCAAAGGTACTGTTTTTGACAGTACCCCGTATCGTTTTTAGTGTTAAAAGTGAAGATGGTTTTGGAAAACTTTTCTTTTCGCCTGATTATCAAAGTTTTCCAAAACGGAAAACTTTTTTCTCGTGAAGTTTTATAAAATGATCCAAATGGAGATGATGTGGCAGATGCTTCCGCCCAAACAGAAGAGATGAAAAACAGAGTGCATATATTTCACTTTACGGAAAGAATAGAACAAAGCACCTACGATATAGGAGATGCCTCCACCAATGAGCCACCACAATGCAGGCATCATTTGAGTGCTTTGCAGGCAATCAGCCAATGGTTTCATGGCTACAAAGATGGCAGATCCCATTCCTACGAAACAAATCGTTTCGAGATTGCTATGTTCTTTTAATTTCTTGAAACTTAAGATGCTGCCTGCTATGGTTGCCATCCAGACGAAAGCGAAGACTCCCCATCCCCAATATGCGGCATCTCGTATCACGAGTAGGGTGAAAGGAGTGTAGGTGCCGGCAATGTGCCAGTAGATAGCGGCATGATCGGCTTTGCGAAGAATCTCTTTTCTCTTGCCGGGGCGGCTGCCATGATACCATGTAGAGGTAACGTACGAAGCTAACATGCCAAATAAATAAGTAAGCACGCAACCCACAGCCCAAGGGTCGGAATCGCTTTGTGCCTTCTGCAGTAAGAAATATCCGGCCAAAAGACCTAACAGGATGCCTACGCCATGCGATAGGCTGTTGGCCAGTTCTTCACCGGCAGTATATCTTTTGGTTGTCATTAATCGGTATATTGGGAGTTTACTCTTTCTTTAAAACAATCTTTCCGCTGTATGTTCGAGATACTGTTTTGGCAAAGTTAGTGAACTCTTCGTATGAACTGATAGGATATTTTCCTTTTTTAAGAAATAAACGTTGTATCACCTGTATTTCTTTTCCTGTCTGTGCAACTGCGGCTGTGAAAGTCCCGAATTGATTGGTTATGAAGATCGGTTTGGGCATTGCCTCGATGCTGTACCCTTGGGGAAGTTCAATACTGATATTGTCTGTATCGACATATCCATTGTTTATAAAAATGTCGTAGGTTCGTTTTGGCTGATTGGGAATGGTCAGATGATTTTGAAAAACATTAGCGGGTATGAATAACCGATTGCCTGTTTTGTTGCCAAACTGGTTGCATTCCGTTTGAAATTGAATATCGATTGATGGAGTTGCTACTTTTTTCTCTGTTATATGAACGTTGCTTACACTCGCTTGTGTAAGGCCTATCTGTGAGCGAAGCATATCTTTTTGCTTGTCAGGTTCCATTCGTGAGATGCCGAAAAGATGTTCGTATTGAAAGAGTCCGCATTCCTGATTAGTCTTGATGATGGCTTTTCCTATTGGATCGATGGACACGTGCGCCGATCTAACTTGTGTGTTGAGTGAATCGGGGTATGCCGGAAGACGGTAAAGTTCCCCGCCATTTTCTTTTATCAATAATGCATCATGTCCGGCAATCTCGCTATGGATAAACCCGAAAGGTAGTTGGGCATTGGTGCATTCTAGCCAAAGAGTATCATTCTTCAGAGGCACTTGCAAGATGACATGATTCATCTGACCCACACTTGAGAAATCTTTTAGCAAACGTGCATTATTTGTACTGATAACGGTATAATACGAAGTGATACCTAACTCTTTGAGCATTGCCCGCATGTAGTTGGATAATCCTTTGCAATCTCCAAATCCGGTTTTGTGCACATCCATAGCCGATGCAGGTTGCAATCCTCCAATGCCCAATTGGATGCTTACATAGCGCGTGTTTGCAGCCAAGTAATCATAGAGAGCTTTCACTTTCTCTTTGTCAGTGCTACAGTTTGCCGTCAGGCTGAGTAGCTTGTCTTTAAATGCGGGAGGTAATACATCTCTATCTTTTAATAACCCGTATTGCCAAACTCCGTATGACTCCCAATTGCTCATGTCTCCTTGGCTGCCATCAAACACAAATGTGGTGGGGGCCAGATAAACACGAGGCAAAAGACTGCTCAACGAAGGACCATAAATCTCTTGTTCCAGAGCCTTCAACCCCTTAAATGTTATCTCTTCGCAAAGACCCTCGGCAGTAGTTGTCGTTTGCATTTTTGCATCCGTATTCAGTGCCTTATATCTGTAAGTGCTTCCTGCGGGGTGATGCAAGCGATAGGTAGCTTCTACCACAGACTGATTAAAACGGTCTTGCGGTACAAAGGAAGGGTAGGAGATGAATCCTCCTCGATATTTTATTTCCCATTCATATTTTACGGTATAAGGATAAGAAGCCGCACTGCATTCATAAGAATAGGTATAGTCATCCGTGGTGAGCCCGGAAGAATATTCACTCATTTGTAATTCGGATTTCTTTATTTTTCGGATAAGCTTTCCTGTTTGGTCATAAACTTCTCCTGAAAACTTGGACAATGAACTGAACTTGTCGCACATGATGATGAAATTACCGGCATCTTTACCTTTTTCGTTCTGTATAGTAACAGTGAACGTTTCTTTCTTTACGGCGTCTGTTTCCGATTCACAAACGAAGTTTATCTGGTTATTCAAAACAATGGAATAAGCATTCTCTTTCAGTACTATAGGTATTTCGGGCTGTGCTTGAGCGATGGCATTTGTACTCCATAAGAGTATAACCAGAGAGAAACTGAGCGTTTTTTTCATAATAGTCTATAGTTGTGTTTTCTTCTTTAATACAATCATTTCATTGTTCTTATCCGCTAATGTTCCCCAGAAAGTCTTTAAGTTAGGATATTCGTTCGGTGCAAAAAGCGTTCTCTCCATATTGAAGAAATAAGTCATCAATATCGTGCCCTCAATGACCTTGACCAGATATTTGCATGTCCCTCCTCCGTCTTCGAGGCTTATCAGGACTTGCTTGGGCAATTCTTCCACTTCATATCCTTCTGGTATTTTGAGTGAGTTTGAAACTCTTAGAGTGTATGGATAGGACATTTCTATTGGGAGTTTGCGATTTTCTTGTATATACGGATTTTTGCTGATATGCTGGAAGATCATCGGGTTGACATAAATATGATCATCGCTGACCGAAGCTTGTTTTGTGAAGGTGATTTTTTCTTTGATTTGTGGACCAAATTCTTCTTTGCCTTGCTGTTGATAATCTAACACTTTGAAAGCATCTTCAGTCTCCATGCTACCGATAAAATTAGCACTATCCTTGGCTGCCTTGAATTTTGCTCTGAACGTAGCTGCGTATTGTCCGGCATAAACACTTGTTCTTTCTCCTTTTATCGTACCGTCTTCAGCGATGGAAGCACTGACGAGAGATTTTACCTGCCCTTCTCCTGCATGGCTAAGGCTACACCATTTTTCTTCATTTTTCTCAGAAGTTACAATTCTGGCTCTGTCGACCATTAAAACAGGAGGCAATACATTAATATACCCGTTGCTAACAGATCCGTCGAGAAATACTTTTGTACTGTCGGTGTTCTGGATGCCCACAACAAAGGTGTTGAGCTTTTGTAGGGATGGGTGTGTATAAGGAAGGATACCTCTATTGCGGCGACTCATCACTACCGGTACCGATTTAATTCCTGCTTCACGTAGCATACTCATTAATATAAAGTTAATATCGGCATTGCTTCCCGAACCTGATTTTACTGTTTTGCTAATACTCTTTCCATAAAGGTTATAGTTTTCATCCCAAGATATCTTTTGTTTTAGAAATCGGAAGATAGTCGCAATCTTTTGATCTGTCGTCATTTCGCTGAGCGGCAGAGCCTTCATCTCTTCTTTAAAGGGATTTCTTATTTTTAGCAGATCGCCAAAGTCTTCGTCTTTTAGCAACAGTTCGTCTATCTTTTCCCAAGTAGAAGTGAAAGAGTGATAGATCGATCCGGGAAAGTCAAGCCCAAGAAGCTCAAAGTTTATTTTGGATTTATAATCATCGGCACACCAGATGTATGAATCATCTTTCATCGCAGACAAATCTTTCCCGGTAAATGTAAGGTCGCGTGCAGTAGCATGTACCATATCCACCTGTTGTGAGTTGCTACTTCTAACCGTGAATGTGACAGGTGCACTTTCATCCTTAGTTAGAATCTTTTCACTTCCTCTCATTTCCAGATTGAATTTGAAATATTCAGGAATGTTGATGTTGTACTCATTGTAGACTACCGGTATTTCTTCCTGCATCTCCCAATCCTTCAGCTCATAATAAAAATCGGATGTGATTTTGTATTTGTATTCAATAACCGTTCCTGCTTTGGCGGCAGGTATTGTGAATTTTATTTGCATGTATTTGTCGTTGATCCTTTCTTTAAATACATATTCTTTTTTCATCTTAGTCTTTACGACTTTGCCACCCTCCATATTGTAAGAGTATGCATCTATATCTGTTACGCTTTCTTTTGATGTATTGCGGCTATTTTCATAGTAAGGAATACTAATATTGGCAAATGAAGTTCCATCACTCTTGAGTATTTTAATTTTTTTTTCAACTGCATAGTAGATTTTGAAATCATTGTTTAAGTAATCGTAGTAAGTCCTACCTTTCTTATAAAGAACAACCGCATTTGCGGTACTATCTTTAGCGTATGTGCTCATGGATACCTCATCGTTGGTCACTTTTCCGAATTTGGTACTTAAATCTTGCGCATATGATGCCGTATAAAAGAGAAATGAGAAGAAGGCTATAGCCACTACCTGTAAGAATGTCGTTTTTTTCATGTGAATTAATTTAGCTAATAATACCAGAGTGATTTATGGCAGTAAATGTAAATGATATTATTTATATATTCAGCTTTTGTAACAATAAAAATTATCAGAAAATGGAAAATAATGAATAAGCATAAAAAAATCCCCTTTTCAGTGGTTTTCTGAAAAGGGGATGAAACAACTATTTATTCTTTGTACACTTTATGTCTGACGAGCTGAACGGATCATTTTATACCAAATGTGCGATCAGATTTTCTCTGTCTCCATATAAGAGGTCTATTACGGGAAGTTCAATCATTGTATAGCATCCGGGTTGTTGCTTCATTGAAGCACGAGCTACGCACACCAATACTTGGGCGGTGAGAGCCGGATTATTTATTTTCATGTTAAATTCAAGTAATTGATTCTGTGTTTTACCTGATACACCTTTGCGAGTGAGGTTGACTCCATGTCCCATATCCAGCAAGTCGTCTACGCAAGGAACTTGCGTTACATGAGTCTCGTCGTTCACAAAGTAGGCGTCTGCTTTGATGGCGGTGGCCACTTCTTCAAATTTATATCCCTCCTTGAGTTCAATATAAACCATTCTGCGATGAATGCCTGTACCTGTGGGGATGGTCATTGAAAGAGCCGCTTTTACTCCTTCAATAGCCTTTACGGCAACGGTATGACCCATACTCATGCCCGGTCCAAAGTTGGTATACGTAATTCCTTTTGGAGCGATTGCTTCGAACATTGTTCGTACGATAGAATCGCTTCCGGGATCCCATCCGGCTGAGATGACAGAAACAGCTTTGTTAGCTTTCGCACAAGCCATTAATTCCCGTCGGAGATCAACAATGCCTGTGTGAATATCAAAGCTATCTACAGTATTAATGCCCATGCCTAGGATTTCTTTAGCGTACTTTTCCACACTACGGGTAGGAGTGCAGAGTATGGCTACGTCAACGTCGCTCAACTCTTTGATGTCTTTCACTACAGAGTATTCGTTCAATTCAGAAGGTTTGTCATCTGCACCGTTGCGACGTACTACCCCGGCAATATCGAAATCGGGCGCTGCCTGAAGCGATTCCAATACATATTTTCCAATGTTGCCATATCCAATGATGGCTGCTCTAATCTTTTTCATTACTTTTGTTGGTTGTGAGTTGTATTTTCTTTTTCTTTACTGCAAAAATAAGCCTTTTTTCAGTGAAAGCAATAGTAAAAACGCAAAAGTAATCATCTTTGCACATGTGCGGAATAAACTAAAAATCGTATGATAGATTATATTAAAGGTGGAATTGCCGAGCTAACTCCGGCAATAGTGGTGGTAGACTGTAACGGATTGGGATATGGCGTAAATATCTCATTGAACACGTACTCTGCCATTCAGGGAAAAAGTAGTTGTAAGCTGTATATCTATGAAGCCATTCGCGAAGATGCGTATGTTCTTTATGGCTTTGCTGATAAGCAGGAGAGGGAACTGTTTTTGCTGCTTATTTCCGTGTCGGGTATTGGTGGGAATACTGCTCGCATGATACTCTCCGCACTTTCTCCGGCAGAGCTTTGCAATGTGATCAGTTCGGAGAATGCCAATTTGCTGAAAACAGTAAAAGGAATAGGTTTGAAAACGGCTCAACGAGTTATTATTGATTTGAAAGATAAGATAAAGACTACATCGGGTGCCTCAGCGATTAGTGGAGGTATGCTTGCCCTGAATGCTGAGGTGAACGATGAGGCTGTGGCTGCACTCACTATGCTGGGCTTTGCGCCCGCACCTTCGCAAAAGGTGGTTGCTCTTATCTTGCAAGATGAACCGAATGCTCCTGTTGAAAAAGTAATAAAACTAGCGTTGAAGCGGCTCTAACGGATGACGATTGTATGTATCTTGGAATCGTCTCTACAGGCCTTGTGAACGGGGTTTGGTGAACTAACTAGTTCACCGCGGTGAATTAACTAGTTAAGCGTGGTTAATTAACTAGTTCACCACGCTTAACTAGTATGCTCTATAAATGGGGTGTTGTTTGTGGAGAATAGCGAATGAATGTGACATTGCTAAAGAACTATTTTTCTTTATCTTTCGCTTTTTCTTTTTCAGCGGAATCTTGCATCTTTCTGGTGATAAACTCTATCTTGAGATTGGCTTCTTTTGTATCTTTCTTTACCTGTTCAATGGAAGAAAGTAGTTGGGCGAGTTCGTAAACTCCAACCAATGCTTGTTTATCGGCTGCACTCATTATGAAGGCATACTTACGTTCGCCAAGATATTCTACACGCACGCTTTTATCTTTGTTCATGTAGAGGAAGTTCATCACATGCCCATCCTGACCTAATTTATAGTCGGCCTTCTCTATCTTTTCTCCCAAATTGCTTGTCTCATAGCTATCTTTAGAAGCCGGAGTTTCCGAGAAACTGCCATCGGCGGCGATAACCTTCACGGCCGAATGATGAATATTACTTCCGCCACAATAGATGGAAGTCATCACCATGAGACCACGTTCGTTGACTTGAAAGCGGAGATAGGAGCGGTGGAGATTCTTCTCTACCACTTGCGTGGGCCAGAAGTAATTTCCTATATCCTGGTATTCGGCATTCTTTTCAAAAATGAACTTCCCTTTCAGGGCTTCAAACTCTTTCTGCTTTACCTGAAGCGTACTGTCAAGGTAGACAAGACTATGTTCCTGTTCTTTCAGTTCGGCTTGCTGTATTATTTTTAACCCTTCTCGGCGGGCTTCGAATGCTTTCGGATAGAGGATTTTTATGCTATCTACCTGTAGTTTGGCCTCACTGTAATTTCCTTTTTGCAGCGCTTCACGAGCTGCTTGCAACTTTTCGCCTGCTTTCTTCTCCACATCATTGCCACAAGCGGCTAATAATGAAGCTGCGCATACCCAAATTAAAAGTTTCTTCATGTAATATGTTTCTTTATGAACAACAAAAATACAAATAATATCAGTTTTTTGTATTTTTGTAGCCTAAAACTTAATAAAGAAGCATGATAGAGTTGACAAAGGAGGAGTTGAAGCTGCGTTTCAGTGATAAAATATTTAATCAGATATCAGAGACAGCCGACGCATTGGGGCTGGAATGTTATACAGTAGGGGGGTACGTACGTGATATCTTCTTGCAACGTCCCTCGAAAGATATAGATGTAGTGGTAGTGGGTAGTGGCATTGAGATGGCGGAAGCACTGGGCCAGCGACTGGGTAAAGGTGCTCATGTGGCTGTCTTCAAGAACTTTGGCACTGCGCAAGTGAAATATTACGGTACAGAGGTGGAATTTGTGGGTGCCCGGAAAGAGTCTTATCAACGTGATTCTCGTAAACCGATTGTGGAGGATGGAACGTTGGAGGATGATCAGAACCGTCGGGACTTTACCATCAATGCAATGGCCGTCTGCCTCAATAAAGCACGTTTCGGAGAACTGATCGATCCGTTTGGAGGCATGAATGATCTCAAAGAGAAAACCATTCGTACGCCTCTCGATCCTGATATCACCTTTAGTGACGATCCGCTTCGCATGATGCGTTGCATTCGTTTTGCCGCACAGCTCAATTTTTATATTGATGATGATACGTTTGAGTCACTCTGTCGCAACAAAGAGCGGATAGAGATTATCTCAAAAGAACGCATTGCCGATGAGTTGAATAAGATTATACTGGCTCCTGTGCCTTCAAAAGGGTTTATCGATCTTGATCGTTCTGGCCTTTTGCCACTCATTTTCCCCGAATTGGTGGCTATGCAGGGAATAGAAACTCGCAACGGTAAAGCGCATAAAGATAATTTTTATCATACGCTTGAAGTGCTCGATAATATAAGTAAGTACACTGACAATCTTTGGTTGCGTTGGGCTGCTTTGCTGCACGACATAGCGAAACCTGTTACCAAGCGTTGGGAACCGCAAGCCGGGTGGACTTTTCATAATCATAATTTCATTGGTGAACGAATGATACCTACTATCTTTCGCAATATGAAGCTTCCCATGAATGAAAAGATGAAATATGTGCAGAAGCTCGTCAGCCTGCATATGCGCCCCATCGTGATAGCCAATGATATTGTGACTGATTCTGCGGTACGTCGCCTGCTCTTTGAAGCGAGTGATGACATAGAAGATTTGATGACACTTTGCGAAGCTGATATCACGTCGAAGAACTCGGAAAGAAAGCAACGTTTTCTGAATAACTTTCAGTTGGTGAGACAGAAGTTGAAAGACCTTGAAGAAAGAGATCGCGTGCGCAATTTCCAACCTCCTGTAAGTGGTGAGGAGATTATGGAAGTATTTGGATTGAAACCTTGTCAGGAAGTAGGGGCTTTGAAAAGCGCCATTAAAGATGCTATTCTGGATGGAGTGATTCCCAATGAACACGAAGCGGCTTATGCTTTTATGCTTCAACGAGCTGAAAAGATGGGGTTAAAGCCTGTGAAGTAGGGGTAACCATAATCTCACATTTTTATTGGCTTATAGGGTTGATAAGGAATAATTATGTATGTTTGCAATAACGTACTATCAAATGTGAGGGAATCATGAAAAAAAATCTGCTTTTTATTGCTATTATGTCTTTTTTTCTTGCTTTAGCAGGAGATATTCAGGCATGTACTTCCGCTGTTATTTCGGGTAAGGTTACTCCTGATGGTCGCCCGCTTTTGTGGAAGAATAGAGATACGGACTATGCACAAAATAGTGTGAAATATTTCTCAGGCAAGCGTTATTCGTTTGTTGCTGTGGTAAATAGCAGGGATGATAACCCGCGTGAAATATGGATTGGAACAAACTCAGCAGGATTTTCCATTATGAACACGCAATCTTATAATCTTGAAAAGATAAAAAAGAATGAAGAGCGTGGTTCGGCCAATGGTAGCGTAATGAAACTCGCTCTTGAGGTGTGTGCAACGGTAGATGACTTTAAACATTTTCTTGATTCAATAAAGAAACCCAGTATGATAGAAGCCAACTTTGGTGTGATTGACGCAAAAGGTGGAGCTGCTATGTTTGAAGTGGGTTATTACAAATATACGTTCTATGATGCAAATAGTCCCAAGGATGCCCCTTGCGGATACCTTGCCCGGACTAATTTCTCCTTTGCCGGTGAAGTGAACAATGGTGCGGGATATGTTCGATACATGCAAGAAGATAAGCTTCTGATGCCGGCTTCTGCTACTAAAGAGATTACACCCGCATGGATTTTTCGTGAGCTATCTCGTTCTTTTGCCAATTCATTGTTAGGCATCGATTTGAAGAATGGTAACTTCAACCGCCCAAAAACCACTGGTTGGTTTGTCGATCAAGATTTTATTGCCCGTAAAAGTACTTCTTGTTCTGTAGTTGTGCAGGGAGTGAAGAAGGATGAAAATGCAGAACTGACTACCATGTGGACGGTTTTGGGCTATCCTCCTGCAAGTGTGGCAGTACCTGTATGGGTGAAAGGAGGGGAACAGCAGCTTCCGGTTCTGTTAACTCGTGATAGTACGACAAAGGTTTCTCCTTTGTGTGATAAAGCAGTGACTTTGCGTGATCGCGTGTTTTCGTATACTCAAGGCTTGGGCAGTGAACGATATTTCAATTGGGAACTTCTGTACAATGACAACAAAACCGGCTATATGCAAAGGCTGGCTCCGGTGGAAGAAGAAATCTTTAATCGTACCATTCCAAAACTTACTGAATGGCGCATGCAGGGGAGGCTGAATCAGGATCAAGTAAGCTCACTCTATTCTGAACTTGATCAGTATGTTGCGGAGAAATACAAGGAGCTATTTGCGCTTTAAGCCGTTCTTTTCATAGAATGCTGTGGGTTCTCATTCTTTCTGTTTCGGGTTGTGCTTTTTAAAAACGTTCTTAGTGGGAGGAGGTTTTACTGTATAGCATTGGAGAGGTACGTTATGCATCATCATTAACGGTGAAGATCACGGGTAGGTTTTACTGCATAGTATTTGAGAGGTACGCTACTATTTCCTCCTCTTGTTGCGGATGGAACCAACGTATCTCCTCATCACGTTTGAACCAGGTCATCTGCTTACGCGAATAGATGCGAGAATTCTGCTTTATCTTATCAATAGCAAAGGAGAGAGTCCATTGACCATCCAGATAGTTGAATAACTCTTTATAACCCACAGTGTTGAGAGCATTGAGTTGTCGATAAGGATATACGCTTTTGGCTTCTTCAAGTAGTCCTTCTTCCATCATGATGTCTACTCGTTGGTTGATGCGGTTATAAAGTTCCTCGCGATCACGCGTGAGTCCTATCTTTAAGATTCGGAACGGACGTTGTTTTTTCTCACGAATGCGGAAAGAGGTATATGTTTTTCCGGTCATGTAGCAGATCTCCAGTGCATGAATCACTCGTTTGGGATTCTTGATATCGACTATTTTATAGTATTCAGGGTCTAGTAGCTTAAGTTCGTTGCTGAGATTCTCCAAACCCTCATTTTCGTATCTGCTCAGCATCAACTCGCGCGTGTCACTATCAACAGTAGGAATGTCATCAATGCCTTTGCAAATAGCATCGACATACATCATCGATCCACCGGTGAGTATCACTACATCTTTTTCTACAAAAAGGGATTCTAATAGTGCTAAAGCTTCCATTTCGTATTGAGCGGCACTGTAATAGTCGGTAAGCTTAAGTATTCCTATGAAGTGGTGTGGAATGCGTTTCAGTTGTTCCGGGGTGGGGGTCGCTGTCCCTATTTTTAAATCGGCGTACAGCTGTCGGGAATCAGAAGAGACAATGCTTGTATTAAACTCCTCCGCAAGCCGGAGGCTTAATTCTGTTTTCCCGACACCTGTAGGCCCTATAAGAACAACTAATGTTTTTGTCATTAAATACGTTCTTCTTCAGCAGGAGCTGCAGCTGCTGAATCACCGTCAAGTCCTTCAAAACCTTCCGGATCAAATTCTTCAATATCAAAGTCTTGGTCTCCATAGAAGTTTTCATCCAGATCAAGCGCGCTGGTGCTGGTGGTCATCTCTTCAATGTCGATCGTTTGTTTTGGCGCTTCTCCTTCTTTTTTTGTGCATTTAGGAGCCTTAATTTCTTTTCCTGTGATAATTTCAGATAGCTCAATAAAGAAGCAACGCTCTGTGATGTAATCAAATACATAAAGAAGCTTTTGTTTTTCGTCTTCAATGAGTTCATTGAGCAAAGTCTCTTTCATCACCCAGCTATCTATTTCCGGGTCATCATTCATTTCTTCCAGGGTAATCTCTTTTTCTTTCTCCCAATCGTCATCACAAATGAAGAAAGAAGTCATCTGATCTGCTTTGTAACCAGCAGATTTAAGTATAGCTTCATGTAGATCGAAAAATGTAGCTTCCGGATCAATTTGTATTTCTCTGATGAAATCATCTACTTCGTCAGATATAATTGTAAATCTGTATATCATAGTTCTTACCTGTTTATTGATGGCGTAAAAGTAGTAAAAAAGTAAATAAGTACAAATACTAACTTGGCTTTATCATAAAAAAAGGAGGTCTCTTTGTATAGAGATCTCCTGATCTATGATTTTTTGTCAATCTATTTAATAATTCCTCTTTCTGAGCTGCGTATAAACTTTACGATGTATTCTATTTCGGGAGTCATACTAACTTCTGCTTCCACTTTTTCCAGTGCATCGGTGATGTTTAAGCCACTTTGGTAAATGATGCGGTACGTATTGTGTATGTCTTCTATTGTTTCATTAGAAAATCCACGACGGCGCAAACCAATGATATTGATTCCACTATAGGTGATAGGGTCTCTTCCGGCAATGATATATGGAGGAATATCCTTGCTGAAGCGACAACCACCTTGCACCATTACATAGCCTCCTATGTGACAAAATTGATGCATCAACACTGCGGCACTCACGATGGCGTTATCATCAATCGTGATTTCTCCGGCCATCTTTGTTGAGTTTCCAATGATACAATTATTTCCAATGGAAGCATCGTGTGCCACATGTACCCCTTCCATCAAAAGGTTGTTATTGCCTACTAGCGTTCTGCCTTTGGCAGCCGTCCCACGGTTGATTGTTACATTTTCGCGAATAAGGTTGTTGTCACCAATTTCTGCTGTACTTTCTTCTCCTTTAAATTTTAAATCTTGTGGAATAGCTCCGATAACGGCACCTGGGAATATAGTATTTCCGTTGCCGATGCGTGAGCCGTATAAAATACTAGCATTGGCCATAATCTTGTTATTATCACCAATTATAACATTTTTATCAACATATACAAAGGGGGCAATCTCTACGTTTTCCCCAACTTTTGCTTCGGGGTGAATATACGCTAAGGGACTTATCATTCTTCTTCTTATTTATTTTTTACTATTTGTGCCATAAATTCGGCTTCACAAGTTACTGTCTCTCCTACAAAAGCATAGCCTTTCATGGTAGAAATACCTCTACGAATAGGGGACAGCATTTCAACACGGAAAACCAAGGTATCTCCGGGAACGACTTTTTGGCGGAATTTAATTCCGTCTATTTTCATAAAGTAAGTAGAATATCGTTCGGGATCATCTACTGAATTCAGTACCAGTAAACCTCCGACTTGTGCCATTGCTTCTACTTGTAGTACGCCTGGCATAACGGGCTCTTGCGGGAAGTGCCCTTGGAAGAAAGGTTCATTTATTGTAACGTTCTTCACACCTACAATGTAATTAGCGCCAATTTCAATCACTTTATCAACCAATTGGAAGGGGTAACGGTGTGGGAGAAGTTCGCGGATACGATTTACATCCATCACAGGTTCTTCGTTGCAGTTGTAGCTTGGTGCTTGTATTTCGTGCGAACGAATTTCCTTACGCATTTGGCGAGCAAACTTGTTGTTGATTGTGTGTCCGGGACGAGTTGCAATGATCCTTCCTTTGATCGGTTTTCCAATCAAGGCAAGGTCACCAATTACATCTAATAGTTTGTGTCGTGCACATTCATTGGCCCATACCAAAGGCTTATGATTGATGTAACCTAGATGGTTGGCATCCATGTGAGGAACTCTCATCACATCGGCCAGCTTGTCATAGTTTTCTTGAGACATCTGACGCTCATAGATTACAATCGCATTGTCCAAGTCACCACCTTTGATCAATCCGGCAGAAAGTAGTGGCTCAATCTCTCTGACAAAAACGAATGTGCGACTTGCTGCTATTTCAGAAGCAAAACTGTCCATGTTTTCCAGAGTGGCAAACTGGTTTGGGATAATAGTTGAATCGTATGAGACAAGAACATTGAGACTGAAATTTTCATCCGGCAGGACAATAATAGAAGATCCGGTTTCTTCATCACGAAACTCTATTTTAGATTTTATGATATAGAAATCCTTTACCGCATTTTGCTCTTCTGTTCCTACTCTTTCTATTTCTTGTACATAGTATTGTGCGCTTCCATCTAAAATAGGGAATTCGGGGCCATTTACTTGGATTAAGCAATTATCTATGCCCAAAGCGTAGAGTGCTGCCATAGCATGTTCTACGGTACTAACTTTTGCATTGCCATTTGCCAATACTGTACCACGCGTGGTTTCAATAACATTATTGGCTATGGCATCAATAATGGGTTGCCCCTCCATGTCGATACGCTGTATCTTGTAGCCATGGTTGTCCGGAGCCGGATTGAACGTTACCGTAAGGTCAAGCCCAGTGTGAAGACCTTTTCCACTCAGCGAAAAGCTATCTTTCAGTGTTTTTTGTTTCAACATTGGTTACTTATTTAATTGTTGTTTTAATTCGTTTATTTCTTTGCGAAGGGAGTTCACTTCAGCGTAGATTTCTGGTAGTTTCTTGAATGCTACAGTTGCTTTGAAGAATCTTTTAGCATCAAATGAGGGTGAACCCATAATTTGAGAACCGGATGCTACATTACCCGGAACGCCAGATTGCCCTGCGATGCCTACTTTGTCTCCAATCTTTGCATGTCCTGCTAAGCCGGCTTGTCCACCAATCATGCACCACTCGCCTACCTTTGTAGAACCGGCAATTCCTGCCTGTGCAGCCATAACCGTATGAGCTCCAACTTCATCATTATGAGCCACTTGAATAAGATTATCCAGTTTCACTCCTTCGTGGATGACTGTTGCTCCCATTGTTGCTCTGTCGATGCAGGTATTTGCTCCTATTTCTACTTTATCTTTTATGATGACTATTCCTATTTGAGGTATTTTTTCGTATCCTTCGGGCGTTGGGGCAAAACCAAAGCCGTCGGCACCAATTACTACTCCCGAATGCAAGATACATTCATTGCCAATGCGGCAATCGTGGTAAATGTTTACGTTAGAATAGAGTATGCATCCTGTTCCAACACTTGCACCATCACCTACGTATGTATGCGGATAAATCAATGTGCCATCGCCAATAACTGTATTATCGCCAATATAGGCAAATGGGCCAATATACACATTTGCTCCGATTTTTGCTGTTGGCGCAATGTATGCTAATGAGTCAATTCCTTGTTTTTTGGGTTTGCTCATTTCATACAGGTTAAGCAGCTTGGCCAGACTCTCGTATGCGTTTTCTACTTTGATTAAAGTAGCTTTTACTTCATGCTCTGCTACAAAATCTTTATTGACTAATACAATGCTCGATTGAGTGCTGTATATATAAGAGGTATATTTGGGGTTTGCCAGAAAAGAAATTGCTCCTGGTATTCCTTCTTCAATTTTAGCAAATGTATGGATAGTCACATCTTCATTTCCGATGATTTCCCCCTGTATAAATGCTGCTATTTGCTTAGCTGAAAATTCCATTTCTTAATCTATTGTTGTGTGGTTTTTAGCCGTCATATTTTGCCTTAGACTGAGGTTACAATATTATCTTGTTCTCTAATCAGGGCGCAAATAACGGATTTTTTTTTTATATTACCTTATTCTTTGATGAATATTTTATACGAGTCAATGCAAACGGTGGTAGCAAATATAGTACTTCTTTACTTTCTTAGAAAGCAATGCAAAGTTCAACATATCAGATGCTTCAGCAATATTTTTTATTGTACCGTCATGGTAGATAATATCTATACTGTCGTCTGCCGGATCATACATATTCTTTTCAATACTGGGGGTAGAAACAAAATATCTCGCTTCGTAAAGGCTGATATTCAATTGTTGGCTAATGTGATAAGTTAATTCTTTTTCTCTTTCTAGACTAATAGGTTCGGTGGATATCTCTACTTTAAATATGTTGCGATTAATCATGCCCAGACTTAGTGTCGAAAGAACTTTGTCAGTATGGGTACTCCATACCTTTAAAGATGTCCATATATCGTTGTCATCGAGTTGGATGAAATTCTCCAAACAATCAGGATTGTTGTGAAATTCATCATGCCCGATATTATTATATAAGAAGAAACGTAGGGCCGGTGAGGCAAATAATTCTACGCCTTGTTCCGCTAACTCTTTTGCTCGTAGTAAAGCACTGATGAGCATTCGTTCGTAGGCTACAGATGTTTTGTGCAAATATACCTGCCAATACATCAGGCGACGTGCTGTGAGGAAGTTTTCTATCGAGTAAATGCCTTTGGCTTCAATGACTAGTTGATCATCTTCTACGTTGAGCATTTCAATGATTCTAGCCGACCCAATGCTACCTTCTGTCACTCCGGTATAGAAGCTGTCGCGACGCAAATAGTCGAGTCTGTCCATGTCCAACTGCCCGCTGACCAATTGGTGCAAAAATCTCTTCGAATATTCGTCTTTAAATATTTGAATGGCGAGAGTGAGTTGCCCATGCATCTCTTTGTTCATTCGCTCCATGAGCATCAACGATATCTCTTCGTGAGACACTCCTTTTACAATCGTATCTTCGAGCACGTGAGAAAAAGGTCCATGCCCGATGTCGTGCAGCAGAATGGCAATTTGTACGGCTTCTGCTTCACTGTCGAAGATAAAGTTCCCTTTGGCTGTGAGTTGTGTGATGGCTTCCTTCATCAGGTAGAATGCTCCCAAGGAGTGTTGAAAACGCGTGTGCTGCGCTCCGGGATAGACCACAGATGATAGCCCCATCTGTTTGATACGGTTCAGCCGTTGAAGCAGCGGATGCCTCACGAGGTCATACAATAATCCTTTGGGAATATTGATGAAACCGAAAACCGGATCATTGATGATTTTACGTTTATTCGTCATTCTTTATTTTACAACCACACTTAATAATTACGGCTTCTTAAATAATCTTCTTCAGTTGCTCCGCCATCTCTTCTTGCACTTCTTTAGCTGCTATATGGGCAGCTTCAGCAAAACGTTCTGTTTTGTCGGCATAGATAATTGCACGAGAGGAATTTACTATCAGCCCGCATGTGCTATTCATCCCATATTTACATACTTCTTCGAGTGATCCTCCCTGAGCCCCGACACCCGGTACCAGAAGGAAGTGATTGGGTACATATTTACGGATATCAAGAAACATCTGTCCCTGTGTAGCACCTACTACATACATCATTTGTTCGTCAGATGCCCATTCTTGAGATTTTTTCAATACTTTCTCGAAAAGGCGTTCACCGTTACTGTCTTCTGTTAGCTGGAAGTCTTGCGAACCTTTGTTGGAAGTCAGTGCCAACAGGATTACCCACTTTTCAGGATACAGTAGGAAAGGTTTTACACTGTCTTCTCCCATATAGGGTGCTACTGTTACAGAATCAATGTTCAGTTCATCAAAGAAAGACCGAGCATACATCTCGCTGGTATTTCCTATATCGCCTCGTTTAGCATCGGCGATGATGAATTGGTCCGGATAATTATCTTTAATATAATTCACTGTCTTTTCAAAAGCAATCCATCCTTTTACACCCAAGCTTTCATAGAAAGCTAAATTAGGTTTATATGCGATGCAGAGATCGGCAGTAGCATCGATAATAGCTTTGTTGAACGCAAAGATAGGATCTTCCTCTTTCAATAGGTGTTCCGGTATCTTTTTGATATCCGTATCCAATCCCACACATAGGAATGTTTTTTTGCGTTTTATGTTTTCAAATAATTGCTGCTTGTTCATATGTCTTTTACCTTATAATTCACTTTCTTTCATTCGTTCTGCATTCTCGGCCACAATCAGTTTATCGATGCAGTCTTGTATATTTCCCTCCATAAAAGAGGCAAGATTGTAGATCGTATAGTTGATGCGATGATCAGTAATGCGTCCTTGTGGATAATTGTACGTACGGATCTTCGCAGAGCGGTCGCCGGTAGAAACCAATGTTTTTCGGTGAGAGGCGATAGCTTCTTGGTGTTTGCTAAGCTCTATATCGTATATTTTTGTACGGAGCATCTGCATGGCTAGTTCGCGGTTGGCGAGCTGCGAGCGTGCTTGCTGACAAACCACCACAAGGCCTGTCGGTTTGTGGGTTAGCTGTACTTTCGTTTCTACCTTATTCACATTTTGTCCTCCGGCTCCTCCTGAACGAGAGGTTTGCATCTCTATGTCGGCCGGATTAATCTCTACGTCAAATTCCTCTGCTTCCGGTAGTACGGCTACTGTAGAGGCCGAAGTGTGTACGCGCCCTTGTGTTTCTGTTGCCGGCACACGTTGCACGCGGTGCACACCGCTTTCATATTTCAGCGTACCATATACATTGTCACCGGATACAGTGAAGATTACTTCTTTAAATCCTCCGGCAGTTCCTTCGTTGCTAGTCGTTATCTCCGTTTTCCATCCTTTCGATTCGCAGAATTTTAGATACATTCTGAAAAGATCTCCGGCAAAGATGGCTGCTTCGTCGCCTCCTGTTCCACCGCGAATTTCCACGATTGCATTTTTATCATCTTGCGGATCGGCAGGAACAAGTAGTATCTTGATCTCTTCTTCCAGCTCAGGTAGACGTGCCTGACTTTTGTCTATCTCTTCGCGGGCCATCTCTCTCATTTCTTGATCTTGTTCGGTAGAGAGCATCTCTTTGGCTTCAGCAATGTTAGCTAACATCTGTAAGTACTCTTTGCGGGCTTTCATCAAGTCGTCCAGTTCTTTGTAATCCTTCGTCAGGCGCACAAAGCGTTTTCGGTCTGCTATTACTCCCGGGTCTGTGATGAGCGTTGACACTTCTTCAAACCGGCTCACTAAGCCTTCAAGTCTTTCTAATATATTGATATTTTCTGCCATGTATTTTTAATATATGAATTCTCCGAATTCACTCTTAATGATCAATTCCTTTTTGTCACTCTCTTCAATGTGACCTACGATTTGCGCATCGATTCCAAACGATTTTGATATAGAGATCACTTCTTCTGCATGTTCGGGAGAAAGATACACTTCCAGACGATGTCCCATATTGAACACTTTGTACATCTCCACCCATTCTGTTCCACTCTGTTCTTGAATCGTTTTGAATAGTGGTGGAACAGGGAAGAGGTTATCTTTTATGACCCGCATGTTATTAATAAAATGAAGTACTTTGGTCTGTGCGCCACCCGAGCAGTGCACCATACCATGTATCTCTGGGCGTAAGGCATCCAATAGCTTTCTAACGACCGGCGCATACGTACGAGTAGGAGAGAGCACTAATTTACCTGCGTTTATTGGAGAACCCTTTACGCTATCTGTTAGTTTCAGACCTCCCGAGTATACCAATTCTTCGGGTACACCGGCATCGTAACTTTCCGGATATTTTTCAGCAAGATATTTAGAGAAAACATCGTGGCGAGCGGATGTAAGTCCATTGCTGCCCATACCTCCGTTATACTCTTTCTCGTAAGTTGCTTGTCCGTAAGAAGCCATACCTACGATCACGTCACCCGGACGAATATTAGCATTGTCAATCACGTCGCTACGTTTCATTCGGCAGGTAACAGTACTATCTACAATGATAGTGCGTACCAAGTCGCCTACATCAGCCGTTTCTCCACCGGTGGCATATACACCTACTCCCATCTCCCGAAGTTCAGCTAGTAATTCATCCGTCCCATTAATAATGGCCGAGATCACTTCGCCCGGAATCAGCAGCTTGTTGCGTCCGATGGTCGACGATACTAAAATGTTATCGACAGCTCCCACACAAAGCAAGTCATCGATATTCATTATCAGTGCATCCTGTGCAATGCCTTTCCACACGGAAAGATCACCAGTTTCTTTCCAATATAGGTAGCCCAGACTCGATTTTGTGCCTGCACCATCGGCATGCATTATGTTGCAATACTCAGGGTCACCTCCCAGAATATCGGGAATAATCTTACAGAAAGCTTGTGGGAAAATACCTTTATCGATGTTCTTTATGGCATTGTGTACATCTTCCTTAGATGCTGATACGCCACGTTGCATGTATCGCTGGTTACTCATGAATGGAATATTTTTTAGTATACTGCTGCAAAATTACTTCATTTTTCGCTCACAGGCAACTATTTTTCCTATATACTACTTCTTTAGATCGTATTCCTCCTATTCTGAGTGTGTGTGCAGATAAGATATAGCAATCCCCTTTATTGGCATAAACAACCGCTATGCCGATAAAGGGGACTATTTCTTCTTTTTAAAATTCTACTTTAGGAGCTTTTTCAGTTCCTGCTTCCGCTTCGAAATACGGACGTTTTTCGAATCCAAACATTCCTGCAAAGATGTTTTTAGGGAAGCTAGCGATAGCTGTATTATATTTCGTGGCAGAGTCGATAAAGTTCTTACGTGCCACACTGATCCGGTTTTCTGTTCCTTCCAATTGTGCTTGTAGTTCCAGGAAGTTTTGATTAGCCTTCAGATCAGGATAATTCTCTGTGATGGCAAGTAGTTTGCCTAAGGCAGCTCCAATTTCTCCTTGAGCTTTCTGATACTTAGCCAATGATTCGGGCGTAAGATTTGAAGCATCAACTTTCATCTGCGTAGCTTGTGAACGAGCAGCAATCACACCTTCCAATGTCTCTTTCTCGTGCGAAGCGTACCCTTTTACCGTATTTACCAGGTTAGGAATAAGATCCGAACGGCGTTGATACTGTGTTTCTACATTTGACCATTGATTACTTACGTTTTCTTTCATTGATACCAAACCGTTATAAGATGTTATGGCCCATATAGCTATGATAGCAACTATGGCAATGGTAATGATAATTGATCTTTTCATATTCTTTTCTTTCTTTATATTTATCTACATGATTTAAAATCTTGAGCCGGCACCACCGCCTCCTCCCGTTCCTCCGCCGAAGCTTCCACCACTGAATCCTCCACCGCCGGAGCCGAAGCTACCTCCCCCCATACCACCGATGCCACCTATGAATGGACCACCTCCGCCGCCTCCACGATAGTTTTCATCATAAGATTGTTGGCGGCGTACCACCTTATGGCCGCAGTTCAAGCATGTATATACTACGTCTTCTGTTTTTACACCGTTTCGTTTTGATACCAAGCTAGTGCTGCTACGTTGCAATTTATGTTTGCCACACTTTGGACAACGGGCACTCGCCCATACAGCCAAAAAGCTGGTTAATCCACCTATTACAACAAATCCGATGATGGCGATAAACAAGAAAAGACCTCCGCCTTCACCTCCCGATTCCTCTTCATCGTTAACCATCGACCCGTCTAATCGGCTGCAGACTGCATTGATACCGGCTACCATGCCGCTGTTCCAGTCGCCATTCTTTAAGAAAGGAATCATCTCTTTCGATTGAATGCGTTTGCATATAGCATCCGGCAGATCTCCTTCCAATCCGTATCCTGTGTAGAATTGTATGCAGCGTTGGTCAGTAACCAGCAGAATGACTAGCCCATTGTCTTTTCCTTTTTTGCCTACTCCCCATTTGTTCAACAATTGGTGGGAGAAGTCGAAACAATCAGCTTCACCGATAGAGGGAAGTACAGCAATAACTGTTTGGATGCCCGTTTTCTTTTCAAGAGCATAGAGCATTCTGTCAATAGAATCGGTCGCAGCTTCCGAAAGAATACCTTCGGGATTGCATACATACCTCATCTTGTTTTGCAAATGCACTTTAGGTATGTTGTCTACTGTATATATTTTCTCTTGTGCTTGTACCGAAAAGAACAAGCATAGAAAGAGAATCAGTGTCGTGGTATGTTTCATCACAATTCAATTTGTTTTTGCAAACCTACATAAAAAGATGGAATAATAAAGCGTGCTGACTGAAAAAATATGAATATCAATGTAGTGTCTGGCTTCGAAATGTAGCTATTTATCAATTTACTGGATGTACTTGTTTACGAAATGTCCGACTGTTGCAGTGTAAACTCTTTGATTCTCCAGATAAGAAACAGCATGCTTGGCTCCGGGTACTATCCATAGCTCTTTGGGTTCGGGCTTGCTGTCAAAAAGCGTGTAAGCCATTTGCGTGGGTACGTACGTGTCTGCATCTCCATGAATAAATAGCATCGGAAGGTGACATTTTTTCACTTGATTCAAGGCCGATGCTTCCTTGAATCCCCATCCGTACTTCATTTTGCACAATGCACTCGAAAAATAGAGTAGAGGGAAGGGAGGAAGGTTGAATTGTTCTTTAATCTCTTTCGAGAACTCGTCCCATACGCTTGTATATCCGCAATCTTCAACGAAGCACTTTACGTAGGCTGGTTGCTGCTCCCCCGATACCATCATAGTAGTTGCTGCTCCCATTGATATTCCATGTACCACCATTTTTGTGCTGTCTCCATAGATGTGCTGAGCCACATTCATCCATTCCATTACATCCAGACGGTCCTTCCATCCCATCTGTATGGCGTTGCCTTCACTTCGCCCATGATATTGCAAGTCGGGTAGGAGAATGTTGTAATGCAAATCATGGTTGTACAGATAACCGATGTGCATCATGCGGATAGCATTGTCTGTATAGCCATGAACGATGACCGCCGTTTTTGCAGTAGGCTGTGGAGCAGCAATGTAGTATGCATGCAGGCGCAAACCTGCTTTGTTATTTATAAACGTATCCTTCAGAGCGCTTGCCTGGTTCAAACTATCCACCCATGCTTCCATAAACGGATATTTAGCATACATCACTTTGTAAGAGCCTGCTTCATCTTTGCCCCGATTATCAGGAGTCAGAGAATAGTTGAGCATATAGAAACCAGCAGCCGTTACTCCGCCAGTCAATAGTAGTATGATGCCAATAACACTATAAATAAGCCATTTACGTTTCATGCCAACATCTATTTTATTTTGATTATTTCTGCCAGATCTCCCAAGCAGCGAAAGCTTGTAGCAATAACATTTCTAAACCGTTTTTGGTTGTAGCTCCTTGTGCTTCTCCTTTTTTCATGAAGAGAGTTACATTGGGGTTGTATAGCAAGTCATATAAAAGGTGTTCTGAAGTCAGATACTCATAAGGAATATTGGGACAAACATCCGCTTTGGGATACATACCTACCGGGGTGCAGTTCACTATAACGGTGTATTCTTTGATGATTTCAGGAGTGAGCTCCTCGTAAGAATACATGCCGAATCGAGTTCTACGTGACACGAATTTACCTTCAATACCTAATTTCTTCAGTCCGTGAAAAACAGCTTTTGAAGCTCCGCCGGTGCCCAATATCAATGCTTTGCGATGATGAGGCTGTAGCAGTGGCTGGATGGATTGCGTGAAACCGATAATATCTGAGTTATAGCCAACCAGCTTCACCTTCCCCTTTTCGCGGATGATTTTTATCACATTTACCGCACCAATCGCTATCGTGTCTTTGTCGATCTCATCGAGAAAAGAAAGAACCTGTTCTTTATAAGGAATAGTAACGTTGAGGCCGCATAGGTTGGGGTTCTCTTCAATTACTCCCATAAACTCGTTGATGTTTGGAATCTCAAAGTTAACATATTCTGCATCGATACCTTCCGAACTGAATTTTTCATTGAAATATCCGATGGAAAACGAATGTTTAAGCGGATATCCTATTAAGCCGTACTTTTGCATAGGGGATTGTTTTAAGTTTTGATTATTTGGTCGCTGTGTATAGCGTGCAAATGCCGAATGTTAGTCTCTCGAAGCTAACCTTACTGAATCCGGCTTGTGTTATCACATTCTTCATCACTTCCCCTTGCGGGAAGGCCTGAATGGTGCGAGGCAGGTAAGTGTATGCGCTATTGTCTCTGGAAAGCAACTTGCCAAGAACGGGAATGACAACTTTAGAATAAATGGCAAACAATTGTTTCATTGGGAAGCGGTCGGGCGTGGTGAGTTCCAGAATGACGAGATGTCCCTCTTTTCGGAGCACTCTGTGCATTTCTGTCAATCCTTTATCCAAATCTTCAAAATTACGAATGCCGAATGCCACAGTGATGGCATCAAAACTGTTTGCTTCAAACGAGAGAGAGGTACAGTCTTCCCGGGCAAAACTTATTTTGCCCGAGAGACCTTCCTTTTTTACTTTTTCTCTTCCCACATTCATCATCCCTTCTGATATGTCCGTCCCGATAAGTTCTTGAGGGCGTAGTTTGCGGCAGGCCAGAATGGCAAAATCTCCTGTTCCCGTAGCCACATCCATAATGCGTTGCGGTGCAAAAGGTTTGAGCCAACTGATCGCCTTTCTCCTCCAAATCTTGTCAATACCCATTGACAGAGCATGGTTCAGCAAGTCATACTTGTGAGCGATGTTGTCGAACATTTGTTCTACTTGTCGGCCTTTACGGCCATCATCGCCATAAGGTTTGATGTTTTCCTGGGGATAGTTCATTTTTTCAAAAACTCAGTAATATTTTTTTCGATACGAGCAGCTACGTCTTCAGTCGTTACTTTGTTGAATTTCTCTCCAACAATATGCTCATACAGTTCAATATAGCGTTCAGAAACCGAAGTTACATATTCATCTGTCATTTCAGGAACCTGCTGACCGGCTTTCCCCATGAAGTTGTTTTCGATGAGCCATTGGCGTACAAATTCTTTAGATAGTTGTCTTTGAGCTTCACCTTTGGCAAATCTCTCTTCGTAACCATCCGCATAGAAGTAACGCGAAGAATCGGGGGTATGTATTTCGTCGATGAGATAAACTTTGCCCTCTTTCTTCCCAAACTCATATTTTGTATCTACTAGTATCAATCCCTTTTCGCCAGCCATTTCCGTTCCACGTTGAAAGAGTGCATACGTATATTTCTCCATCAGCTCGTAATCTTCCTTGCTTACGATGCCTTGTTCCAGAATTTCCTCCTTCGAGATGTTCTCATCATGTCCTTCATCCGCTTTTGTTGTCGGAGTGATAATAGGAGTAGGGAATTTCTGATTTTCCTTCATACCATCAGGTAACACAACCCCGCAAAGATTACGGCATCCTGTTTCATATTCTCTCCACGCACTACCGGTGAGATATCCGCGGATAATCATTTCCACACGGAAACCTTCACATTTGATACCTACAGTGACCATTGGGTCAGGAGAAGCAATCTTCCAGTTCGGAACGATGTCTGCCGTAGCATCCAGAAACTTTGCAGCTATCTGGTTCAATACTTGTCCTTTGAAAGGAATACCTTTTGGTAAAACAACATCGAATGCCGAAATACGATCACTGGCTACCATGACGAGCACCTCGTCATCTATGTTGTACACGTCACGCACTTTTCCGTGATATACACTTTTTTGTCCCGGAAAGTTGAAATCTGTTTTTACTAATGCTTTCATATTCATTACAAATTACTATTTACTACATTCAAACGATATTTCTTTTCTTCTTCTATTCTCTTGTTGCGATCCTCTTTTACTTCCTTGTCGAACTTTTCATAAGCATCTACAATGCGCTCCACCAGTTTGTGACGCACAATGTCTTTCTTATTTAGCTCCACAAAACTGATTCCCTTTACTCCCTTAAGAATCTTCATGGCCTGTACTAAGCCCGAAGTCTGAGAAGACGGCAAATCAATCTGCGTCATATCTCCCGTTACGATCATCTTTGTATTCATGCCCATACGGGTGAGGAACATTTTAATCTGTTGGGCAGTGGTGTTTTGAGCTTCGTCCAGAATAACCACCGCATCGTTTAGTGTTCTTCCGCGCATAAAAGCCAACGGAGCTATCTGAATGATGTTTAAATCCATGTACTCCTTTAGTTTTGCCGCCGGAATCATATCCTGTAGTGCATCGTAGAGTGGTTGCAGATACGGATCTATCTTTTCTTTCATATCGCCTGGTAGAAAGCCCAGTTTTTCACCTGCCTCCACAGCCGGACGACTCAGAATAATTTTCTTTATTTCTTTTTCCTTCAAGGCTCTTACGGCAAGAGCGATTGCCGTGTACGTTTTCCCTGATCCGGCAGGGCCTATCGCAAAGACCATATCATTCTTAGCGAATCCTTCCACTAGCTTTAATTGATTCTCACTTCGTGGAATGATGGGCTTGCCGGTAACGCTGAACACAATGACATTTCCCACTTTCTCTGCTTGTGGTGCATTTCCTTTTACTATGTCAATAATAACCTCCTCTTTCAGGGAGTTATACTGTGCACAATATTTCTCGAGTGCGATGATGTTTTCTTCGAAAGCACACATCTCTTCTTCGTCGCCCAACACCTTGATCACATTTCCTCTGGCTACTATTCTAAGCTTCGGATACAAGGCCTTAATTAATTGTACGTTGGCGTTATTCACGCCATAAAAGATAACAGGATCAATATCCTCAAGAACAATCAGCTTTTCTATCATTAAATGTATTTAAGGGTTGAATTGTTTGCTCACCGAACAGTTCATTTCGCCGGGATAATAGGATCGTTCAGTTTAAAACGCCTGCAAATTTAATCAATCGCCCGAATATTTTTATAGTTATTTACGAATTAATTTGCAGAGCATTTTCGGTTAATAGGTGATTTCGCTATATTTGCACTGTGAAAACAGATAAACAGAAACATGCGAAAGTTAAAGCCCCGTTACCGTAATCTAGCATATCTGCTATTTTTTGTACTCTTTGTTGCTGTCATAGTAGTGGTATTTCCGAGTGGCAAAAAGGATATGTCTTTGAGGTTAAACAATCCACGAAACATACGTGGTGTGATTAGTTATAAACGATCTTTTGGAGATTTAAATGATATACAACTAGCAGCAGCAAGAGCCAATGGCATTGCACCGTTGGACGATCGTGATGCAGTAGAGGCATTGGGCGATAAGTTGGTACATTTATCTGATAATGATTTCTATTCCATTGATTCGCTTACGCACTCCATGCCCTATCTGGTGCCTCGTGCGAGCGAACTATTGAATACTATTGGGTCAACCTTCCTCGATTCTCTGCAATCTAAAGGCCTTAACCCTAACCGCATTGTGGTCACTTCCATACTTCGCACTCGCCATGATGTGAACCGCCTGCGTCGTCGCAATGGAAATGCATCCGAGAACTCTGCTCATTTTTATGGCACTACCTTTGATGTAAGTTGGAAGCGTTTTAATAAGATAGAAGATGAAACCGGTCGCCCTTTTCAGGACGTTAGCCCTGATACGCTGAAACTCGTTCTTTCCGAAGTGCTCAGTGACATGCGCTTAGCCGAAAAATGTTATGTGAAGTACGAACTTAAACAAGGCTGTTTTCATATTACGGCGAGATAAATTCATATCACAAAATCCAAAGATAGTTTATTTTGCACTGTCACAGTGCAAAATCCAAAGAAATATGCACTATGACAGTGCAATGCTTTTGTTGGTAGTCTTTATTGTTGACAAATTAGCTTTTTGTTATGCATCATATAAGTTCAACAAACTCCTCTCACAAGGCCTGTATGGGAAGGTGTGTTATCTTTACATTCGCTTTCTTCCGTTGATTGGTAATGATGAAAAATAGGAGAATTATCGTTTGCACATATTGAATTAATCTCTATTTTTGCATAAAAAAGGAAAATATATGCAGTTGCGAATAAATAATGAAACATCTACGTTAAGGGCTGTTGTGTTGGGACAGCCCGGATCTATAGGGAAAACGCCTACGCTGGAAGAGACCTATGATGCTAAGTCATACGAATCTGTGGTAAAGGGCATATATCCCAAAGAAGAGGATATTTTTAAAGAGATGTCCATGTTTGAAAGAGTTTTAACACGCTACAATGTGCAGGTGTATCGGCCTTGGACGCTGGAGAATTGCAATCAGATATTTGCACGTGATGTCGGATTTGTGATCAATGATAAAATCATCGTATCCAATATTATACCTGATCGGGAAGATGAAAAAGAGGCTTATGAAACAATTTACAATCAAATAGCCTATAACAAGATCTTTAATCTACCCGAAAAGGCGCATGTAGAAGGAGGAGATGTGGTGCTGTATAATGACATGGTTTTTGTCGGTCTTTACGAGCAACCCGACTATAGGCAAATGAAGACAGCACGCACTAATCGTTATGCTCTAAACTTTTTGCAAGAGATTTGTCCGGAGAAGACCTTTATTCCGTTTGAGCTTAAAAAGCATAATACTGATCCGGGAGAAGGCATCTTGCACCTTGACTGCACCTTGATGCCCGTGGGACATGGGAAGGCTATCGTGTATAAAGACGGATTTCTGAATGCTGACTCCTACAAACAAATTGTAGCTATTTTCGGCCATGAAAATCTGTTTGAGATAACTCGTAGCGAGATGTACCATATGTATACCAACGTATTTTCCCTTTCACCTACGGTAGTGGTCAGCGAAGAGCGTTTTGAACGCCTTAACCGCCACTTGGAAGATGTATGGGGATTCACTGTAGAACGAGTTCCTTACTATGAAATTTCCAAGATGGGAGGATTGTTGCGCTGTTCTACTCTACCGCTTGTTCGGGATAATGACTAATAACTGAATACAGCATGACTTCGAATATATTAATGATAGAACCGGTGGCATTCGGCTTCAATGAAGAGACAGCTGCCAATAATTACTTTCAACAGTTCGATCAAACTCCGGCAGATCGCATACAAGCTGCTGCGCAACAAGAGTTTGCTGCAATGGTAGCGAAGTTGCGTGCTAAGGGAGTCAATGTGATCTCAATTCCCGATACACTAGAACCTAGAACGCCCGATTCCATTTTCCCTAATAATTGGGTGAGTTTTCATCAAGACGGAAGAGTCGTGTTGTATCCCATGTTTGCTCCTAACCGACGGGCAGAGAGGCGTGACGATATCCTTCAGATAATTCAAGACAAAGGTTTTCAGGTCAAAGAAATAGTAGATTATACAAAGGCTGAAGATGAGGCTCGATATCTTGAAGGAACAGGGAGCATGGTGCTCGATAGGAAGGCACGGATTGCTTATGCTGCCTTGTCGGAGAGAACAGACCAAGAATTATTGACTACATTCTGTCGTGACTTTGGATATACTTCTTGTTGCTTTCATGCCATGCAGAATGTTGATAGTAAGCGTTTACCCATTTACCACACCAATGTGATGATGTGTGTAGCCGATAAGTATGCCGTTGTTTGCTTCGATTCGATTGACGACTTCAATGAACGCGAGGCCCTTCGTAACCAATTGAAAGCTTCGGGAAAAGAAGTGATTGTTGAGCTAACCGAAGTACAGATTCACCGTTTTGCCGGAAACATGTTGCAAGTGAAAAACAAAGAAGAAATTCCACTATTGATACTATCACAAACTGCCTACGATGCACTTAACCCTGATCAGATAGCTGCTTTGGCCTCTTTCAATGAATTGGTGACGGTCAATATTCCTACTATTGAACGTTATGGGGGTGGCAGTGCACGGTGTATGATGGCTGAAATCTATAATATAACTCTTTAAAAGATACAAATATGAACAATAAACTAACTGCCAGCCAACTGATAGAGCTGGAAAATCGTTACGGAGCTCATAATTATCATCCTATCCCCGTAGTTTTAGAGCGTGGCGAAGGTGTCAACGTGTGGGATGTTAACGGAAAGCGATACTACGATTTCCTATCAGCCTATTCGGCTGTTAACCAAGGACACTGTCACCCCCGCATTATACAAGCCTTAATGGAGCAGGCGCAGAAACTAACGCTTACATCGCGCGCTTTCTATAATGATCGGTTAGGGCGATACGAGGAATATGCCACACAATACTTTGGCTATGACAAATTGTTGCCCATGAATACAGGAGCAGAAGCTGTTGAAACAGCACTTAAGCTTTGCCGAAAATGGGCGTATGAGAAAAAAGGTATTGCGGAAGAGCAGGCTACCATTATAGTATGTGAAGGCAATTTCCATGGCCGCACCATCAGTATCGTATCCTTCTCGGTCGATCCCGATGCCTATGGTGGATATGGTCCGTACACTCCCGGATTCAAAGTCATTCCTTATAATGATGTCGAAGCATTGAAGCAAGCCTTGATTGAAAACCCTAATATTGCAGGTTTCTTGGTGGAGCCTATTCAAGGAGAAGCCGGAGTCTACGTACCCGATGACGGTTATCTGAAAGCGTGCTATGATCTTTGCAAAGAGCACAATGTTCTATTTATTGCCGACGAAGTGCAAACAGGCATTGCCCGTACCGGAAAGTTATTAGCTTGCGATCATGAAGGAGTTCATCCCGATATACTCATTCTTGGTAAAGCACTTTCAGGAGGCGTTTGTCCGGTGTCTGCCGTGCTGGCTGATGACGCTATCATGGACGTGATGCACCCGGGACAACACGGTTCCACGTTTGGTGGTAATCCGATAGCGGCTTCGGTAGCAATTGCTGCACTTGAAGTCGTAAAAGACGAAGAGTTGGCCCTCAATGCCGATAGACTGGGATCTCTTTTTAGGATGGAAATTCAAAATTATTGTAATACTTCCAACATCGCATTGTCTGTTCGCGGCAAGGGATTACTCAATGCCTTGATTATAAACAATGATAAGCAAAAAGACTTGGCGTGGGACATTTGTTTGAAGCTGGCCGAAAACGGTCTTCTGGCCAAACCGACTCATACCAATATCATTCGTTTTGCACCCCCATTGGTTATTACTGAAGCCCAGTTATACAGATGCCTCGATATTATTAATCGTACAATCGCTACATTCGAGTAATGAAGTTCTAACAATAAACCGCTGCTGCGACTTTAACGAAAATAGAAGTAGTGGTGAACAAAAATAGAAGAGGTTGCCTCCATAGAAACTCTATGTTTGAGGCAACCTCTTTAGCTACATACCTATTTAAAAACTGTTCTGTAGAGGAGATATTTATTCTGCTTTCGCTAGTAAATTTTCCAGAGTAGGAGCGTTTTCACTCTTTTGTAATTCCCATACCTTGGTACGCTTATTCATCTTATAGTTGTATTGACTAATCATGTTGTTCTCAATGCTGGTTGCATATACCCGTTTATCAGAAGGAGAGAATACCTTCTTACTAGGTATCCACAGCGCATTTTCTACAATCGTTTCCGTTTCGGTATAACTGATGCTAAGTAGCGATTCTTTTTCCCATTTCATGGCTGATGAATTCCATTTATAGGTCGTTTTCTCTTTCAATTGCTGCATTTCATCATAAACATATTCGCATTTCTTAATAGGAGATAGAGCTGATGAATTCTTCTCGAGCAAATACATTTCACGAGATATGACCTTGCCATCTTTCAATACATCGTTATAGATAAAATTCTTTTCGCCATCGTTACTATTGGCTGCTGCAGCCAATCCGGATACACTTAAAAACAAGGTTACTAATACAATCACTTTATTGATATACATTGTTGCTTTCATAATTTTACTTATTAATTGGTTTTTATTATTTTCTTTGTCTCTTATGTCTGTTAGACGTAGCTAGTCTTTTTTTAGTTGCAGCAATTCATCTCTTTTTTTTTGATTTATTGCTCGTCAATAAGAAGACAAGAGGTGTGCCAAATAAGTAATGTGTTGAATATCAGTATTCTATGCAATTGTTGTTGTGTGCGAAAACGAACACATTGTTCTCTTTCGCGTTCGCTTAAATAAGTATGATGAGCAAGTACTGTTTCTTTGCTCATCGTATTTATCTTTTTCATCCCATAATAGAGAGAACTTATCTACGTCTGCTGGATGAACCTAAAAACAAAACTAATCTGACGTCGTAAATAGGGGTGTCGGGATATTTGAGTTTATATGTATTTAGTAAGTCTAAGTCTGGCCTTATTACTACAGAGTCGTGGTCAATCGTTCCGAATCCATATTTATTAATCGTTTCATTGACTTTTATAGTTAGGTTATCTTTGTTCCACTCATAACTGCCAGTATATTTGTTTCCTCCACTTTCGTTGACTATAACAGTTTTAGAGTCCTTATCAAAAGAGTATAAGGTACCGGACCTACTTTTAGCTATAGCCTTTAAGTCATTCTTAATCTGCTCCTGAACAGATTCGTCATTAGCTCGTACTATGATCGTAGCTTTATCACCATCTTCCTTAAAGCTGCCGCTAAAATAATCAGAGATAACCTTTATCTCTGCCTTCCTATCAGGGTGTTCCCTGTCTTTGATATACACCGATGTTGTCCCTACACTTTCTCCTTTTATTCGAATTGTTTTTCCATTATCTGCCCACCATCCGGATGCGATGTCTAGATTTTCTTCTGAAAGGCTTAGATCATCGGCTTTTGAAAGAACGTCAATGGTACATTCTTCTCCAGCCCAAAAATGAACTGAATAGCAACTCAGTTTTATCGAATTATTATCATCGGTAGTTGCATCGTCTTTTGAACAACCTATCAAGAGGAGGTTTACTAATAAAAGAATAGATATTTGTTTCATGGCTTCTTTTGTTTTACTTAATTTACATAGGCCGGGAGGCGATCTCCCAGTCATACCATACTCTGTTGACTTTTACTGACGTAATATCTGCATCTGGGTACAAAAGTTGATATTCTTTAGTTTTATCTGCTTTTATTATATAAGATGCCCTTCCAACCGCTATCTGGAATCCGTACCTTTCAGTGGTATTGTCATATTTAAGTATCAAAGAATCCATATTACAGCTATATGTGCCTTTGTATTTTACCCCTGATTGCGCAATATCCATAGTAAACTCCTTCGTTTCTCCATCAAAAGTATATAGCGTACGCTGTCTTTGCTTCACATATTCCCATAATTCATTTTCTATTAGTAATTTTTTCTCAGCATCTTTGGCTTCAACAATAACTTCCGATTTTACATTCGGGTCAGGAGGGCGCATAGTTATTTCTTCTATATTACTACTGCCAAAATAATGAGCCCAGACGTGGAAAATAGCTATGGCGCTGCCATCTACATCTATCACACTGATTGAGGCATCTCCGCTGCTTAAAGCTTTTATGCGGATTACTCCTTTATGCTTTGTATATTCCCACGAGATGATTTCCGGATTATCAATCTTTAAAGTGTAGTCATCTCCTTCCGCATCAAAGGACGCATAAAACTTTTCACCAACGAAGGGTTCGAAGTAAGTCTTACTTGGCTCGCTTGGTTGCGGATCCGTTTGGTTCTCGGAACAGCTGCATAGAAATAATAGTGAACAGATTATGAATGTTAATTCTTTCATAATAATAATGTGCGTATGTTTGTTAAAGATTAATTATGTCGATTGTTTTTCACGATGTAATATTTCATGTGAGAAAATACTTATTATAAAGATGATGTTGCTACCGTTGATAGGCTAAATAGAGAGATTAACGCCGTCACATTCTTCAAATGGAGTGTGACGGCGTTAAATATAAAAGAGATTGTTTGATGCCAGGGAAAGGGCTTTAGTTAGTTCTTTCTAGAGTCAAAGTACCTTTATATGCACCATTTAGACCCGTTCCTTTTTCTAATACCATTTTATCTTTATCAGATTGGATGATTAACCAACGCCCATCCAACACAATCCCAGTATTAGTAATAGTTAATATTTTCTCATCGATGGAGCAGTTGAAATCGCCTTCATTTTTCTCCATCGTCGTTCCCCACCCCAATATCAAGCTATATCGTCCGTCCTTTTCCGTGTAGAAGAAAACTCCCACACTGGCGCTTAATATACGATACTTTTCAGTATCTTCGAATGTACCAGCCCACCTCGTTTGTTTTAGTGAAATTGCACTCTTGATCTCATCCTTCTTGATCTCATCCTTATCGTCATCCCCACAACTGAATAGAATCAGGCTCAGAGAGAATATTAATATTGCTTGAATAATTTTCATAATGATGTAATTTATTTATAATCCGATAATTTTATATGAATTAGCCAAAGAAGCTATTGAGATTTTCTTCTCTGGTAGCGATTCTACCCAATTTCTTATTCCATAAATGTCTAGTACTTCGTCGTCTCCTTCGTCAATGAAATAAGAAAAGCAAAGACGGGTAGAGGGATCATATATGTATTCTATGCCAGTCTTTTCATAATAAAACCGATAGAAGTTTTTCTCATTAAATCCCGTAAGATCTATGCATAATGGTGATCTTAAAACAGGGTTTAATCTTGTCTTCTTATTATATGATATTTCTATGTCGGCACTAAATAGTTTTGATTTTTCAGCAGCTATTTTCTCCACTTTCTGCATAAAGACAGCATTATCTTCATTCTGTCTAAGTTCCGCATCTGTAGCAGCGGGAGCCAAACCATCACTTAATATGATTCTATCTCCTTGCCTTGTTACCAAAACAGCTGCAACATCATATAAGGCTTCATATGAGGGGGTTGATCGCACCATAACTCTGACAATCTCAATGTATGGATATACTAAGTTGGTATAAGTAGGCAGTACCTCATTAAAGGTGTCATCGAGACGCTGCTTAAAATTTGTTTCCAGTACGAAATCTGATAGAGGGAACAAACTATTGTCAGCTATATCTATCATTGTGTGATTAGATACATCGTTTAATGAGCGCATCCATGATGTTAAGTCTATATTCAGATCTTTAATTGCTCTTGCATTTACTTCTGCTTGGCTTCCATCTCGTATTCCTCCAAATGTTTTTATATAAATAAACGTTGTCGAGTCTTTAAAGGTAGTTGTTTTTGATTCATGATTAGAACCGGTAAAGCCTAAATTTCCGCTGGCACTACTACCTTTATAGGTCAATGAGGCACTTATTGACTTTTCCATATCTTTCTCTTTACCCGAACTCGTTAGGCTTTCTGTAGTTGTCCCCGCATATGAGGCATAAGCTTTTCCTCCCGTGAGATAACCGGTTAATACGAAATCACCATAACTCTTGAGTGTTGATGTTATCGGAGAATTGTATAAACTTCTTATAAAAGATTTAGTAAGAAATTGTCTTGCAAACAATTTTCTTGTAGCCACCGAATTTTGTAAGGTGAACTGACTGTTCGTGAAATTAATGCTGAGTTCACCGTAAGTAGCTTCGTTTGTATTGTCTATTACAGTTTTGAATACTTCCGTGGTTGTTTTCTTCTTTCCGAATGAGAAGATTTTGATATTAAGAGAAAATCCGGATGATACCTTTTTGGATATTGTTGAATTATATTGGTATCTATCGAAAGTGCCATAGGCAAAACTAGTCGTTTCGGTGGTATTTAATCGTATTCCTCTGGTATAAGTGGGGTCGTATTCTTTAACAGCAGCTAAATTTATTATTGGGTGGCTGACATTACTGAAATCACCTAAGATATAATTACCGTTTTTAAGGTTATAACCACTTCCGAGAAATGCATCAGAATTTCCTGTTTCACCTGAAATGTCACCTCTGGTCTGCTGTTCGTCGAATACCAGCTTCTTTATTTTAGGCAGATTTGGATTTCTTTCCTGTATTATAATATTTCCCTCTTTGCTGTCTTGAGATTGATCGAGGGCATTGCCAGACTTGTCTAGATCATCAGAGCAGGACGCAAACGATATTGTTGCGGCTATTAATATTATTGCAAAAATAATATGTTGTTTCATTTTTTTATTTATTTAAAGGTTATCGGTGATAATGTAGCGGATCTTGTACGTAGTATCTCTGTCCCATCATCTAAATCAAAGAATTTAATAATGTCTTTTGGATATTTATTATCTCTTATTGTTGTATAGATGGCTCCGCTCCATACTCCGTTTATCTTTACTTCCCTCTCTTCTCCATTATATTTGTATGTCATGTGTGCTGTATATTTTACTGATACGGTGTAGTTTTCTAAATAAGATGTAGCCTCTATCAGAGAATTTGGGAGTGCTGTACCGTCAATATTGAATTTCAAAGTGTTAAGTATTTTTTGAGTTGTAGAAGAATAGACCATATCGGCTTCCTTACGGATATGGGATGTGTCCTCACTTGGTTTAACAGCGAGAGGCGTAACAATGTGTTCTGCTTCTACTGTGGGGCGGTAGAAGTTATCAGTAGTATTTTTTATAGGTATTTTCAAAATACTGCTTTCAGAGAATGAAGATGTATCGTAGGCATAATGGGCTGCTTCGATAGTGAATGGTCTTCTTTCTTCTGATTCGTTTTTGCCATAAGTTACTACTTTTAATGGAGTCTGTTTGGTTACTGTAGCACCATCTTTATAAAATTCAATATAGCTTAGTGTAAACGCATTAAAAGGGACTATAAGGAATTCCTGCTGCGCTTTCTTTGTATATTGACCGTAACCTACCTTGTTGTCATTCTTAACCTCTAGCACATAGTTAAATACAGACCACATATTATTGGGATCTGATTGTCCCAAGTAGGATTGGCTTTGAATCGCAAAATATCCTTTGTAATCTGAAGGTATAAGATCCCAGCCTGCTGAATACAGTGAACCGGATTCATTTGGTAATGTGAATAATATTTTGTTGTTAGGGTCACTGTTATACTGTCCTACAGATATTGGCGTTTTGTCTTGGTATGAATAGATTAAATAAGGGATACCTGATGAGGCGGGTAAGATTCGTAGATAAAATAGCTGATTATTTGATCTAGAGGATACATAATTTACTAGTGTAATTTCTTTGCTTTTACCGTTTGTGGATAGGTATCTACTACTTGTATTAGCCTGTCCTCTAGCTTGTAGGGTAATAGGTAATTCCCGAATTGCCCACATATTAGCTGAAAAGTATTCATCCTCATTAAAAGTTGAGTAAGCAGCTCTAGTTAGGGGGCGTTTTATAGAATCCGGATTTACAATCAACGGAGTAATGATGGAGTCAAGGCATGTCGAATCTGACTCTGCCAATGACTTAGTTTGTATTTTTTGATTATTAACTTTGTCTAGTTCATTATCATCTTGTGAGCAAGAGGATATTCCTACTACTCCGATCACTATTAGAATAAAATAATAAAATGTTCTCATAACTTATAGATTTGATTTATTTTATAATATTGGGGAAATTCTTGATGTGTATTCAATTGATGCATGTATTATTTTATGTGAAATCTTCCACTTATCATCATATGTCCATCTAAATAGAATAGCTCGTATTCACCTTGCTTGAATTCATTCAAGTCAATTGTGTAATTTTCTTCTTCAGTAGGTACTACCATATCTTGGAATATTATATTTCCGTGATTATCTTTAATCTGAAAGGTAACCGGCTGGCTCTGGCGCTCAAAGAATTTAATAAGAATAGAACTGTTTTCTTCGATGAAAGCATCTATGGGTATTGGGACTGGAGCCCGTGTGGTCTTACTCCATACTCCCAATTCCATCTTATTCTTTGTTAATGTGTTTGCATTCACGGTAGTGAATGTAAGTGCAATGAGTAATAATCCGACAATCTTCTTTTTCATGATTTAGTTTTTTATATAATTAATCCGGTCTGTTTCCCCAATTATACTTGTTCATGTTCACCATTTCATTTAGATCCCCTCTACCATTAGTGAGATCAGAATTACGGCTAATATCCGGTTTCAAAGTTTGATAAAATATTCCATCTTCTAATATTATGAATGAGGCTTTTGAATCTACATTTGCTTTTTTAATTTGTCTGAAAAAATCATCTTCAAACGGGTCTGACTGCAATGCCCATTTCCCAATACGATAAGGGAAATTCTTGTACGCAATCATTTGATTCTCTTTAAAGTTATTCTGCGTAAAACTGATAATATCAGCATCTTTGGTTATTGACCCCCATGCGTTAGAAGGATTATCCCAGTTATATTGAATGCGGCTTGATTTGATACGTAAATTGAATTTGATGTAAATGGGCGGGATTGCCGGCATCTTGGCTTCACGATCACGATAAAATGAGAGGAGGACATCTTTGTACAGCCCTTCATCGTGGTAATCCGATGCGCTCTTATTCGACATTCTTACGTACAAGGGGTCGGATGTGATGTCATATCTGAATTTAACTTCCACAGGGCTGTTATCACTCAAATAAGCATAGCTACAATAGATAGGAACACCAGGAGATTCTTTAGTGAATTCGCTATTCATCTGCAATAATGAGACTAATTGATTCGCGCCATTTACGCTATAGACTTCAGAAGACCCCCCTGGTGCCAATAAATAAAGTGTCATTACTGCGGTATTTAGAACACGCAGTTCTTCATTTGTTAAAGTCGTTTGTTTTTTTACAAATATCTTTTTTGAAACCTCACTGAACGTAGAGTAGGCATAATCCGAGAGTTCATCTGTTTCAATGGATAGAATGCCGATTCGGCCATAAGTTACAGAGTTAATATAAATTGGAGAATACTGTTCTCCCTCAATGGTGCCCTCAGTCAATGAACCACTCTTGGGGATATCCATATCAACAGTGAAGTTTCTCTGAATGTATTTTATATATAGTCCAGTTCGTTTAGATATCTTAAAATTATCTTCATATGCTTCCTTTTTCTTTTTCCAAAAAAGTGCTCCTGTTTTAATGTTTGATCCAAAGACGGTTCTTAGTTCATTGTATGATGTGAAATTCTCAATGCTGAAGGAAGAGGAAGCGACTTGGCTTCCGATTTTTTCATTCAAGGCCTCATTAATGAAAAGCCTCGTATTCGATAGAGTGGGTTGAATTTCTCTGGAAACAACATCTGAAGAGGTAGGAAATGAAACAGAAACTGTAATCGGCTTTACTTGGGCATATAACGGACTCCACTTCATTTCTTCGATTGAGTTTCCCTTTAGTAATGAGCCAGGATATGCCCATTTGGAATGATTGGGTAAAAGTACTGTCTCATCCGAAGAGGCGAAAATAGTCCTTCCAAAATGATCATCCCATATACTGTCTCTATCTATCGATCTCGTTAGAGGCATTCCATCTTGTTTATCCAATCTTTTTAAGGCAACTTCAGGTATGTGATTATGAACCTTTATTCCAATAATCTCAGGCTCATATTTTGGTAACTCATTTGTTGTTATTGCAGCATTCTCACGCTGAAGATTCAATTCGTCATCACATGATATAAACACGGATACAATAATACCCAGAAATAAAGATAGTATTTTTTTCATTTTGGCATATTTATTTGAAATTTGGTATAATAGGGAGAATTGTCTGACAAATAGTTCAATGAGAAAAACAAAGGTTCACCTTGATTCTCAATTGAGAATTCACCTTTGGTTTCTATAAAATTCTTAAAGGCGCTTAATCCTTCTATTGTTGCCTCAGGAGATTGCCCTCCTACTATATATATTCTTATCATTGAATTAGTTAGAATCGTCTCTGTGTGATCATCAATACTCAGTTTCCCACTTACTTTCACAGCGTTAAAGGAAATATTCAATGCCCTCTGAACAGAACTAAAGGTAGAATCGGACTCCACTGTAATCACCCCCATCCTTCCGTATGTGACGGAAGAGACATAAACCGGTGAATATGGTCCAAATTTGTTCATGTCTTCGTTGTTTAATAATAAATTACCATCTGTCGGAAGGTCCATGTCAATTGTATAAAACCTATGAATGACATTTGCCGCAACTAACGTATTTCGTTTTTTCTTATGGTTAGTGTAGCTTACTCCCAAATTGAAAACTTTCATGACATCAATATTTGCTCCGAAAGTCAATTTGGTCTCTTCATAGCTAGAGATTTCCGATATATTATATTCGAATGAAATTGATTGTTTTCCATGCATGTTTTTATTCAACATGGCATTGGTAAGGGATTGTCTTGTGGCATATAAAGAAGGGATGGGAATGTTCCCAACCGTATATGTGTTGGGAAAGGAGAAGGAGATGTTTATTGGATCGACTGGCGCACTAAGAGGTGTCGGTCTCCTTGTTTCAATAGATCCTCCTCGAAGAATTGCTCCAGGATACGCATATCTTTTATACACTCCATCTGCCGCTATTTCATCATTCTCATAAAAATAAGTAGCGCCGGTATTATTGGGCCAGATACTGTCCTTCAAATGATAAGCTCTAGTTGTAGGCTCCGAATCCTTTCGGACGTCAGAATTGATTATAATAGGGGATTGTGGATACTTCTTTAATAGTGTTCCTTTGTTAGATATGTTTTCATCCTCCATCTGACTACATGAAGCGAAAACTAAGAGAACGAAAAGTGTGTTAACGCAAATAATAATTTTCTTCATAATATAATACTTTAAAGTTAGTTATTAGCATTATTGGACATTGCCATACGTTGCATAGATATTGCACCAAGCTATTTTTTCCAGACTTGAATTGAGATCTGATGGAGAGAAAGGATATGTTTTAAAAAAGAAGCTATAATTAAATACTTGATAGGAATTCTCTATTGAAAGCATTTGCACTCCTTCATTCGGACGGCGATAGATATAAATCAAAGCCACATGATAAATCAGTTTACCACTCTTTTTATAACCAATTTTACTCCAACTCTCATCACTTTCTCTTATATAAATAGAATCCTCTTTGGATTTATAGTGTTTTTTGCTCCCATTATCAAAATTCAAAATAGAGTCGCTGTATAAAGTAATTGATTGTGGGGGGATAGACAAGCGAGATCCCCAAATGTCATTAGGTGAATAATCGGCGGTTACTTCCTTTGCTCCGTTCGGAGAACCTGCATACACAGCAAAATCTTGGATTTCGCTTCTGTCAAATTTGAAATATTGGGGATAATCAGAGGTCGGGGTAGGTGGGTTCAATTCTTCTTTGCTGCATGAGAAGAATAAAAGCAGAGCACTTATTGAAACATAGTGTAATACTTTCATTGGTTCAAATGTAACTAAGAATAGTCTGACAATCCTTTTCATGATTTTATTAATTTTCGTTTTGTCAAAGTTATGAATCGATTGTGGCTTTTCCTTGTGTTTTCATGACTTATGCATAGACATGCTATGCCTTATAATAGGGGGATTGCGGATTATTGCATAGACACGGGCTAAAAGCATGTATACTTTTAGCATGTTTGGAGGGAATTATTACGATGAAATAGCTCTAAATGTGAGGGGGGAATAAGATAAGAAAATTGCTTTGATTTTCAGGTGAGCTTTTTAGTCCATACTATGGATTAGATATTCGTATAGTGTTGTTTTGGGTTCTAAAGTAATGTTCAGCCTTTGTCTTAATCTTAAGTGCTTTGTTCGTGCAGAACTGGGGCTGATGTTTAATAGTTTAGCTTCATCGGAGCTGTCATAGTTGAACATGTAGAAGCAGCAATATTGCCATTCTAGGAGAGATAGGTCCGGACACAGGTCATACACTAACTTTTCCAGATTGGGATACGCAACTGTTATTGCATCCGTTATAAGTTGCCAGAGATTATCAGTTATCAACGGTTTATCATTGCCCGGCATGTTTTGTTTAGCTAGTTGCAATAGTTTTTTATAGATTGCTGAATTGGTCAAAATGTTGTTTTGCAGTTTTTTGTATTTTAAAGACAAGTCGGCTATCTCTTCTTGTAACTTATCTACGTTTTCATTCTTAGTCTTTGCCGTTTCAAGCTGATTTCTCTTTTTCTCTAATTCCAGAGAGAGGTCAAGTAGTTTGAATTTGGTCTGATTCAATTCCTCTTGCTGTTTTTGAATTTTCGAAGTGGCTTGTTTTCTATATATGTGGTAAGAGAGTAAGATAAGCAACGTGAAAGCGATGGATACAGTCAGAATAATAATGTATTTTTGTTTGGCTATCTTCAAATCATCAATTTCCGACTGTGCCTTAAGGATATTGTATTTGGCCTCTATTTCCAGTACTTTAGACTGATTATCAGCATAGGTTATTGAGTCTGTTAGTTCTGTATATTCTTGAAGATTTTCCAACGCTTTTTTATAATCGCCTTTGGCTTCGTAGATTTGGCTATAGAAGTTCTTTATCATGTAGGTATATTCAGAATCGCCTTTCGGCACTTCTTGCAACGATTCGTATGCTTGAGATATGGAATCTGTTTCGATATATAGTTTTACAAGTGCCATACGATCGGTCATTTTGTTTTTACCTTGCACTAATGCCTTGATGAAGCATGCTTTAGCTTTGTCATATTGATACTGCATCCGGTAGATATTTCCCAGAGAATTACTAATTGAAGCCTTTACATTATCATCATCCAATCTGATCGCTATGGAATCGGCTTTTTGCATCACTTTTAAGGCGTGTGATAATGAATCCATGAGTGCGTACTCGCGACCGACATCTCTCAAAGCACAAGCATAGCTCCTTATGTTCTTTGCTATTTTGAATTTATTGGCGCCGGTTTTGTATTTGTCTATCGCTTGTTTCTGCATATATTTTTGTTCGTACAGATCTCCCATATAGCAGTTGATGTATCCGCCTAAATTATCTAGCTTGTTCTTTTCTGCTATTTCTAAGGCGTCAATATATATAGCCATGGCTTTATCATAGTTGCCATCAGCTACATAAGAACGCCCTAGATAAAGCTTCATTTGTACTTGCTCTTCTTGGGTTCCATTGTTTTCATACCACTTAAGAGCACGGTCTAAATGAAATGTCGGCAAAATAGGGGTGTTGATTTTATCGGTTACTTTGCCCGATAGCATGCACCAATGAGCAAACGTTTCATCATCTAGTTTTTCAGGAGATGGCAGGTGTTTTAATATACTCGATGCACTATCAGGATCAGTGTTAATCAATCGTTCTGCAGTTCTTAAGGCCGGTAAAGTTTCAGAGGGCTGATGCTTACATCCTATACATAGAAAGGTGAACAGTAATATTAGTATATTCGACAATTTCCTAGCTTTCTTCATCTCTTTTAGCCTGATTGTGTTTTTTAATTCATCACAAAGTTATGTTTTTTTGTTTGACTAACGAATACATTTTTCTTTTTTTTGTTATGCTATTTGTTTTAAATAGGGAAATTATAGATTGAAGTGCGTACTGAGTAATATCAGGTATTAGCTTTACTTTCTTTTTCATTCTCCCTCTCATTTCATACTTTCTTTGTATATTGCCACTGTGTTTTTGCCAAATCAACCTCTAAATTAGTGCTTTGTGGCTATGTATACTTCTATAAAAGATACAACTTCGCTTATACATGGAAGCACCTTGAGGTGAGATAAACAGAAATATTTGATTTTTACCATAACAGGATTGAATCATACAGTATCAACGATTGGCTTGTCAATATCTTTGCATTGTAATTAAAACTATAGAATTATGGCACAACAATCAAAAATCGCATTAGTAACAGGCGGAAGCCGCGGACTAGGCAAAAGTATGGCTTTAAACATAGCCCGAAAAGGATTAGATGTAGTACTTACCTACAATAGTAGGAGAGAAAGTGCTTTGGAAACTATCGCAGAGATAGAGCAACTTGGTCAAAAGGCCATCGCTTTGCAACTCAACACTGCTGATATAAAAAGTTTCGATTCTTTTTTCGAGCTTCTTAAACAAGAATTATCTAACAACTTCGGTACTCAGAAAATCAATTATCTGGTAAACAATGCAGGTATCGGAATTGTCTCTCCTTTCGCTGAAACAACCGAAGAGGACTTTGATACACTTTTCAATATCCAGTTCAAAGGGGTTTATTTCTTTACTCAAAAGGCTTTAGAGATACTAGAAGATGGCGGTGGTATCGTGAATATATCAAGTGGCTTAGCTCGTTTCTCTTTACCCGGATATTCAGCTTATGCATCGATGAAAGGAGCTATTGAAGTGCTGACAAAATATCAGGCGAAAGAACTTGGCACCAGAGGTATTCGTTCAAATGTTGTTGCACCGGGTGCTATTGCCACCGATTTTGGCGGAGGTCTTGTTCGAGACAACGAACAAGTAAATAAAATAATTGCCGGTACCATCCCGTTAGGAAGAGTTGGCTTGCCCGACGACATTGGCGGGGTCGTAGCATTTTTATGTACCGATGATGCTCGTTGGGTCAATGCTCAGCGGATTGAGGTTTCCGGAGGACAAAGTATCTAGTAAAAGATTATATTAGTATGGAAAAGACATTGTCACTAGCCGACTTCTATCGCACGAAGTTTGGAATACTACCAAGTGAGATTATAGGGAAGATAGGTCAGTTCAATGTCTTTTCTTTGGATGATTATATACGTCCTGATCATACAATTCCATATAGTCGAAAAGATTATTATAAGATAAGTCTGATCTCCGGTAGCAATACGGTTCATTACGCCGATAAAACACTGGTTGTAGAGAGCAATATGTTGCTGTTCGCAAATCCCCAGGTCCCCTATAATTGGGAACCTCTGACTTTAGAAAAGACTGGAGCATTTTGTGTTTTTACCGAAGATTTCTTCAAAGGATATGGCGATTTCAAAGCCTATCCTTTGTTTCAACCTCATGGAATACCTATATTAGATCTCAATGATGAAGAGTTTAAGCAGGTACGAATAATCTATGATAAAATGTTTGCGGAGATTGCTTCCGAGTATATTTATAAATACGATGTTCTTAGAAATTTAGTAACAGAACTTATTCACACAGCTTTAAAAATGCGTCCGGCTATAATGGAGCCTGTTGAACCCAGAGAGTCTTGTGCATCTGATAGAATTACATCTCTATTCTTCGAATTATTAGAGAGACAGTTTCCTATAGAATCGACTGTGCAAAGCATTCGTCTTCATTCTCCAAGCGATTATGCGCATCAGCTAAATATCCATGTCAATCATCTGAATAAAGTATTGAATGAGACTGTGGGAAAAACCACAAAGCAACTAATCTCCGAAAGAATTGCTTTAGAAGCCAGAGCCTTGCTCAAACATACAAACTGGACTATCGATGAAATTTCTTTTTGCCTGGGCTTTGACGATTCGTCACACTTCATCAAGTTTTTCAAGAAGAATGGGCAAGCTACTCCAAAAGAATTTAGGAAGAATGAAAATAGAATGTAGACTTCCAAGGCATAACTTTTCGCCTAACCTTGTGGTACTACATTCTTGTTTCTCATAAAGATTCTATGAAATGGATATAATCCTGTGCACTTTTATCTATTGGATCATTGGCGGGATTATGCTCTGCTCCATAGAAAGCAAACAGCGATTTGTAATCAGCCCTTACGTAATCGAAAGTTATCTCAAATGGAGCTGTTAGTTGTTGTAGCGTGTATTTGTACCTTCCTGATGCACAATAATCTTTTTCATCAATTCCGGTCGTAATGGCTAATGCGATTTTCTTGCCGGTTAATTTATACTCGCTGCCCTGACCGTACGCCCACCCATGAGTAAAAACTTCATCGAGCCATTTTTTGAAAAGTGGTGGGCAATTAAACCAGTAGAAAGGAAATTGGAATATCACTTTGTCGTAAGTCTCTAACAACTGTTGCTCTTTCTCGACGTCAATTTTTTCATCAGGATACAAACCATATATATCATGTAATATATACTTTTCGGGATATTTTTGTAATTCTTCAATCCATCGTTTATTTATCACAGAGGCTCCAAGATTTGGATGAATAATAATTACCAAAGTTTTCATCATCTATTTTTTTTATGAATTACTTATTAATGTTATCAAGAGCAAAGATACGAAAGAGGTGGTAATTTTGTATATTAGCAACCGATTGTATGGTACTAACAAAAATGTAATCATGAGTAAAATAAAGCAAACGTCAACCAACTACGAAAACAAACAAATTCTTAGTTCCGAATGCTCGGAGATTTATGCCGTAAATCTTATTGGCGGACAATGGACTTTAGCTATCTGTTGCCTTTTGATGGATGGAAAGCTTCGCTTCGGGCAATTGAGAAAAGAGATTCCGAACATTACTGAACGTATGCTGACTTTGCAGTTGCGGAAAATGGAAGAGAATCAATTAGTGAAACGAACGGTATATGCAGAAGTACCTTTGCGAGTAGAATATGAACTTACCGAGAGTGCGCAACAGCTCGGACCTATTCTAAAACTGCTGGAAGAATGGGGGGCAAGACACAAGCAAGCAATCGAAACTAGTGCAAAATAGAAAGACTGTTTCTGATAGAATCGACGGTGGAGAGTATTCATCCCCCTGTCGATATTTTCAAAAAACAGATATTTTGTCTCGGTTTCCTACCCGCATATTGTAGCGCACCTGCATCCGCAAAAGGGTGTCGGCATCCAAACTCAAGGCGGCGTTGTGATATGCTTCGGCATTTTAGAAAGCAGATCTTTAGCTCATCAACTCAAAACGGCTTTCAATCTTTTCCAGCCAAACCTTTCTCTTTTCTGAAGAAGCCATTTTTACCCGATTCAGACTGATCCATTTGCTGTTTCTGTAACCTGTTTTCCAAAATGTCCCGAGTATAAAAGCTTTTTTTATTGCATTCCCGAATAAGATGGAATAGAGCCAGCCCGGCGTGTTCATCGTTGTAATGAGTGTTACACCTTTTAATTTTGACCATAGAGGTTTCATCCGTGTATTTTCTTTGTTGCTGTAATCAAAAGCAATCCCCGGGAACATCACTTTATCAAGAAAACCTTTCATTAAAGCCGGCATTAACTCCCACCAAATAGGGAAAATGAAAACCAAATGCTCTGCGGCTTCTATCCTGCTCGTGTACTCTATTATTTGTGGGTCAACAGGCTTTTTATCTCTAAATGCGTTCAAATCTGCTGCGGTCATTACAGGGTTAAAGCCGTCTTTATCCAAATGAATTAAATCAATGTGATGATTACCTTTTTTCAATCCAGATTGTACGGCTTCTAAAATGGCATTACAATAACTCCCTTCATAGGGATGATTAAATACTATTAATATTTTCATTTTATAGATGGGCTTAAATGATTTTTTCTGATCATTTTTATAATTGATGGTATACGGGCCATAATATGGATAAGTATAAAAGGTATCATTAATAAGCTTAATTTATAATGATGTAATCCTATTGAAGGATTGTCGGTGAAAAGAGCAAAAAGGCCTGTAGTAATGGATGAAAAGAATAATAGAGAAATGAGAATTGTTATTTTGCTTCTGTTTTTTAAACCTCTTTTTAGCAACCCCTTAAACCAGTTGAGATGGGCTATTATATGCAAATAAATTAGTGCTAAAAAGAATAAACCACATATTATATGAATGTAGGTCAAGGTATTATTTGTCCAACCAAATAAGAAAACATGGTGCCTTGTCATGTGCAATGCCAAGCCCGACCAGAATACCAAGATAAAAAATATAGCAAGTACTATATCTGTAAAGAGTATACCTTTACCTCTTACCAAAGAAATTTCACTTCTCATACCTTTAAATATTAATGACGATGCAAAGGTCGTTAAAGGGATGAGTTTGAAACGATAACAATTGTAAAGAAATGAATTAAGTCCGCCTGTTTCTTATTCGACTAAGCGATACCGAAGTAATACCCAAGTAGGATGCAATATAGTGCTGGGGAACTCTTTGCAAGATTTTAGGATGGGTTTGGATGAGCTCATTATACCGCTCATATGGATTATTTTTAATGCGGGATAAAAAGAGGTGTTGATAGAAAATTAATCTTTCGAAAATTCTATCTTCGACATGTTTCCTGATGGAAGGTGAATTTTCCATGATAAACTCAAAGTCTTTTTTCTCCAAGCAATAAACGATGGTTTTTTCTATGGTTTCGAGGGCAAATAAACTCGGTCTATTTGTTCGAAAGCTTTCAATAGAGGCTACTTGATCTTCTTCAAAGAAAAATTGAACAGTAATATCTTTACCATCATTGTTAAACCAACTTCTAATGCAGCCTTGTTCTATAAAATAAATAGTATTGGCCATTTTGCCCTCTTCAAGCAGCGTTGTCTTGGAAGGAATTATCTCTTTTCTAAAAAGATGACTAAACTCATTGGAATCGCCAAAATTGTGAATCATTAGATCATTGTTTTTTCATATTTTCTAATTTATTTCAGTACATGCGTTGCCAAAACATTCTGAACATCATAAACATTTACTGACTTGTTGAATTGCTTCTTTATGCTTGGCATTTGTTCGCTCGAAATCCATATTTTTAATTCTGCATCTAAGTCAAAAGTTCCTGCAGTTTCGACGCTGAATCTTGATATACTTTTATAAGTGATAGATTTATATTCAATTTTATTCCCAGTAAGACCTTGTTTGTCAATGAGAATTAGTCTTTTTGTCGTGAAAATAAATAGGTCTCTAACCAATTTGAAACCAAGCTCAATTTCTTCTCCGTCAATTAGAAGTTTTCCATAATCTTTCTTTAATTCTTCTTGGCCAACGGCTCCTGCGTTACCAATTAAGGCTGAAAATAGTCCCATAATTTTTGTTTTTAAGTTCCTACTCGTAAGGTTTTTCTGAATTCACCACGTTTGATAAATGGTTTCTGTACTCCATTTTTATTTTTTTTCTGTCGATAACTATAAAGCTGTTTTCCTCTCTTTTATTCAGTCGTTATGGTTATAGCCGAATCAAATATTTTTTTTGCTACTGACCGCTAATCGAGTCATGCCATGGACTTTCACCATCGCGTTCTCACGGAACCGTGCTTGAAAGTCTCCCTTCACACGGCTCTTTATGTTATTAAATCGCGTAAAATTAATTAAACTTCCTGAATTTTCGCTCAATCTGTCTAACTATTTTATGGATGTAGCTGCTCTTGGGTATAATATAATAATACGGTTTGTTCTAGATTCCAGCTACATCTTTTTAAGTAATTCAATTTCCTCTTTTGCATATTTTTGTGCCTCTTCATCTCCGTATTTAATTGTGAGGTTGTAATATTCTATGGCTTTAGGGATATCACCCTTTTCTTTGTATGCGTGAGCCATATTATTCAATATAATGTAGTCTTTGTTATTTATCTTCTCTGCTCTTGCCAATGTTGCAAGTGCTTCGTCATATTGTTTCCGTATAAGATACACGATAGATAAGTTAGATAAACTCTCAATATGCGCCGGATATTGTTTGAGTATGCACTCTGCTATCATTTTCATGTTATCCAGCAAAGCATCCTCTCCGGTGTTATATAATTGAAGTACATAACTTTGAATCGATGATAACATGAATGCCTGAGGATCTTCAACTGGTGCATTGTCTTGCCAAAGCCATTTATTGTTTATAACAGATGAATATTCTATCGTTTTGATAATCTCTTTTGTGAAATTCTGATAGTCCTTGTTTTCGCCAAGCATATAAATTTTGCCGAAGCGCATGTCCAACCTGTTGGGGCATTTTTCTATTCCTTTGTCTATGTAGCTATATGCCTTGTAGAGCAACAAACGATCATAATAAGTATCGCTATACATATAAGCAACCGGGTTTCCACTCAGGCTGTCCTCTTTCACGATTTTCAAAGCCTCCTTGCCTTTAGGATCATTACCTAAAGTGATGACTTCTTCTCTCGCTCTCATTACATAATAGTTGTAATAAGCCACATAAAGTTCCGGATCATTACTATTTGTTTTTTCCCAATTGTTCAATAACTGTATTTGCCCTACAGTATCTTTTTTAGAGAACAGTTCTTCGAATTGTTTCATGAAATTTTGCCCGTATGATATGTTCGGTAAGGTTATCAGGGCTAGCAGAGAGATAATTGTTTTTTTCATAAAAATAGAAGGGCATAATAACTAACATTTTAATCAAACCTGCTTTAAGTAAGTATTTACTTCGTCTATATTAAAACTATCGGCATCCCAAACTTCATCTTCCTCTAAATCGAGCCACTTCCTGTATTCATCAGCCTGTTCACTTTTCGGCATTGTTTGGAAAACCTTTTTCATTTCTTCATATCCGTATATGCCGCCACAGTCCTCTGGAGGACAAGCCCCTTTACCTGAAAGGCAAACAGATCTTTTTTGATTATCATCAGTAATAGCTTCGAGTGTTATTTCATGCACCCAGCTATCGCCAAAATCATAGACGTATAGGAGTTTGGGGCTGTTGCTGCTAAAGATTTTAGATAGCTTGACTTTTGATGCATGCTGTGTCTTAACTCCGAAATCAAAGTCATCTTCTGTTGGAATAGAAATGCGTATACTGCTTTCATACTCTTTATCTTCAAACTCGAACAAATGATAATTTTCCCAACCAAAGGCCTCTTGTATCACCTCGTGAAATCTAAGGAATGTGAAGTCTGCCGGGACTGCTATTTTTCTCCATACAGGAGGCTTGGTTATACCTTTAATCTGAATTTTGAACTGAAATATCATAATCTATTTTTTTGCTTCAAATATACAATATTGCTTTAGGAAGACAATATGCTGGAATCGTTTTTTTGAAAAACAAAGCTTTATCCAATTACAACATTGGTTCACTTTCGTTCAACTCTACGTATTCATACCTGTGGAAATCGTCGTCTCCGCTTTTTCCTTATCGCTCACCACCAATATCCTTAGATATTCGCAGCATAAGGTGGTTTGGCAACTACGATCGGGGCTATGCGACGCTGGGGAAAACGAAGTTACAAAATTATCAATATATACAAAATTACAAAAAAAAAGATGTACATTTTACATAACTACTTAAACCCCAGTGGCGTATGAGCCCATGTTAGGTGCTGTAATTTTATTCTCCTTCAAAAAAGTCCTCATCAAGTTGCTTTACTTCGTAGGTCGTCTTTATTTGAACTCCTACATTATAAAGATGCATTAAATTGACTAATTTTTTTCCATCAATCAATATTATTGTGTGATGGGCGTCTCGTGCCTTTTGAATTGCATCCTTATCAAAATCAGAGGTCGTTACAAATACGCCCTTTGTTGTATCTCCACTCATAGCACCAATAAAATTTCGGATGTCCTTTTCTCTAACTTTATTTTCGTCGTATCGTTTAGCCTGAATATAAATCTTATCTAATCCAAGTTTATCTTCGTTAATTATTCCATCGATCCCACCGTCACGAGATTTTGAAGTTTCTATAAAATCTCCGTATCCCATTTTTTTAAGTAAAATCAATATTACTTTTTCAAAGTAGTACGGATCAATGTTTTTTAAACGTTCTAATAATTCGTTTTTTACTTGAGCTTCAATTTCTGTAAATCCAGTATCGATTAAATCTTGAGGTGTTGAATTGTGAATTTGAATATTGGTTGAAATACCTTTTGTTTTTTCCTCAGTATAAAAATTCATAAAATCAGAGCTACCTTCAACATCCTTTAATTGCAATTGTCCGCTTTTGTGAGTTTTACCTTTGTCGGTAATCTGAACCATACCTCTTTCTGGGTAAAAAATAAATCCACCTTTTTTAAGATACGATTTTCCCCAAGCAATTCGATTTAGAATCAATAAATCCCCAGTCTTAGTTTTTTCCTCTAATAATTCCTTGGGAAGTTTGGAATAATATTTATCAAAGACTTGTTTTAATAATTCTCTATGATGAATGACTTTTCCATCACTTAAAATATCAAGAATTGGATTAAAGGTCTCGTGAAATTTCGGCAGTTCAATTTGTTTCATTATTAAATATTCTTTATCATACGGAATTTGAGGTGGTTGGTATTATAGCACATACATAGACTATAGTTGTTTGTGCACTTTGTTTCATTTTCTATAAATCACATATTTATATCCTGTTGCAAAAAATAGAGCAGGTGCATGTATCCAATTTATTAATTCTAAATTCATTTTAAAATTTTAATTAAATATTCAACTTATCCAAAGGATTTTTGATTTGATCAAATCCTTTGGTGGTGATATGTGTGTATCTCTCTGTTGTTTTGCTGCTAGAATGACCTGGTAAATTTTGTATGTAACATAAATCTGTGCCATTCTCAAGTAAATGTGTCGCAAAACTATGTCGTAAACTATGAATTGAAACTTTCTTCGTGGTTTTCGCACTACTCAAAGCAGTTTTGAGAATCTTGTATACACTACTATCGGCATACTGCCCACCATTTACGCCTTCAAACAACCACTCTTTGGGTTTATATTCCGTGAAATACTTGCGTAAAATTAATAAAGTTTTATTGTTTAACAAAGTACAACGATCTTTTTTACCTTTCGATTGCGAAATTCTTATTTGCATACGGTCGCTATCTATGCCTTTTACTTTCAGATTTATCAACTCGCTTATTCTCAACCCGCCCGAATAAATAACCATTATTATTGCTTTGTGCTTTAAGTTCGGAATTGCTTTTAATATTGATGCTATCTCTTCTTCGCTCAGAACTTAGCGTAAATAGTTTTCTTTTCGTGGGCTTCTGAAAAAGTCAGGTAATGTATTCAAGTTTATAGTTCATGTTGTTTTTTTAGCAATAGTAATTCTCTTGTTTCTTTAAATCTAGCAATTGCCTAATTTCAGATTTATTAGAATCAAAATCATCAAAAGATTTAATCGATTTAAGTTTTTCAAATAGCTCACGAGAACGAGAATTTACATTTTCTACGATAAAGTCAATCGGAAATTCATCTTCAGTAAGTTCTTTTCTTTTTTCAAATACAGAGATTCGTGCTAAAAAGTGCATTAATTCATAATGTCTATTTAATTCTCGCTTTTCAACCTTCAAATCACAAATAAAATTGTCTGCTGTTCCTTTTAAATCTATTTCTTTTCTCAAAATTGAATAAATTTTCATTAGATTTTCTATTCCATTTCTTTTCGCATTAAACTCAGTCCATAAATAGAATTCATAATAGTAATTTGAAATTTTAATATCGTTGTTTTGTATATAAAGATTTCCATACTTTTTGAAGAATTCTGTATAATCTATAATATGAGTAAATTCATGAATTACAGTACTATAATACTCTAAATCAATAGTAAATACATCTTCTCTTATTAGAATATTAAACTTATTTGATTTTGAGTCATTTGGAAGATTCACAATCGCTTTATAGTAATCAAGTTCTCCATGTGGAACTTCCTTTTCACTACCTCTTAATGAATTAAATGTGTCTTCGAATTGTCTAGTTACAATTATATTTATCAATAGACCTTCAATTGTCTTAAATCTTTCATCTTTAAAGAAATCTAGTATAAAATTTTTAAGAATAGCTTTTACAATAGGATTAGCAGTTATTCTAAAGTTCGAATATTTGGTCAGATATAATATTTTGTTTCTAATTGATAATTTCATGAATGTTTTTTTTAAAATGCCACCTAATCGAGTTACGCCATGGACTTTCACCATTGCGTTCTCATGGAGTCATGCTTGAAAATTTCCCTTCACACGGCTCTTCATGTTAATAAATCGCGTAAAAATAATTGCTTTTATTGACATAACAAGCAATTAAACTATTTATTTTATGGATGTACCAATGCTCAGTGTGTAAATAGATTGGTGTTCTGTTTGTATTTCGTGTGCAGGTACTTGCCTGCTGCTTTATTTGAGAGTCCCTTTTTCCATTTTATCCATTTCAGTAGTTTTCCGTTAAGTTGCAACCATAGACAATCCGTCATGCGTTGGCTGATTTTATCCAACATATAACAAGCTTGCCTTTCTGTACGGCAATGTACCACAATATCATCGGCATATTTTGGCAAGGCGTTCGGCAAAAGTTTTATCTTGGCTTGCCACTTGCATATTGTAGCGCGCCTGCATTCGCAAAAGAGTGGCGGCATCCAAACCCAAGGCAGCTTCAATGAGCATTGCCAGTTCGGTTTTTACCTGCTGTTTTCCGTTCAGCACCTTGTTGAGCAATGTATGTGAAATACCCATTTGTGAGGCAAGCCGGCGTTGTGTGATGCTTCGATATTCTATTTCGTCTTTGATTATTTCGCCCGGGTGAATGGGGAAATAAGGTGTGTATTTGTTTGCAGTTGTTTTCATAGTGTTTTTATTTGAGGCTTCATTATTAGCAAGCTGAATCTTACAATCCTATTATTTTGAACTTGGGGGGTACTTAGGGGGGTGCTATCAATTGCTCCGCTTCTTCTTTCTTATTATCATCATTACATGACACCATTTATCATTGTTTCAAAGATGAATATTTTTTATCTTTTATTTCTGATAGAGATGGCGCTGCATCTTTGTACAGTATATCATTTATATTCTTGAAAGTTTGTTCAAACATTCGGTATTGTTTCTTTTGTATTTATATTATTCCTATCTAAAAGAACTGGTAGACTACTGGTTGGTTACTGGTTGGAATTATTCTCCTTCTTCCACTTTCCCTACTCTCATAAATACTGTTTGGTTACCTCTGCCACGTGTACAAAGTACGCCTTTTTCTACAAACATCTTGAGTTCTTGCAATGCTTTGTTTTTAAGTAATCCGGTAAGTTTGGTATATTCCGGACGGGTGATAAATGCTTGTTCGTCGAGATATCTCTCTAACAGTTCTTTGCGTTTCTCATCACTCATTTTAGCTGATTTGCGGAAGCCGTATTGGGCACGTTCTAACGTACCATATAGGCTGTTGCGAAATTTCTTTGAAGCACGAAAGTTGACATTGTCGAAACTGATGGCAGTGGAACGGATTTCTTTCTTATTGGATACTCCGCGCCCTTTGATGCTTGGAGAGAAATAACCGATGTCGCCCAGCTCTACGGTGTAACCGTCTTTGAGATATTCTGCCATGACATCGCTTATTTCTGTGATGGCACTTTTCACGTCTCCGGGTGTCAGGGACGAAGCTCCTGTTATCCGTTCAATAAGTTTCTCCGTACTGATGGTACCGCTTGATACGATACGTGGGTAAAGTAATTGTTTCTCACCGTCTCCTTTTGGATTCGGCTTCTCTACAAGGTCATACATTGCTGACATGGTCTATGTTGTTTTATTGTTAGTTAATACGTTATCTATCTGCTTTTAACGGAACGTCTAAGCGTAGATGATAAAAGAAGTAGGTGGTCACGCAGTTGTGTGACCATTATCCCTCAATTTTGTGATCATGGTCACACAGCTATGTGATCATGGTACTGCAATTGCGTGACCATCTGCTTTTCACTATAAAGGTACTTACTTTGTTTGAATAAAGCAACTAATAGTCGTATAAAGTTGCCATAGCTTATGTATGCACTCTTTTTCTTCTCTACCACAAACATGTGATGAAAATACCATATTTAGTGGATTTTATACTTCATTCACGTACGCTATCTTTGCAGTGTTGAAATTTATAATAATGAAAGGTATTTAGTTATGAAAAGAACGATAGGGAAAAAGATTGCAGGATTATTCATTCTACTGCTTGTGAGTGGGGCGGCTTTTGCACAGCAGAATAAGCTGTCTGGTACGGTGAGTGATGATAATGATGCCGCATTGCCGGGAGCAACGGTGCAGGTGGTTGGTACGAGTGTTGGCACGATTACTGATGGGGACGGACATTATTCACTGCGGTTGAATAAAGGAAGTTATACGCTGAAAGTAAGTTATATTGGGTATAAAGAGTTGCAAAAGAAGATTAGTGTTGAAGGAGCAGGAGATGTGGTGCAAAACTTTGTGCTCTATGCCGGTGAGGAGTTAGACGAGGTGGTAATAGTGGGATCGAGGGCGCATCCCCGTTCTCGCCTTGAGTCATTGGCGCCGATTGATGTGATTGACCGAAAGATCTTTAAAGAGGCTGCTCAGGTTAATCTGAATCAGTTACTGAACTATGTGGTGCCTTCATTTAACTCGAACACGCAGGTGATCAGTGACGGAACGGACCATATCGATCCGGCTTCCTTGCGAGGATTGGGCCCTGATCAGGTGTTGGTGCTGATTAACGGTAAGCGCCGACATACTACATCGCTAATCAATATTAACGGAACATTTGGTAAAGGTGCTGTTGGCACGGACTTGAACGCTATTCCTGTGGCGTCCATCAAGCGTATTGAAATCTTGCGTGATGGTGCTTCGGCACAGTATGGCTCGGATGCCATTGCAGGGGTAATTAATATTATTCTCGAAGATAATACGGCTGAGGGTAGAGTTGACTTTACTTCAGGAGGGTATCTTTCGAAAAACTCGGAAGGCACGTTAGACGGTGAAACGGTGCAAGCTAATGCCAATCTGGGCTTTAAGTTGGGCAAGCAGGGTGGTTTCATCAACCTGAGTGGCTCGTATGATTTTCGTGATCCGACCAACCGCCAGAAGGAGTTTACAGGCACTATTTTTAAAGATTATAACTTCCCTGATCGCTATGCGAATCCTACGGGGGCGGATGTGACGGATGTGGAACTGGCTCGTTTGGGTAAAACCAGAGCGGACTATGTCTCTCGTATCGGTCAGTCGAAAAACAGGGGTGGGGCACTCTTCTTTAACTCCAGTTTGCCGCTAACGGAGCATGCGGAGCTCTATTCTTTCGGAGGCTTGAACTTTCGGAAGGGTGAATCGGCTGCTTTCCGTCGCCAGCCTGCACAGCTGAATCAAAATAGCGAGTATCTTTATCCCGACGGTTTCCTACCGTTAATTAATACCGACAATATAGATCAATCTCTATCAGCGGGTATCCGTGGCAAAAAGGGAGAATGGAACATTGACTTTTCAAATACTTACGGAAAAAACAGCATTGACTTTGTTACTTCCAACACGCTGAATGCTTCTTTGCTGGACGCATCTCCCACACGTTTTGAAGATGGTGGATATCGTTTTACTCAAAACACTACCAATCTGGATATCCATCGTCGTTTCGATCTGCTTTCAGGTCTTGACCTTTCGTTTGGTGGCGAACATCGTTACGAGAATTACCAGATTATAGCGGGTGATGAGAACTCTTATCGTGACTATGGAAGGGCAGTGAAGATTGGTACGGATGCGAATGGAGATGATATTCTTGTTTCTGATATCAATGGAGATATCCAGACTTTGCAGTCGGCCGATGGTAAGAACTATGCAGGTGGTGCGCAGGCATTCCCCGGATTCCGTCCCGAAAATGCGATTAATGTATCTCGTTCTTCGGTAGCTGCTTATGTGGATGCGGAAGTGAATCTGACTCCTAAACTGTTGGCGGCCGGTGCGGTGCGCTTTGAGAACTATTCCGATTTTGGCTCTACGCTGAACTGGAAACTGGCACTTCGCTATAAGTTGAATGATAAATGGGCATTGCGTGCAGCAGCTAGTACGGGCTTTCGTGCGCCGTCACTTCATCAACGTTATTTCAGCGCTACTTCAAGCTTGTTCACGGACGGGGTGATCATTTCCTCGGGAACTTTCCGCAACGATAGTCGCTTGGCTAAGTTATTGGGCATTCCCGATCTGAAAGAAGAAAAGTCATATAACTACAGTGCGGGCTTTACCGGACGATTTGGCGATTTCAACCTCACTGTGGATGGTTATTTTATTCGCATAGACAACCGGGTTATTTATACCGGACAGTTTAAGGGTAGCAATGCGGCCGATGCTTCGGATCAGGACAAAGAGATTTATAACATTCTGAATCAGGCGGGAGCTTCCACTGCTCGTTTCTTTGCCAATGCCATTAATACTGAAACGAAAGGGGTTGACGTGGTACTTTCTTATAATAAAAAGGTGGGTCCGGGGCTGTTTCGTGCTGACTTGTCGGGTACCTTAGTCAAAACATCGATTGTGGGTGGCGTGCATTCTTCGGAATTGCTTGCAGGAAAAGAATCTTCTTATCTGGATGATGCCAGTCGCATCTATATAGAGTCCGCAGTGCCTCGTGTAAAAGGGAGTTTGTCACTTAGTTACTCTCCTTACAAATGGAATTTCTTGTTGCGCAATGTCTATTTCGGTGAAGTAGATGCCGCTACCAATACGGTGGCCGATCAGGAGACATACGGTGCGAAGGTGGTGACTGATGCGGTAGTGGGGTATAACTTTACTCGAAGTTTCAAGCTTTCGGTAGGTGCCAACAATCTTTTTGATATTTATCCTGATAAGGCTACCGGAAGCAATGTGGGCGCAGGATATTTCGTTTATTCTCGTACCGGACAACAATTTGGCTTTAACGGGCGCTATGTATTTGGAAGAATTTCACTAACATTGTAACCGAAAGGAATGTATTGTCTATGTCTCTCTAAATTTAGGTAAAGATGAAAAAAATAATTTTATTAGTGAGCTTGGTGTTCGTCAGTTTGGCGAATGCTCTTGCTCAGGATAATCGCTTGATTGGTATTGCAGATACATATTACAATGGTGAAACGAGTGTGCCTCGAGCCTATATTGATGCTGTGTTGCGAGCCGGAAACATTCCGGTATTAATTCCTTTTATGGAAGATGAAGCCCGTTTGAAGAAACTGATAGGAACGTTGGATGCGGTCATCTTACCCGGAGGTGAAGATGTGGATCCGGCACGCTATCGTGAAAAGCCTTCTCCAAAGCTTGGGGCAGTGAACCTCCCTCGTGACTCGTTTGATATGGCTGTGATCAAGCTGACTGTGACGCAACATATTCCTCTTGTGGGCATTTGTCGCGGCATGCAGGCCATTAATGTTTACTTTGGCGGAACGCTTTATCAGGACTTACCCTCGGAATACGATGTGAAGAATGTTGCGCATCGGCAATCATTGCCAAAGGCTATTGGCACACATACCATCTATGTAACTCCAAAATCGTACCTTGCCCGCATCAGTGGACAGGACTCTTTGCAGGTAAACAGCTTTCATCATCAGGCAGTGAAGGATGTAGCTCCCGGATTCAAAGTTACGGCCCGAGCTACCGATGGAGTGATAGAAGCTTTCGAATCGGAGAAATATGGAGTGATCGCCGTACAATTTCATCCCGAAGGTTTGGTGATGGGCAACGATTCTGCAATGGTACAATTCTTTCGTTCTATTCCTGTTAAGCAATAAACTGATTTGAAATTTATCCGTTGAATAACAGACAATTAAAGAAAGAAAAGTAGCAATCGGTGACGATTTTACCTTTCTTTCAATAATTGTAAAAATAGTGCTCCACGCTCTGTTAATCTGAATTTTTGGGCAGGATGATTTGGCGTTTCAGGAATAGTGTGTTCAATCAGGTTTTGATATTGTAGATTACGTGAACTCTGCCCTTAACTCTGCCCTTAACTCTGCCCCAAGCTCTGCCCTTAACTTTTCTTCGGCAAGATAATTCAACTTTATAAACTGCACTTGAAACGACAAACCAACTTCTTTTATTGTAAAGTTGCAGCGGCATACTAAATATGCCGCTGACTAAGAAGACTTTTTATCCCATTATATCTCGCAAGAGGGCGCCTCGGTAACACTGCCATAACGGTGGTATTCGAACGAGATGCTTTGCTCTTTGAGGTAATGTAACAGTTCCACCCGCCCTTCTTTTACAGGTTTAGTGGTATCAATGTATTTCTGGATTTTTGCTGCTCTCTCATGCATTTCCAGCGGAATATTGGGCGAGCAGGTGCGTATGCGTTCAAATAGATGCATACTGTCCAGAAACTCTTCGTAGGATTTTTCTTCAACGAAAATGCCTGCGCTTTTTAACTGAGCAATTCGCTCATCTCCTGGTGTTACACTTATTGTCGGCATACTCCCGGCTAATTCGCATGCTTGAAAAAACATTCTGGCATCCTCTACGTCGTCATCAGGAAATAGCCTCAGTACGACGTTTTCAACCGGGATGTATTGAAACAGGTTTTGCTCTCCATAAAGTTTGCTCATCTCTTTGAATGGAAAAAACTCTTTTTTGAAAGCTTCCTTATAACTATCCAGAAATTTATCCTTTGCTCCCTTATCGACGATGTTTACGAAAGAGGTGCAGTAGTTAGGGCCTCCCGCTTTTAGTCCGCCACCAAAGGCAGATAACTTCATGCCACCGAAGGGCTGACGGTTGACAATAGCGCCTGTGATACCTCGATTGATATAGAGATTGCCTGCTTCTATCCTCTTTCTCCAAAGTGCTTGTTCGTCTTCATCCAAACTCTGTAGGCCGGAGGTAAGTCCATAGTCGAGACTGTTCACCAACCGAATCCCTTCTTCCAGATTCTCGATACAGACAACGCTAAGCATGGGGCCGAATAGCTCGGTGCAGAAGGAATAACTTCCCTGTTTCACTCCCCATTTGATGGTAGGGGCAAGGAGGTATTTCTTTTCGTCGAGGAAGCGGGGGGCAACTAACCATTCTTCGCCGGGCTCGAGTGTGAAAGCTTTCAGCAGTTTCTCATTGTTGTTAGTAATCATAGGGCCCACTACATTGCCCGGATTCCATACGCTGCCTACCTTCATACTGGTGGCGGCGTCAATCAACTTCTCTTTGAAGGAAGGATCCTCGTACACCGATCGTTCAACCAGCAGCAGTGAACAAGCGGAACATTTCTGTCCGGCATTGCCAAAGGCGGAGGTCACCACATTCATGATGGCGTGATCTCTGTCTCCCGATGCAGTGAGGATGATTGCATTCTTACCTCCTGTTTCGGCTGATAGGGGTGTTGCCGGATTGGCTTTAGCGATACTTAGCGCCGTCTCCGTGCCACCTGTGAGAATGATGTGCTTGATCTGTGGTGCTGTGGTCAGTACTTTGAGCGCCTCTCTGTCGGTAATCACTACCTGAAGTGCCTCTTTAGGCACACCTGCTTCCCAAAAGGCCTGAGCAAACATCCATGCCACAGGTGCTGCTACGGTGGCAGGTTTCAGAATGACGGTGTTACCACCGGCCAGTGCTGCTGAGACGCCGCCAATAGGAATGGCGCAAGGGAAGTTCCACGGAGAGATCACAAGGATTGTTCCCTTTGGAGTGATGCTAATATCCTCTAGCGCCTCGAATGTCTTCATCGAAGTGGGGTAGAAACGGACGAAATCTATCCCTTCGGATACTTCTACATCGCCTTCCGTAACGGTTTTGCCCGTTACTGCACACATGCAACCGATTAAGTCGCCCCGCATCTCGGCTAAGTTATTGGCTGCCGCATACATTATCTCATGACGTTTAGCCAGAGTCGTCTGTCGCCAACCTGTGGGATCGGCATCGGCAATGGCGATAATCTTCTTTATCTGTTCGGTGTCGGCCTGAGACATTTCGCAAATTTTCACTTCGTCGTTCTGGCAGCGATCCAGGTAAACATGCCTCTTTTCGGTAATCACAGTCTCAGCTCCTATCTGCAAGGGCAGGATGAACGGCTCTTCTTCTTTTCCTTTTTTCCATTTACCGATAATACTTTCTACCCATTGTTGATTTTGAGGCAAGTCGAAATCGGTATCCGGTTCGTTGATGAATTCATTGGCCGGAGGTACAGAAACATAAGGCTTGTTACGATCTTGTGTTCGGGTAGGAGCGTGCGTAATGTTATCTTTCATCCGGTAAGCCTCTTCGAATTGCTTTTCTAAGAAAGTCCAACTCTTGCTACCCGGCTTTAGGTTGAATGAGTAGGAGAGGAAGTTTTCAGGGCCCGTGTTTTCGTCGAGACGGCGAACCAGATAGGACACTGCATTGAGAAAATGCTCATCTTTCACTACCGGCGTGTAGAGAATGACCCGATTACCTAATTTGGACTGTGCCCGCCAAAGATGATTGGCCATACCTTCGAGCATCTCGAAAGTCATGTACTGTGTTGAACCGTACTTCTGACTCAGCAGGTAAGCATAAGCAATGGTGAAGAGATTGTGCGAAGCCACCCCTATGCGAAGACAAGCAGCATTTTCAGCTAGCAAACCTCTCTCGAGCAGGTGTAGATAATTGGCATCTACCTCTATCTTGGAAGTACGTATGGGGTTAGGCCATCCGCGAAGGGAGGAAGTGACACTCTCCATTTCGAGATTACATCCTTTCACTAAGCGCATCTTTACAGGAGCACCCCCTTGAGCCACTCTCTCCTTTGCAAATTCGAGGAGCTCGGTTTGGAAGCCGTAAGCATCCGGCAGATAAGCTTGTATCACAATTCCGGCTGAATAGTCCTTAAATTCAGGTTTGCTGAGCACCTCTTTAAACAGACGCATGGTGAAGTGAGTATCTTTGTACTCTTCCATGTCCAGATTGATAAACTTGGGTCTGGTGACTCCATCTTCGTCTACATAAGGGAAGTCGATGGCTTTCTGATAGAGGGCAGACATACGATTAACGAGTTCAGGAAAGCTCTCTTTGTAGTTCAGCGCATGCGTCTGCGCATAGATTCCTGATATTTTTACGGAGATATAGTTGATATCGGAAGATTCGAGTGCCTCTAGATAATGTAAATAGCGATGGTCGGCTTCTTTGTTTCCCAGCACTACTTCACCGAGCAGATTTACGTTCTGCCCGATCTTCTGATGAAAACGTTTGGCCAAATGTTTGGTCAACTTAGGTCGTGCCTCGTTGATGATAACTTTAGATGTATCCATTCGTAGGCGTTTCTTGATAATAGGGATCGCTATCGTGCTAAAATAGTATCCGAAAGAATGATACATTTTGAATAAGAAGGTATCTCTCTTATTTAGAAATTCGGGTATGCCATATTTTTCTATGAGGATATTGATGCGTTTGGCCAGTTTTTTATTATCACGAATTTGTGACGATTCATCGAGCATTTTAGATAAGAACGCTTTGTCGCCAGGGCGTTGAACCATGGTTGCATACTTGTGTTGCTCTTTGCGCTCTTCATCGGTCATTACCTCTTCGCATTGGGCATGAAGCTTCAACACCCAATCTTGTACTTCTTGTATAGTGGGATTATTCATTTTAATTTATGTTTTTAATAAGTGAAACGAAAAAAGATTTCTATCTCATCGATTAAAACATAAATGTGGTGGGGCTAAATTGTACGGCTCTATAGCGATGCAAGGTTTGCAATGCCTGCTGTGAGAACCTGTTAAAGAGTAAATACTGTTTTTCCATAACTCAAAAAGATGCGTTATAAAGTATGCTTCTTGGCAAATATATGAATATATACTGAATAACAAATCAAATTGAGCCTAATTTTGATTGATGACAGACAAAAAGAAGAATTAGATGAGGACGATCAGCCTTTGACACATCCTCATTCCTTTCTTAAAGAGTATTAATGTTACTACTATTCACGTGCTTTTTTATTTGATTATAGTATTGATATTACTACCTTTGCAGGGTCGGGCAATAGCACATACAATGAAAAAATATAAAGTTGGAGAGGTTCTTAAGTTGCTTAAGGAGAATGGTTGGTTTTTAAGTTACACCAAAGGAGATCATAGGCAATTTAAGCATCCTACACTAAGCGGAAAGGTTACCTTAAGAGGAAAGCCAAGCGAAACGCTAAGTCAAGAGTTATTAAATAGTATCTGGAAACAGGCAGGGTGGAAATAATCACTTGCCATTAAATAAAAAGCAGTATGGGAAAAGTTGAAGCGTTTATTAGTTGGAGCGGACGCAATTATTGTGTTGGCAACGGGAAACAGGTTGAAGGCTGCATTGTTGTTACTGATAAAACATTTGAAGGTGCAAAGGCAGCTTTTAAAGAAGCACTACAATTTCATATCGAGGGAATGCTTCAGGATGGCGATGGTGTTCCTGAATGGTTGCAAAAAGGTGACTATGAAATTGAATTTATACTGGAAACGTCTGCGCTACTTCGCAGTTGTGAGAAGTTTACGTCTATTGCGGCTATTGCACGAGCTTCGGGCATTAATGAAAGGCAGCTTAGTCATTATGCCAATGGGCTTAAGAAGCCACGGCCGGAGCAACGCAAACGTATTGTCGATGGGCTACATAAAATAGGAGAAGAGTTTTTATCGGTTGTATAGTTGCTGTTAAAAAGGGTGTGTCAAAACTGACACACCCTCACTCCTTATTATATAAGTCTTGCATTACCAGCCCGGCGATGGTAAAGCCAAAGATAGCTGTACTGTGCGCCAATGTTCCATTGATGCGGGCTTTCAGGCTGCACCACTCATGGTTCACTAAGTCAGGATCGCCCGGGCCATTCTTTGCTTTGGGGCAAAGACACTGTTCGGTGCCGCACGACGAATTTCCTCCTTTGTTTTCGAGCAATTCTTCACTAAACACGCATAGGAATTTCTTAGAAGGTCGTTCCCCTTTCTTTAGCTTATTGCGAAGAGCCCTTGCCAGCGGGCAACCGATTACCTTCCAAAACTCAGCTACCTTAATCTTTGTCGGATCCATTTTTAGCGCGGCTCCCATGGAAGAAAATAAAACGGCTTTGGTTTTAGTGGCGGTGCGAATGAGTTCGGCTTTGTTTTCGAGGCTATCTATCGCATCAATGATGTAGTCATATTCATCTAAATGAAAAGAGTCCGACGTTTCGGCACTATAGATTTGTTGCAAAGCATTAATCTCTGCTTTCGGATTGATCTCGAGCAAACGGGCTTTGAGAGCTTCTACTTTTACCTGCCCTACGGTTTTGGTTGTCGCCATCAGTTGGCGGTTGATGTTCGTTACGCAGATGCGGTCAGAGTCTACTATCGTTAAGAGGCTGATGCCCGATCTGACAAGGCTCTCGGCACACCAACTACCCACGCCGCCTACTCCAAAGATGATCACTTTTGTGTTGGCAATCTTGCTCATCAAGTCATTGCCTAATAATAATTCTGTTCTTTTAAAAATACCCTTTTCCAGTCCCATAGGTTACTTCTTGCTTATTTAAGGCTGCAAAAATACAATAAATATTTTGAATGGAAATCGGCAGATACAAGTTCGTGTACGCCAGCCTGCTTTTCAGGTGCTATACATCGATCGTGTATTTGCCGATTTTTCCTTTTTCCACTAGGCTTATACAAAGACTTCTTGTGGAAGAGGCTATTAGAAATCGAAGTCATCAGGATGAGAACCTAATCGTAGATTCTTGTCCAGACTGCTTATCTGTTCGATTTCCTCTGCTGTGAGAGTGAAGTCGGTAGCGCTCAGATTCTCAATTAATCGGTCTTTGTGTACCGATTTAGGTATCACAATGACATTGCATTGAACATTCCAGCGTAAAACCACTTGAGCAGCAGATTTACCATGAGCTTTAGCAATGTCAGTAATGACAGGATCAATCAATAAATCCGTTTTGCCTGCACCTAACGGTCCCCAAGCTTCTGGATAAATACCCTTTCCTTTGCAATATGCGATAACAGCCTCTTGCGTGAGATAAGGATTACACTCTATCTGATTGACCGCAGGCACCACTTCGGCAACTTGCAATAAATCGTCAAGATGATGAGGCTGATAGTTGCTCACGCCAATCACTTTGGCTTTGCCGCTTTTATAAACCTCTTCCATCTTTTTCCATACACTTACATACGTTTCTTTGACCGGCCAGTGAACCAAGTATAAGTCGACGTAGTCCATCCCCAATCTTTCCAGGCTGGCATCTATTGCTTCCGCTACTCTGCCCGACCGTTGGTCATCATTCCATAGTTTGGTGGTTAAGAAAATCTCTTCTCGCGCTATGCCGGAATCTTTGATAGCCTTTCCTACAGCCTCTTCGTTTCCGTAAATCATAGCAGTATCAATATGTCTGTAGCCTAAAGATAAAGCCAGTTCTATCGTTTTATAAGCAATCTCCGCATCATCAATTCGCCATACGCCAAGGCCTATGGAAGGAATGTTTACTCCGTTGTTTAATGTAAATGTCTCCATAATCTTTTCTGTATTATTTCTAATGAAACAAATAATTAAACCCGCTTGTTCTATAATGATTGAATGATTTGATCTAAATGCTCTTTATATACTTTGTGATAGTACTCTATGTCGGGCGCTTTCATGATATCATAAAAATGGAAACTCTCAAGCTGGCTCATGCCAATGAAGGCATTCATCTTATGAAAGCCGAACATGACACCTTCATCAACGCTGTGTTGCTGAAAGAACTCATCTTCGAGTGTGAAAGCTTCCAACGGAGCATTCCACGTTGTGGTAAGCATGTACTTTTTGCCTTGCAATAATCCGCCTTTACCATAGTTTCTCTTGGGATTTGCTGAACGCCTGCCGTCACTAAAGTATATCCCATTTTTGTGTCCCGCTGTCAGTACCTCATCAAAGAATTTCTTGAATTCATTGGGTATCTGGAACCACCAGATCGGGGTATGGTAGATAACCAGATCAGCCCATACATATTTAGCGACTTCTTCTTCCAGGCTATATTCCTCATTTATATCCGTGTATTTCATCTCGTAGTTCCCAAGACTATTAAAATAATCAATAGTCCATGAGGAAAGAGTCTTATTGAACTCTCCACCTGAGTGGGCAAACTTTGGTGCCCCGTTTATTACATAAATCTTCTTCATCTTTTTATCTCATTTTGTTTATGCTGCAAAATTACATAGATTATTCGCATAAATAAAATAATATAATTCATATATTTGCATCATAATTATGATAGATGTAAGATATGGTTAATTTTGAATGGTTTAGGACTTTTAAAGCTATCTACGAAACGGGTTCACTCACTTCGGCGGCAAATAAATTATATATTTCCCAACCCGGAGTGAGTCTGCACCTGAATTCTTTGGAGGCGCATATAGGCTATAAGTTATTCGATAGAGGCACACGCAAGATGTTGCCTACCGAACATGGTAAGATGCTCTATAACGCAATTGTTGATCCGGTGAAGCAATTGGAAACAGCGGAAAAACATTTCTTCAGGAATTGTGCATCCAATCGTGTCGGTATCAGTATTGGTATGTGTTTTGAAACTTTTCAGTTTGTGTTGGAACCTTATATAAGCGAGTTGCCGTTTAACTTAATATCCAGATTTGGCGACTATCAGGAGATGCTTAGTTCCCTTGATAAAGGATTACTCGATTTTGTGATAACTCCGCAGAAAGATGATTCACTGAATGTATCTTATACGCCTTTTTCAAAAGAACAGTTGATACTGGTTGCCGGTTCGAAAAGTGATGTTTCAGAGTTTAAGGCAATAGCAGCACAAGCTGACATCAAAGCTTGTGAGAAATGGTTAAACGTGCAGACTTGGTTTGGAACAACAGGCGATATGGAACATCTTAGGAACTTTTGGTTGCACAACTTTAAGAAGCGGGCTGAATTTGAGCCGAGCTATATTGTTCCTAATCTAAGTTCGATTATTCGTTGCATATCAGATAAGGAAGGGTTTGCTGTAATTCCAGATTTCTTGGGTGGGAAGGAATTAGACAAGGGTAAGATTCAACTCGTTTGGGAAGGAAGTTCCCCACTTATCAATACATTATATTTTGTACAGCGAAAGAAAACCATCTATGCAAAGGAAATAGCTCTTTTACAAGATATTTTCAGCAGGGAGATGGCTCATTCCTTCGATGTTTAAGTGATTAATCTTCGAACATGCGGCTTCTGGCTAGCATGCATGCTCCTACGATTCCTGCACGGTCTTTCAGTTTTGAAGTCATGATGACTGAGTCTTTGTTGACCAGGTTTAAAGAGTATTTCCGAATAGCTGTCTTGATAGGCTGAGTTATGTAATCTTCCGTTAGTGACAGGGTGCCACCGATAATGACCAACTCCGGATTGAATATGTTGATCAATCCGGCAATCTGTTTGCCTAACTTTTGCCCTATTTCCTCAACGATTTCGATGCATAGCAGATCTTCTTTGGTTACTGCTGAAATAATTTCGTCGAGTGTTAGCGGGTTTTCGTTTTCTGTTGCTATTCGTTCTGTTAGAATTGAATTCTCGCCATTTCGCACTCGTTCGAGCAAGATGCGATGAAGTGCAGCTCCCGACGCCTCTGTTTCCAGGCAACCTTTCTTGCCGCAGTGACAGATAATCTCATTATCGAATGTGTTGACGTGTCCGAACTCTCCGGCAAACCCCGATTTTCCGTTGTACACTTTTCCATCGATGATGATACCAATCCCAATACCCCAACTTACGTTGACGAAAATGATGTCCTTTTCTCCCTTTACACATCCTTGCATGTATTCACCGTAAGTCATCGCACGTGTGTCATTGTCTATGGTAACCTTGTATTTAAGCTTTTCGGTCAGTACCTCGGCAAGTGGACGTTCTTCAAAGTTAAACAGGCTGAAGCTATATCCCGACTCGGGATTCACACGTCCGGAGATATTGAAGTTGATATTTAGAATTTTCTCCTTATTAATTGTTAGCTTTTTGATGAAGTTTAGGACAAGTTTACATAATTCGTTCATTCCTTCAATAGAGTTCTCAAGTTTATAAGGAATGTTCATTTTAAGCTCCGCCATATCACCTTTGAAGTTGATGATACCGATGTTAATAGCGAATTTTTTAATATCTACTCCGATGAAGTAACCTGATTCCGGATTCAGTCCATATAAACTTGGATGTCTGCCGCCGCTCGTTTCAAGCTTTCCATAGTCATTAAGATATCCGTCCTCGCACATTTCGCCAATGAACTTAGTGACGGTGGGCACACTCAAGTCCAGCTCTTTCGATAGATCCGTTATGGTAGAGCTACCATTATATATATAATGTGTAATGATGCGCTTTTTGACAAGTGCATTTTTAGATCCTATCTCTATCTCTTTGAGGAATTGTTGGTTCATAACTTAATTTGTTGTGCGTTTCATGCAAATATACCAAATAAATTTAATAATGTTTCAGTTTTGTGTCATTTTGTTTATTTGTATAGGCTATATTTCTTCTCTAAACGAAGCCGATTAATGCAAATAGAGCTATTTTATTATCTCAAAATCATTGTATTAGGCTAAATGAGGAGGGTTTTATAAATATTTAGAATAAAAATAGGGTTATATAATAAAATAATTTATTATTTGTTGCTTATTTAATAAAAGTGTGTATATTTGCATTTAGAGAACCACCTTAATACTTTACTTATTTTTTAAAAGTCTTAATTATATGAAAACAAACGATCGTAGAGACTTCCTGAAAAAAGCTGCTTTAGCCGGAGCTTCAGCCTTAGTAGCACCTTCGTTATTTGGATTAAACCGGCCGGAGGATACGACAATTCTGGCAGGAACTAAAACGTCATCAGGAAGTAAACTGATTGTTCCTCCTAATAAGGGGCTGAAGATATCCGGTACTTTTCTCGATGAAATATCCCATGATATTCCTCATCAAAATTGGGGAGAGAAAGAATGGGATCTGGATTTCCAGCACATGAAGAACATTGGCATTGATACGGTTATTCTAATTCGTTCGGGCTATCGCAAGTTTATGACGTATCCTTCTAAGTATCTTTTGGGAAAAGGATGCTACATGCCTTCTGTCGATTTAGTGGATATGTATCTTCGTCTTGCAGAGAAATACGGAATGAAATTCTATTTTGGTCTGTATGATTCCGGTAAATACTGGGATACCGGTGATTTAAGTTGGGAGATAGAAGATAATAAATATGTGATTGACGAAGTCTGGAAAAACTACGGAGAGAAGTACAAAAGCTTTGGCGGATGGTATATTAGTGGTGAGATTAGTCGTAAAACCAAAGGAGCCATTGGCGCTTTTCGTGCGATGGGGAAACAGTGCAAAGATGTGTCTGGTGGTCTGCCCACATTTATCTCTCCTTGGATTGACGGAAAGAAAGCAGTGATGGGTACGGAGAAGCTTACTCGTGAAGATGCTGTTTCTGTGGAAGAACACGAAAGAGAATGGAATGAGATCTTTGATGGAATTCATGATGTAGTAGATGCTTGTGCTTTTCAAGATGGACATATTGATTATGATGAATTGGATGCTTTCTTTTCAGTGAACAAGAAACTGGCGAATAAATATGGTATGCAATGCTGGACAAATGCTGAATCTTTTGACCGTGATATGCCAATCCATTTTTTTCCTATTAAGTTTGATAAGCTCAGAATGAAACTTGAGGCAGCCCAACGGGCAGGTTACGATAAAGCGATAACCTTTGAATTCTCTCATTTTATGAGTCCGCAATCGGCTTATTTACAAGCCGGTCACCTTTACGACAGATATAAAGAATACTTTCAAATAAAATGATGCAGATGAACTCACAAGTTAACACGGGATATTTAATCTTTCTTTCTGTAGTAGCTGCATTAGGAGGCTTCCTGTTTGGATATGACACGGCTGTAATTTCTGGAACGATCGCTCAGGTTACTACTCTTTTCCATCTAGATGCCATGCAACAAGGTTGGTATGTGGGTTGCGCTTTGGTCGGATCTATCATTGGAGTCTTATCTGCCGGAGTTTTAAGCGATCATATTGGTAGAAAGAAAACGATGCTTATTTCTGCCATGTTATTTTCCGCTTCCGGCATAGGTTGTGCTTTATGTTCTAATTTCGACCAGCTGGTTGTTTATCGTATTATTGGTGGGGTAGGAATAGGTGTTGTTTCTATTATTTCACCATTGTATATATCCGAAGTTTCTGTACCGCAATATCGGGGCCGATTGGTTTCTTTGTATCAATTAGCAGTAACAGTTGGTTTTTTAGGTGCTTACCTAATGAACTATCAGTTAATGTTATGGGCTGAAACGGGAGTTATTTCAGGTACTCCACTACTCGATAAAATCTTTGTTTCAGAAATATGGAGAGGCATGCTTGGGATGGAATCATTACCGGCTGTATTCTTTTTCCTTATCATTTTCTTTATACCAGAGAGTCCACGTTGGCTTATCTTAAAAGGTCAGGATGCAAAGGCAAACAATATTCTTGTTCGTATCTATAACTCAGTGGGAGAAGCTAAAAATCAAGTAGGTATTACCCGCCAGGTTGTTGATGCTGATACAAAATCAGAATGGTCATCGTTGATGAAACCGGGTATTTTAAAAGCTGTTGTGATAGGTGTATGTATAGCAATATTAGGCCAGTTTATGGGCGTGAACGCTGTACTCTATTATGGACCGACTATCTTTGAAAATGCAGGTCTTTCCGGTGGTGACTCTCTTTTTTATCAAGTACTTGTCGGACTTGTCAATATGCTCACCACAGTTCTTGCAGTGTTCATAATAGATAAGGTGGGAAGAAAAAGCCTTGTGTATTATGGCGTTTCGGGAATGATACTCTCATTACTGCTAATTGCTTTCTATTTTATGGCAGGCGAATCGATGGGTATCCCGAATGTTTTCTTATTAATATTCTTTCTCTTTTATATATTCTGTTGTGCCATATCCATTTGCGCAGTGGTATGGGTGTTATTATCAGAAATGTATCCTATAAAGGTAAGAGGCTTGGCCATGTCTATAGCCGGATTTTCTTTATGGGTGGGTACTTATCTCATCGGACAGTTAACCCCCTGGATGCTCCAAAATCTTTCCCCCGCCGGAACATTCATTCTGTTTGCTGTGATGTGTATCCCATACATGCTGATCGTCTGGAAGTTTGTACCTGAGACTACCGGAAAGTCTCTTGAAGAAATTGAAAAATATTGGAATAAATAAATCGACCTTAATCGTATAAATACAAATTAAATGATGGTTTTTAAAGAATTGGCGGCACAGTACAAAACTGAGTTGCTTGACGGAGTCTTACCTTTTTGGCTCAATAATTCTCAGGATAAAGAGTTTGGAGGCTATTTCACTTGCCTTGACAGAGACGGCAGTGTATTCGACACAGATAAGTTTGTGTGGTTGCAAGGGCGTGAAGTTTGGATGTTCTCAATGCTTTACAATAAAGTGGAAAAGCGGAAAGAATGGTTGGACTGTGCTGTTCAGGGAGGAGAGTTTCTGAAGAAATTTGGTCATGATGGGAATTATAATTGGTACTTCTCTCTTGATAGAGAGGGACGGCCCTTGGTGGAGCCATACAATATCTTTTCATATACCTTTGCTACAATGGCTTTTGGGCAATTGAGCCTTGCTACGGGTAATCAGGAATATGCAGATATTGCGAAGAAGACCTTTGAAATTATCCTTTCGAAAGTAGAGAACCCGAAAGGTAAGTGGAACAAGCTGCATCCGGGCACACGTGATTTGAAGAATTTTGCATTGCCTATGATCCTTTGTAATCTGGCCTTGGAGATTGAACATCTACTGGATGAAGACTACTTAAAGCAGACTATCGAAACATGCATACACGAAGTGATGGATGTCTTCTATCGTCCTGAATTAGGGGGGATTATTATTGAAAATGTAACGACCGACGGTCAGTTATCCAACACTTTTGATGGACGGTTGGTTAATCCCGGTCACTCCATTGAAGCCATGTGGTTTATCATGGATCTGGGTAAGAGGCTGAATCGTCCTGACTTGATAGAAAAGGCTAAAGACATCACCTTGACCATGGTAAAATATGGTTGGGATGAGCAGTATGGAGGCATCTTCTATTTTAAAGATCGTTTAGGTTGTCCTCCTCAACAACTAGAGTGGGATCAAAAACTATGGTGGGTACACATCGAAACCCTCATCTCGTTGTTAAAAGGTTATCAGCTAACCGGTTCACAGGAATGTTTGGAATGGTTTGAGAAAGTACATGATTATGTCTGGACTCATTTTAAAGATCCTGAATATTCAGAGTGGTTCGGTTATCTTGATAGAAGAGGAGAGGTGTTATTACCCCTGAAAGGTGGCAAGTGGAAAGGATGTTTCCATGTACCAAGAGGGTTGTATCAGTGCTGGAAAGTGCTGGAAGAATTAGACAAATTAAAGTAAAGAATTTCTGTTATGAAAAGAATTATAGTTATTGGTAGCTCCAATACTGATATGGTTGTAAAAACGTCTCGCTTGCCGATTCCTGGTGAAACAATTTTGGGTGGAGAGTTTTTTATGAATCAGGGAGGAAAAGGGGCAAATCAAGCCGTTGCGGTAAAGAGGCTGGGAGGGAATCTAGTGTTTTTGTCTAAATTAGGTGACGATATTTTTGGGAAGCAAGCACTTAGGGCTTTTGAGGAAGAAAACATTAATACCCACCATATTGTGCGCGATAAAAGTATAGCTTCGGGTGTGGCTTTAATTAGTATTGATGAGAATGCGGAGAATAGCATTGTTGTAGCTTCTGGTGCTAATATGTTACTGAACGAACAAGATATTGATAAGATTACGGGTGAAATGTGCGAAGGGGATATTCTTCTGATGCAATTGGAAATACCAACTCAGACGGTTGAATATGCTGCTCGAAAAGCTTACGAAAAAGGGGTAAAAGTTGTGCTAAATCCAGCTCCGGCCCAAGTATTGCCTGAATCTTTGTTGCAATATTTATATATGATTACTCCGAATCGAATTGAAGCAGAGATGCTGACAGGAGTTAGAATAATCAATGACTCTGATGTGGAGCAAGCTGCGAACGAATTGAGCTTAAAGGGAATAGAGAATGTGATAATTACATTAGGTTCCAATGGATGTTTCGTGAAAGAAGGGGCTGTTGCATATAACATGGACTCTTTTAAAGTAAAAGCTATAGACACAACAGCTGCCGGTGATACGTTTAACGGAGCTTTGTGTGTGGCTTTGGCAGAAGGTTTGGACTTGAAGCAGGCGGTAATGATGGCTTCGAAAGCATCTTCCATTGCCGTAACCAGAATGGGAGCACAGCAATCTATTCCTTATCGGAAAGAATTATGATAAATCGAATGAGGTAGAATCAATTAATAAATAGATCTATGGATAGACGTAATTTCCTGACTACATTGGGGCTAGGAGCTGCCGGTATGATATTGCCTGAATTTGCTCAGGCTAAAATTCTCCGACAAGCTTCGCAGAATCATCTAATAAAGCCTATATCGGGTTCTTGGTTTGAATTTCAGCATTTACTACCTACTGAGAGCGAATACTGGGATAAAGATTTAGCTAATTTTACTACACAGCAATGGAAAGAAAAAGTATATGAAATTAAAGAAGCAGGCTTAGAATACTTGGTCTTGATGAGTATTGCTGCATTTGATAAAGCTTTTTATGATACTACACTTGCTCCTAAATTTGATTTGGTTTGTGATGATCCTATCGAGGCGGTTCTTTCTGCTGCTGATGAAGTAGGTATTAAGTTCTTTATCAGTAATGATTTTTGGGGAGATGGCAGAGAAGTTGAGAAAATGATGCAAGATAAGAGCATTAGATATAAAAGAGCTAAATCGATGGAAGAAATTTATGCTAAATATGGTTCTCATGAGAGCTTTTATGGTTGGTATTTCCCGAATGAGGCTTGGATACATCCCTATTTTGATGAATATTTCATTGATTATGTAAATGATTGTGCTCAGTTAGCCAAAAATTTAAATCCTAGTTGTGTTAATTTGATTGCTCCATACAATATTAAGGCAGAGAGGGCCGATGATGGTTATGTACGCCAGTTGGAGCGTATGAATATAGAAATAATTGCTTATCAAGATGGTGTCGGTGTAAACTCTACTAAATTAGGTGATCCTGCAATTTACTTTGAACACTTGTATAATGCTCATCAAAAAGCGGCTCGTTCCAGAATTTGGGCAGATATGGAGTTATTTTATTTTGGAAGAGGTACAAGTGGAAATTTGATGCCGGCAGATTTTGAAACTCGCATTTTGAAACAGATGGAGGATATTTCTCCTTTCGTTGATAAAATATTAGTTTATCAATATCTAGGAATTATGAATAAACCTAACTCTAAAGCACATGCGGGGTTGCGTGATGAGACTGTAAGGTTGTATAATCAGTATATGAGTTGGTATAGTAAGCAGACATTTTAATAATGAAAGACATGAAACAATTATTATTTATTATAGGACTTATACTATCATCGACAAATCTTTCTGCTCAGGATAGCGAATTTGCTCTTCCTTCTATCATTAGTGATCATGCTGTGATGCAGCGGAATTCCGAAGTAAAACTTTGGGGATGGTGTCCCGGTATTTGGGATCTGAAAATTGTTTGTAGTTGGGCGCCAACAGATACTGTTCATGTATCTTCGGATAAGAATTGTGTTTGGGAAACTTACATCCGAACTCCGGAGACAGCAGGTCCTCATAGTATTTGTTTTTATGGGTGGAAAAACAAATTAGTCAAAGAAGTTAAAGATATTTTAATGGGTGAGACTTGGATCTGTTCCGGTCAATCTAATATGGAATATTGCCTGAATTATGGCGTCTCTGATGCAGGCGATATGACGAAGGCATTGGAAAATAAGCAAGTTCGTTTTTTTAAAATAGCGAAATCTTGTTCTAAATATCCTGTGGAGAGGTTTGAAGGAAAATGGGAAATCTGCTCTCCTGAAACTTCTATGGATTTTAGCGCTGTTGGATTCTTTTTTGGACAACGCTTGAATGAGGCGTTGAATGTTCCTGTGGGATTGATTGGATCATACTGGGGAGGTACATCTATAGAACCTTGGATCGCTGAATCTACATATAAACTAGAAAACACACTGTTTGAAAAAACAAAGAAGAAAGTCCCTGATTGGGCACCTACTGCTAATTCTTCTATCTATAATGCAATGATTTATCCGATCACCAACTATACTATAGCCGGAGTCATTTGGTATCAAGGAGAAGCGAATAATGAACGTGCCGCAGATTACGGTGATTTATTTAATGGTATGATAAGGGGGTGGCGTAATGCTTTTCATCTTTTTTTGCCTTTTTATTATGTGCAAATAGCTCCGTATAATGGTTATGCAGATAGAAATGCGGCTTTTCTTCGAGAGCAACAAGCAAATGTGTTGTCAACGCTCGCTAATACTGGCATGGTTGTTATTAGTGATTTGGTAAATGATGTTTCAGAATTACATCCAAATAAGAAAAAAGGAGTCGGAGTTCGCTTAGCTAATATGGCTTTAAAAAATACTTATCATCGAGAAAATCTGCAACCGTATTTCCCGATGTTTAAGGAAGCTAAAATAAAAGGTAGTAAAGTTATAGTTTCTACTATAGCACTTGGAAAACTGAGCAGCCATGGTGAGGTTATTCGCAATTTTGAAATTGTAGATAAAGAAGGAAAGATATATCCTGCAAAAGCTAAAATTATGCGGGATGGAAATCTTAATATTTCTGCAGATAGGGTGAAAGATCCTGTTGCTGTACGCTATTGTTTTACCAACGATGCTGTTCCTAATTTATTTGATATTAACGGATTGCCTTTGGCGCCATTTAGAACGGATATAAAATGATGAAAAAATCTTTATTGAGTATATGTTGTTGGATATTTTGTTTTACTGCTTTTGCCCAAACATCCAATTTGAAATTTCATGAAGGAAATTTTAAAATTATGCAGTTAACTGATCTTCATTGGGTAGAGAGTGACTCATACAAGTTGGCGAATGATAGTACTTATAATCTGATTCGAGAGATGATGCATATTGAGCATCCTGATTTAGTGATTTTGACAGGAGACATTGTTGTTTCTAGTAATGCTATAAAGGGATGGGAAAGATTGGCTAATTTGTTTGAAAAGGAAAAAACGCCTTTTGCTGTCACTTTTGGTAACCATGATTGTGAATCGGATATGCCAAAGGAGCAAGTGTTGAAATACTTAAAGACAAATCCCTATAACATGACATACGATGCTGAAAATGGAAAATTGTCTGGTTCAGGAAATTGCTCTCTTCCCATAATGTCTTCTGATGGTACTATTCAAAAATGGGCATTATACCTATTTGATTCTCATAATATAATACAGGATCGTTCTTTTGGATATTATGATTGGGTTAAGCATGATCAGATTGAGTGGTATAGAAAAACAAGAGATCAAGTAATTGCTCATAATAAGCGTAAGCTACCTTCGTTAGCTTTTTTTCATATCCCTTTTCCTGAATATGAAACAGCTAGATGGAGTTGGCGTGAGTTCGGAGAAAAACAGGAAGGTGTCTCTGCTCCTAGTCTAAATAGCGGGTTATTCTATGCTTTTATAGAAAAGAAAGATGTTATTGGCGTTTTTACCGGACATGATCACAATAATGATTATATGATTGATCTGGGTGGCAATATTGCTTTGGCTTATGGACGCAAGACCGGATATCCATCTGCTTATAATGAAGTTCTTAGTCGGGGAGTACGTGTCATTAACCTAAATGAGAATGAAAACAGTTTTACTTCTTATATAAGGGATTTAAAAGGTACTTATTCTCATTATGTGTTTGAACAGAAAAATAAAGGAACTAATATACCTCGTTTTAATGGTTCTTTTATACAAGAATATTTGGTGACTGATTGGAAAGATGAGCGTTGGGACCAAGAGATGGTTATGCTTAGAGAAGCTGGTATGAAATATTTAATTTATGCTCCAGCTCTTTTGACCGACGAAAAAGGGAAAAGCGTGACGTATTATCCTTCTTCGCTAACAAAGAAATCAATGCAAAAAAATACGATTGAGAAATGTCTGCGTAGTGCTCATAAATATGGAATTAAAGTTTTTTTGGGGTTAAATTTCAATGAAAGATGGTGGAAAGTAGATTACGACTCTAATTGGTTGATTGATCAAATGAAAATCGGTAATAAAGTGGCCGATGAATTGGTTGCTTTATATAAAGAGAAATATAAAAGTACAATGTATGGTTGGTATTGGGTGTGGGAAGTGGACAATTTGAATTGTATGACTGCTGAACGGCAGGAGATTCTTGCAAAGGCATTGAATACAAATCTGGATTATCTTTCCAAAATCGCTCCCGATATGCCGTTTATGATGTCTCCGTTTATGAATGAAAAGGTTGGAGGAAGTGCCGATGAGTATCGAAAAATGTGGGAAAATGTATTTGCGAAGACACATTTCAGAGTTGGAGATATCTTTTCACCACAGGACTGCATCGGTGCTGGTGGATTGACCCTTGACCATTTAGAAGAGTGGTTTTCAAAATTGAAGCAAGCAGTTAATACTAAGGCTGGGTTGAAGTTTTGGGGAAATATTGAAACATTTGATCAACGTTTTTGGGTGAGTGCTCCATTAACTAGAATTCAGAAACAGTTAGATATTGTCAATGGTTATGTCAGCAATCTTATCTGTTTTGCTTATAGTCATTATGAGAGTCCATACGTTGTTGATAAAGAATATCATGATTCTTATTTAAAATATTGTAAAGATGGTAATCTTCCTAAAGTAGATATACCCGAGAAAGTTCTGGCTGTTACTATCAAAGAAACTTCAAGGGGATGGGAAGTGAGATGGATTCCTCGCAGTATAAATGCTGTTGCTGGTTATAGTATTTATAGAAATGGAACTCTATGTGCTAAACTTCAAGTAACTGATGGTAATATTCCTACAGTATTCTTTGATAAAGAAGCTAATGTCGGTTGTATTTATGAAATTGCAGCTTATAATGTTTTGGGCGAAGAATCAGAAAAGGTGAAGGCCGAATAGCAAAAAAATAATAGATAGTTAGATTATGAAAAATGTAATCCTTGTAGCTTTTGTTGGATTGGTTGTATTACTGTGTGCTGGTTGTAATTCTTTAGCTACTGCTACTACTACTTCTGTTCAGGATAGAGTTTCTATAACTAAAGAACAACTGCTTGATAAAATAAAAGGTGGCTGGGCTGCCAAAACTATTGGTTGTACTTATGGGGGGCCAGTTGAGTTTCAATATAATGGAACAATGATTCAAGATTATACCCCAATTAAGTGGTCAAAGGATCGTGTGAAGTATTATTTTGATACTTTTCCCGGTTTGTATGATGATTTGTATGTCGATATTGTTTTTGTTAATGTCTTTGAACGTCTAGGTTTAGAGGCGCCTGCTGATTCTTTTGCAATAGCCTTTGCTAACGGTGGGTTCCCACTTTGGCATGCGAATCAGGTCGCGCGGTATAATGTGCGACAAGGTATTATGCCACCAATGTCTGGTCATTGGTTGAATAATCCTCATGCCGACGATATTGACTACCAGATTGAAGCGGATTTTGCTGGTCTGATGAGCCCTGGTATGCCAAATACAGCTTCTTCTATTTCTGACAAAGTTGGGCATATTTTCACTTATGGTGATGGATGGTACGGAGGTGTATATGTGGGAGCTTTGTATTCTATGGCTTTTGTATCAGATAATATGGAGTGTGTAGTAAGAGAGGCTTTGAAGACGATTCCTGTGGAAAGTAATTTCTATCGTTGCGTGAAAGAGGTGATTGAGCTGTACAAAAAATATCCAAATGATTGGAAACGAACTTGGTTTGAATGCCAAAAAAAATGGACCTCTGAGGTTGGTTGTCCAGATGGTGTGTTTATGCCTTTCGACATTGATGCAAAGATAAATAGTGCTTATGTAACTATCGGGTTATTATATGGTAAGAAGGATTTTTATACAACTGTTGATATTGCGGCACGTTGTGGGCAGGATTCCGATTGTAATGCGGCTACTGCTGCCGGTATTTTGGGAACGATGATTGGATATTCTAATATACCGGAAATCTGGAGGGAGAGCCTTTATGCAATTGAGAATATTCCTTTTGCCTATACAAACGTTTCTTTGAATAAACTTTATGAATTGAGTTTGAACCATGCTTTACAAGTGATAGAGAAAGAGGGTGGTAAAGTGGACAACGGACAAATTACGATTAAAACTCAGAAGCCGATTGCGGTGAAATATGAACAATCTTTTGTAGGTCATTTACCTGTAGTAAAGATACCTGTAAATATATATTTGCGTGATAAAGCCGATTTTATATTTGAAGGCATTGGATTCGTCCAGAGAGGGTATGTGAAATGTGTTGATAAGAATTATGTAGCAAAGGTAGAAATGTATATTGATGGTGCTTTGGTAGAAACGGCTAATCTTCCAGTTGCTGAGGTCTCTTCCATTGATAATAGAAGAGTAGACTTGTTTCATCGGTATCAGTTGCCATTGGGTAAGCATAAGGTAAGCTACAAGTGGTTGAATCCTTGTCAGGATGCTGAGGTTTCTTTGGGAGAGGCTGTTATTTATTCTAATCAAAAGAATTAACCTATAATAAATACACATTATGTTTATTGTTGAAAACTACGGACTAGCGGTTGCGTTGTGTTGGGTGACAATGCTATGTTGGGGCTCTTGGGGAAATACCCAGAAATTGGCAGCTAAGACTTGGCGTTACGAGTTGTTTTATTGGGATTACGTCATTGGAATACTATTCTGTTCTTTGATTTGTGGATTAACCTTAGGTAGTATAGGAGAGAGTGGACGAGGATTTATACAGGATTTATCCCAAGTAAGTTCGTCTAATTTATGGAGCGTATTGTTAGGTGGCACTATTTTTAATGCTTCCAATATCTTGTTGTCATCTTCAATATCACTGGCTGGTATGTCTGTGGCTTTTCCCATGGGAGTGGGGCTGGCGTTGGTATTGGGAGTATTTATAAATTATTTCAGTGCTCCAAAAGGTGATGCAACAATCTTATTTCTAGGAGTATTCCTGATTGCATTAGCCATTGTTTTGAATGCTATAGCTTCTGGTAAGGTATCAAAAGTAGCATCTGATCAAAATAGTCGGAAGAAAGGCTGTGTAATTGCTATTTGTGCAGGTGTTTTGATGGCGTTCTTTTATCATTTTGTGGCGATTGCTATGGACTTGGAACATTTGGAAGCACCGGCTGCAGGCATGATGACTCCATATTCAGCACTTTTCGTTTTTGCTTTAGGTATTTTTGCTAGTAATTTTTTGTTTAATACACTAGTGATGAAGAAGCCTTTTGTTGGTGAACCTGTAGCATATATCCAATACTTTAAAGGAGACTTTAGGACTCATTTAGTTGGTGTTATGGGTGGAATGATCTGGGGACTGGGTAGTGCGTGTAGTTATATTGCTGCAGGAAAAGCTGGAGCCGCTATTTCTTATGCATTAGGCCAAGGAGCTACTATGGTGGCTGCTTTGTGGGGTTTGTTAATCTGGAAAGAATTCAAGGGGGCTTCAAAATCTATAAATAGATTGCTTACGGCGATGATGATTCTCTTTATTTCCGGCTTGCTTCTGATAATTATATCTGGAGGTAATTGATTTTTGTAACTAATAAAACGTATACAAGATGAAAAAGCACTTATATACAATTACATTATGCTTGTTGGAGATGGTATTATTCTTTTCGAATCTTACTGCATATGCTATGAATCCAATATTAGCTAATAAAATGATATCAAATATTGATACTGTATCTACTGTTGTCGTAAAACCGATCAATGGAACTTGGATTAACTTGATTTATCAAGATGTACGTAACAAATACACTAATCCTAAATCTTTTGATAATGCAGACCCCGAAATGTGGCGAGAAAAAGTTAAAGAATTGTCTGAAATAGGGGTCGAATATTTGGTGTTCATGGCAGTTGCTAATGAGGGTAAATCGTACTATCCTTCTAAAATAATGCCATGGGCCTATCCCCAAAATCAGACAAGTCCTGTAGATGTAATAATAGATGAGGCAGGTAAATTAGGAATGGAAGTTTTTATGAGTACGGGCTGGGCAAAGGATCAAGACGATGATTTGCGCTCGCCTGAAATTAAGCATCGTCAATTGGAAATTATGGAGGAATTGGCTTCCATTTATGGCAATTGTAAAGCTTTTCATGGTTGGTATTTACCAGTTGAAGATTGTTTATGTCCGATCTTTGCAGATCACGCTATTTCTTCTGTTAATGAATTAGCCGATAAAGCTCGTGCGTTAACTCCAGGAAAGAGAATTTTAATTTCTCCTTATGGGATTTCACAATCTGATTTTAATAACCCTAATTACGAAAAGCAATTGGCAAAATTGAAAGTGGATATCATAGCTTATCAAGATGAAGTGGGTTGCGTGCGTGAACAATTTCCTCTTCCCAATTTGAAGGTGAATTGGAAGAGGTTGCGTGCTATTCATAATAAGTTGAATATTGAATTATGGGCAAATTGTGAAACATTCACGTGGGATAAGGCCACTAATGATCGTAGTTCTGCTTTAATACCAGCGGCTTATCCTCGTTTGTTATCCCAGCAAGTTGCCGCTTCTGCTGCACCTGTCGATAATATTATCTCTTTCATGCTTTGTGGGATTATTGAAAAGCCTAAATCCATTTATCAGTTAGGACAACCGATATGGTCAAATAGAGTTTATACAGATTATATGAATTGGAAGAATGGTAGCGAATATTGGAAATTATTTGAAGCTTCATTATTGGGAAGGTTGTCTAATATAGCTACTTCTGGTATGATGAAAGGTGAAGCAAACCTTCAAGCATTGTTGGATGGTAAAGTTGCAGAAGAGAATAGTAAAGATACTCGGTGGGTAAAGTTTGGAAAAGGCTCTCATGAATTGGTTGTTGATTTGCAAAATAGAACTCAGATATCTAAGGTCATGCTTCGCATGCTGAATTATAACATGGAGAGTATAGGCATACCTGATAAAGTGTCTTTGTCGATCTCTAATGATGGCAAATCTTTTAAGCTAGTTTCTGTTAAAGATGCTCCTTATTTTCCGAATAACAACCACGACGCTTGGATTGATGGAATATTATTTAATGATATCAACAAACAAGCGAGATATATTAAAATATCATTTGAATTAGCACAACAGTTGTTTATGGATGAGTTGTTTGTTAATCCTACAATTCGTGGAATATAGTGATTGTATAATGTAATATTGAGTGATATTTTCCTATTGAAAAAAACTTCTTTTTTACTTAATTAATTCAAAAAAATCTATGAAAAGATGGTGTAAATCTATGTTTGGAATTATGTGGGCACTTTTAGTGGTGCTGATGATAATTCCAATTAGTCTGATGGCGGAAAACGCAGAAGTGCTTCAAACTACTGGTAAGGTAGTAGGGACTGTTGTAGATCAACAAGGAGAACCCATTATTGGCGTTACGGTTCGAGTTAAAAATGTGAATATTGGTACTACAACAGATGTTGATGGACGATATTCAGTTAATGCTTCAAAGAATGGTACGTTAATTTATTCCTTTATTGGTTACAAGACGCAAGAAGTGTCTATACACGGTAGAGGCTCAATTAATATTGTGTTGGTCGAAAACAGTCAGTTACTGGACGAGACGGTGGTAATTGGCTATGGAAGTGTGAAAAAAAGGGATCTCACAGGGGCTGTATCTTCTTTGAAAAGCGAGGATTTGTTGAGGACAAATCCTACTAGTATTAATCAAGGATTGCAAGGTAAATTGGCTGGTGTGATGGTTGCACAAGCAGATGGTGCTCCAGGAGCGGGTATTACTATTCAAATTCGTGGAGCCAACTCGTTTACAACAAATACAGAACCATTGTATATTGTGGATGGTATGCCATTTTCTACAGGAGATGCTCCTTCGACAGACTATGGCACTAAGCAGAAAAACAATCCGTTAAGTCTAATTAGTCCACAAGACATACAGTCTATTGAGGTCTTAAAGGATGCTTCGGCTACTGCTATTTACGGTTCTCGTGCTGCTAATGGTGTGGTTATAATCACGACTAAATCAGGAGCTGAGGGGAAAGCCAAAGTCCAGTTTAGTTCAAACTTTAGTGTATCCAGTCCTGTGAAGAAGATTGATGTATTGAGCGCTGCTGATTATGCTGAATATCGCAATGAACTCACTATAAATGGATATTTATATGATGGTAAAGATTATGTGGATCCGGTAAATTTGCCTTATCCTATTCCGGGGCGTTGGAACGAAACCAAGCAACTAAATCCTGAGACTGGCCAAATGGAGGTTATAAAAAGGGTTTATCTGCCAAGTCCAGAAGACTTTCGTAAAGGATATATGTTGAATGACCAAATGTTTTATGGTACTAATTGGCAGAATGAAATTTTTCATACGGCTTTTAGTCAGGACCATAATTTGACAGTGTCTGGTGGTGACAATAAAGGTTCTTATATGTACTCGGGTGGTTATTTAGATCAGCAAGGTGTTATTATAAATTCTTATTATAAACGATATACCGCACGTGCAAATAATACGCGTAAGATTAATGATTTTATAGAAATAGGCTCTAATCTTAGTTTTACTACTTCTGATAATCGATTTGCTCGCACAAATAGTGAAAATTATGGGGTGATAGAGTCTGCCATTTCATTTAACCCTACACGTCCAGTGTTTGATCCGAGCAAAGACTCCGGTTTCTCTGAAGATTTTGCATCTGGATTGGCAAATCCGTATTTGACTGTTCACACAGAGAAAAATTTGCTGGAATCTACTTCTGTATTTGCGTCCAGTTTTGGTGAGATTAAATTTACTGATTGGCTGAAATTCCGTCAAAATCTTGGTTATGGTTATAGTTATGATGAACGTAGTCAATATTATAATCGCTATACTGGTTCTGGACAATCCCCGACAAATGGCTATGCTGTAAAATCGGATGGGACATATGAAAGTTTAACTACAGAATCGACTCTTTCTTTTGATAAGAAATTTGGAGTTCATGCTTTTAATGCCGTGATTGGTAGTACTTACGAGAAGGTGATGTGGAAAGGTAAATCAATGAATGCAAAAAATTTCCCTTCTGATGATACTGAAGATAATGATATGAATGCGGCTATAGGAGATAAGGAAATCAGTAGCTACCGTGGGCAGTCTCAATTGATGTCTTATCTATTTCGTTTAAATTACAATCTAAAGGATCGATATTTATTTACTTTATCTGTGCGCCGTGATGGTTCTAGCCGTCTTGCATTGAATCGTTGGAACAATTTTTATTCGGGAGCTATTGGTTGGCGTCTGTCTGACGAACCTCTTATTAAATCTTTGAATTTCTTTGATAATTTGAAGTTGCGTCTTAGTGCTGGACAGACGGGTAATCAAGGTGTAAGTGCTTATGCGACTCGTTCTAAGTTTGTAGCCTCTAATTATACGTACGATGGTTCTTTGAATAGTGGTATGGCTGAAGATCGCTGGGGTGGGCCAGCTGCTCCTGATTTGAAATGGGAGACAACTAATCAATATGATTTAGGTCTGGATGCTGCTTTCTTTAATAATCGTGTAAATTTAGTATTTGACGCTTATTATAAAAAAACGACGGATTTACTGCAGTATAAATTGATTCCTATGAGTTCAGGATTTAGTGAAATTGCTTGTAACTATGGGAATGTTAGTAATAAAGGCTTGGAACTAAGTGGGCATTTCATTCCGGTGAAAACCCGAAATTTCATGTGGACGTTGGATGCGAATATTTCATTTAATAGAAATGAAATTACTGGTTTGAATGCAGACCAATTCTCGGATGTTGTTTGGGGGATGGAAAGCATGTTCTTGAGAAGGAATGGATATGCTATAGGTAAATTGTATGGTTATGTAGAAGACGGTTTTTATGATAATGAAGCCGAAGTTCGCGCAGATCTTTATTATGCAGATGCAACTCCATCTAAAGTTAAGAGTATGGTAGGGCAGATTAAATACAAAAATATGGATGATGATCCTGTGATTGACGAACGTGATAAAACAATAATTGGTGATACAAATCCGGATTATCAATATGGATTGACTAGTACTTTGACATATAAGGCTTGGACATTTAGCTTCTTTTTGCAAGGAACACAAGGTAATGACATTTTGAATGCTAACTTGCTGTCATTTGATTTAGTTGGTAGCAATAATATGCCAAAATTTGTGTGGGATAACCGTTGGACGTCGGAGAATAGGAACAGTGCCAAATGGCCTCGTCCTGATGGAACTTACACCCGTTCTATGAAAGCTTCTGATCGCTATGTGGAGGACGGTTCTTATTTGAGATGTAAAAATATAAGCTTGAGCTACAGGTGGATGCATCCTATTAAGTATGTCGAATCATTGAATTTGGTTGCGAGTGCATCAAATTTGTTTACTATTAGCGGTTATGATTGGTATGATCCAGACGTTAATAGCTTTGGCAGTGATGCATCACGTAGAGGCGTGGATTTATCATCCTATCCTAGTGCGCGTACGTTCAATCTAGGAATTCAATTATCATTTTAAAATCTATAAAAGTTATGAAACTTACAAAAATATTGAGTATTTCTGTAACAAGCCTGTTTCTGCTGACAGCTTGTGATTTGGAAGAGAAGACTTTTACTTTTGTATCAGGAGATGATGTTGCTGCTTCAGGTAGCTATGATCAACTTGTTTCCGGTGCATATCTTACTTTAGAATTCCCATTTGAATGGGGAAGCTATGCTGAATTAGTCAATTTTGACTGTGATTATCAAACAGGTCCAGCTTGGGCATTTGGTGCCATAGGTGCTGGTAATTTCTATAATGATGGCTCAAATAATAATGTTTTCAAATATTATAGTCAGTCCGTGCACAGGGCAAATTATCATTATTATTTAGTAAATAAAATAACTGGAATTTCCGGTAAAATAAAGAATAATGCATTGGGTGAACTAAGGTTTTTGAAAGCATGGTCTTTATTTCAACTAGTCCAACTCTACGGCCCAATTCCTTTATTTAAAACGTCTATTTCAGAAGCTAATGATCCAGAACAACCTCGTTCGTCAGTTAAGGAGGTATATGAGCATATCATTGAGACGTTGAAAGAAGCGGAGATGTTGTTGACGCCTCGCACAGATGCCGAATATCAAAAGGGACACGTCTGTCGTGGTACCGCCAAGGCATTATTGGCAAAGGTTTATGCAACGATCGGCTCTGCTTCAATGAAAAGTGGTAAGATAGCAGTAAAGGGGGGGCCTGGCTCGAAAACAAATCCAGATGGAACAACTTCGCGATTGATGCCTATTTCTATTATTCATGAGAAGAATCAAGTAGCAGGCTATGGCGATTTTGATTCTCAGGAATATTATCGTTTGGCCAAAGAAAAGGCTTGGGAAGTAATCCAAGATGGAGAATTTAAGTTAGCATCCAGTCAAAAAGAACTTTGGAGTCCTTCTTATAAAAATGGTCCAGAGTTTGAGTTCTGTCTACAAACGGTGAACGGCAATGGAACTCTTTATTATAATTACGTTTCTGTAGATTATTTAGGTTATGCTAATCCTGTATATAATGGAGAGTGGAGCAACGGTTATTATGTACAAAGAGATCATTGGTTACAAACTTTTGATGATTGGGGGGATGATCGTATTAATTGGGGTATATTGCATCGTATTCCGACTTCTTACAATGCAAATACGGGAAAGATGCAATATAGTTTTTATCCGGAACGTGATAGTGTATACGTACGAAAAGGGGAAAAAGGCTATGACAAAGCCGATGTTGTAGCTAGTGGGGCCCATCTGTATGGCTCCAAATTGATGAAATTCTCAGCGGTGACAACTCCAATGGATGGCAATCGCAATGATTTTAATTGGCCGTATATGCGTTATGCTGAAACTCTATTGATTTATGCGGAAGCAGATAACGAGATAAATAATGGCCCTTCTCAGACAGCTTTGGGTGTTGTCTCTGAATTAAATAAACGTAATAACAGTATGACGGCAATTGAGCGAAATGCTAAGAGCTCTTTTACACAAGAAACCTTCCGCTCATATATTCTGGAAGAGCGTGCTAAGGAGTTTGCTGCAGAAGGAATTCGCCGAATAGACTTGATTCGTTGGGGTATCTATTTGCAAGTTATGAACGCCATTGGAACAACAGATGAAAATGGTATCATTAAGAGGCGTGAAGAGAAGCATTTGTTATTGCCACTTCCGCTTAATGAGGTAAATGCTAATCCTTACATTCAAACAAACAACCCAGGATGGTAATTCTATATTGTTAATGATTTAATAAAGAAAATAATGAGAAGTATAATTAATTTTAAGAATATATGGCTGGTTGGAGTCTTTTTCTTCGCACTGCTGTTGGTTGCATGTTCGGACGATGAAGAGAATGTGAGCTCAATCACTCTTTCTTCTATAACTACAACAAAAGATCTTAATACTCCTATTGCAGAAGCTGCCTTGGGTGATTTTATAGCCATTCATGGTGTGGGATTGAATATTCATAATATTGATTCAGTTTTAGTGAATGATGTGTCTGTGGATATGGATGAAGTTTACACGGAGAATAATATACTTTATATGAAAATTCCTGTAAAATTACCAGTTAAGGAAACGGATAAGGTTTATGTGTGTAATAAAGCAGGTCGTAATGAATATCCATTGAAGACTTTAGCGCCAGATCTTTATGTGGAACGTATGTTCAATGAATATACCAAGCCAGGTGATACAATAATGATTTATGGTAATTTCTTTCATCTATATGAAATTGATTCATTGAATGCAGTTGTTGATTTCAATGGGAAAATTTCTAAAGTTATTTCATCTGCTGATAATTATTTGACAGTGAAGGTTCCAACAGATGTTGATAAAAATATAAAAGTAAAGGTAAAAGGTTTAAAATATGGTGTAGAAGCCACATGTTCAGGACGTTACTATGACCAAGAGTGTATGATCATGGATTTTGATGAACTGATGTCTGATAATCCTGCAAATGTGATTACCGATCAAAAAGATAAACAACGGTTTAGTGGCAACTTTTTACGAATTGATGATAAATCGGCATGGAGTAGCTGGTGGTATATTGCAGAAAAAAGTGATGTGCCTTTTACCGATGATATGCTTAATAACCCCGAGAATTATGTGGTTAAGTGCGAATTTAGAACAGCAAACCAATTTGTAAACGGCAAAATTAAGTTCTATAATTATCTTTTCTGGGATGCAGCTCCTATGGAATGGGGGCCTACTGATTTTGTATTCCAAAACTTTAATCGATGGGAAACAATAAAGTTACCGTTTGTTGTGAATCGTTCAAGTACGTATACTGATAACTCTTATTATCATTCATTCAATATGCGTATTGAGATAGATCAAAGTATTGCTCGAAACTTTTCATTGGACAATATTCGTGTTTGCAAGAAAAGTGATTAATCAAAGTCTCTGAATGGCTCATGAGGCAGATATTACTGATATAATGTAAATAACATCGTAATGTCTGTCTCTCTATTTTTTATAATATCGGACTAAAGCTTTGAGTATTGGATAATGATACAAATATTGTTCTTAGTTTATGTACAATTGATATATAATCACATTATATTATGAAGACAACAAGAAGAGGGGTGCTGTTAACTATTTGGGTAATGGCTTCGTGTATTTTTCAATCTTGCTATAATGGTCTCAAAAAAGATCTTTGGTTGGATGAACTGGGGCAAAATCCCGGTTATGTACAGGATTGGGGCACGCCTCAAATGAATCAGTCAGTCGTATTAACTCCTTTAACTGTGAATGGGGTTGTTTATAAGAGGGGAATTGGAGCCCATTCTATTAGCCGTATGCTGTTTGAATTAAAAGGAAAAGCGGTTTCCATATCTGGTTTAGCTGGGGCAGATGATAATAATATTTATGCTGGAAAGCTTCAGTTTAAAATTGTAGGCGACCGTAAAGAACTTTGGGCAAGTGGAGTGATGAAGAAAGGTGATCCCGTGAAAGAATTTAATGTCAAGTTGTCTGGTGTTGAGAAGTTATTACTATTAGTGGAAGAGGCTGGTGACGGTATCATGTACGATCATGCGGATTGGTTAGATGTGAAAATTGTTACGCATGGTGACGTAAAGCCGATGCCAGCTTGGCCTAAACCTATTGATAAAGAAAGGTATATTATGACACCTGAGGCTCCGGAGGCTCCACGAATCAATAATTCTTTGGTATATGGTGCTCGTCCTGGTAATCCATTCTTGTGGAATGTTATGGCTACAGGTAAACGACCGATGACTTTTGAAGCTAATGGACTGCCCGATGGATTGAAAATAGATACTACTACTGGTTTTATTACTGGAAAAACAGAGATCAGAGGTAATTTCAGAGTAAGGCTAAAGGCTACTAGCGAAAAAGGTACTGATCAGAAAGAAGTTCTATTGAAGATAGGTGATGAGATAGCCTTGACTCCACCGATGGGTTGGAATAGTTGGAATTGTTGGGGGCTTTCCGTCAATGATGCGCTAGTGCGTGATGCTGCTCGCATGATGAAGGAGAAGTTGCATGATTACGGATGGACTTATATTAATGTTGATGACGGATGGGAAGCTCCTGAACGCACAGAGAACGGTGAAATACTTTCTAACGACAAGTTCCCTGATTTTAAAACATTGACAGAATATATTCATTCTTTAGGATTAAAGTTCGGAATATACTCTTCTCCGGGTATAAAAACTTGTGGAAATCATGTGGGTAGTTATCGACATGAGGAAATAGATGCTAGAACTTGGAGTAAATGGGGGGTGGATTATCTTAAGTATGATCATTGTGGTTATTTGGAAATTCAGAAAGATGCTAAAGAGAAAACAATTCAAGAACCTTATATCGTGATGCGTAAAGCTTTGGATAAAGTCGATCGCGATATTGTTTATTGTGTGGGTTATGGCGCTCCTAATGTCTGGAAATGGGCTGATGAATCTGGGGGCAATTTGTGGCGGACAACACGTGATATTACGGATGAGTGGAATGTTGTAACAGCTATTGGGTGCTTTCAAGATGTTTGTGCTGGAGCAACTGCTCCTGGTAAGTATAATGATCCTGATATGTTGGTTGTTGGTAAGTTAGGGAAGGGATGGGGAGCAAAAGTGCACGATTCTTATCTTACACCTGATGAACAATATTCTCATATTTCTTTGTGGTGTCTTTTGTCTGCTCCGATGTTAATTGGCTGTGATATGGGCAATATGGATGACTTTACACTCAATCTATTGACTAATAATGAAGTTATTGCTGTTAATCAAGATTCATTAGTAGCTCCTGCGTCTAAAATTATAGTGGAAAATGGGCAGATTTGGTCAAAAAAATTATCAGATGGTTCTTATGCTGTCGGTTTTTTCCAAATGAATCCCTACTTTATCTTGTGGGATCAGGATAAGGCGGAAGCTATACAGATGAAAAATTATGATTTCAGACTTAATTTTAAAAAACTGGGCATTACTGGAAAAGCTGTAGTTCGCGATTTATGGAGGCAAAAGGATCTGGGCCTATTTAATGGCTATTTCCAAACCAAAGTACCTTATCATGGCGTGACTCTCGTGAAGGTAACGCCTGTAAAATAAAAACGTATGAAAAATAAATTATTATTATCTTTTACTATACTATGGGCATGTTTGTATGTAAATGCGGATAGTCCTGATACATTAGCATTGACTCCTCCTATGGGTTGGAATAGTTGGAATTGTTTTAGCTGTGATATTAACGAACAGCAGATAAAAAATGTGGCAGATTTGATTGTTTCTAGCGGAATGAAAGATGCCGGATATAAATATGTAAATGTTGATGATTGTTGGCAGGTAGGGAGAGATAGAAATGGGAATATACTTGTTGACTCACTGCGTTTCCCTTCTGGCATAAAAGCGTTAGCTGATTATATACATTCCAAAGGGCTGAAATTTGGTATATATTCTTGCGCCGGTTCATTAACTTGTGCCGGACGCCCTGGAAGTCGTGGCTATCAATATCAGGATGCCCGCACCTATGCCCAATGGGGTGTGGATTATTTGAAATATGACTGGTGTTATGAAGAGGCTCAGACTCCACAAGGAGCCTATCGTACGATGAGTGATGCATTGAAAGCCTCTGGACGCTCTATTGTTTTCTCCATCTGTGAATGGGGCAATAGCCAACCATGGAAATGGGCAAAAGGGATCGGTCATTTGTGGAGAACCACAGGAGATATCATTAATGCTTTTAAAGGAACTATGTACGGGGGAGGATCTGGTGTTGTTGAAATTATTGACCAAAATGCAGATTTATATCCTTATGCGGGGCCAGGACATTGGAATGATCCCGATATGTTGCAGGTCGGTAATGGAGTACTAACTATGGATGAAAATCGCTCGCATTTTACGATGTGGTGCATGCTGGCTGCTCCTCTATTGGCTGGAAATGATTTGCGAAGCATGGATAAAGAAACATTGAGTATTTTAACAAATAAAGATGTTCTTGCGGTGGACCAAGATGAATTAGGGATGCAAGGACGGCGTTACATGAAAATAGGAGAACATGAAGTGTGGGTAAAACAGCTTAAAAATGGTGAAGCTGCCGTTTGCTTTTTTAATAGAAGTGAACAACCTTGGAAGTTGAGCTATAAATTTGAAAAAGAAAATTATAGTTTTGCTGATATTCGTTTTTGGGAATTGGAATATGATGTTCGTGATCTTTGGAAAGGTAAATATATAGGAACTTCTAAAGATAATCTTAAACAGGAAATTCCGATCCATGGAGTTCTTTTGCTGAAGCTAATTCCTAAAAGGAGAAATTGAGATGGGCGTTATCTTAATGTCATTGGGTAATGTACCCACTATTTAAAAAGTGTGTTATTTGCTTCTCACTTCATTAATTAATAACTTAGATGCGATGAATAATTTTAATAGAAATAGAGGCAACTTGATGCTTTGATATGTATTTCTCAATCGGAACCCACAGTTATGCAGTGTGTGTTACTGGAGTGATAGACACTGCTACCTTTATTTTAAGTAATAAATATTATGAGAAACATATCATTTATCATATTATTCTTCAATATCTTATGTTTAAGTGCTCAAACAATTGAACTGGAAAGATGGAAGATTAAAAATTCATATGAAGTAGACAAACCTGATGCGGTAGTGAGCCAATTGCTTTTTCCCACTGCGGGATGGTTTGAAGCCACAGTACCTACTACTGTTCTGAATGCTTTAGTAAAAGATAAAGTTTATCCGGATCCACGTATTGGGTTGAATAATTATTTGATTCCAGATGTGTCCGATGAATTTAATGCTAAGATGGGCTTGGCTAAATATAATTATTTGAAGAATAATAGGAATCCTTGGCGAGACCCTTATTGGTATCGTACGGAACAGATTTTACCTGAATTTTATAAAGGAAAGAAAGTTTGGTTAACTTTATACGGTATCAATTATAGAGCGGATATATGGGTAAACGGACATTTAGTTGCTGATAAGAATCATATTTATGGAATGTTTCGTCGGTTTAAATTGGATGTAACCGAATATGTAAAGGTTGGCGCAAACAACTGTTTTGCAGTTAAAATATATCAAGTAGACCATCCGGGAACACCTGATCCGGGAACACAACTAAACGTTTTTGGGTCTGTCCGCGGGCATGCGCAGGATATCTTTAAGGATGAAACGTTGAAAATGTCTGGTGGTTGGGATTGTGCACCTGTGGTACGCGATCGAAATATGGGTATTTATCAGAAGGTAACATTGGAAGCTACTGGGGCAGTGGTCGTTGAAAATCCTTTTATCACAACGACGTTGCCGAGGCAAGATACATCTTTAGCAGATCTAAACATAAAGTTGGAACTTAAGAATACGTCAGATAAGTTAGTGAAGGGTCAGATTGTTGCATGGATTAAGCTTGTCAATGAAGTAAAGTTCCCTTCTTATACTAAACATATGAAGGGTTATTTGAAGCCTATTAAAATCACGAAAGAGATCGCATTGAATGCTGGTGAGAAAAAAATGATCGAATTATGCTCGAAGGAGTTTTCCTCTCTACTAATTGATAATCCTTATCTTTGGTATCCGAATGGATATGGGGAGCACTATTTGCATCACATTAAGTTGGCCTTTCAACAAGGTAGACAAGTTTCTGACCAAAAAGAATTTGATTTTGGTATCCGGGAGATAAAGAAAGAGCTGAACTGGATAGATGATGAGGCTGGCTTGGTTTATTATATAAATGGGAAGAGGGTTTTTTGTAAAGGTGGATGGATTCAGCCAGATGTTTTATTGGATGATTCTGAAAAGCGTATTTATGATCAGACACGTTTGATGGGAGAAGCAAATATTAATTTAATTGGTAGCGAAGATATGCCATCACCTCCGGATACTTGGCTGGAATGTTGCGATAAATATGGTTTGATGTGGTGGCACGTATTCTACCAATGTTGGCGCATGTATCCCGATACTGAAACAGAACATTATCCATTGGATCATAACTTAGCCATTGCTGGAGTGGAAGATATTGTCCTTCGTTATCGGAATCACCCCTCCATTATTTCATGGTTTGGTGTTAATGAGGTAATACCAGATGAACAATTGTATCGGTTGACAAAATCGAAAGTAGCGAGTCTTGATAATACTCGCCCATATATTCCTACAACTAGCGTTAGTTGGGATGTAAAGGCTTTGACTCCCTATTTACTGGAAGATATGCCGACTGGCACAACTGACGATGGAGCTCCTGATTATACATGGGAGCCTTCTCCTTATTTTTTTAATAAAGTTCGTGAGGTTTATTTACAAATGTTTCGTAATGAATTAGGTATGCCATCCATGCCGATGTATAGTAGCTTAAAAAAGTTTATTCCTACTATTGGTAATACGGCGGGTGTTAGGGGTCCGATATTTCCACTCGATAGTATCTGGGCCGAGCATGGAGCTTGGGATATAAACAATTATTGTTACCGCTCTTATGACAATACTATCCGGACTTTATTTGGTGATCCTAAAAATGCTAAAGAATATGCGGATGATGCTCAATACTTAAATGCTGATGGTTACAGAGCCATGTTTGAGGCTGCTAATCATCGAATGTGGGATATAACTTCTGGGGTGATGATTTGGAAAATTAACTCATGCTGGCCGGATGTATGTTGGCAAATATACGATTGGTATCTGAACACTAATGCTTCTTATTATTTTGCTAAAAAAGCAATGGAGCCGATACATATTCAATTGAATTCCAATGACTTCACAATATCTTTAATTAATGCGTCATATCAGCCCTTGAAAGATGTTACAGTGACTGCGAAGGTGATAGATCTAGATTTAAAAGAACGTTGGAGGTATATCGCTAAGCTTTCAATAGGTGCAGATTGTTATAAAGAATTGGTGACTATCCCACAGAACGGAAAATATTCTTATAATTATTTTGTGAGATTGGAACTGAGGGATTCGAATAATAATCTACTCTCTGATAATCTGTATTGGTTCTATTCCCAACATGCGGATTTCTCGCGGCTTACTACTTTAAAGAAATCGACACTAAAGAGAACACTTAAGATTACTAAAGAAGAAGGGGAGTATGTCTTTACTATTCATTTAAAAAATGAATCAAGGGAATTATCTCTTTTTAATCATTTGGCTTTGATTGATGAACAAGGTCAAGAGGCCAATCCGGTCTTTTGGAGTGATAATTTTGTCACGCTATTCCCTGATGATGAAAAAGTAATTGTAGCTCGTGTTGCGATATCTGATGCCAAGGGGAGCGTACTAAAATTGTTGATAGAATGATGCTAAACTTTAGATTGAAAAAATAATTAATTTTATACTTTTTGTCGCTAATAATAACTAGCTATTTTGTTCTTACGGCACTATTCATCTTTTTGTTCTGATTACATATTTCATTTCGTTATAACATAAAAAACGCAAATATTCACCTTCGTAAGCCATAATATCGTATATTTGCAATCTCAACATAGCAAAATGGAGTATGTATAATGAATTAAATGAAACAAAAGCCTCTCCGTTTCAAGAGGTAAATATCGGTTATACCACAAAGGAAGCGATTAATGAAGCTAAAAGATGTCTTAACTGTAAGAATCCTTTGTGTATGCCGGGCTGCCCTATAGGGCATAATATACCCGGATTTATTAATCAGTTGTCCATGGGGAATATTGGCGCTGCAATGCAGATTATCAATGAGAAAAGTAATTTGCCTGCAATATGCGGTAGGGTATGCCCACATGAAAAACAATGTCAAGGGCATTGTATCCTGAATAAGAAGGGAAATCCTGTGAATGTGGGTAAGTTGGAACGGTTTATTGCTGATTTTGACAGCAACATGCTTTTGATTAAGGAGAAGCTGGCACCAAAGAATAGGGGCAAGGTGGCTGTAATCGGTTCGGGACCTGCAGGGTTGACTGTTGCCGGTGATTTGGCTCGCCAAGGATTTAATGTGGTGGTGTTTGAATGGCAAAAGGAACCGGGAGGAGTCTTAATGTACGGGATTCCGGAATATCGCTTGCCGAAAGAAATAGTGCGCCGTGAGGTCAAAAAGATAGAAGCTCTGGGTGTGACTTTTATTAATGATTGTCGGGTTGGAGATCAGATAACAGTAGATGCCATGTTGGAGCGGGACTTTGATGCGGTCTTTATAGGATCAGGCACGTCTGTACCCAAAACATTAACTGTTCCGGGAGTTAATTTATATCGGGTACTGCAGTCTTCTTATTTCCTTCGCATGGTTAGCTTGTATAATAGCGGTGGAATTAATCGTGCTGCCGTGCCTTTGATAGAAGGAGAAGATGTGGCAGTGATTGGTGCCGGAAACGTAGCGATGGATACGGCACGTACTGCAATTCGAATGGGGGCGAAAAAGGTGAATGTGATTTATCATCGGACGATAGAGGAAATGCCTGCTTTGCAGACAGAATACAACGAGGCTGTAGAAGAAGGAGTGAACTTCCTATGGGAAACAAATACGTTGGAATTTGTTGGAGAAAACAATACCTTGAAGGCTATTCGAGTATCGGATCCTGATGGTGAGAAGTTAATTCCGATGAATCGTGTACTGATAGCTGTTGGCTCAAAACCTGCTAACAGAATCGTTTCTACTTCTTTAGGTATCGAAGTCAACGAAAACGGTTATGTGATTACAAAAGAGTTGCCGTATGGCATGACGACTCGTAAAGGAGTATTTGCCGGTGGTGATGTGGTGCATACTCCACAAACCGTTGTCCTTGCAATGAAAGAAGCGAAGACGGTGGCTAAGGGCATTGCACAATATGTTGATGCTGTTAAACTGCTGAGCGAATAGTTTGGATGATTAACACGTGTACCCGAGAGGACCGTATTGAAATAGAAAAGCCAACCAATCCGTTGTAGATTAGTTGGCTTTTTCTAATTGTAGTACTATAATATTTACTTGATAATACCTCTTCCTTCTTCCGAAACTTCTACGAAGCGGATGATTTCTTCAATCTCTTCGCTCATTGGAACCTGTTCGTGAATTCTCTTCAAAGAATCAAAGATACTGGTGTTTCCCTGATAGATAAGTCTGTATGCATTGGCTATGTGCTTCTGTATATGCTCAGGAATTCCATTTTGAGAAAGTACAAGTTCGTTAACGCTATAATAGTGCGTAGGGTTACCTGCCACTACGATGAATGGAGGGATGTCTTTGCTAAAACGGCAACCGCCTCTGACCAAGGTCCATGATGCCACATGCGCACCTTGTTGCACTACTACCTGACTACCCAGAATGGCATGCGAATCAATGGTACAGTTTCCTGAAACCTTTACTCCATAACCGAAGGAACAATCATCAGCTACATGACTGTCATGCGAGAGGTGAACTCCTTCAAAGAGCGTATTGTTATTCCCCAGAACCGTTTTATCCTTAGCATGGGTAGCGCGGTTTATTACCACATTCTCACGAATCACGTTGTTGTGTCCGATGATTAAAGTGGTTTCTTCGCCTGTGTAATTAAAATCCTGAGGCGTAGCACCTAGTACCGTGTTTTGAAACACGGAGTTACCTTCACCCAAGCGGGTACCGCTCATTATACTTACATAAGGCATGATGATGCAGTTGTCACCAATCTCTACATTCTTTTCGATATAGGCAAACGGATATATCTCTACATTTTTCCCAATCTTTGCGCTGGGATCAATAAATGCTTGTGGACTAATCATATTTTATCCTTGTTTTTTATGGTTCAACATTATCTTCCTCCGCCTAATGCGTAGTAGAGGTTTACAACAGCTTGCATACGGCTAAAGTCGTTAGATACTTTTGAGAGTTCAGCGCTAAGCAATGATTTCTGAGCGGTAAGTACTTCCAGATAAGTCGAAGATCCTAAAGAGAATAGTTGTTGTGTATAATCTACAGCTCTTCCCAGTGATTTAATCTGGTTTTCTTCTAATCCACTTCTTTCTGTGGCCGATTGATATTGTACCAATGCGTTGCTCACTTCACTTCCTGCACTAAGCAAGGAATATTGGAAACTTAGTAAAGCCTCTTCCTGTTGTGCCTTAGTAACTTTTAAATTTGCTATCAAAGCTCCTTTTGCAAAGAGTGGTTGTGTAAGTGAACCTACAGCGGAAGCAATCATCTTGCCTGGATTTATGATAGCCGCACCGGCACTGTTTGTCCATCCCAAAGATCCGGTCAGGGTAAGACTTGGATAGAAAGCCGAACGAGCCTTATTCGTATTATAATAAGCACTAGCCAGTGCCATCTCGCTTTGTCTTACATCCGGACGGTTAGATAGTAACTGTACAGGAATTCCCGTAGCTAAATGCGTCGGTAATATTTGTTCTTCCAACTTACCGCGATCAAGCGTTTGTGGAACCTGTCCCAATAGTAGTGAAAGAGAGTTTTCTGTTTCACGAATCTGTCTGCGCAGTTCGGGTAGAGAAGCCAATACACTATAGTAGTTAGCTTCTGTAGAGGCGATACCCGATTCGTTAACAGCACCAATCGTCATTAACTTTCTGGTTATTTCTACACTATGCTTCCAGTTTTCGGCTGTTTGCGTGCTAATATCCAACTGACGGTCTAACATCAGTAAGGTATAATAAGTATTAGCTATATTGGCTATAACCTTAGTACGCACAGCTTGCTGATAGGCTTTTGTTTGCAATAAAATTGCTTTTTGGTCACGTTCGGCATTCAGCAATTTACCAAACAGATCTATCTCCCAACTTGCAACAACAGGTAATGTATAGGTTTGAGTTGCCTTGGAATGGTCAAAACTAGCAACTGTTCCTTCCGGTGCAAGTGCAAAAGAAGGCAAGAAAGAGAGCTTTGCCGAAGTCAACATGGCCTCCGCCTCTCTCACCTTTAATGTTGCAGTTAGCAGGTTCGTATTGTTATTCAAACCCATTTCAATCAATGATTGTAGCTTAGGGTCAGTGAACACTTCTTTCCATGGCAGATTGCCCATGTTAGCTGTATCGCTCACCGCCAGCGTGTCATTCACAGAAGCTGTATCTCGATACAACCCGCTTGTCTTTATGTCAGGGCGGTCATATGATTTGTAGATGTGACAACTGCTGAATAGAGCAGTTGTACACATCAGAAATATTATCTGTTTTTTCATTTTTTATTATCCTCCTTATGTAGGTTTGTATATTGTTCAAGTTCTGCCCTAATAGCTTTCTGATCTCCATCTTCCCAATGAAGAGGTTTGATTTTCTCCTGAATAGATTCGAAGATAACGAACAGTATCGGAACGATAAATATCTGGCAAATCATACCCACAAACATACCACCTACGGCACCTGTACCCAATGAACTATTGCCGTTGGCACCAACTCCGGAAGCAAACATCAGCGGCAAAAGTCCGATAATCATAGCCAGAGAAGTCATTAAGATAGGACGAAGACGAGCTGCGGCCGCAAGTACGGCACTCCAAGTTATTCCCATTCCCGTCTTTCTTCGTTCAAGTGCGAACTCTGTAATCAGGATGGCATTCTTGGCGAGCAGTCCGATGAGCATGATGAGCGCAATCTGTAGATATATATTGTTTTCTATACCCATGAGGTTGGCAAAGATGAATGTTCCGGCCAACCCAAACGGCAATGAAAGAATAACCGTTAGCGGTAGGATGTAACTTTCGTATTGAGCACTTAAGATAAAGTACACAAACAAGATACAAAGAGCGAATACGATTGCCGTTGAATTGCTTGAACTTTGCTCGGAACGAGTCAGTGCGGCGAATTCATAGCCATAACCTGTCGGGAGTGATTCTGCCGCTACCTCTTGGATGGCCTTAATTGCATCACCGGAACTGTAACCATTCGCAGCGGAACCGTTTACACCCATTGAAGTAAACATGTTGAAACGGCTGATATTCTGTGGACCGTACACCTTGGTCAGCGTCATGAATTCACTTATCGGAGCCATTTCATTTCCATTTCTTAAATAGATATTTTTAAGACCCTCCGGATTGGTTCGATAATTAGCATCAGCTTGAATCATGACACGATAGAGTTTACCGTACTTATTTATGTTAGATGCATACAAGCCACCATAGTAACCTTGAAGGGTTGTTAGCACATCCCTGGGGCTAATACCTGCCTTCTTACACTTGGCCACGTCTACATCAATCATATATTGTGGGAAACGCGGGTCGAATGTACTTTGGGCCGCCGCAATTTCAGGTCGTTCTTTTAGTTTGGCCAGGAAATTCTGGGTAACACCAAAGAATTTGTTTACGTCTCCGCCTGTCTTGTCTTGCACACTGAATTCGAAACCGTTGGTTGCACTAAATCCTGAAATCATAGGAGGTGCAAAAATAAGAATCTGAGCATCTTTTATAGTTGCGGTTTGGGCATAAAGCAGGCCTATTACAGAATTAGCATCTTGTCCTTTTCCTTCTCTTTCAGACCAGTCTTTCATTCTACATACAAATGTTCCATAGGGACTTCCTTGGCCCGCAAGAAAGCTGTAGCCCATTATTTGTGCTCTAAATTCAACCAATGGGTTTGCTGCTAATAGTTTATCCACTTCTCCCATGGTAGCTTGCGTTTTTTCCAGGGAGCTTCCCGGAGGACAGCTTACCGTAATAAAGAATGTTCCGGTATCTTCATTTGGTACCAATCCGGTTGGTGTTTTAACCATGAGGATAGCAAGCAATGCTGCAGATGTTACTACCGTGCCGATAGAGAGCCATTTATGCTTAATAAAGAACTGAACACCTTTCTTATATTTGTTCAATGTAACATCGTAAGCGGCATTGAATGATTGATGGAAACGGTCTATAACACTCAGTTTTTTACCTTCCTCGTTTTTATGTGGTTTCAATAGGATAGCACACAAGGCCGGACTCAATGTCAATGCGTTTAGAGCAGAGATAAAGATTGCGATGGCCAGTGTTATACCAAACTGCGTATAGAATACTCCTGATGTACCTCCCATAAAGGTTACCGGAATAAATACTGCTGCCATTACCAATGTAATAGAGACAATAGCACCTGAGATTTCATTCATCGCGTCAATAGAAGCGATACGAGCCGATTTATATCCTTGGTCCAACTTGGCATGAACCGCCTCCACCACCACTATGGCGTCATCGACCACTATGGCAATGGCCAGTACCAAGGCGAAGAGTGTCAACAAGTTGATACTGAATCCGAATATATAGAGGAAGAAGAACGTTCCGATTAATGACACCGGAACGGCAATAGCCGGAACCAATGTGGAACGGAAGTCTTGTAAGAAGATATATACCACGATAAATACCAGCAAAAATGCTTCGATCAACGTTTTGATAACTTCTTCGATAGAAGCATAAAGAAAGTCGTTGGTATTCATCATTTCGTCGGATTTCACTCCGGGAGGGAAATTTTTCTCAGCTTCTTTTAATGTTTTCTGTATTTCTTTGATGATTGCAGTAGCATTTGAACCGGCTGTCTGGTATACCGCACAAACTACACCCGGAGTGTTGTTCACCGATGTTTTAAACGAATAGCTTAAGGCATCCAGTTGGACTCTTGCCACATCCTTCAAACGAAGCATCTCTCCATTTGCAGACGCTTTAATAATGATATTCTCGTATTCAGTAACATTTTTTAGACGTCCTTTGTATCTCATGGCATACTGGAACGATTGATTTCCGCTTTCACCAAACTGGCCCGGCGCTGCTTCAATATTCTGCTCGGCGAGGGCGGCAGTCACATCGCTAGGAATCAATTTGTATTGTTTCATCACGTCCGGTTTCAACCAGATACGCATAGAGTAAGTACTTCCACCAAATGCTTGGGCACTACCTACACCCGGAATACGTTTGATTAGGGGAAGAATATTAATCTCTGTGTAGTTCTGCAAGAACGCTTCACTGTATCGATTATCTGTGCCATGCACGCCGAAGATAACCAACATACTACTTTGTCTTTTTTCTGTAGTAACACCTACTTGAACAACCTCGGAAGGCAACAGGTTAGTAGCGGAAGAGACACGATTCTGTACATTAACAGCAGCCATATCAGGATCTGTTCCCTGTTTAAAATAAACAGTAATGGAAGCACTACCATTATTACTTGCTGTAGAGGTCATGTAGGTCATGTTCTCTACACCGTTAATGGATTCCTCGAGCGGAGCGATCACGCTGTTCAGAACAGTCTGTGCGTCAGCTCCTGAATAGGATGTGCTTACCTCGATGGTAGGTGGGGCAATATCCGGGTATTGGGTGATGGGCAGGGATATTAATCCTAGTATACCCAATATCACAATGAGGATAGAGATAACCGTGGATAATACCGGGCGGTTTATAAATTTATCTAATTTCATGATTATATCTTAACTAATTAACTAATTACTTTTTTGGACGAGGTCCGGCACCCATTTGAGCGGCTTGTTCTTTCTTCGTAGCCGATTGAGCTTCAGTGATTGGTTTGATTTGCATGCCGTCTTGTAATGTAGAAACACCTTCAACAACAATACGATCTCCTGCTTTAAGTCCTGATGTAACCAGATATTCTGTTCCATTGTCCAAGTCAGCTACTTCAACCAGTGAGTTGACCACTTTATTATCGGCACCTACAACGAATACATATTTCTTATCTTGAACCTCAGTTGTTGCCGATTGTGGAATCATAATAATATTATCTGATTTATAAGGGATGATTACAGAACCTGAACCACCACTCTTTAGCAAATGAGTCGGATTTTTGAATGTAGCACGCATACTCACCGAACCGGTTGATTGGTCAATCACTCCGCTTACCGTTTCAATCTTACCTGCTTCACTATAAACAGAACCGTCTGCAACCTTCAATTGTACAGGAGGGAAACTCTTTAATATCTCAGCAGTGTTTCCACTTTTGCGGGTTAAGCCCATTAGTTGTCTCTCAGTTACAGAGAAGTATACGTACATCTCGTCAATGTTAGATACCGTAGTAAGAGGTGTTGCGATAGAAGGACTAACTAAACTACCTACGCGATAAGGAATGGATCCTACAACTCCGTTAGATGGGCTCGTAACGTTTGTAAATGAGAGGTTTTGGCGGGCAGTGATCAATTGTGCTTGCGCTTGACTTAGATTTGCTTCTTGTGTTGTCAATGCATTCTCAGCCATCTGAAGTTCATAGCTACCAATAATTTTTTGATCATAAAGATCTTTTTTATTCTTTGCTGTTAACTTAGCAGTAGACACAGCCGCTTTTGCTACATTTACAGCCGCTTGGGCTTGTTGCACTGCAGCTTTGTACTGCACAGGGTCTATTACAAATAGCATCTGTCCTTTGCGTACGACAGATCCTTCATCGACACCCAGTTTAGTGATAAATCCCGAAACTTGAGGTCTAATCTCAATATCTTGCTTACCTTCAATTGAAGCAGGATAGGAACTTTGGAGTTCTACACTTGTAGCCTGCAGAGTTCTAACTGCATACTCCTGGTCTCCTGCCATGCCTCCTTGCTGCTTCTTACCGCAGGATGCCAATGAAATACATAGAGCAATCACACTAATCTGTAATACTCTGATAGTGAGGGAACGGTTAATCTTAGTCTTCATACCTTATAATGTATAGTTTTGTAATAGTTGTCATAAAAATAATAACGCAATCTCCTTTACTTGTGTTTATCAAGAATAGCTAAAAATTAACAGAGGATGAATTTATATGTGATAAATGACAGAAAACTTTTTTAGGCGTTTTAGTTTCTTGCGCAAATGTAACAAGAAAAACGATATAACTGTTACTTTGAGACTCTTATTATTAAGTTTTTTTGTTGTTGATTAACGGTAATACATTTTTATGATTGTCTTATGACACATAAATGCTATAAATTAGCTTGTTTAGTTCTACTTTTATTTTGTTGAATGCGCTAGTAATTGGAGATTTTTGTCTAAGTTTGCAATCTTAATTCGTTGTTTAAGTATTCTATTCATGGCAAAAAAGAACTCTGAAAGAGAAGCTCAAAATGTGGCTTCGTCCAATAAAATAGTGTTGTTTTTCAAAAATGAAACTATTCACTTCGTTATCGGACTGATATTGGTTATATTTTCTGTCTATTTATTGTTAGCCTTTTCTTCTTTCTTTTTCACCGGAGCGGCAGATCAAAGTATAATTGATGGTGGAAGTTCGCAAGAACTTGCTTCAGTGAACAATCATGTGAAGAACTATGCCGGCTCTCGTGGAGCTCAGTTGGCAAGTTATCTTATTAATGATTGCTTTGGCGTTTCTTCCTTTTTTATTCTTGTTTTTCTGGGAGTGGCCGGTTTGAAACTGATGCGCGTACGCATGTTTCGTCTGTGGAAATGGTTCATCGGTTGTTCTTTGTTATTAGTTTGGTTCTCTATCTTCTTTGGCTTTGTGCTGATGGACCAATACAAAGATTCATTTGTGTACTTTGGTGGGATGCATGGATATAATGTGAGTAACTGGTTGATTTCTCAAGTAGGGATACCCGGTGTGTGGATGATTCTTTTGGTTACGGCTATTTGTTTTCTTATTTATCTGAGTGCCCGTACCATCATTTGGATACGTAAGTTGATGAGTTTAAGTTTTGTCAAAAGGCAAGAGAAAAAGATGGAGGTGGAGACAGAGGATGAGAATCCCCAACAGGAATTTACCAATCCGCAACCTCAGACAGTTGATTTTTCGGTTGACAAGACGTTTAAGCAAAACTTGCTTCATAAGGAAATGGAGATTGTGGCTCCTGATGATGAAGATCGATTTGAAGATAAGAAAGTTGTGTCTGAGGCCTTGGGAATGACTTTCGAAAAGACGTTGGTTGATGTATTGCCTGAAGCCAAGAAGGGAGGTCCTGTTTTTGAAATAGAGACTGCTGTCAATGAAGACGATGAAGCTTATCAGGGTCCGGAGAGAGAACCTTATAATCCGAAACTTGATTTGGAAAACTATCACTTCCCCACTTTCGAACTAATGAGGAAGTACGATAATAGTAATGAGCCTACCATTGACATGGAAGAGCAAAAAGCGAATAAGGATCGTATCATCAATACGCTTCGCAGCTTTGGCATTGAAATAAACTCCATCAAAGCAACGGTGGGGCCTACGGTGACGCTTTATGAGATTACTCCCGAACAAGGAGTGCGTATCTCCAAGATTAGAGGTTTAGAGGATGATATTGCGCTGAGTTTGTCTGCATTAGGCATTCGTATCATCGCCCCCATCCCGGGCAAAGGTACTATTGGCATTGAAGTGCCAAACTCAAATCCGAAGATTGTTTCCATGCAATCGATTATTGGTAGTAAGAAGTTTCAAGAATCGACTTATGACCTACCCATCGCTTTGGGCAAGACTATTACCAATGAAGTGTTTATGGTCGATCTGTGTAAGATGCCACACGTTTTGGTGGCCGGGGCTACAGGTCAAGGTAAATCCGTTGGTCTGAATGCCATTATTACTTCTTTATTATATAAAAAGCATCCGGCTGAATTGAAGTTTGTATTGGTAGACCCCAAGAAAGTGGAATTCAGTATTTACTCCGTTATAGAAAATCATTTCCTGGCTAAACTGCCTGATGGGGGAGAACCTATTATTACTGATGTCACCAAAGTGGTGCAGACTCTTAACTCTATTTGTGTAGAGATGGACGGTCGTTATGACTTGCTAAAGAAAGCGCATGTTCGTAATATTAAGGAGTATAACGAGAAGTTCATCAATCGTAAGTTGAACCCCGAGAAAGGGCACAAGTTTATGCCTTACATCGTGGTGATCATTGATGAGTTTGGTGATCTGATTATGACTGCCGGGAAAGAAGTAGAGTTACCGATTGCCCGTATTGCTCAGTTGGCCCGCGCTATTGGTATACACATGGTTATTGCTACCCAACGTCCTACGACGAACATCATAACGGGTACCATTAAAGCCAACTTCCCTGCCCGTGTAGCCTTCCGCGTATCTTCTATGATGGACTCACGAACAATCCTCGACCGTCCGGGAGCTAATCAGTTGATCGGTCGCGGTGATATGTTATTCCTTCAGGGTGCCGACCCTATTCGCGTACAATGTGCATTTGTCGATACTCCCGAAGTGGAAGACATCACTAAATATATTGCTCGCCAACAAGGATATCCTACGGCGTTTTATCTGCCTGAATATGTTAGTGAGGATGCCGGAAGTGATTTGGGTGATGTGGACATGGGGCGTCTCGATCCGCTGTTTGAAGATGCGGCGCGTCTGATTGTTGTTCATCAACAAGGTTCTACTTCTCTTATTCAACGTAAGTTCTCTATCGGATATAACCGTGCCGGGCGCATCATGGATCAATTGGAAAAAGCGGGAATCGTGGGACCGAGTGAGGGGAGCAAGGCCCGCCAAGTGATGTGTCTGGATGAAAATGATTTGGAGATGCGATTGAACAATTTACAATAATAAGCCGTTTATAGAGCAATGAAAAAATGTATTTTTACCCTATTGCTATTTTTACTCTCTGCCATGCCGACTTTTGCTCAACAAACGAAGGCAAAAGAGATACTTGATAAGACTGCTGCTAACTTTCGGCAAGCCGAAGGAATAAAAGCGGAGTTTGAGATTCAATCTTTTAGTAAAGGGCATTTAGCGGGACAAACGAGCGGAGTCATTCAGATGAAATCGGAAAAATTTCTTTTGAAGACTACAGAGTCAACGATTTGGTTTGATGGTAAAACACAATGGAGTTATCTTTCAGGAAGTGAAGAGGTCAATGTGAGTAATCCTACGGCGGAAGAACTTCAAGGGATGAATCCTTATACCTTATTATATTTATATAAAAAAGGTTTCTCTTTCAAACTGGGTGGAACGAAGACTTTTCGGGGAAAGCAGATTTATGAAGTTGTGCTAACTGCTACTGCCAGAAACAAGAATCTGACAAGTGTTGTGCTGTATGTTACTAAGGACTCTTATCAACCCCTGTATATCGCAGCGGAACAACGAGATAGATCTCGGAGCGAGATTACAGTAACCGGTTATCATGCCGGCCAAAGGTTTGCTGATTCTCTTTTTGTTTTCAATAAGAAGCAGTATCCTAATACGGAAATTATTGATTTAAGATAAAAACAGTTAGAATAAAAGATATGAAAACAGAAAAAGTAAGATGCCTGATCATTGGTTCAGGCCCTGCAGGCTATACTGCTGCAATTTATGCGGGACGGGCCAATTTATCTCCTGTACTCTATGAAGGATTACAACCTGGCGGACAGTTAACGACTACCACTGAAGTTGAAAATTTCCCCGGGTATCCGGAAGGAATTACCGGTCCGGAATTAATGGAAGATCTTCGCAAACAGGCTGAACGCTTTGGTACAGAAGTGCGTACTGGACTGGCTACAGCTGCAGATTTGAGTGCTTCACCTTATAAGATCACGATTGATGAAGATAAAGTGATTGAAGCTCAAACAGTTATCATTTCGACTGGTGCTACTGCCAAATACTTAGGACTGGATGATGAACAGAAATACGCCGGAATGGGAGTGAGTGCTTGTGCTACTTGCGATGGCTTCTTCTACCGTAAGAAGGTTGTTGCCGTTGTTGGTGGTGGTGACACAGCTTGTGAAGAAGCGATCTATCTTGCCGGATTGGCCTCGAAAGTTTACCTGATTGTTCGTAAATCTTTCTTGCGCGCTTCTAAAATCATGCAAGACCGTGTGATGAAGCATGAAAAAATAGAAGTTCTTTTTGAGCATAACACGCTTGGTCTTTTCGGAGACAAGGGTGTAGAAGGAGCACATCTGGTTAAGCGCATGGGCGAAACGGATGAAAAGCGTTACGATATAGCAATTGATGGTTTCTTCTTGGCTATTGGTCATAAACCAAATTCGGAGATCTTCCAACCTTATGTGGATACGGATGAGGTGGGATACATTCTTACGGAAGGAAACTCACCCAGAACGAAAGTTCCGGGAGTCTTTGCCGCAGGTGATGTGGCCGATTCTCACTATCGTCAGGCAGTAACTGCTGCCGGTACCGGCTGTAGGGCAGCAATGGAAGCAGAACGTTATCTTTCTGAGAAAGGTCTATAAACTTTTTAGATAAAGCAAACAAAAATAGGCTTACCACAATTCAGTTTGTGATAAGCCTATCTTTTTTGCTCTGTTTGTGGTGCTAATTGTTTACGCGAAATGTCTCCCGAATAGAGTTAACTAGTTCAGCACGGTGAATTAACTAGTTCACCGCGCTTAATTAGTTAATTCACCACGGTGAACTAGTTAATTCAACAACCCCCTCTCACAAGGCCTGTGGAGGGGGTATTGCTGTTCTCTTTAATCAGGACAAATAGAGGTAGTGATCATCTTGCAATCAAGAGCCAGCCCGTTTTTCAGTATCCTATTTCAGTTTACTAGTAAACCTCTACTTCGTCAATGTATAAATTTGCCGGAACTGTTTCTTCAGGAGAATCTTTTCTGCAATCTATTCCGTTTTGTAACACTCCTCCGTTTTTGATCGTAAGCTTGATGTAGCGAGCTTCCGTGGGCGCAAAGATGACGGAATCGGTATAAGCCTTTCTGCCATTCTTAGGCAACTGTCGGCGGAAACTTTCCTGGCCTGCTTTTCTATAAGTAATTCCATCATTTGATATTTCTACTATTGCTTTGCTTGCCGGCAGCACCTTGTATGCCGGATTGAACAGCGATCCAAAAATAACCTTACTGATTGTTTGCATCTGCCCTAAGTCGACAGAAAAAACAAGCTCATTATTGCATGCAGCATTCATGTTGAAACTCGTCCAAGGCGTATAAGAAGCATTATTTCCCCGTTTGCCATTGGTGAGTCCTAATGTTGTGTGGTCTGCACCTAACACATCGTTTTCCCCAAATATATCTCCGGTCATCCATCCCGCTTGTGGGCTAACAACGTATTTCTTCCCGCTGATTAAGTTACCGTATAAGGCTTTTGAACAAACTTTTCCAATCCTTTTCTCGCCTTTGAATGCAGCTGCTCTCAGGTTGATGTTGCCATTCAGAACAAATGGACCGGTGTATCTGGATGAATTGATGGTCGGTTCTTTTCCGTTTATCGTATAGCGTATTTCTGCATCGGGTGCATAAGTTTCCAGTGTTACTTTTAAAAGGTTGTCGCTATCTACATGCGTGTTAATATTGACCTCAAAGAAGTTTTGGCAGGCTTTCACGTTCATCACATTCATTCGTTGAAAATCACCCGCCATACGTTGCCGGAAACTATTCCAACTCTTATTTTGATTCAATGTCCAAGCTGTTTCCGCTATGGCAACAGCCCGTGGAAATGCTTGATAATCTCTACGCTCATTCGTTTGCATGTACTCAGTCCATATATTTCCTTGTAAACCAATCACGTGTTTCTTTACCAACTCATCAGCATCTTCCGGCACCGGGTTGTAGCTATATGTTTTCTTTAATGTCGTATAGCCTCCAATTGTGGTTGGAGCAAATTCAGGATCTTCCTGATAACTATCCAGATACACATAAGCACCGGGTGTCATGATGGCGTCATGTCCGGCTTTTGCAGCATTCATTCCGCCTTCCACTCCACGCCACGACATCACGGTTGCATTGGGGGCCAGTCCACCTTCCAATATTTCGTCCCAACCGATAATATTCCGTCCTTTGCTATTGATGTATTTCTCCATTCGGGTGATGAAGTAACTCTGAAGCTTTTCTTCCTTTGAATGTTTTCTTCCATCTACGAGGTTGGCGATCGAGTCATCTTTGAGTCCCAATTCCTTTATCAGCGCTTGGCAATGTTCACTCTTTATCCAAGCCGTTTTGGGGCATTCGTCTCCTCCGATGTGTATGTATGGGCTAGGGAAGAGCTCCATTACTTCATCCAAGACTCCTTCCAAGAATTTGAAAGTCTCCTCTTTGGGGCAATACACTTGTTCGAAAACGCCCCACGTTCCTGTTACTTTATACGTGCTATCCGGTGTGCATGATAGTTCCGGATAAGATGCTATGGCAGCTAATGCATGTCCCGGCATTTCTATTTCCGGAATCACAGTGATGAACTTACTTGCCGCATAAGCTACGATATCTTTAATCTGTTGTTGCGTGTAATATCCCTCATGTTCCTTGCCATCAAATATTTGAGGGTAATTCTCGAAATAGTATCCTACTAGAGTTTCATCACGTTTAGAACCAATTTCGGTCAGTTTAGGGTACTTCTTTATTTCGATTCTCCATCCTTGATCTTCCGTTAGATGCCAATGGAAGGTATTCATCTTATGGATAGCCAGCATATCAATAAACTTGTAGATGTATTCTACCGGTGAATAGTGACGGGCAACATCCAACATCAGTCCCCGATAAGAAAAACGAGGTGCGTCTTCTATTTCTACCGCAGGGATTGACCAATTTTCTTGTGTGATGCACTTGTTACCATATACAGCCGGAGGCATCAGTTGATAAATGCTCTGTAAGGCATAAAAGAGACCGTTCGCTTTTGATGCTGCAATGTTTATACCTTTAGGAGATACGTTTAATTTGTATCCTTCGTTGGCAAATCCGGATTGCAGGGTGAACTCAATACTTGGTATCTTCGCGTTTTTTTTCTCAGCATACTTTAATGAGATTCCGCTCGTCATTTTTATACGAGCTATCAGGCTATCTGTAATCGCTTTCACCTCCGGCAGACCGGGGATGATGATGACTACTTTATCCGTTAACTTGAAACGGCCTTTTTGTGGAGTGAGTTTGTTGGGTAATGGAACGAGATTATACTCATTCACGACTTCTTTTGCCTGGCTGTATTCGGGGGTGATGAACAGGCAGAACAAAAGAAGGAAATAGATTCCTTTTTTCATGGTACAAAATTGTGTTAAGTAATAATTGCAAATATAAGAAATGTAAGACTTATCCTATCTTACTAATTTTTTTTATTCTTTCTTCATCTATAATCTTTATCTTTCTTCCGTCAATGGTTATCAAACGCTCGGTGGCAAATTGTGATAGCGTACGGATGGCATTCGAGGTTGTCATGTTTGATAAATTGGCCAAATCTTCGCGCGAGAGATAGATGCTTAGTGTAGATCCATCTTCTTCGAGTCCATAACTTTCTTTCAAGAATAAAAGAGATTCGGCTAGTCTTCCCCGAATATGCTTCTGGGTAAGGTTCACTGTTCTTTCATCAGCAATGCCTAAATCTCTGGCTAATTGTTGGATGAAAAATAAACCTAAGTTATTATTTTGCTCAATGAGTGTTGTGATTGCACTCATTGGTATCAGGCAGATGGTAGAGGGCTCAAACGCAGCAGCAGCGGTAAGGTAATCTTCTTTGGCAAAGTAAGCGCGGTATCCAAAATATTCCACAGGTTTTACCATGCGGATAATTTGGCTTCGTCCACCGACTCCGTCTTTATAGATTTTAACCTTCCCATTTAGAAGGCACATCAAATGAGTTGGAACTTCGCCTTCACAATAAATGGTCTCGTTTTTTTTATAATTTTGTAGAGTGAAATTATTGGCCAAGAACTCTCTCTGCTCAGCATTTAAAGGAGCCCACATATCGGCAATATATTCTGAAACAACTATGTCTGACAAATTAATCTTTACCATGAGTGCTGCAAAACTGTGTTATAAAGCACAAATGTAGGAAGAAAAAATGGAAAGAATAAGCAAAAAGGGAAAAGATTATTCGAGAAAGTGCTCTTTTATGTAATCTTTCCGTTCGAATGTTATTTGGCAAATAATAATCATCCATGCTTTACAAATAGAATTTATTCTCGATAGCAATTAATTTATTCTTAAAGAATCGTTCACGATTACTCTTATTATTACTTAAAAAAGAATGTATTAACAGATTCGAAAAATAGTTTTCAGCTAATTTTTCTATATTTGTCATAACAAAAAGCTTTCTCGATTGAAACAATATATATTTATATGGATTTGCGTCTTCTTTCTGTTCTTCTTTTCTCAAAGAAGCATGGCTGATGATGCTTCTTCTTCCTATAAACCTAAAGTTGTGTCTGTCGATTCTATCTTGGATAAGCTGATGCTTTATGCTCCGTTTTATGAAAAAATGATTGGTGAGTATAAGGCTGATGTATATGTGAAGGGGAAAGTAAATGTTAAAAAGAAGAATGAATTGCTACGTTTTGTTCCATTTATGTTTAGAATGGAAAAGAATGTACGCAAATATATCGTGGAGTCATCTTCCGATTTGCATTTTACGGCTCCGGGTATTTATGATCAGAAGTTAAAAGCTTGCCTTGGTACAGTAAAAAACATGGATGATTTTGGCGCAGATATCGCTGATTATTTTCATATTCATGTCTATTCAGCAACCTTATTCCATAAGAAATTGTTATCTCCGCTTGCTCCAAATGGTCGAAGATATTATTCTTACCGGATTGATTCCATTTTAGTTGATTCGGGGAAGGTTAGCTATCGAATAGAATTTGCCCCTAAAAGTCGAAGTTACCAATTGGTGAATGGGTATATGATCGTGAGTAATGATGTGTGGAGTGTGCGTGAGATTTATTTTGCGGGCAGATCAGAATATCGCTTTTTTGATAATCTCATAAAGATGGGAGATGTGGGGGCGGATAATGAATTTCTTCCGGTTCGCTATGATGTAAACACGACGTTCCGCTTTTTATGGAATGTTGTTGAAAGTCACTATACGGCTCTATTAAATTACCATTCAATTGAATATCAACAAGTACAACATCGATATAAGAAAGAAAAGAAGGTCTATGACTTGACGGAATCATATACGCTGAAGTGTGACACGAATGCTTTTAGTGTGGATAGCTTGCCTTTTAAAAGGTTACGGCCGATTAAGTTATCAGAAGACGAAAAACGGTTATACAAAGAATCTGAGTTGCGTAACGATACATTGATGCATAATATTCCGTTTGAGACTAAAAGATGGGCAGTGTTCGGACAAGCCGGGGATTTTCTTACGAGCAAGTATTCTGTAAACATCCTTCGGATGGGAACGATTAAATGTTCTCCGATAATCAATCCGTTTCTTCTTAGTTATAGTGGAAACGATGGTGTGTCTTATCGACAGGCATTCAAATATAATCGTCTTTTTGCGGGCGATAGGCTACTGAGTGTTGTCCCCAAGGTTGGTTATAACTTTAAGCGAAAGGAACTGTATTGGTCTGCCAATTCCGATTTTGATTACTGGCCACGTAAAAAAGCGGCGGTCCATCTTAGTTTTGGTAATGGTAACCGGATTTATAGCAGTGATGTGCTTGATGAACTGGAAAGCATTCCTGACAGTATTTTCGATTTTAATAAAATCCAATTAGCCTATTTCCGTGATTTATACTTGAACTTTAGTCACAGCCTTGAGATAACGAACGGGTTGACATTAAGTTTAGGATTATCGGCGCACAGGAGGAGTGCTATTCAAAGTTCAAATCTGGCTCCTATTGATTCTTTAATTCTCGGTACTAAGATTAAAAATAGATACGTCAGTTTTGCACCTAGAGTCCGATTGGATTGGACGCCGGGTCAATACTATTATATGAACGGAGATCGGAAAGTAAATCTTTATTCAGATTATCCTACTTTTTCAGTCGACTGGGAGCGTGGGATTAAAGGCGTTTTTAATAGTTCCGGACAATATGAAAGATTTGAATTGGATATTCAACATCAACGCTCCATTGGTTTGATGCGAAGTATTTATTGGCGTTTTGGCTGTGGAGCATTTACAGATCAAAAACAAATGTATTTTGTCGATTTTGCTAATTTCAGTAAGAGTAATCTTCCAATAGGTTGGAATGATGATATTGGCGGTGTCTTTCAATTGCTTGATAGGCGTTGGTATAACTCTTCTCGAAAATACGTTAGAGGACATTTTACTTATGAAGCTCCTTTTTTGATGTTGCCTCATATTGTAAAATATAGTCGTAATGTGCTCAATGAGCGTTTATACGCCAGTGTTTTGGTGGTGCCGCATTTAAAACCGTATTTGGAATTTGGTTATGGCATCGGTACACATATTTTTGATTTAGGTGTTTTTGTTAGCAATGTAAACGGCAAGTTTTCTCAGGTTGGTTGCAAATTCACTTTCGAGTTATTCAATCGCTAGACTTTTTACTAAATAGATGAATGTTTTATTGTTTTAAATACTGATTAATATGAAAAACTGGAGAATTGAAGCATTACTTATTGCTATTGGTTTATTTTTAGTTGGATACCAGATAAAGACTGGTATAACAGGGTTTAGAGACAAAGATCGGGTTGTCAGTGTGAAAGGACTTGCAGAAATGGAAGTACAGGCTGATAAAGTGATATGGCCATTGATGTATAAAGAATTGGGTAATGATTTGCTTGTTCTTTACAATACCATGAATGCCAAAAATAAATTGATTGTTGCTTTTCTGAAAAAGAATGGCATTGCAGAAGGAGAAATAACCATCGCACCTTCTGAAATACTTGATATGCAAGCCGAAAGATATAACTCGACTCCCTCGGTTTATCGATATAATGCTACTTCTGTGATAACTGTAACGTCAAAGAATGTACTTAAAGTACGCAAACTGATGTCTGAGCAGTCTGAATTACTGAAGCAAGGTATTGCTATTGCCGGTGGTGATTATCGTTATAGTGTGGTGTATGAATTCACGGGCCTAAATAAAGTGAAACCTCAGATGATAGAGGAAGCAACCAAAAATGCGCGCGTATCAGCCGACAAATTTGCGCACGATTCTGAAAGTGAGCTGGGTAAAATAAGAGATGCCTCCCAAGGGCAGTTTACGATCTCTGACAGGGATGCAAATACCCCTTTTATAAAGAATATCCGGGTAGTAACGACGATAAACTATTATTTGAAGAACTAATTTGTCGAAAATCCTTGTCCTTCAAGGAAATAAATACTATCTTTGCGCCCGATTTAGAGTTTATTTAAATATAATGTCTTACTCAATTAAAGCTTTTTAACGATTATTTATTAATGGAAAATTTAAAAAACATTGCTCCGATTGAAGATTTCAATTGGGATGCGTATGAAAACGGTGAGATCTTTGTTGGTGCTAGCCACGAAGAATTAGAAAACGCTTACGATGCTACGCTTAACAAAGTGAATGACCAAGAGGTTGTTGACGGTACTGTAATCGCGATGAACAAACGTGAAGTTGTTGTTAACATCGGTTACAAATCAGACGGTATCATTCCTTTGAATGAGTTCCGTTACAATTTGGATTTGAAGGTTGGTGATACTGTAGAAGTATACATCGAAAACCAAGAAGACAAAAAAGGACAATTAGTATTGTCTCACAGAAAAGCACGCGCTACTCGTTCTTGGGATCGTGTTAATGCTGCTCTGGAAAATGAAGAAATTATCAAGGGATTCATCAAGTGCCGCACGAAGGGTGGTATGATTGTTGACGTATTCGGCATTGAAGCATTCTTGCCGGGTTCTCAAATTGATGTGAAACCTATCCGCGACTACGATGTATTCGTTGGAAAGACTATGGAATTCAAGGTGGTTAAAATTAACCAGGAATTCAAAAACGTAGTTGTATCTCACAAGGCTCTTATTGAAGCTGAATTGGAACAACAGAAGAAAGAAATTATCGGTAAGCTCGAAAAAGGTCAGGTTCTTGAAGGAACAGTTAAGAATATCACTTCTTACGGTGTATTCATCGACCTTGGTGGCGTAGACGGTTTGATTCACATCACTGATCTTTCTTGGGGCCGCGTAAGCGATCCGAAAGAGGTGGTTGAACTAGACCAGAAGTTGAACGTTGTTATTCTTGACTTTGATGACGAGAAAAAACGTATTGCTCTAGGTTTGAAACAACTTACTCCACATCCATGGGATGCTCTTGATCCTAACTTGAAAGTAGGAGATAAGGTTTCAGGTAGAGTTGTTGTTATGGCTGATTACGGCGCATTTATTGAAATAGCTGCAGGTGTTGAAGGTTTGATTCACGTTTCAGAAATGTCTTGGTCACAACACTTACGTTCTGCTCAGGATTTCATGAAGGTTGCTGATACAGTTGAAGCTGTAGTCTTGACCCTTGATCGTGAAGAACGCAAAATGTCTTTGGGCATCAAACAATTGAAACAAGATCCATGGGAAACAATCGAAGAGAAGTATCCTGTAGGTTCTAAGCATACTGCTAAGGTTCGTAACTTTACTAACTTTGGTGTATTCGTAGAAATTGAAGAAGGTGTTGACGGATTAATCCATATTTCAGATCTTTCTTGGACTAAGAAGGTGAAACATCCATCAGAGTTTACTCAGATTGGTGCGGATATCGATGTTCAAGTATTGGAGATCGACAAAGACAACCGTCGCTTGAGCCTTGGTCACAAGCAATTGGAAGAAAATCCTTGGGATGTATTCGAAACAGTATTTACTGTAGGTTCTGTACACGAAGGAACAATCATCGAAATGCTTGATAAGGGTGCTGTTGTAGCTCTTCCTTATGGCGTTGAAGGTTTTGCAACTCCAAAACATTTGGTTAAAGAAGACGGAACTCAAGCTCAACTTGACGAAAAAATGGAGTTCAAAGTGATTGAATTCAACAAAGATGCTAAGAGAATTATTCTTTCTCACAGCCGTATCTTTGAAGATGTTGCTAAGTCGGAAGAAAGAGCAGAGAAGAGAACTGTAACGAAGAAGGCAAATACTTCTTCTAACAACAACAATAGTAACAATAATAGGAAAGAAGAATCAGCTCCATCTATTCAGAATCAAGCTGCTTCTACTACCTTGGGTGACATTGACGCTCTTGCCGCTTTGAAAGAACAAATGGAATCAGGAAAGTAAGAATCTTTTCAGATTTTAATATACTGTATAAAAAAGCTGTCGCTCGTAAGCGGCAGCTTTTTTTGTTGCTTATGCACTTGTTTGTGCTTCTTTTCTTATACCTTTGTTTCCTTTAGAACTAAAATTATGGAGAAATTTGAATTACATATTCTTGGTTGTGGCTCTGCACTGCCCACTACACGTCATTTTGCTACATCACAAGTCGTGAACATGCGGGATAAGCTTTTTATGATTGATTGTGGTGAAGGAGCTCAGATGCAACTTCGCAGATCGCGATTGAAGTTTTCTCGTCTGAATCAGATCTTTATCTCTCACTTGCATGGCGATCACTGTTTTGGACTGCTCGGACTGATTTCTACTTTCAGTCTGCTAGGACGTACCGCCGAACTGTATATCCATTCTCCAAAAGGGCTTGAGGAATTGTTTGCCCCGATGCTCGACTTTTTTTGTCGTAACCTGTCTTACAAAGTGATATTCCGTGAGTTTGATACAAAACAACCATCCTTAATCTATGAGGATCGCTCTGTTACAGTAACGACCATCCCTTTGCAGCACCGCATTCCCTGTTGTGGCTTTCTGTTTGCCGAGAAACCGGGTTTGAACCATATTCTTCGAGATATGATTGATTTTTATGAAGTTCCACTTTACGAAATTAACCGCATAAAGAATGGAGCGGACTATGTAACTCCCGAAGGCGTTGTTGTGCCCAATACTCGTTTGACGACACCGCCCGATCCTGTGCGTAGGTATGCTTATTGCTCTGACACCATCTTTCGGGAAAAAATCATTGAGCAGGTGAAAGGAGTTGATTTACTTTTTCATGAAGCAACGTTCGCACAGAGCGAGTTGGCCCGCGCACGCGAAACTTACCATTCTACAGCGGAACAAGCCGCTTTTATTGGCAGAGAAGCCGGAGTTAAGAAGCTGGTGATAGGTCACTTCTCCGCCAGGTATGAGGATGAAGAACTTCTGCTTCGTGAAGCATCCGCTGTTTTCCCGTCAACAATATTGGCTAAAGAGGGACTTTGTGTTCAAATATAACCCTTCATCTGAAACATTTTGCAACCACTATTCGTGTTAAAAGATCAAAAACTCAACTATTTGAAGGGATAAGAATGTATATTTGTCAGCAATAGTAAAATTTAAAAGGTGTATATGAAAAAACTGTTTTCGTCCATTCTCTTATTTAGCTTTCTGTCTTTTTCTGTGGCATTTGCCAAAGAAGAGCCCAAACTACAATCTTCTAAAGATTTGCAGTCTCCGATTATTCTCAGTGTGACGGGAACGACGCTTCATGTGCAGAACGTGGCGCCCGGCTCTTTGATGGAAATATATGATGTTGTCGGGATAAAAGTTGTTTCAATTCGTCTGGATTCTGCCGATAAGACGATTGGCTTAAACCTGGCTAAAGGATATTACATTTTGAAAGTATCGAATGTAGTAAGGAAGATCGTTATAAAGTGAGCTTCAAGATACTTGTAAAATGAAAGATATTATGCGAATGCTGAGTCTATGAATTCTTATAGTGAACGAGAAGTTCTGGCGCTTCTTCAAGAGGAAAGCACCCAGAAGAAAGGATTTGAGATGATTGTTGCAGAGTATAGCGAGCAGCTATACTGGCAGATTCGACGCATGGTGCTTTCTCATGATGATGCTAACGACATACTTCAAAATACATTTATTAAAGCCTGGATCAATATTGACTACTTCCGTGCGGAGGCAAAACTTTCTACCTGGCTCTACCGCATTGCGCTCAATGAATGCCTTACTTTCCTGAATAAACAGCGTGCGACGAATACGGTTGATATTGACGATCCTGAAGTGATGGTTGATCAGAAACTGGAAAGTGACCCTTATTTCTCAGGAGACCGCATCGAATTATTGCTCCAAAAGGCTCTTCTTTCCTTACCGGAAAAACAACGTTTGGTTTTTAACTTGAAATATTATCAGGAAATGAAATACGAAGAGATGTCGGACATTCTCGGTACATCTGTGGGAGCTTTAAAAGCGTCTTATCATCATGCGGTGAAGAAGATAGAAAAGTTTTTAGAGGAAACGGATTAAACCTTTTAAGTAATAGAGCATCTAAACAACAAGAGAGAAGGAGAATAAAGAATGAAAGAAGAAGATAAAATATTGAGAAAAGTGGGCACGGACAACCATTTTACGGTTCCCGAAGGTTACTTTGAGAATCTTACTTCAGAGGTGATGAGTAAGCTTCCGGAAAAACAAAAGTCTGCGTTTACGATGAAGGAACCCACTAGGTGGGACAAAGTAAAGCCGTGGCTATACATGGCAGCTATGTTTGTTGGAGCTGCTCTTATCATTAGAGTTGCTTCGTCTGACAATAAATCCGTAGAAGATAAAACGATAGCGGCTGAAACTGAAACAACAGAGCCTGTTTCCGATCAATATATTGATGTGGTACTCGATCATTCTATGATGGACGATTATTCTTTGTATGTTTACCTAACGGATGCAGAATAAATAACTAAACGGATTTTGATAAAATGAAAAAATTAATTATTCTATTATTTTTATTTACTGCCTCTGTTTCTCAGGCATGGGGAATAGAAGATAATGATCAGCACCTTACTCCTGATGAATTTAAGGCCAAACAACAAGCCTTTATCACAGAAGATGCCGGCCTGACGAACGAAGAAGCTAATGCTTTCTTCCCCGTTTATTTTGAGTTGCAAGACAAGATGAAAGATATTAATGACCGGGTATGGAAATTAATCCGTAAGGGTAGAGACCCCAAGACTACGGAAGCTCAATATGATGAAATTATTACTAAAGTATATGATCTGCGAATCGCTTCCGATAAACTTGAAAAAGCTTATTTTCAACGATTTAAGGGTATTCTATCTTCCCGGAAGATCTACTTGGTGCAAAGAGCCGAGATGCGCTTTCATCGTGAACTACTAAAAGGTATGAATCGAAGAGAAGAAAGGCCCCGCGGAAGGGATTAACTCTTCTTATTACAAAATACAGAGAACCGGGATATATTTCCGGTTTTTTTTATGCCTTGTCGTATGTTTTTCTTAGAAAGATTCGGATATATGGAATTTATATATTTATTTTGCCAGTGTAATAACTATTCTAAAAAGGAAAACGTATGAAAAGAAGTTTTTTTATTCTATTGTTTATCTGCGTTGCCTGCGGAATACAAGCACAACGTAAAGTTGTAGAAGTAGAATCTGCGACATCACAGACAGACACAGGTAAAGCCCTTAAACGAAAAGTGGCTATCGGGCGTTTCTCTAATGAAACTCAGTATGCCAAGGGGCTGTTTTATGACAAAGAGAACGATCCGATGGGTAAGCAAGCGCTGGATATCTTATCGGCTAAGTTGGCTGCTTCCGGAAAGTTTCTTCTTCTGGAGCGCAACGATATGACTAAACTTCTTGCTGAAGCGAGTGCTTCTCCGGATGGCTTTCAGAAGATCGGAGCCGACTATATGATTATTGGTTCTATCACTCAATTCGGACGTAAAAACGTGGGTGATGTGAAAATCTTCTCTACCACAAAAACTCAGATGGTGGAAGCTGCCGTAAGTATTCGTTTGGTGGATGTTTCTACCGGCTTGATTATCTATTCGGACGAAGCCAAAGGGGATGCTGAGCTGAAAACCAAATCGACAATGGGGGTTGGCGGACGAGCTGATTTTGATGCTACCCTTAGCGACAAAGCTATTTCGGCGGCTATCTCTCAGTTGGTGGAGAACATCATTAATAAATGTACCAATAAGCCTTGGAGGGCCTACTTCCTTTCTTATGATACCGATGCGATTATTGTGTCGGGCGGAGCAACACAAGGTATTTCAGCAGGAGATGTTTTTGCGGTGAAGACCAAGGGTAAAACGGTGAAGAATCCTCAGACAGGGATTAATATTGAGCTACCCGGCAAAACGGTGGGCAAAGTGGAAGTCGTTTCTGTTGGCGGAGATACTCCCGAAACAGAGTATTCCATTGTCAGCCTCAAAGAAGGAAATATAGATGGAACAAAATTGCAGGACTATTTTATAGAGGAGATTAAATAATGAAAACGAAACTAATTCTAGGCTTTTTTCTAAGCCTGTGCCTGGCCTTTACAGGCTGTAAAGTCGGCAATGTTGCTTCCACTCAGGGATTGTCAGATCAAGCATATTTGTATTTTGTATCTACGAATGAATATAAAGCTCCGGTTAGCGTTACTGTTGATGGTTCAACGGCATTTGATGCAACGGTGGTGAAAGAGAAGAAGTTTAATGTAAAAGGAAATACGTATGCCATAGCTACCGGAAAACGTCATGTGGTGGTGAAGCAGAATGGTAGAATCCTTTTTGAACGCACGCTATTCCTATCTACTCAAGAAACCAAAAAGATTACATTGCCATGAGAAAGTATCTTTTATTGCTCCTTGTAGTTACGGCTTTTACTTCATGTACCACTACTACCCCAGCCTTGTACGGTTGGGATAATTATGTAGATGCATCCTATAAATATTATAAGAAACAGACTCCTGAGGCCAAAGAGGAGTTGATAAAAACGTATGAAGATATGATTAACAGGCCAAAGGGTTCTCGTCGGGTTGTTCCCCCGGGCATTTGTGCCGAGTATGGCTATTTTCTACTTCAGAACGGCAAGAAAGATGAAGGTCTTGCCATGCTTCAAAAAGAGAAAGAGCTCTATCCCGAATCGAAAACCTTTATGGATCGTCTCATTAATCAATTCTCAAAATGAAAAAGATCATCTATTTTGCACTCATAGCAACGCTGTTTGCTTCATGTGGCACTACCAGCGATTTAACGCGTGGTAAGAATTACCCTAAGATGTACGCCGATAAACCGACTACTATCTTGGTGATGCCTCCTATTAATAAAACTGTCAATGTAGAGGCGAAAGAATATTTCTACACTTCCATGATGGTTCCGCTTTGCGAAAAAGGATATTATGTTATCTCTCCGTTTTTGGCTATGGACTTGTTGAAGAGTGAGAGTGCTTATGATAGCGAACTGTATCTGGAGGGGAATCTCGCTCCTTTCAAAAATGTTTTTGGTGCTGATGTGGCCTTGTTCACGGTGATAAACAAGTGGAGTAAATCGGCTATTGGCAGTACCATTACCGTAGAGATCGAATACATCTTGAAGTCGACAAGCAGCAACGAGATACTATTTAATCGCAAAGGTACACTTGTCGTGGATACAAGTATCAACTCCGGAGGTAACGCCGGGTTGCTTGGCGCGCTTGTTGACATGGCTGCTTCGGCCATTAATACTGCACTGACCGATAAGGTGATCGCTGCCCGTCGCTGCAATAATTTTGTGCTTTACGATCTGCCGGATGGGGTGTATGCTCCTATGTTTGATAAAGATCAGAATACTCCCGCAGGTGGCATTGACTTTTCGGGCCAGGTGAGCCAATAAGAAGAAAATACAATACGATTTTTAAAATTGGGACTATGCTTATAGCCCCAATTTTTTTGCTTCATTCCAGATGACATCCATCTCTTCGAGCGTCATGTCTTTCAGATTGTTACCCACTTTGATGGTGCGTTCTTCCAGATAGTTGAAACGACGAATGAATTTTTGATTGGTCCGTTCCAGTGCATTGTCCGGATCGATGCCATAAAGACGGGCAGCATTGATGATGCTAAAGAACAGATCGCCAAATTCAGCTTCCGCCTTATCCGTGTCCATGTCGGCAATCTCTACCTGCAATTCATCAAACTCCTCTTTTACCTTGTCCCATACTTGCTCTTTCTCCTGCCAGTCGAATCCAACGTGGCGGGCTTTGTCCTGTATTCTGTATGCTTTGATCAGTGAGGGCAGGGCAGCAGGCACTCCGCTCAGCACACTCTTGTTGCCGCCCTTCTCTTTTAACTTCAATTGTTCCCAATTGTCGGATACCTGTCCGGCGGTTTCCGCCTTTACCTCACCAAACACGTGTGGATGGCGATAAATCAGTTTCTCACACAAGCGGTCGCATACATCCTTCATGTCAAAATCGCCCGTTTCCGAACCAATCTTCGCATAGAAAGCCACATGCAGCAACACGTCGCCCAGTTCCTTGCATATCTCCTTTTTGTCATCACGCATCAGTGCGTCACAAAGCTCGTATGTCTCTTCAATCGTATTTGGGCGCAGACTCTCGTTGGTCTGTTTTTTGTCCCAGGGACACTTCACCCGCAGCTCGTCCAATATATCGAGGAAACGCCCGTAGGCCTCCATCTTTTCTTCTCTAGTGTGCATATTTATTTTTAATAATGATTCTTCTAAGATCTTCTATTTTTGTTTTCTCGTTCCAGGAGATTAGTAATCCCACTACCTCCGAGTAATTCTTTCGTCCGCTTTCTATCTTGTTTCCCTTCAGATAGAGGTCGTATATCCAGTCTTGCACATCGCCTATAAGCGGGTTGTACATGGCCATCCAGTGTTTGTAATTCTTCTCGGCCAACTCTTTTATCTCGGGGCGCACCAAGTCCGCCAACTCCTTATAATCCGCTTCCGCCAATAACCCTTTCGCATTTCTCATCACGTGGTTGAATACCGAGAAATAACCACTAAAGCGCACCTTCGCGTTTGTCGACCGGGTGCAGATCTGATAAGCATAAAAGTTAGCCTCCGCTTCACCGGTGATGCCCCAGAAGTGTGCTAATTCATGCGCATACGTTGACGGATAATCTACAGGAAGCAAATTCTTGTTCAGGTTAAACTCGCAGAAGAACGGCCCCATGTATCCTGTGATTCCCACCGCCGAACTGGCCCAACTGAACATCATGGCTTTCACCTTTGGTGCAGAAGTAAACGGGCGGTTCACTCCCAGGGAATCATACATCCTGTTATACCCCAAGCTAATCTCTTTGGCCACCACCACTTTGTCTATAGCATCTACAGGCACATACGCCTCATTTAAGATCTGAACATACTCCTTTGTGAATTCCCTGAAAGTCTCCGGACTATACTTCACATACTCCGTTCCCGTGCGTTGATAAAAGTTCTTTTGCGAATAATTTAATCCCCAAGCCAGATAGAACCACACGTACACCCAAAGCAGATACTCCACGTCACGCAGTAAAATTTTTCCCCATCGCACCTTCTTGTATCGTCCGTATATGGGATAGAGAATCACTCCGGTAACGCTTAGTGTGATAAACAGATCGCCGAACGAGAAGGGGACAAAGCGGGAGAACGAAGAGAGGCAAAGCGCAATGACAGGATAGACCAAGCGTGCATATCCTTCGCCCATTGCCGGAGTATGCTGCGTAACCCATACCGTCAATAAAAGAAGAACTAAGAGAACATATCGTATAATCCGGCTTCGCTTCATCTAATCCTTAAACACTATTGTAGGGACAAAAATATGCAATTATTTCGCATAATCGCTATAGATGAAGGCTTTAAATTGCTTTTCAGATAACAGATAACGGAGGAGAGAGAAGAGAGGAGGGGAGAGAGAAGAAGGTTTAAATTGCTTTTCAGATTACAGAAACAGGTTCCGAGTAGCAAGATTTGGTGTTTTATTTATTAATTTTGCGCCCATTACACCCTGAATGGTGTGTAGTAAATTCATTCTAGTAGCAATTAATCATAAACAGATATATTAAAATGGAATTAGCAAGTAAGTACAACCCCGCTGACGTAGAGGAGAAGTGGTACCAGTATTGGATGCAACATAGATTATTCAGTTCTAAACCCGATGGCCGTGAACCCTATACTGTCGTCATCCCTCCGCCTAACGTAACCGGTGTGTTGCACATGGGACACATGCTAAATAATACCATTCAAGATATTCTCGTTCGCCGTGCCCGCATGGAAGGCAAGAATGCCTGTTGGGTACCCGGAACAGATCATGCTTCCATTGCTACCGAAGCAAAGGTAGTGAACCGCTTGGCTGCTCAGGGTATTAAGAAAGCCGATCTTACTCGCGATGAATTCCTAAAGCATGCTTGGGAATGGACAGACGAACATGGTGGCATCATCTTGAAACAACTTCGCAAGCTCGGTGCATCGTGCGATTGGGATCGTACAGCCTTCACCATGGATGAGGTACGTAGCGAAAGTGTGCTCAAAGTCTTTGTCGACCTTTACAAGAAAGGCTTGATTTATCGAGGCGTGCGCATGGTCAACTGGGATCCGCAGGCCCTCACCGCTCTGTCCGATGAAGAAGTGATCTACAAAGAAGAGCACAGTAAACTGTTCTACTTACGTTATAAGATTCAGGGCGAAGACGGATATGCTGTTGTGGCAACGACCCGTCCCGAAACCATAATGGGCGATACTGCGATGTGTATCAACCCCAACGACCCCAAGAACCAACACCTCAAAGGGAAGAAAGTGATTGTTCCGCTGGTCAACCGTGTCATTCCTGTGATTGAAGATGACTATGTGGATATCGAGTTTGGTACCGGTTGCCTCAAGGTAACCCCTGCGCACGATGTGAACGACTATATGCTTGGCGAGAAGTACAACCTCCAGACCATCGACATCTTCAATGATAACGGAACACTGAGCGAAGCTGCCGGACTCTATGTTGGTCAAGATCGTTTTGACGTGCGCAAGCAGATAGAGAAAGATCTCGCAGCCGCCGATCTGTTGGAGAAGGTGGAAGCATACACCAACAAGGTAGGCTATTCCGAACGTACCAACGTGGTGATTGAGCCCAAACTCTCTATGCAATGGTTCCTGAAGATGGAGCACCTAGCCAAGATTGCCCTTGAACCCGTGATGAACGACGACATCAAGTTCTATCCGGCTAAATACAAAAACACCTACCGCCACTGGATGGAGAACATCAAAGACTGGTGCATCAGTCGCCAGTTATGGTGGGGACACCGCATACCTGCCTACTTCCTTCCCGAAGGAGGCTACGTGGTAGCAACGACCGAAGCCGAAGCACTCCGATTGGCACAAGAGAAAACCGGAAACGCCTCTCTCACGATGGCCGATCTCCGTCAGGACGAAGACTGCCTCGATACATGGTTCTCTTCCTGGTTGTGGCCCATCTCCTTGTTCGATGGCATCAACAATCCCGGCAACGAAGAGATCAACTATTACTATCCCACCAGCGATCTTGTGACCGGTCCCGATATCATCTTCTTCTGGGTAGCCCGCATGATCATGTCCGGATACGAATACGAAGGCAAGATGCCGTTTAAGAACGTCTACTTCACCGGTATCGTACGCGATAAGCAAGGACGCAAGATGTCTAAATCACTCGGTAACTCTCCCGATCCGCTCGACCTCATCTCTCAGTTTGGAGCCGACGGCGTGCGTATGGGTATGATGCTTGCTGCACCTGCCGGAAACGATATTCTTTTTGATGATGCCCTTTGCGAACAAGGACGTAACTTCAATAATAAGATCTGGAATGCCTTCCGATTGATTAAAGGTTGGGAAGTAGATGCAACAGTGGAGATTCCGGAAGCCTCTAAACTAGCTATTCACTGGTTTGACTCCAAGCAAAACGAAGTTGCCGCCGAGATGGCCGATCTCTTTACTAAATACCGCTTGAGTGAAGCCTTGATGGCCGTTTACAAACTCTTCTGGGATGAGTTCTCTTCGTGGTATCTCGAAATGATTAAACCCGCTTACGGGCAACCCATTAGCTCTACGGTGTACGATGCAACCATCTGTTACTTAGATAACCTGTTGAAACTTCTTCATCCGTTTATGCCTTTCATCACCGAAGAACTCTGGCAACAGATGTACCCCCGCGAAGAAGGCGAAAGTATTATGGTTCAGTACTTGTCCATGGATACCTATGTAGATATTCCTTTTGTGCAACAGTTTGAAATAGCAAAAGAGGTGATCAGTAACATCCGTACCATCCGTATGCAGAAAAACATTGCACAGAAAGAAACTCTCGAGCTGCAAATGGTGGGAAACAATCCAGTGGCAGAGCTCAATGCCGTTATCATTAAGATGTGTAACCTTTCGTCCATTACTTCCGTAGAAGTCAAGCCGGAAGGTGCCGCCTCCTTCATGATAGGAACTACTGAATATGCAGTGCCATTGGGCAATATGATTGATGTTGAGGCCGAGATAACCCGCATGGAAGCCGAGCTGAAACACAAAGAAGGCTTCTTGCAAGGCGTGATGAAAAAGCTTAGCAATGAAAAGTTTGTGGGCAATGCCCCCGCTGCCGTTCTCGATATGGAGCGTAAGAAACAAGCCGATGCCGAGAGCATCATCAACTCGCTGAAAGAGAGCATTGCCGCTTTGAAGAAAGCTTAAGGCAAACTCACCTACACGACCCCTTATAATACAAGAAAAGTGGTTAAAGCATCATCATAAGATGACCTTTAACCACTTTCTTTTTACTCACACCTACGTGTTTACTACATCAATGTTTGCGAACCAAACACACCCGCTACCACACTCGCCACTGCAATGATCACTTTGAGCACAAAGCTCCATGCCGATTTGTTTATATCAAGTTGCGAATCATACTGTGCATATCACTTGGCGTTAGGGAAGCCTTCTCGGCAATCATCTCGCCAACCTTTTGAATGGTGACCATTTCCCCCATTTTCACTAGTAATGGATACCCTTTTTTCCTTCTTTTGAGACAATATTCTCTGTACTGGTTTGTAAAATAAAGGCATATTTCTTAATTTCTAAGTTCTACCTTCGTGAGGCCACACATGAAATGAATATGAAAATGCTTTTAATCATCTCTATGATTCATTCTATCAAAAAGCATTGATTATTCGATAAAATGCATATATTTGCCACTAAACGATAAGAAATGAATGAAGAAGATAACTTGTTTTTAGAAAATCTGAACACTCAGCAGCCTATAGCTTATCATAAACTTTATAATGAATATTATAAGGCATTAGTGTTGTATGCTATGAATTTTTTATCTACAACTGAAGCTTCTGAAGACATTGTACAAGAACTCTTTGCCACTATGTGGGAAAAAAAAATGATATTTCTTTCATTCCTTTCTTTTCGAGCTTATCTTTATAATTCTGTACGCAATGCTTCGTTAAATTATTTGAAACACCAAAATGTAGAAGCAGTTTATATGAAGCATCTATCAGCTACTTTTCAAGAAATAACAGAGGAAGAGGAAGCCAACGAGGAAGAAGTTTATAATTTACTTTTCCGTATTATAGATCAACTCCCTCCTCGTTGTCGTGAAGTTTTTCTACTACACATGAAAGGCAAAAAGAACGAAGAGATCGCACTCGCACTCGGAATAAGTATAGAGACCGTGAAAACACAAAAGAAACGTGCTACACAGTTCATTAAAGAGCAAATGGGAACTCTTTTTTATCTACTTCCACTTATGTCATTTTGGAATAATTAAATCTGTTTTTCATATCATAAATAGAATTTTTAATAATCTTGTACCTCTTTTTGCATCCCTAGTTGTCTTTATAGTATAAAAGCGAAAAAGATATCAACTATGAGCGAAAGCAAAGAGATAGAAAAACTGTTAGCAAAGCATCTGATTGGAGTTATCACTGACCAGGAGAGAAAGCAATTAGAAGCTTGGATTGAATCTTCACCTAGTCACCAAGCTATGTTCAATCGGCTATGTATGGATGAGACCTTCGGAAAGCGATATAAAACTTACTCGCAGATCGACGTTGACCATGCATGGCGTCGCTTCAACAGAATGTATATCTATCGTTTGCACCTATCTTCATTATTACGCTACGCAGCAATTGTCTTACTACCTTTACTTATAGCCGGAGGCATGTGGTATTATTCTTCGTCGACTTCAGAGAAAGAGAATAGTGTGGAAGTGGCTGATTTAATACTGCCCGGAACGCCCAAAGCCACACTGTTAGTTCCCGGGAATAAAAAAGAGATTCTAACCTCTACATTAGCCTCTCAAGTTACTGTTGGTTCTTCAACAACCGCCTTATCACAAAGTGGAACTCTCATTTATCCAGCCGCTTCCAATCAAGAAGAAGAAACGGCAACAGAAAATGAAAAAGAAACAAACGATAAAAATATACTGGAAACAGAGCGGGGAGGAGAATTCTGGGTGACTTTTGAAGACGGTACCAGCGTGCATCTTAATTATAATACCGAACTGCGTTATCCGGTAAAATTCAGTGCCAGCAAACGTACGGTCTATCTCAAAGGAGAAGCTTATTTTAAAATAGCTAAAGACAGTCGTCCCTTTTATGTCGTGACAGAAGAGGGTACAGTGAAGCAATACGGAACTGAGTTTAATGTGAATACATTTACTCCCGGACGTACGGAAGTGGTATTGGTTAGGGGAAGCATTAGCATTACTCCCAATGAAAATGCTAATGAACAACTGATTAAACCGGGGCAATTAGCTCGCATTGAAAAAGAGACAGGAAATATATTGGTTCGCAATGTAGATACCGAACCTTATGTAGCATGGAATAATGGACGTCTTGTTTTTGAAGACCGTACATTAGAAAGCATTATGGACGTTTTGAAGCATTGGTATGGAGTGAACGTCAATTTCGGTTCTCCTGATTTGAAGCAACTTCATTTCACGGGTAACATGAATCGATATGGTAGTATTAACCCCATTCTCAAAGCAATAGCCCGCACTACTAACCTTAATATTTACATAAGAGGGCGAAATGTTATAATAACATCTAACTAACAATTAAATTTAAAAGAAATGGGAAAAAAAAGAGGTAGGGAAAGCATTCTAAAGCTTTCTCTGGTGATAGCTTTGTATCTATTGCCGACGTTTACCTTTGCTGCAATGCCCGAAGAAGGGAACAAAAAGGTAACATTGGATTTAAAATCGGCCACTATCAAAGATTTCTTTAATGCTTTGAGACAGCAGACAGGATTAAGCTTCGTCTACAATACAGAGCAAACAAAATCACTGAAACCGGTAACTATCCGAGTTGTGAACGAAACAGTGGAGAATGTATTGGAAAGCGTGTTCGAAGGAACCGGATTCACCTATGTTATTGAAAAAGATATAGTTACTATTTCACGTCTTCAACAGAAGAATAGGTTGGCTATAGGAGTAGTATCCGATGCGGGGGGAGAACCATTGCCAGGTGCGAACATTGTCATAAGAGAACTAAAACGTTTTGCTATTTCAGATAATGACGGTAGATATTCTATAGAGATACCTTCGGGGCCTTGTACGCTAACTGTCTCCTATATTGGCATGTCAACCCAAGAGCTCAAAATAGAGAAAGGCATAGGAAACGTCATAAAGAATATCTTGTTGAAAGCTGATAATCAACTAAAAGAAGTTATCGTCAACGGAGTTTATACCCGTAAAGCTGAGAGTTTTACAGGAGCAGCGTCCACTATTAGTGGCAAAGAGCTCATGCGCGTGGGCAATCAAAACATCCTACAGAGCTTAAAGAATCTAGATCCTACAGTTTATATTGCAGACAACCTGACAATGGGCTCTGATCCGAACAGTGTTCCAACGATGTCCATGCGCGGAACTTCCAGTTTCCCAACGACGGAAACAAGTACCTTGAAGAGTAACTATCAAAATCAACCCAATCAACCTTTATTTATCTTGAATGGCTTTGAAACGAGTGCTGAAAATGTGATGGATATGGACATGAACCGTGTAGAAAGCATCACGATACTAAAAGATGCCTCTGCAAAGGCACTCTATGGCTCCAAAGCAGCTAATGGTGTGATTGTTATCGAAACCAAACAATTATCGGGCAACGAACAACGAATCACATACAATGGAAGCGTTTCATTCGAAATGCCTGATTTAACGAGTTATGATTTATGTAATGCTTTTGAAAAATTGGAAGTGGAAGCCGCCGAAGGTGTTTATACAAGTACCAATTTAAGTAAACAAGAGGAATTAACCCGCCTCTATACTGCTCGCAAAAAGCTGGCTTTAGAGGGCTTGGATACTTATTGGCTATCTAAACCGCTGCGTACAGGAGTAGGACATAAACAAAATTTAAATATTGAATTAGGGAATTCTCAGAATTTACGTGCGATATTAGATGTTACTTATAATCAGATAAACGGTGCCATGAAAGGATCCGAACGCCGTAATATATCCGGTGATGCAAATATCTCTTATCGCCGCAAAGACTTTCTATTCAAGAATATTCTTTCCATTGTTTCCAATAATAGTAGTGATTCTCCTTATGGTGCATTCAGTGACTATGTGAAGATGAATCCTTATTGGCAGGCAAAAGATGAAGATGGAAAAGTGTTGCGTTGGGCGGAAACGAAGATTGCAAATCCTTTATACGATGCAACAATTGGTACTAGTCTCACCTCCACTTATTTACAATTCACCAATAATTTTTATGCTGAATGGCAAATGACTCCTGCATGGAAAACAACTTTCCGCTTTGGGGCATCTCAGAAAAGAAATGACGCAGATGATTTTTATCCGTCAACCCATTCTATGTTTGCTACTTATATTTCAGAGGAAGAGCAGTTAAAGCGAGGTAAATATCTCATGGAGAACGGAAAAAGTAACTCCATTTCCGGAGACTTGAATATTAATTATAATAAAATTTTTGGCAAACATACGCTTTTTGCAAATGTAGGTACGTTTGTTTCAGAAGATAAATATTCGGCATACCAACACACGGCAGAAGGATTTATGAATAATCAAATGGCCGACATCACTTTTGCCCGTCAATATGCAGAAGGTGTTACCCCAATTGGTTATTCAACGATCAACAGGCAAGCCAGTTTTTTATTGGCAGCATCTTATGATTATGCGAACCGTTATTTGGCAGATGCTACCGTACGTGAAAGTGCTTCTTCACTTTATGGAGCCGACAATCGCTGGGCTAACAGTTGGTCATTCGGCTTGGGATGGAACCTACACAATGAGGCGTTTATGAAGCAACTAAAGTTTGTGAAACAGTTCAAACTTCGTGCTTCTATTGGTCTCACAGGTAATCAGAACTTCAGTACTAATTCTGCTATCGGTACTTACAAATATTACACAGGTGTTGTATATGGAGGCTTTTCGGGTGCTTATCTGAGTAACATGCCAAACTCAGCTTTAAAATGGGAGCAGAAGAAAGATTATAATGCGGGTGTTGATATGCGTATTGTCGGTCTGAATTTATCTTTCGACTATTACTCAGCCGATACAAAGAATATGTTGACCGACGTTACAATACCTACATCAACAGGCTTTTCTTCAGTAAAAGATAACTTAGGATTGGTTCGTAACTCCGGATACGAAGTAAAAGCAAACTATACACTTTGGCAAAGCAAACAAGGCTTTGTAAATGTATATGGTACTCTTGCATACAATAAAAACAAAATTGTGAGTCTTTCTGAAAGCATGAAGGCCTATAATGAAAAAATGGAAAAAGCAGCGGAAGATACAAAAACTTCTGTTCCTGTATTAATGTATAAAGATGGGCTTTCTATGAATACCATCTGGGCTGTTCCTTCGGCGGGCATAGATCCCGGAACAGGTATGGAAATATATATTAAAAAAGATGGATCTTATACGTATGAGTATGATTCTTCCGACTTGATTGCTGCAGGAGATGCAACTCCTAAGTATAGAGGTACTGCCGGATTTTCTGCTGAATACAAAGGTTTCGGTCTAAGTGCTACCTTGAGTTTTTTAGGAGGTTGCAAAATGTACAACTATACGCTGGTAGATCGAGTAGAAAATGCTGATATTACATATAATGTAGACCGCCGAGTTTTGCTTGGACGTTGGCAAAAACCGGGACAAGTTACTCAATATAAGAAGTTCGACTCTAAAACAGTTACCCGTGCCACAACTCGTTTTGTACAAGATCGTCGTGAATTAAACATCTCTTCAATTAGTGCATATTATGAAGTACCCGCTTCTCTTTATGAGAAATTGAATATGAAGAGATTGCGATTTGCATTTTACATGAATGACGTTGCCACTTTCTCATCTATCAAGATAGAAAGAGGAGTCAGTTATCCGTTTGCGAGAGACATGTCATTTTCATTAACCGGAACATTTTAAATAAAAGAGCAAATATGAAAAAAATGATATTAGCATTGCTCTCAGTAGCAATTTTCACATTAACTTCTTGCAACGATTGGTTTGATGTTACCTCCGGCTCTGAAATCAGGGAGGAAGACCATTATAAAACAGTGACAGGATTTCAACAATCCCTCATCGGCTGTTACATTGCGATGACTGATGATGCACTTTATGGCAAAAACCTGTCGTGGTATCTGACTGAACTTTTAGCTAACCAGTTTCAACCGGTAGCTCTCTATAACACTACATCTGTAGATTATAGAATGCAAAATTATAACTATCAACATGCTGATGCTGTACCTGTTATCGATGGGATTTGGGCAAAAGCATACAATGTAATAGCCAATGCGGATGAAGCATTAAAGTACATAGATAAAAATGCATCTGTATTAGATGATATTAATTACCACATCATAAAAGGTGAATTATTGGCTATTCGTGCTTATACTCACTTTGATCTGCTACGCTTGTACGGATATGGTAATTGGGCTAATAGAAGTGCGGAACTAAATGCTAAATATACGATACCATATGTAGCAGTTCTATCAAAAGATGCAACAGCTCAACTGACAGGGAAAGAGACTATAGAGCTAATATTGGCAGACCTGGAAGAAGCCGCCGGTTTACTGAAAGACTATGACCCCATTACAGGAAAACACGATGCATCCTTTTATGCGCAAGTAAATGATGATGGATTCTATAAGGATCGCACGCTCCATCTCAACTATTATGCAGTAAAAGCCTTACAGGCGCGTGTTCTTCTATGGGAAGGCAGTAGTGAGAATAAAACAAAGGCATTAGCCGCAGCCGAAGAGGTAATAACCGGAGTGGAAGGTGGAATAAGGCAGGACGGAATGTATACTTATCTCTATTTTATAACTCCTAATACAATAAATAACTCAAATACATCCATGGCTTCTGAAAATCTGTTTGGTTTGAATGTTTCAACCCTGTCGAGCAAGATAACAAAATACATCAATCCATATTATGTAGACACAGATTATGCTGCGATGTTTTTGGGTTCTAATGATGCTATAAATCTGTACGAAGGTTCTTCTTCGGATATACGATTCTCTATGATGCTCAATCAAAGCACAAACAATAGTACGATGGGGTACGTACCTCTAAAAATATATCAAGGAAATCTGAACAACTTCTTCAAAAACAAAGTCTCTATGATTCGGTTGCCCGAAATATACTATATTGCTGCAGAGTGCTATGCTACCGGCCCTAATCCAAATCTTGCTTTAGCGATGGACAGATTAAACACTATTCGACAAAACCGTGGAGTTTATAATAATCTGGAAGAATTAACTGCAACTGAAATCGTTGGTGAAATAGAGAAAGAATATCGCAAAGAATTTCTTTCGGAAGGGGTTGTGTTTTATTATTACAAACGTACCGGAGCTACTACTATGCCTCATTATTCAGAACAAATGGGAGATACGCAATATGTTTTACCTTATCCTGAATTTGAACTTCAATCAGGACGTGTACAATAAATAAAAAGAAGGGAGAATAAATATGAAAAAAACAGCGATTAAGATATGTGCAATAATAGGATTGTCCATTATTACCACGAACTGCACGAAAGATGATATTGGCTATTATAAAGAAGGCTATGATGCCGTCCGTTTTCCAACCAAAGATTTGGTGACGAGTGAAAAAGATGGATACGATGCTCAAGGTACCCGTTTCTATGCTTCTTACACATTCATAGAAAATCCTTTTGCGGAATATTTTATTTATGACTTGCCCGTTATGTTGATTGGAAATACCGCTTCACATGATCGGGATATCTCTTATACCGTTGACGAAGAGAAGTCTACTGCTCCTGCAGGCTCTTACGAGGTTCTTGAAACAATACTTCCTACTGATAGCGTAAAAGGATATATACGTCTAAAGTTATATAATACAGAAGAGTTGCAAAATAAAACCTATGAACTATTCCTGACTTTAAAATCTTCTGAAGATTTAACCGTCGGTCCCGATAAGTACATTCGTGCCGCAGTGCAATGGAACAATGCCATTCCTGCGCCTAGTAACTCAAACCATGTCAGAACCTACAACATGATGATTCAAACCCCACTTACAAGTTTTGTTTCTACGAGTATGGTTTATTATAGTCCCAATGCCCTAAAAACGATTGTTGCAGCATTAGGGTGGGATGATTGGAATGACTATAGTGCACGCGGAACAAAATATAATTCTGCCGCTTACGGCTCATATAAATATTTGCCTCGATACATCATGATATATAATGACCAATCTTATAAATCGTATGCGCTAAAGTTAGCCAATTACATTAAAGCATACAATGAAGCACACCCTGATGCTCCTCTGATACATGATGCAGGTGGTATGAAAGGGCAACCGATTGTTGCTAGAAGTTATTAAACTAGTATAAGAAGAATTATGAAAAGAAATAATTTAAAATATATAGCTATCGCATTACTGGGTGCGATTTGTCTTACTTCTTGTTATGACGACAAGAGTACGTATGCCACTAATCTTATCGACGAAGTGAGCATTGACACAACCGGTATTTCATCGACTCTGTATGTAGGTTATCAAGAAATGTTGGATCTGGTTCCTACCATATCTGTCAAAACCAAAAGTGTTGAAGATAATCTAGATTATGAGTGGGCACTCACAGAACTTCCCAAAGATAGTAATACTGACTATGAGATAATCAGTACAGAGAAAGAATTGCACCATGCAATAAGCCGTCCTATATCTGCTACGCCATATACTTTAAAACTGACTGTAACAGATACGGAAAATGATAATCTACAGTATCTATGTACTTGGCAAATATATGTGCAGAGCTCATTTGTAGATGGGCTACTCATTTCAGATACCAAAGACGGAGCAACATCCGATTTCACGTTTATCAAGAATAAAAGCCTGACACTAAATTATACGAAGGACGAAAAAATCTATCGAAATATACTGGAGAATGCAAATGGTGTTCCTTATAATGGCCTGATGACTTCACTAACGTATGAAGTACAAGGATATACAACAATGGTTTCTACACATCTAAATCAAGTTTGGGCAATAGCAGATAACGGATATTGTACCCGCTTTAATTGCGAAGATTTCTCTCAAAACGGCAGTTCGGATAGCGAGTCTTTAATAACTTATAAACCTGCAGGCTTTAAATTTCTGAAATTCGTCAAAGGATATCAACTATTTTTTGCCTACACTAGTAGCGGATTCTATTCTTTTAATGTTATTTCTGTCAATTCTTTTGGCTGGTATGATGCCGGGGCAAAGGGATATACTGTTGACAATAACGTTATTGCAGCCAATTCATCGTCAAGTATAAATAATAATCATACGGTGTGGTTAGATAAAGCAAAAGGGCAGTTCATCTCATACTCAGGTAGTGGTTCGGGCGTTCCTTGCACTTCTTATGTGGCCAACAGTGTGTTTGATCCGAATGATATGTTCAACAAATCGGCCATTGCCGCAGGTATTGCCGAAGATGCAAGTATTGCAACATTTCTACTAAAAGACGATCAAACAGGTGAATATGGGATTTATACTCTAAGCCAATATGTAGAAGAGCAAGGCTATTGGGATGACGATTGGATAAATTACACGCAAACTTCACCTGAAGTCCCGGCTTCTGCTAAAAACAAGTATATCATTCCCGAGAGTGGCAAAACGTTGTTAAATAAAGCTGTATCGATCTTTTTCGCACAAAAAGAATCGGTACTATACATCGCTACCGAAGACGGAATTTATGCCATTACTTATGGCAGTGGAGAAAATGCGATTGTTTCAACCGTTGCCAAGTTTACTCCGACAAATGGAGAAAAAATAACAAAGGCTAAGCTTTATCAACAAGGCCAATATACCAACGATATAGGTACCATGACAGGGATGCCTGCTTTTATTACTCCATTACCCTGGAACAACAAAGCAATCATTGTTGTTACTCAAAAAAGTGATTCGGAAGGTAAGGTTTATGTAATGCCAATTACCCAAGCCGGCATCGGAACACTAGATCCTTCAAAAGCACTTTCTTATAGTGGTTTTGGGAAAATTCTGGATGTGACAACTATCGGCTATTAATTAAAACAAATCAACTTAAATATGAACAAAAGATTCTTTCTGGCATTAGCACTATCTATTGCATGTAGTGCGACAATAGATGCACAAATCAACCGCTTATTTCCATTCTCCCGCAAGAAGCATAAGACGGAGAAAGCTGCAATAGCTGCAAAAAAGGAAACTGACTACGAAAAGCTCTTTAAAAAGGAGCATAAAGTAGCTAAAGGACTAATTACGTTACATCAAATAGATGGAAAAGTTTATTTCGAGTTTCCTGTCGAGCTGTTTAATCGCGAGATGCTAATAGGATCTACTGTTACTAAGATCTCCGACAACGGCAATGCCGTTGTCGGATCCAAACCGACTAGCCCGCTGCATATTGTTTTCACCAAAAACAAGACAAATGTTCAACTTCGAGAAGTTAATTCGGAATATATTGCCGGCAGCCAGACCATCGATGAAGCTTTACGCAAAAACACGTTGAGCGCCATCCTCGATAATCAAAAAATCATGGCGTATAACTCAGACTCAACCGCCGTGGTCTTTGAGATGACTAAGTTCTTTGCCGGTGATAACAAAAAAATGACTCCTTTCGATCAATTGTCGGTATATGGACAATATAAACGGAGTGAGAATTTTAAAAGTGATTGTTCTTATATTTCTGATATAAAAGCATTCAAAGACAATGTTTCTATCAAAAGTACACTAACATACACCTTCTCTCTCAACAGTTCCTCTGGTAAGGCGTTGATCGAAGATCGGCCGTTTACAGCCGAAATGACCCGTTCCATCATGTTGTTGAAAGAAACGCCTTATAGGCCACGTATGGCAGACTATCGTATCGGTGTGTTTTTCACCGAACGTAATCAGTTGGCCGAGGATGTTAAGACTTCCGCACCGGTATATTATGCCAATCGTTGGGATGTTCAGCCTTCAGACACTGCCGCCTATCTTAGAGGTGAGAAAGTAGAACCGCAAAAGCAGATTGTGTTTTATGTTGATAGCACATTTCCTGCAAAATGGAAACCATATATTGAAGAAGGAGTAAATCAGTGGAATGAACTTTTTGAGAAAATCGGATTTAAGAATGTAATAGTAGCGAAAGATTTTCCCAAAGATGATCCGGAATTTGATCCTGATAATATTAAATATTCTTGTATTCGCTATGCCCCTATCAATGTAAAGAACGCAATGGGGCCTTCATGGGTAGACCCCCGAAGCGGTGAAATTCTCATGGCATCAGTTTATGTCTATCATGATGTAATGAAGCTCATCAGCAACTGGTTGTTTGTACAGACAGCACAAGCGGATAAAGAGGTACGAAAAGTACAAATTCCCGATTCTATTTTGGGAGATGCTGTTCGTTACGTCATCTCGCACGAAGTAGGGCACTGCTTAGGTTTTATGCACAACATGAGCGGCTCTTCCGTTATTCCGGTAGATTCATTGCGCTCACCCTCATTTACTCAAAAGTACGGAACGACTACTTCTATCATGGATTATGCTCGTTTCAATTATGTTGCTCAACCCGGAGACAAAGAGCGTGGAGTAAAACTTACTCCTCCTCGTTTCGGCGAATACGATAAGTACCTTATAAGATGGACATATACTCCCGTTTTCAATGCTCATTCCGTAGAAGAAGAAGCTCCTATCACTACAAAATGGATTAGTGATGCGCTAAAAGAGTCTCCGTCGTATCGATATGGAAAACAACAAATAGCAGGAGTTCTGGATCCCCGATCGCAGACGGAAGACCTGGGCGATGATGCGATAAAAGCATCCAAGTATGGTATCAAAAACTTGAAATACATCTTGAAGAACATAAATAATTGGATTACTCAAGATGACGATACCTATGAATATAGGGCAGATTTGTTAATGGGTATAGTACAACAACTGGCCATGTACGTAACCCATGTGGCAGGTAATGTGGGTGGATGTTATGTTAACGAGGTGAAAGTTGGCGACGAGATGCCTAGATTTGCTCCCCTTTCTAAAGAACGCGAGAAAGCTGCGCTCAACTACCTCTTTGAAATTTACAACGATCTTGATTGGTTGGATTATAAGCCTTTGTTGTCTAAGATGACTATAATAGGTTCACCTAAACAAACATTAGAGCGTTTTATGATTCAATATATTTTAAATTGCCCCATCTCGGTTTCTGTGTATCAGGACTTGAGCAAGGATTCCTTTAAAGCTTCTGAAGCTTTCGATATGGTTTACAACTTTGTTTGGAAGCCAACCATCAACGGCAATTCATTGAGTGATTCGCAAATAAATTTGCAGAAACAATATCTTTATTCAATGATGAACACTGCCGGATTTAAAGTAGGGGGAACCGAAAATGCTCTAACAGATGGCAATATCTTGGATATTAATCAAAGAAAATTTGGTTGTACCTGCTGTCATGCTAACGAGACAAGTTGCTCCGGCCACGAAGTTCATAATCCGACAGGAGGTTTTGAATGGGCTCCTCTGAATCGCTTTGCTACTCCTAAGGTTTCTCAAGCAGACTTGTATGCTTATGTCTTGAAAGCAAAAAGTTTGATAGGACAAAAAGTCAAACAATCTTCGGGCAAGACAAAAGCTCATTATGAATTGCTATTGAAAACAATACAAATGAATCTTAAGTAAAGAGGGAGATACATAAATGAACAAGATTTTATTTTTACTCGTAGCATGTCTACTGGCTTTAGCACCTACGCAGGATGTTGCTGCTTCATTGAAAACAAAGAAAGAGAAAACAGACGCTAAAAAAGAGGATAAGAAGAAACCTCAGTCAACGTATGACAGATTGTTTAAAGACACTAAAAAACATACGATGAGTAAAGGGGTTATGAGTATTCATCAATACGAAGATAAATTATATCTGGAACTACCTCTTTCACTTATCGGACGTGAATTTCTGATAACATCCGGCATCAAGTCATCGAGTGATTTAGCACTAGCTGGTACATCTGCCTCTGAGTCGCAGTCTCTATTTATAGATAAGACGGACTCGTTGATTCTTTTTCGTGCTCCAAAGGCCAACGTTCGTATCAACGAGCAAGATAATGCTCAACGCAAAGCCTTCGCACTCTCTCAGGCAAATGCTATATACAAGGCTTTCCCGATAGAAGGATATAATACAGATTCTACCTCGGTATTCTTCGAAGTTACTTCTTACTTTAGTGGAAGCAACAAGGATCTGCTTGATCTGAAAGGAAGAGTCTATGGCGGAGGAATGGTCGGCATTTCAGGCTTTTCAGTTGAAAGCTCAGCTTCTTATACCGATGGAATAGAAGCTTTTGATAAATGTATCAGTGTCATGATGGTCAACACAGTAAAACTGTCACTAAGCATTATGGGACTCGAAATGACCGAAAAACCTGAAGCAACTTTGGGAGTACAAGCCACTTTAGCACTACTCCCCGAAGAAAAAATGCATCCAAGGGAAGCTAATCCACGAGTAGGAACGGGCTACGTTTCTTACTCCGATTATCGTGTGCCCAATAATTCTAAAGAAGGTTACTACGCTACCCGCCGCAACATCACACAAGACCCCATCATCTTTTATTTAGATACATTGATAAAGCCAAGCTGGAGGGAAGCTATTATTAAAAGTGCAGATGCATGGAATCAATCATTCAAGAATATCGGATTAAGTGCCCCCATTGTAGTGGAATTGTATAAATCCGATTCTACATTTCATGCGAATAATCCGATGATCAATACGATCAGTTTCATCAATAATGATAAAAGTAACATTGCTGCTTATAATATTACTGATCCCAGAACGGGTGAGATAATTAGCAGTAAAGTGGGGGTTGCTCGTAACTTCGCCTTCACTGTTCGTCGAAAGGCTGTCTATCAGATAGCGGATGTAGATGAGCGTTTCCAAAACTATCATATCCCCGAAGATGCTGTCTGTGAAGCATTAGCAGCCTATATGCTGAAAGCTTTTGGTCGTAGTTTAGGATTAGAAACCAATCTTGCCGGTTCCATGGCTTACTCTCCTGAACAGCTTCGTTCTCCTGAGTTTACGCGCAAGAATGGAATCACTTCCTCGATAATGGACGACGTGATGTATAATTATCTGGCACGTCCGGGTGATAAAGAACGTGGGGTGGCCCTGATAATAAGCAAGCCCGGAATATGTGATGAGTTTGTTCTGCATTATCTTTACTCACCGATAGAGGGCGACGAAGAAGCAACACTCAAACAGTGGGCAATGGAACATGACGGAGATTCTCGCTATTTCTACGGAAAAACGCCCATAGGAGTAGCAACCGACCCTCGTTGTCAGAAAGGAGATTTAGGTAATGATCCGTTTGCTGCCATCGATGCAAAAGTCGAACATTTGAAGTATGTAGTGAAGCATAGTCCCGAATGGTTTAATGATGATAACATCCCCAGAGATTACAAAGAATTGTTCCCTGATTATGTTTTTATCGAGCTTTACAATAACTCATTGGTTCCGTTGGTTTCGTATATTGGCGGGATTTATCTGAATGAGGCGAATGTGAACAGTAAACAGCCTACTTATCAATCTGTACCATACGATTTACAGAAGAAAGCAGTGCAGAAAACGCTGGATGTATGCAGAGATTTGAAATGGCTTGATTCTAATCGGGAATTTCTATATTTAGGTGGAGCAAACACCAGCATGTCTGATTGGACATACGCCAATGGTGTGCCAATGATGAACCTTTTGTCTCGCTTATCTCGCATGGGACTTAGTGTGGAGAAGTCATCCAATCCATATACTCAACGTGAGTATTTGGGGGATATAGAAAAATATCTCTTTGCTGAAGTTAGGGCAGGCAAGCCATTGTCACAAAGCAAGATTGTGCAAATCGGAGCTTACATCGGCGGACTTATTTCGCTCTCACCTAGTTTAAAATCTATTCAGCAATCTGCCATGCAATCGAGGTCTGCAATTACACTAAATATCAATAATAATCTGTCTTTAGAGAATCTGTTGGCTCATTGCGGGGAAATAAAAAATATACCTGACGGCGAAAGCTCTAAAGTCTCAGCAATGGAACCCATACAATCAGTAATTTATTATCAGGGAACAGACATCGAAAGCATTTGTTATGAGAAACTCGCAGATGCCCGTCGCTACTTGCAACAAAGCAAATCTTTGGTTCACGATGAGATTGCTCGCGGTAAATGTGACTTCTTAATTATGCTGATTGATCGAATCTTATTATGAGTATTCACAGATAAAACTATTTATAAGCAAAAGACAAACTAAATTCTATTACTCTCTCTCTCTCTTACATTAAGACCAGACGGGTTGTTTCTCAACGAGGAGCAGCCCGTTGCATTTTAGTAATCTTTGAGACTAATTTTCTCCTCATTTTATCAGCTTCTGCTCATGACATTTTGAAATAGTTGAATATATTTTCATAGCATAAGTAAAATTATTAATAATTTTGTACCTCCTTTTGTACCCCTTAGTTGTCTTTATAGTATGAAATTGATGAAAAGGCCAAGTTTTATAATACGATCGTTATTAATCATATCATTACTTTTATGTAATGCTCTTCCTTTCTTTGCCCAAAAAGCAACTTTGCAAGATTCTGTAGCAACATTGCGAAAGGATACTAAGTACGGGAGAGTACGGCTAAATACTTACATTCAACGTGGAAGTTATGATGCTCTCAGAGCTATTCTGATCTGTGGAAAAGATACCTTGCAGGAGGATTATAAAAGTTCGAACTTTTTTTTCTGGAACAAAGTTCCCGTCGGCATTGCGCGAGTCATCTTGCGGGCCGACGGGTTTATTGCTGATTCCGATACATTGTATGTACGTGCGGGAAAAACTACTGAAAAAGCGCTCTATCTCACGGATCGTGTTATCGAGTTACAGGCTGTCACGGTAAAAGGGAAAAGCCCGGCTATGGTATACCGAGGGGATACCATTCGGTTCAATCCGCTAGGGGTTAGCATACTCGAAGATGACGTGGCACGAAATATTCTAGAGCAAATGCCTGGTGTGAAGGTTTCGGACCAGAAGGTAGAGATCGGAGGCAAAGAAGTAGAGAAAACGTATGTGGACGGGAAAAAGATATTTGGAGAAAATCCGATGACTGCGCTCAACCAACTTCCTGCTACGGATGTGCTTCACATTTATGCTTATGATGAAGATGAACACAAGGAACAGAGTTTAAAGAATCGGAAGGGAAGACGCACCCGTGTGTTGAATATTGAAACAAAAAGTAAACTGCTAAATTCAAAAGAAGGCAATCTGATAGCTAGTATGGGAGGAAACTTAGAGAAGCAAAATCTGGCAGATCACGATGTACGCTACGGCGCAGGCGGTACTTTCAACTTCTTCTCGGAAAAAATGATGCTATCCATCAATGCAATGCATAACAACCTAAACTGGGCAACCAACCAGACACAAATATTACTTAGCACAAAAAATCCGCCACAAGCCTATAGCGAAAACAGTTATGGAGGCTTCAATCTGTCCCGTCGTTGGGAAAAAGAGACCGGATTCTACAAAGAAGTGAAAGGAGGATATCACTTCGCCCGAACAGCTTCAGAGACAAATACCCGTTCTGAACAAGATTATTTTGCCACAGACGCCTTTCAGCAGAGAACCTATATCAGCCAGAATCATGCTACTAAACAGTCTAACAAACATGATATGAATGTTGGTTTTGATATGAATGACAAGAAGTGGGGTACGCTGGGAATAAATTATATGTTATCTACCGACAATGCCAGACAAAACTCACTACAACAAATTGAGAACAATATCGATGGTAAACAGTCTATCGGAACGTTAATACAGAATAACCGGAGTAAGGCATACGAAATGCAAGGAAGAGTAAGCTGGAGTAAATTCTTCGATGATTGGAAATATTCTATCGGAGCGAATTATACGAACAATTCTTCGGATGAAAAAGAAAATCGAGAGAATGATACCGAAAATGAAACAGCAGGCAGTCTGCAGGAAATAATCTCAATTCCTTCAGATGGCAGAGGCAACAAATGGCAAATCAATACAGAACTAAACCGAAGTCTATCGAAGGAAAAAAATCAGAATCTAGGGCTGAGTTATCTTTTTGAGGCAGACAACCGTCATATCAATCAATTGGCATGGAATAAGACTACAGAAGAAATTGATCAGGCCAATACATACAGTTATCGGAATCAGGTGATGGAACATACGTCTCAAGTAACTTTATTTTTGCCGGCATTGGGCATTTTCTATATTAGCCTTAATGCGGGATGGAAACACTCTATCCTCAAAGACAAGAAAGAGACAATAGAAACGGGGTATGAAAAAACGTTCAACGCACTTGTCGGAGATATCCTACTTTCTTTAGGTACTAAATTGAGCGAGAGTTTTTCACATGTAATCAAATATAGTATAAATAGTCAACTACCCAATATTGTGCAACTTCGTTCGGAGATTAAAAACTCTAACCCCTATTTTCTAAGTAGCGGAAATCCAAACCTAAAAGCGGCTACTTTGCACAAGTTTTCGTGGCAAGAGCAATATAGAATCAACAATTACGGAAATGTGATTAACTCTGAAGTGACGCTGTCATTTGTGAAAAACAACATATCGAGCCGGACTATTTATTTCAGTAAAGAGACTTACCTGCCTGAGCTGAACTATACCGCTATAGCCAATAGCTCACTCAGCAGTTACGATAACCAAAACGGAGGATGGAGCGGTGATTGGGACTTATTCTGGGTGTGTCCCATTGTTAAAATAAAATCTAATTTGAACGCTACTATTAGAACTTCTTACGAACAGGCCCCATATTATTACGATAATGTACGCGACGTGTCTCGCATCAAATCAATAGCACCACATCTTTACTTTAGCACTAATCTGATCCCCCGTTTACGCTCTACTATCAATTGGGGGATAAGATACCAACGCGTCGACAATAAAGTGAATGAGCAAACCAATACAGTATTAACAAATCGTTTAGGAATTGATTTAGCATGTACCCCTATCTGGAAGTATTTCTTTGCCAATGTGTCTTATACTTACCAGCAACAAAATAACAAGAGCTATGACCGGGTTGATAAGGAACACATCTTGAATGTTTACGCCGGTGCCAAGTTGTTCGAACGTCGTGCCGAGCTGAGTGTTACTGCTTATGACCTTCTGAATTCATTCCGTAATCAAAATATCCTAATGAAAGACAACTACATTAGTTATACAAATAGAGAAAACTTTGGGCGTTACTTTGCTATTAGTTTTTCTTGGAAATTCCGAAAAATAAAATCAAACCGGGCTGATTCCTCAATGGGAGTCAGTTGGTAGGTATCCACGTCCTCATATAATACAATAAAAGTGGTTAAAGCATCATCCTAAGATGACCTTTAACCACTTTTTTATTACTCACACCTACGTGTTTACATCAATGTTTGCGAACCAAACACACCCGCTACCGCACTCGCTACTGCAATGATCACTTTGAGCACAAAGCTCCATGCCGATTTGTTTATTCTCATGCTGTTGGATCTTTAGGTTTATCACCACCATTCTCTGCGGGAGTCTTAGTCTCCTCCGTAGCGCCCCAACGTTCGTACTCCACTCCGCTATAGAGTGCCCTTGTTGGACTCCCTGTTCCAGCCGCTCTGGTATATTCCGGTCTGAAGTTCACACGCAACCTTACGATCTGTGAAGGTGCCACATCCTCAGATTTATTCACCCCCTTCTTAGTCGAATTGGCCATAACAGTGAACGTACCCAGTCCGTCGAGCTTCACCGAGCGGCTGTTGAGCAACTGCTCACGCATCACCGTCATTAAGTTGCGAATCACACTGTGCACATCACCCGGCGTTAGAGAAGCCTTTTCGGCAATCAGCTCGCCAATCTTCTGAGTAGTGACCATATTACCCACTCTCACCAATAGTGGATACCATTTTTTGTTTCCGTCTTTTGATGCAATATTACTCTGCATCGGTTTGTAAAATAAAGGCATAATCTTTAAATTTTTAAGTTCTACATTTTTTTATTTACACTTGTAATCGATTACGAATGCAAAGGTAGAACTACCGGCGAATGACTATACGCCAACGTGCACGAACGGGTATGAAGATGCTTTAGTATGTTTGAATAAGAATAACGGTGTGTTGTAGTAGCCTCTATTATTTGATTGATTCGACTATTATTCTGCGATAACTAGTCAGGTTGTGTGTACCGTTGTCCGTTACTTCACAAATCACATGGAAAGTTTTTCCTGCCGCATTAGAAGGTACGAGTACCGTGGCGCGGCTTGTATCGCTGTGTTCAATCGTTACATCTCCTTCGTACGTACCAGCTTCCGGCAAAACCCACCATTTGAAAGTCAGTTGATCTCCATCCGGATCATAAGATTTTGAAGCGTCCAAGACAAGTTCTTTTCCCAGTTTGCAGCTTATTTTTAAGATGTCGATATTCTTCTTATTATTGACAATGACTATCGGATTGCGATTCCCCTTGCCATCTTTGGCCCAATCCATTCGGGCTGCGAAATTGTTGAATATTGCCGGATAAAAGTAAGCCTCATATTTGACTGAGATATCCTTTGCCTTCCCGTTGTGGTTCGTATAAGAAGAAGTTTCCTTGTCCATCCCTAATCCCCATTCAAAATATCCTCCCCAGCCCACCTGCTTGGGCATCGTCGGGTCGTTGAGGCCATTCGGCATTAGGTGAAGAAACGATGGCGTATCACCTTCTACTCCATACTTGAACTTCGGATAGATGCGTCCCAGATTGCCATGATTTTGAATATGAGTGGCATATCCACTCCAGTTTTTCGCTCCGATTTCGCACTGAGAAAGCCATGCACTTTCATCCCAGATAAACAGCAGATCTTTTTCAAACTGACGCATCCATTGATGGGAGCTGAAAGGATAATTGCTATGCCGCTCTGCCCAAGGAACGTCTTGATCGGTTATCGTGTAAACACATAGTTTATGTAGAAATGCTTCTAGCTGCTCTTTGGTACGCTCTTTCTTTACCCGCCAGATAGCCTGTGCCAAGGTATTTCCCCCTCCCCAAACGGCAATCCACAGCGGACGAGCGTCATCTTTATCTTCATCAACTAGCTTGATGATAAAATCACTTCCCGGAGAATCATTCTTTTCCCCAATCTCTTTATGGCCCAGATTTAAGCTACCTAGCATCGTACGGCTTCTCAAATAATTCGCACTCGGCCAGTATCCTATTTTCTGCCTTCCGTTCTCTTTTTCCAAAGGCAAAAAGCCGATTTGTTCCGAGCGTTTCATCAGGTTGGGCAGATCCTTTTCGTAAGCGTTAATCGTTGTATCCAGATTGTTCATCCAAGATGTGGGATAGGCACGACCACTACTGTTCCATCCACCTGAGGCGATTAAGGCTTCTATTTCAAATTGATCGGCATGAACTAAAAGACGAACCATCGACTCCATGTCATCCGGTTCAACATCTCCGGGAGCAATATCAGTTAAAACAACTATTCGGGGCTTCAACTGCATCGCACCGGAAGGAGTTTTGACACTCGAACTAGCGAAAGATAATTGCACGAGAGCAATCATTAGCATAAAGAATAAGGTGCATTTTGTTTTCATATTATTAGATAGTTAGATTTCTGTTGTAAATTTAGTTTTTATTTTAAACTTACGCAACTTGTTTCTTTTATTTTCCGGCTATCTTGTTTCAATGTTTGGGGTATGATGATGATAAATAAAATCTTCGTATTCCAAACCTTTGTTTTTCCGAGTATTTTTATCTTTATTTGTAGTACTAAAAGCAATGAGAAAAAAGAGCATGCAAATAAAATTTGAAGGTCAGGAACATCAGATCGACGCTAATACCTTAATTAACGTATTAATCCATTATCAGACAGTAATAACAGAAGCCAATAAAGAGCTTAGTGGTGGAGCGATGACAATAGAATTAAGAGTTAATGCAATAGAAAAAGGATCTTTCATTATTGATGTTTCTGTCGTAGAAAGCCTGTTGAAACAAGTTTTCTCAAAGGATTCTATAGAATATTTAGCTGCTTTGGCTGCGGTTATCGGAGGTGTATATAAAGCATATAAAAAGCTGAAAGGGAAGCCTGCTGATAATGAGGAAGAGAAAGCAGCTATTTCTATTGAAGATAAGAAGAACAAAAGCACGATAATTATTAATAAAACGATCGTTAATGTATATAACCAAAGAAGTACAAGAGAGGCTATCTCCAAGTCTATTGAAGCTTCTGATGCTGACCCAACTGTAACAGGGCTTAGCGTCAATGTTGACGATAAACTAACTCCGATAACATTTAAGAAAGAAGAGTTTCATGACTATATCTATAGCGATTTTGACAGCGAAACTTTAATGCCTGATGAACAGACGGAAGTTGTCGAGACTGTATTAACCATAATAGGACTTAACTTTGAGCTAGGTAGTCGTTGGCAATTTATGTTCAATGGGTTCAAAATTCCAATGATAGTTAAAGATGGTGCGCTCATGCAAAAGATAGACGAGGGGGAACGTTTTGGAAAAGGTGACGCCATACGAGTGAAGCTGAAAATCGTAAAGCGCTATAACCACCAATACAAAGCCTACGAAAATAAGTCATACAAGATCGTTGAGTTTATGGAACATATTCTTGCACCTTCACAGAAAGAACTTTTTTAATTTAAATCAAAGGGATTTGTGGTCATCTTGGCGTAGTACCATGTTTTCCGTATTTTTCCTCACCTCCATCAAGGCAACCCGATATGCTTCAACACCAGTTCCACTTGTGCCGGGGTGAGTAGTGGCGAGCGAATGCTGTAACCGGTGGCGGCAAGTGCTTCTTGCAAGGCAGTATTGCGGGCAATCCAACGATGGAGAGTGCGACGGGCAGTGGCTATCTGCACATGCGGCATGTAAAGTTCGGCCAGTTCGTCTCTGGTCATGGCCCCGTAGTGGGGCAGGGGAGTATCTGTGCTCATGAGTTGGCTGATTTTTGAATGTTGAGTAAAACTTTGATGATGTATTTGGCTGGTGCGGTGATGGGCTTCTTTTCGCCTGCCCACTTGCCGTGCACGATGATGCTCCACACCGGATGGCCTATCTCGCCATAGCGGGAGAGTCGGAGTATGGCGTCCACCTCGTCCCTACAGCACACACCGATGGCGTAAAGCCGCTCCAGCAGGCCGTCGTAGTTGTGCGTTTTCTTGTCCAAGGCATAGTCGGGAGGAGAAAAATAATCTTTCAACCGCTCAAGCGTCATTTTCTCGTTGCCCCCTCCGTTTTGGGAGGGGGTATGGGGGAGGTTTATTTCTTTTTTGTTTGCTTTTGTTTTGTTTTGTTTTGTTTGTGGCGTTTCTGTATACAATAACTCGGTTTCTGTATGCAATAACTCAGTTTCTGTATGCATTAACTCGGTTTCTGTAGGAAATAACTCTGGCATCTCCACTGGTTTCACCTCCGTAGAAATGCTTGTGGCAGGTACTTCTACTGTCTTTTCGGGTGCTTGAACAGGTGCTTCAGTAGGTTTCACTTCTTTTTCCTCCTGCGGACACTCGATGAGGTTGAGCTCCGGAGATATTCGTACGTAACCTCTGCGGCCACAGCAAGCTTTGTAGCGACGTTGCACCCCGTTGGAGGTGAGCACATGTTGAGTTTCGTAAAGTTCGGCATGAAAAAGTCCCACCTGCAAGCAAGATTCTACAATCGCTTGTATCTGTTCGGGATTTTCAGTATTCAATTCCTCGTAGATGTCAAAACAAGTGTCTTCGTCCCACGACAGGTAGTAGCCGTTTTCGTGATAAATTCTACCGTAAAGTTCGATGATGACGATTATTCCCAGAGCCCCATGCATACGGTTGATGCGTCGCACTTTGCGATTTCGCATAAAGTCCACGTCCAATGGAAAATAATCCAATCCTCTTTTTTCAGGTCTTGCCATAATCTTATTATTCTTTATTATTTACAAATAAGTGTTTTAAAAGCGATCATATAACTTCACCGTGGTGAACTAGTTAGTTAACCACGGTGAACTAGTTAACTCACCGCGGTTAACTAACTAGTTCACCAAACCCCTCTCAGAAGGCCTGTAGGGGTAGGTGCTTTATTTTTACACTATAGCAAAAATGCCACGTGAAAAGTGCGCCATCGTTCAGTGTTTAAATCATAGTAGAGCATAAATACATTTTCCGGGTACGAAACGCAGGGACGTTTGAACACTTTTTGGTAGTTTATCAGTGTACCACGTGTATGTTCTGTCTCTCCATCTTGCCGGATATACGAAAAATCCGCCTCTCCTGAAAGCATACAATCAAAAAGTGCTTCTATTTTTTCCGCCAGATGAATGGCCTCTTCCATTGTGATCATTCTCTCTTTTCGGATGCATGCCGCACGAAACATAACTTGCTGATAATGAAAATCTTCGCTTTTCTTCATGATGTTCTTATGTTGTTTAATTATGATGCAAATCTATGGATAATATTCTATTGCTCTCCCTACAGAAGTGTCGTAAAGTGATCTTTTTGGGTGACAAACCATCATTTTCCGACACTTCTGTAGAGAGCCTGCGTGTTTTTCTTTTTTATCTTTGCCGCCTGTGAAAAATATTTTTATTAAAACAACTAGACTCAGAATGGTAAACAATCGGTTTTCAGTACATGCGGGTTTTTTCTTAAGGCAGATCAGAGAGACAGCATTAGAAGAGTTGCATTTAACTCAGGAAAAGGTCGCTTCAGACATGAAAATGTCAACGCAGACTCTTTACAGGATAGAAGGTGGTAAAAGTTTGAAATGGGAAACAATGGATCGACTCTTTACGTACTATTGTCTTTATGATGGAGTGAGAGAGAATTATGAGGATGCTTATTATCACTTGTCCGATGTGGATCGCATACCGAAGAGTGATTTCTTGAAGTTGGAGTCGGGAAATGCAGAGGAATCTAGCTTCTCCGAATGTGTGTTAGATCTTTATAGGGCAGCGGAAGAAGCTTGTGAGGTGAAGGTTAGAAAGATTAGTCATTAAAAAAATGAGTTACTTCTTTTTTGGACTTCTGAGAATCAAATATTTTCATCTTTTCCTTGCATTTGCATTGAAAAATGCCGAATATTGCATTCTCGGGGATTTGCATCCAGAGATTATTATTCTTCACTCTAAAAAGGCCCTATTTTTTTAGAGTTTTTTTTCTTGGCGTTCTTTGACATCTTTCCATTTTAATATATTACCTTTGCACCCGCTAAAAAGGTACCTGTTTTTGGAGCTAAATGCTTCATTTTCATGTGTTTTTATGGTGTAAATAGCTGTTTTTCAGCTAGATACAATTTTTGCCCTCCAAGAGTCACTTCCAGTAGAATAAGGATTAAGACTTTGTGTTAGTTGCCAATTCTTATCTTCCACGTTTTCTCCAAGAGTCACTTCCAGTAGAATAAGGATTAAGACTGCATGTTAATGCGTTAAGGTAACTAATTGCTTTCATACTCCAAGAGTCACTTCCAGTAGAATAAGGATTAAGACCACAATTAACTAATATTAAACACGTTAATTATCTCCAAGAGTCACTTCCAGTAGAATAAGGATTAAGACAGCTAAGTAGTCAGCTAGAGTCGATCCAATCGGGAGGCTCCAAGAGTCACTTCCAGTAGAATAAGGATTAAGACGACTTTCAGGCTCAATGTAATAATCATTTGGCTCGTTGTCTCCAAGAGTCACTTCCAGTAGAATAAGGATTAAGACCATATCTTTATTGATTAATTGATTACAAACGAAATATAGCTCCAAGAGTCACTTCCAGTAGAATAAGGATTAAGACACCATTCTAACAGAGCTTCTGTGAATTCATTGGCTCCAAGAGTCACTTCCAGTAGAATAAGGATTAAGACTATTGCTAAATCAAGGCTTACGGGTAATAGTTCATTGTCTCCAAGAGTCACTTCCAGTAGAATAAGGATTAAGACAACTGTTTTTTTTGTCATTTTTTGATAAATTTTAATCTCCAAGAGTCACTTCCAGTAGAATAAGGATTAAGACTGAAGTATTTATTCGCGCAAAGCAAACACCGAACATCTCCAAGAGTCACTTCCAGTAGAATAAGGATTAAGACACAAAATTCTCAGATTTATTGTAACCAAAAGAATGTAACTCCAAGAGTCACTTCCAGTAGAATAAGGATTAAGACTAGCTCAGATATACCTCTATAGCGATTTCAAACCACTCCAAGAGTCACTTCCATTAAAACAAGGATTAAGAGTCGTTGCGACGAAAAGAAAAGTGCCCAAATTGTGCGTAAACGAAAGATGAATACGTGGAATAATGCTAAGTTTTATTGCTCCATTAAATTATAAAATATTTATTCTCGCTTTTTCTTGCATTTAGATTAAAAAATTACGAATATTGCATTTGTAATATTTAGCATAATTAGAGCACTATATTAAAACTACTATGATCTACACACGTGTATTGATTCTTAAATTCGAAAACCCCATTCATCAAAAAGAGATCACTCTCTTTAGAGGGGCTGTCATTCAGGCTATTAGCAAAGAAGCAAATGTTTTATTTCATAATCATCAGGAAGATAATTATCGATATTCTTATCCACTTATTCAATACAAAAGAATCAATGGGTGCGCCGCCATTGTGTGCATAAATGAGGGCACGGAAGCAATTGGGCAATTCTTCTCCGAATGCAATTTTTCTTTCCAGTTAGCTAGTCGCTCTTTGGAAATGAAAGTTAACTCCGTCAAAGCGAACCAATGTCTCGTTCAGCTTTGGGAGTCACCGTTTCATTATCGCATCCGTAAATGGCTTCCTCTGAACTCTGACAATTATAAGGAATATATACAGATGGATGGACTCAGCGAAAAGATTGCTTTATTGGAGAAAATTCTGATTGGCAATCTTCTTTCATTTACCAAAGGAATTGGCATTTATTTGGACTCTGAGATAAAATGTAAGTTGACAGTTTTGAACGACCCCGTTCTTGTGATGAATAAAGGTGTGAAGCTGATGGCTTTTGATATTGAGTTTCAATGTAACATCTCTCTACCCGAATTTATCGGCATAGGTAAGAATGCCAGCCTTGGCTACGGGATAGTGACGCAAGTAAAACCTAATAAACAATAAGATATATGGAGAACACCGAATATTTGTATGGTGCTGCAGTACAGGGAATTCAGGACTTTATCTTTCAAACCAATAAACTGAAAGATATTGTGGGTGCCAGTGAGTTGGTTGAACAAATATGTACCGTTCACTTTGCCTCTGCTTTGAATAAAAGACCCGAAGAACTTAAAGAAGATCCTAATGCCATCACTACCGCTGCGGGCAACATTAAGTATGTGTTTCAATCGAGAGAAGAGTGTGAACGAGTGGTGAAAATCTTTCCCAGAAAAATTATCGAAATGGCTCCGGGAATTACTATTAGTCAGGCGGTGGTTAAGATGACTGATAACTTTGGGACAGATGTGAAACAGCTTGAACAGCGTCTTCATATCCAGCGTAACAAGCCGATGCGTAGCACCACTTTGGGGATAACAGGGATGTTACGTTCAAGGACAACCGGATTACCCGCTGTTAACATCGATAAAACAGATAAAAAAAATTGGGAGTATCTGGATGAAAGTACTTTGGCTAAACGTAGGAAAGAGCTGACTCCAAAACTCTGTGAAAAGAGTTTCGGAAGAGGCCAGTTCGAGAGTGGGCAGATAACTTCTGATATAGATAAGTTCGTAGGAAAGAATGATTGGATTGCCATTATTCATGCAGATGGTAATAGCTTGGGGCAGGTTGTTCGAAAGTTAGGTGCGGACAAAGTGAAGTTCAGAGAATTTTCTCAATCACTGGATAGATCAACAATCGCAGCAGCAAATTCAGCTTTTCAAAAAGTGAAAGAAGAATTCAAGATTGGTGAAAGAGCCAATATTCCCCTTCGTCCCATAGTGCTGGGAGGCGATGATATGACGATCATTTGCCGTGCAGATATTGCAATCTCTTATACGCAAGAGTTTCTAAGAGCTTTTGAAGAAGAAACAGCAAAGAATCTAGGGCCTATGTTAAAGGAATATCGCGTATTTGATAAAGGCAAAGATAGGCTTACTGCTTGTGCAGGCATTGCATTTATTAAATCTTCTTTTCCTTTCCATTATGGATATCATTTAGCTGAAGCTCTTTGCTCCAGAGCGAAGAAGGACGCAAAGAGTGACGCAATGGCGATTGACGGATTGCCGCTTTCATGCTTAATGTTCCATAAAGTACAAGATAGTTTTGTGGAAGAGTATGATGAAATAGTGAAGCGGGAACTTACGCCTCAAGAGTCTTTGTCATTTGAGTTCGGACCTTATTATCTATCACTTCCTAATGGTGAAAAAGACAGATGGACTATTGACAGAATAATGGAGAATGTGATGTTGCTAAAATCAAAGGAAGGGAATGCTGTGAAGTCTCATTTGCGTCAGTGGATAACGATATTATCTGATAGTGGATCGCATGCAGCCGAACTAAAAATGGATAGGGTTGTATCTATCATTGAAGATAAGAACTTGGGAGAGTTGCTCTCTCGAGCAACAACGCCTGTTACAAGAGGGACGAAAGCAAAAGCCTTACAGTGTTATCCGACATACGATATATTGTCAATCTTTTCTATTATGTATCAAGAAACAAATAAAGTGGAGGATCAGTAAATGGATATCAACTACAAAATAGAATTTTATTCAGATTGGCATTGCGGATCAGGCTTGTCGGCTGGTGCTGATATTGATCAACTTGTGATAAAAGATAAAAAAGGACTACCCTTTATCCCCGGAAAAACATTGAAAGGCCTGATATTGGAAGCGGTAGAAGATTTGTTAGCTTTTAGAGGTGAATCTGGTGCTAAGCAGTTGGGCTTGAAGCAGACTTTTGGCTACTTTGAAGAAAAAGAAACGCTAAGAAAGGGAGAAGCTTTTTTCACTAACGCCGAATTGCCTGAGGAGTTGGTTAGTAGGATTGTTTCAGATAAATTGGGGCGATTTCTTTATCGTACAGTGACATCTACGGCCATAGAGCCCGATGGGGTTGCCAAGGATTTTAGTCTACGTAGAATGGAAGTCGTTGTGCCTTGCGTAATGCTAGGCAGTATACTGAATGTGCCAGATGAATTTGCTTCAGAATTGCAAGATAGTTTAAAACTGATCAAACGTTTAGGGCAGAGTCGTAATCGTGGGTTAGGGAGATGTCAAATTACTATAGCAAAAGGAGGTAACGAATGAATCCATTACAATTTAAGTGTACTTTGCTTTCGGATGTTATCATTAACCAAAAGAGCGCCACCGAAGGGAGTCAGGCAACACTCGATTTTATACCGGGAAGTAACTTTCTCGGCATAGCTGCAAGCGCGTTGTATAAAGATGAAGTGTTAGATAATGAAGCTCGTTTGCTCATTTTTCATAGTGGTAAAGTTCGTTTTGGTGACGCGCATCCTGCATCGGAAAAAACAAGAGCACTCAGGGTACCTGCTTCAATGTACTATCCTAAACTTAAAAAGCCGACAGATGGTTGTTATATTCACCACTATTACGCAGAGGATGATAAAGGTGATTCCATCCAGCTAAAGCAATGCCGTGAAGATTTCTATGCCTTTAACACTAAAGAGCATTACGGACTGGAAGCAAATGTTCTTAAAAGTTTTGCAATAAAATCGGCTTATGATAGAGATAAGCGTCGATCAAAAGACGAACAGATGTATGGCTATCAATCCATAGATAAAGGAACTGAATTCTTCTTTGAAGTCTCTTTTGCCAATAGTGAAGTGGAAAGTCATGCGGGACTGTTGAGCAGTGTGCTTGAGGGCGTGAAGCACGTAGGGCGTTCTCGCACGGCTCAATATGGATTAGTTAAGATTGAAGCGGTTCATTTTGAGAATGTGGAATCGACTCAAGACTTGTGTCGCATAGAGCAAGATGGTAGCGTAAAAACTTGTGCTATTGTTTATGCCGATAGCCGACTTATCTTTTTAGATGAATATGGCCTTCCTATATTTAGGCCTTCTGCCAAAGATCTGGGATTTGAAGATGGAACAATTGTTTGGGAAAAATCTCAGCTTCGTACTTTTCAGTATGCTCCGTGGAATTATAAGCGTCAGGCACGAGATGCGGATCGTTGTGGAATAGAGAAAGGGAGCGTTTTTGTTGTTGAAACAAAAACTTCTCCACTCGCATCAGCGTATGTGGGTTGTTACCAGAATGAAGGATTTGGTCGGGTTATTTATAATCCGAGTTTCTTGAAAGCGAATCAAAACGGATCAGCTATCTATGAATTGAGAAAAAAACAGAGCCCTTCAGAGACAGACCCTGACTCTTTGAAACAGGATTTTTCAGAGTCAACCCCCAATTCTCTTATTGATTACCTAGTGCGGCAAGAAAAAGAAGAGATCAACCTGAATGCGATTTATCAATCTGTTGATGATTTTGTTGATGATTTCAGAAAAGATAATCTTTCTTTCTTCTGTGATGATGAGTTTTCTTCTCAATGGGGCACTATTCGTAGCTTGGCAACGACCGCAAAAAATGCGGAGGATTTAGCGGCGAAATTATATGATGGGGAGAATGCATATCTTACACATGGAGTAGCTTCAGACAAATGGCAAGAGCGTGGCCGCCTCGAAAAAGTTATAGCTTTTATAGAAAGTAAGAGAATAAAGGAAGATAATAGTAAAGAGGAAGATAGGCTTGTAATACTCGCCGTAATCCATTTGGCGGCTACAATGGCTAATGAAATAGCTAATAATAAAGATAAGCAAAAGTAGTTATGGGAGAACAGAAGGTGAGATATAATTATCGCTTCTTGGCCAAAACAGTCATGGAAGCAGCAACGGCGCTAAGTATTGGAACGGGGCAGAAAAATATGATGACCAAAGCTTTGGTTACAACCGATGTTAATGGGCTGCCTTATATTCCGGGCACTACTTTAGCTGGTATTATACGGCATGCTATAGGCGAAGAGCAAGCGAAGACTTTTTTTGGATATCAAGAAGAGAAAAAGTCGAAAGAAGGTGAAGGCTCTAAAGTGATATTCTCGGAAGGACGCATGGTAGGTGTCGATGGTTGCGTTCTTGACGGATTGCAAAAGATTGACTTTGAGCATGCTTTCTACCGCCACTTCAACAACTTGCCTATTCGGCAGCATGTGAAGATTGACGATCAGGGAGTGAGTCAGGACAGAGGAAAATTTGATGAACAGGTCGTTTATAAAGGTACGCGTTTCTGCTTTGAGATAGAACTGCTTGCCCAAGAGGAAGAGTGTACTCGGTTGGACGAGATATTGAGCCGTTTATATTCTAATGTCTTCCGTGTAGGAGGAGGTTCTCGCAGTGGATTTGGCGAGATGAAAATAGTAGAATGCAAAACGAAAACCCTGAACTTGGAGCTGAAAGATGATCTGGATTCTTATATGAATAAATCATCAGATCTTTCTAATACTGATTTCTGGGATAAGATAAATACTGTCAAAAAGGATGTCGATAATCACCCTGGATGGGAAGAATATCTTTTAGAACTTACTGCAGAAGATTTCTTCTTGTTTGGTTCCGGCTTTAGCAACGATAAAGCAAAGATGACTCCGGTTTCTGAAGCTTATATTGATTGGAGCAGAGAGAAAACTGTTTTTAAAGATGATAATATATTAATACCCGCCGCATCAGTGAAAGGAGCCTTGGCACATCGTGTGGCGTTCTACTGGAACAAATTGAATAAGCGTTTTGCTGATAATACAGATAAAGACAAGCAGCCTTTGGTAGGAACTGAAAACCCGGCAGTGCTTGCTTTGTTTGGTAGTGAAGATGCGGAGAAGAGGTTGCCGGGGAATCTTCTTATCTCGGATATAATAGAGCCTCCTAAAGGGAAAACAAAAAAGAAACTTTTAAATCATGTCTCTATCGACCGATTCACAGGTGGCGCCATTAAAGGCGCACTCTTCACTGAAGAGGTGACTGTTGGAAACGGTCAATCTTATTCTCTCCGCTTCTTTGTTAACAAAAAGATCTTTCAGGGAGATAAAGATATAAAAGAAGAAAGCACTATTCCTGAAGCTTTTCATCTTGCATTGAAGGATCTATGTGAAGAAATGCTTCCGTTAGGTGGTGGAGTAAACAGAGGGAACGGATGTTTTAGAGGTGAATTAATAAAACCGGAGGGGCTTGTATTATGAATGAGAGAATAGAGAAATCAACATACCAAGGATATGTGTGGAAGAGTGATATTAAAGCACCTAAGATCGATATCTATGATAATGAGGAAGTAGAATTAGAGTTGGATGAAACTAAAAATCCTTTTATCGTAGAAGGATTCTTGGTTGACGATAATTACTCATACAGCATTAAATACGTAGATGGAAAATATTACGTTAATAAGTACGATCTGAATAGCCTCAAAGATGTGGATAAAACTTCTCATGAGTATTTGTCCAGTTTCGATAGCACGAGGCGTTTGCTCTTTAATCAATATTGGCGTCCTTATGAAGATGAACTTTGTGATGGAGGAATGGATGTTTTACAGCCAGCGGAATATGTATTTGTAGGATTTAAGAAAGAGGAGGAATAAGTATGCCAACAATAAAAGCACCTTTTAATTTTGTGCCACTATCAGAGGAGGTTTATACCCCAGAGTGGGCCAGCCAGATATCCCATGATAAACCTTTCTCGGATGGTATAAGTGGCATTATAAAACTTAACATAACTGCGGAATCTCCTATATTCGTTCGTAATGGGCATACCCGTAAAGATGCAGAAGATAAAACATCTGAGTACAGATCGTTTAGTCATCTTGATAATCGATACTTTATTCCTGCAACCTCTCTAAAAGGCTCCATTCGTAATGTGTTGGAGATTATGAGTTTTGGGAAAATGCATTTAGACAAAAAAGCAATGTATGCACAAAGAGACTGGGATAATGAAATATTGTACACGTTGCGTTCTCCTAAAGTACAAAATGAAATTTGTTGCGGTTGGCTACGCTCTAAAGGAAATGATTATGAAATTATAGATTGTGATAAACCTTATAGAATAAGCCATAAACGAATTGATGAGTATCTAGGTGATTCTAAAATGACAAACTACTTTTCGCAGTCGAAAGGTATAGATTTGAGTGAGCCATTTCCTATCGAAGGGAAGGACTTTGATCCTAAGACAGCTGTTTTTAAATATAAGCTACTTGAGGGGTGTGAATTACAAAATCTTACTTTCACAAAGGATATAGAAAAGAATAAAGGGTTAAGATATAGCAGTAATGGTGAGATTAAAGGTGATATTGTTCTAACTGGCCAACCGGATCCTTGGTTATGGCCTCGAAAAGATCGTGGTGGCAAATTTTATGAATTTGTATTTCTTGATAAACAGGTTGGCTCTTATAATATATCAAAGAGTGATTTTGATCATTTCAAATTTATTTATGTAGATTCACCTGATTGGGCGCATGCTAAAGAGCAACTGAAAGGAAAAGGTATCCCTGTATTTTTTAGAAAAACAGTTCAAAAGGAGAAAATAGAAATAAAGGATTTTGGCTTAGCTTATCTCTATAAATTGCCATACGAGAATTCACCTTATGATTTATTGAATGACGAGCATAAAAAGACTTCTTCAATGGATTTGGCGGAATGTATATTTGGAAGCATCAATGAGAATGCTTTACTGAAAGGTAGAGTCTTGTTTACTAATGCATTTACTGAAAAAGCAGAGATAGGTGGTGGTGATATATCTTTATCTTTAGGATCTCCGAAAGCGTCCTATTATCCCTTTTATATTCGGCAGAATGGTGCGAATGGAGAGACAGACAAATACGAAACCTATAATGATGGTAAATTGGCAGGATGGAAACGATATCCGGTAAGAGAAAAAACTTGGAATGCTAATACTGGCAATGAAAATATTGATACTCCTATTCGTCCGCTTGGAAAGGATACTAAATTTGATGGCAAGGTCAAATTTCATAATTTGAGAGAAATAGAACTAGGAGCGTTATTATCAGCTTTGACCTTTCATGGTACAGAAGGTTGTTTTCATCAAATAGGTCAAGGCAAACCATTTGGCTTTGGAAAGGTTTCTATTAAAGCTACATTAATAGGTGATAGAGCAGGTGAAGAGATTGAGTTTATGGCTAAATTTGAAGAGGCTCTTTTAAAAGAAATGGGAAATTGGTGCTCTTCTCGTTCTATAGTAGAGCTATTCACTATGGCTCATGAGCAAGTTGTAGGTGATGGCGCTCAATTTAGATATATGTCAATGAATACAGATTCCAAGCTTAATGACTTTATAAACATCAAAAAAAAGAAGGAGTTTTTACAGCCATATTCTATTCTTAGAAATGCCTGTTTTAAACCTAATTCTTTATATATAATGTGTAAAGAACAGGCTGAACGAAAGGAGCAGGATCGTTTGTCTAAATTATCACCGGATGATAGAGAAAAAGAGAAATATGAAGGAGCTTCTTCAACTCAATACGGTAGTTTGATAAATGACTCACTAGCTAATGTTGATTTGACTAAAGACTTTTTTCAGTGGCTTAAGGACAAACTGATTTCAGAGAAGATCTGGAAGATAGACGGAGATGCTAAAAAGGACAAGAATATGAAACGTTGCCAATGCATTGAAGAACAAATAAGTACGAGAGGAATGGTTAAAGAATAGCAGGGTGATTAATGGAGAAAAAGAAAATACACATTGCGCTAATTGGTGGGCAAATTTATCCTATTTATTTGGGTATTGTTGATTGACAGCCTGATGAGATTGAAATAAATAAAAAATAAAGAAATGTCTAGAAAGGTATTTGTTTCCGTATTAGGAACAGGATTTTATGCATCTTGCAAATATGTGTCTGTGAAGAATGATTTTGTTTCGTCTGAAACTCGCTTTATTCAGCAAGCTACGCTTGAACTAATCGGAGCTAAGACGTGGAGTGATAAAGATAAAGTATTGTTTCTGCTGACAGAGAAAGCTAAAATTACTAATTGGGATAAGTCAATTACCAAACGCAAGAAGTATCCAGAGGCCAAAGAAGAAGAATCTTATGAGAGTTTGGAAAGTCTCATTGCTAAAATGTCCTTGCCATTTGAAGCTAGTTTTAGGGATATTCCTGATGGAAAAGATGAAGACGAAATGTGGCAGATATTTGGTACAATATTCGAAGAACTACAAGAAGGTGACGAACTTTATTTCGATGTGACGCATAGTTTTCGCTATTTGCCTATGCTTGTATTGGTTTTGAACAATTATGCCAAGTTTCTAAAGAACATGACTACCAAGCATATATCTTATGGTAATTATGAAGCGCGCAACAAGGTTACAAATGAGGCTCCTATTGTAGATTTATTGCCGCTTTCGTTATTGCAAGATTGGACTTTTGCTGCAGCGGATTATATAAAGAATGGTAATGCAAAACAGATTGCTAACCTCTCAATGGATAAGGTTACTCCCGTCATGAAGGAAACTCAAGGGAAAGACAACAAGGCAGCATCTGTAAGAAGGTTGGTAAACGACCTTGCTTGTTTTGTAGATACTATGACAACATGTCGCGGATTGGATATTTATCATGGTGGCAAGATTAACAATGTAATTCTTGCTTTGAATGAAGTAGATAAAGATTTTATAAAGCCTTTCTCTCCAATTATTAAGAAGATTGAGGAGAGTTTTTCTTGTTTCAGTGGGAAAGAAAGTGGAGGTCTTGCTATCGCTGCCGCAAGATGGTGCTTTAATAATAAGATGTACCAACAGGCAGTAACCATATTACAAGAAGGTGTTGTTACTTTCTTCTGTCAAAGACATAATTTGAATATTAAAGTTGAGGAAGAACGGAAAAACGTTAACTCTGCTTTTTATATTCTTAGTTTGAAACAAAGGGGGGAATTGTATGCTGAAGATATTTTATCTATAGTCGAAACTATTTTAGCTGACGAATATTTGAAAGATAAAAATATCGTTGCTGATTTTGTAAAACTGAATAAGATTAGAAATGATGTGGATCATTCAGGGATGAGAGAAGATCCTAAAACGTCAAAAAGTATCATCTCGAATATAGAGAAATGCTTAGACTCTTTTGAGAAAATATTATTTTATGGAATAGATAGGGGGGTAGGTATTGATTTTAATAACGCTATGCTAATTAACCTATCAAACCATCCATTCTCTTCTTGGAGTACCAAACAACACCAAGCCGCAGAAGTATATGGTGAATGTATTGATTTACCCTTCCCTGCTATTAATCCATCGTGGAATGAAGAACAAATAGAAAAACTCTCTTCTGAATATTTTGATAAAGTCATAGCGATGGGAAGCGGGCACAAACAAGTGACCGTTCACCTGATGGGGGAACTCACTTTTTGTTTTTCGCTCTTGCGCAAACTTCAAAGAGCAGGAATCCGCTGTGTGGCATCTTGTGCACAACGCAATGTGGAGGAAGCACCCGACGGAGTGAAGCGTGTAATATTTGCCTTTGAAAATTTCCGTGAGTACGTATGTGGTTAAGATTGCCATATTCACTTCTTGCATAGATTGTTAAAGTTAAACCTGCCGTCTACGTGCCCGAGCAACTGGATGAAGTGATGGAGGGGTTAAAGGAATATATAGAGAAAACGGGTGTGTTGCTTTATCAAATATTGAATATACAGTATGGCAAGAAGTTGAGGTTTAAGACCGGTATTCGTGAGTCGGAGATAAATCTTTTCTTTGGTAAACGGGGTTTCTCGGTCGTTCAGTCTCCTCGTTGCGGCACTTCGGAAGAGTTGAATAAACTGATGGCCGAATTGATAGAATGCTATTTGGCCCAGTTGGTGTAAATAGAGCGAAAGAGGAGTATGACGAAAAAGAAAGTACCGATCAGCTATTTGCAGAAACTGCAAAAAATGAAACAGGCAGGGATTTCGGGAAGCCCCGTGGTCAACCGTCTGCCAAATGATTTAGATAAGATTCCCGATCTTAGCCAGCGCATAGGACAAGTGTTAGGGATAGTTCGTAAACCCGATAGACCAGCAACAAATATGTTATTTTTCGTAATGTACGATATAGAGAGCAACAAAGTGAGGTATCACATCGCAAAGTACCTTATTCGCAAAGGATGCATACGTGTTCAGCGTTCCATCTTCTTGGCGGATCTTAGTTCGGTTGCTTATGAAGAGATACGTAAAGATTTGGCGGAAGTTCAATCGATGTATGATAATGAAGATAGTATCTTGGTCGTACCTATATCGACAGACTATCTTCAGGCAATGAAAGTGATAGGAAAATCGCTTGATATTGACTTGATCATGCATAACAAAAACACCTTATTTTTTTAGTGTTTTTCCGCAGTGTTCTTTGACGTCTTTTCATTTTAATGTACTACCTTTGCACCCGCTAAAAAGGTACCTGTTTTTGGAGCTAAATGCTTTATTTGCATGTGCTTTTATGGTGTAAATAGCTGTTTATCAGTTTGATACATTTTTTGCTCCCAGAGAGTCACTTCCAGTAGAATAAGGATTAAGACTTAATCTGATTTAAACAAATATTAAGACTAGAAATTTCCCAGAGAGTCACTTCCAGTAGAATAAGGATTAAGACTTCTTCAACTTCTTCAAAGATCCATTCAAATGTATCCCAGAGAGTCACTTCCAGTAGAATAAGGATTAAGACTACGATCAGCTGTGCATGCAGCTAATATACATCCAACCCAGAGAGTCACTTCCAGTAGAATAAGGATTAAGACCTCCAAATTTTGAGTTATTAAAAACAGTTAGTTCACCCAGAGAGTCACTTCCAGTAGAATAAGGATTAAGACCATGAACGGTGTCGCATTGTTGTGATACAATATGTTTTCCCAGAGAGTCACTTCCAGTAGAATAAGGATTAAGACATAACATTGGCAACTCTTCCTTCATTCTCGATCTTCCCAGAGAGTCACTTCCAGTAGAATAAGGATTAAGACGATTGGGAAGCTTGGCATAATATCAATTGATTTAACACCCAGAGAGTCACTTCCAGTAGAATAAGGATTAAGACTTTCGTCATTCTCGTTAACTTCCTTAGCACTTCGTACCCAGAGAGTTACTTCCATTAGAATAAGGATTAAGACTCTTTGAAGCACAACATTGTGAGTTTTTTAATTTCCTCCGATAGTCACTTCCAGTAGAATAAGGATTAAGACAAATTGATAAATTGTTTAAAAAGCGGAAACAGGACGCCCAGATAGTCACTTCCATTAGAATAAGGATTGAGGCAGGTTCTGCATTGGCTGACCGACTAATCTTTTCTCACTCTCTTTGCTAACGTTGCAATCTTATTGGTACGACAATATAAATGCTTTACCGACAAAGGGGAGACACCCTTCGCTTTTTTCTGATTTAATTTTTAAACAGGAACTAAGAATATCCTTCTTTTCAGAAGAAACACTATATTTGCAATAAAATGCACTGTTATGATAAACCGAATTGAAATAGAAAACTTCAAATCGATTAGGAAAATGAATTTGGAGTTGCGCCAAATAAATATTTTGATTGGAGCAAATGGAGCCGGTAAAAGTAATTTTATCGGGTTCTTTAAGCTTTTGAGAAATATCTATGACCGTAATTTGCAGAGTTATATTGCAGAGGAGGCCGGAGCTGATAATATTTTATATTTTGGGCTAAAACAATCAGATTGTTTAGAAGGAACTGTTGAGTTTAATGATAAAAATAGATATTATTTTCAATTGAATCCTAATCAAGAGGGTTATCTGTATTTTGAGACAGAAGGTACACAGATTAATAGTGATAGCAGTTTGGGATGGGATAAAGAGAAACTGGGTAACGGTTATACCGAAAGTATTTTAAGTACTAAAGAATCTGCTAGATATGGCTTTGTAAGACGGTATATGACTTCCTTTAAAGTTTTCCATTTTCATGATACAAGTAAAACAGCAAAGATAAAACTACCGTGCAATATTAATGATAATCAACATCTTAGAGAGGATGGAGGTAATTTGGCAGCCTATCTATTTGCGTTGCAGTCTACCAATCCAAAGGATTTCAAACGTATTGAAATGCTTGTTCGTTCGGTTGCCCCTTACTTTGAACGGTTTGATTTAAAACCTGATCGCATTAATTCTGAAACGATTCGCTTAGAGTGGAAAGAAAAAGGCTCAGATACTTATTTTAATGCCAAACATTTATCAGATGGTACGTTGCGTTTTATAGCGTTGGCTACTCTGTTGCTTCAGCCCGAAGCTCCACAAGTTATTATTATAGATGAACCTGAATTGGGCTTACATCCATTTGCTATAAATAAACTCGCAGGATTAATCAAAAAAGCTTCTGCTAACACACAGATTATTATTTCTACCCAATCAGTGAATTTGGTAGATAACTTTGAGCCGGAAGATATTATAACTGTTGATCGTGAAGATGGACAATCTGTTTTTAAGCGTCAGAGCAGCGAAGCGCTAAAAGACTGGTTAACTGATTATAGCATCAGCGATTTGTGGGATAAAAATGTGATAGGAGGTCGTCCATGAGCGGTCTTTATCTCGGATGAGCTCTCCTATAGCTTCATCTCCACAAGACTCATTTAGGGCATTTGGCCAGTTCGTTGATCATGCCTATGCCCAGTGAAATTTTGTCTTCCTCCCGTTGTTGCAATTTTAAAAGTTGTTTGGGCGCTTGGAAGCGCATAACGGTAAAGGCTTCGAGCGTCATTCTATACCTCTTCTCATCGGCTCTTTTAAAGCCTTTAAGTTGGTTGAGGAAGTGATAGGCATCTTGTTTATAAAGAAACAAGCAGGTAAAGAAAGCCAGTCCTTTTTCCGTGAGTTGCCTAGCATCACCCGTAAACTGATAGTAGGATGTAGGGCAATAGAATTGCATCCCGTTAGCATTATTTACACCTGCCGCCTGTCCTGTACTACAAAGGTGATCTAAGTCTTCGTTCTGAAGAGCAAAGCGTTGTTTGATAATCTTTATTCCCTTGCTAAAAGAACGATCTAGCAATAAAATAGTTTCTGGTGAGACTAGTACATCTGGGTGGATGTAGTGCGTGGTATAATTTCTCCAGCTTTCGAGTGTGTCGAATAGCCAATTGATACACTTCTCCTGAATTTCAAAGATCGTGTCGACTGTTTCTGGATTATGCTCATTTTTTATTGCTTTGATAACAGTGTCAATGTGACTTAATACTTCGTTGAAATTGTCATAAGCGGTATTCAAGAATGCCCCGAACAGATACTTGTTCTCATTTTGCTCGAAATTCATAGTCTTAATCTTTATTAAATCGGGTGCGTGTTGGTTCCTCGGCAAAACCCAATAGATGTTCTGATTCTTTTCCCTTACGATTTAATTATAATTAAATCGTAATAAATAAAGATGTTAAAATACTGGTGCTGAAAATTGGTAATCAAGCCTCGATTTTCTACTTTTGTATAACTATAATAAAATCGAAATAATGGATGAACACGGAGAAATAATACTTTATCAGCCGGACGAAGCAGTTCGGTTGGAAGTAAAATTGGAAAATGAAACAGTATGGTTGAATAGACAACAATTAGCCGAGCTGTTTAATCGTGACGTTAAGACGATAGGCAAGCATGTCAATAATGCGCTTAAAGAAGAATTAGCCGGGTTTCCAGTTGTCGCAAAATTTGCGACAACTGCCGCTGATGGGAAAGTTTATCAAACAGAACATTATAATTTGGATATAATTCTATCAGTGGGATATCGTGTAAAGTCACAAAGAGGTATTGAATTCAGAAGATGGTCGTCTTCCGTTTTAAAGAATTATCTGTTGAAAGGATATGCTATCAATCATCGTATTGAAAAGTTAGAGAAAGCCGTTGCAGAGCATAGTGAAAAGATAGATTTCTTTATCCGGACTTCATTGCCACCAGTAGAAGGCATCTTTTTTGATGGACAGATATTCGATGCTTATGTCTTTGTCACTAACTTGATTAAATCAGCAAAGAAATCATTAATCCTGATTGATAACTATGTTGATGAGAGCGTATTATTAATGTTGGCCAAGAGATCTTCCGGTGTTCCGGCCAGTATATATACAGCAAAGATATCATCTCAATTGCAACTAGATTTGCAGCGTCACAATAGCCAGTACCCACTAATATATATATACGCATATAAAAATGCACATGACCGCTTCTTGATCATTGATGACCAGGTGTATCACATTGGTGCGTCGCTTAAGGATTTAGGCAAGAAACTGTTTGCCTTTTCAAAACTCAAGATAGAAGCTAATTTAATTATCAGTGTATTATGAAAGAATTAATATAGGATTTGCTTACGAAGACGATAAACACTTTATTCATTTATATGGATATAACAAGGGATTTAAAGGAATAGCTATTGACCTTCTATTTGAACTATCCGGAACTTCCGGATAGTTCAAATAGAAGGTCAACGACAGGTGATGAATAGGGAAATGCAGCATTCATTAGCAGAAGATTTCATAGGACACACAGGACATGCAGTTGTGACTAGCAGTTACAAAGATATTGCAATGACTTATCTGGAAAATGCAGGATTATTGAATATTTGTGAATATATAACTAGCCTGGAATCAATAAACTTCCCTAAACCAAATCCAGAGCCATATTTATTTACTATGGAGAAACTGCAAATAACGAATCGTGATTGTATTGCTGTTGAAGATAGTCCATCTGGTATAAGATCAGCAAGGTCTGCCGGCCTTTTTACAGTTGCGTGGGTCAAAGATGTGAATGATACAAAATATGAAGATGCAAATATCATTTTATCAAAACTTTCATCACCTCAAATAACCTCTTTCTTTTTATAATATTATTTGATTTTCGTATCTTTGCTAAATGGAAAAAATACTGACTATCCAAGAGTTTTACAGGACAAGATTGAATTTTGTTCCCGAAAACCTAAAGAAAGGGTTTGGGCACTTCAACGTGTTCAAGCGAGCTGATATTACTCTCTGTCGCAATGGTCAAACGTTATATAGTCGTAAGGATTATTATAAAATATCATTGTTGAAGGGCAAATTTCGTATTCAATATGCGGATAAAACTGTTGTAAGCGAAGAGAATACGCTTGTCTTCTCCAACCCGATGATCCCTTATAGTTGGGAGCCTTTGGAAGAGGACAAAGGAGGTTTCTTTTGCATTTTCACTGAAGAATTCTTCAATCAATATGGGCAGATGAAGGAATATCCGATGTTTAAGCCCGGATATAATAAGGTGTATGATATTTCGGAAGAGAAATTAGCGTCCATTGAAAACCTTTTCTTACAGATGTCGCAAGAGCTTAACTCTGATTTTGAATATAAATATGATGTAATCAGAGGGCTGGTCTTTGGCTTGATACACGAGGCCCTGAAAATGCAGCCTTCTAATGAGACTGAAGTTGCTTCATCGAATGCGGCCACTCGCATTTCTACTTTGTTTATGGAGCTTCTCGAACGTCAGTTTCCCATCGAAACGCCTGATCAGCGAATGAAGCTACATTCGCCCATCGATTTCGCCGAACATCTTTCCATCCATGTGAATCATCTGAATCGCAGCTTAAAAGAGATAACGGAAAAAACAACGTCGCAGTTGATAGCCGAACGCATTGCTCAAGAGGCAAGAATGTTGTTGAGGCATACGAATTGGAATATATCTGAAATTGGCTTTTGCCTGGGTTTTGAGGAACCGGCGCATTTTACCAATTTCTTTCGCAAAGTCAATAACGAAAGTCCTAAGGATTATCGGAACAGGCCAATTGTTTGAATTTTGCAGTTTTTCTTAATCGTAAAAAGACATGAATTCAATTTCATTTAAAAAGAAAATTTCATCTGCAACTGTTCCTGCCTGGCTTGTTTTGTTGATGGCGGCTTGTGCGGGGATTACTGTGGCAAACATCTATTACTGTCAACCGATTCTAAAGGAAATAGCCTCTGAGTTTAGAGTGTCGGAGTCGAGCGTAGGCATGATTCCTATGTTGTCTCAAATTGGCTATGGCTTGGGATTGTTCTTTATAACTCCTCTTGGCGATAAGGTGGACAAGAGGAAGCTGATTCTGGGGTTACAATATTTGTTGATTGGTGCGTTGGTGCTGCTCTACCTTAGTTCAACGATTGTGTCTGTTTGGGTGTTGAGTGTACTGATTGGACTCTTTGCTGTCTCTGTTCAGGTGATTATGCCAATGGCTGCGGGGTTCAATCACGAAGAAAGAGGCAAGAATGTAGGGATTATCTTTACCGGAGTTTTAATCGGGATATTGGCTGCACGGGTTTTTAGCGGAACAATCGCCGATATTTTGGGATGGCGTCAAGTGTATCTGGTGTCATTGATAGCGGTTGCGATTGGAACGGTTTTTCTTACCTTATTCTTACCCAACGGGAAGCCGAACTTTGAGGGAAGCTATTCTCAGTTGTTACGATCGGCTTTGTTTCAGTTTAAAAGATTCAAATTGCTTCGTCGTTTGGCATTTATCGGGATTCTTCAATTTGGTTTGTTGTCGGCTTTCTGGACCACCCTGACTTTTCATTTGAGTGGAGTTCCTTTCAATTTTAGTAGTGGAATCATCGGACTGTTTGGTTTGGTAGCTGTTGCCGGAGCATTGGTGGCGCCTATCATGGGAAAAAAGGCAGATAAGGGCGGGGTCACAAAGGTTCGCTTCGTGGCTGTTGCTCTTGTAGTGGCCAGTATTTTGATGATGTGGTTTGGGCAGCATTCGGTTGTGGCTATGGTTGTTGGAGTTCTGCTGCTTGATATTGGCGCTCAGTCTATTCAGGTGAGCAATGTAGCCATGATGTATACGCTCGATCCTTCTTCGCACAGCAGGATCAACACTATCTACATGTCCCTATTCTTCACCGGAGGAGCGCTCGGAACATTAGCCGGAATACTTTGCTGGCAACTAGGTGGATGGAATTGGGTGATGGCTCAAATGTTTCTTTCGGCATTAGGGATAATTTGGCTGCTGTGGAAAGAGAAACGGGGGTAGTTACTTTTCTTGCAGATTCACTTTCTGATCGTAAATTTGCAAGGAATAAAATGGCGATGTATAGAAAGAGTCTTGAATGTGAAAAAATAATCTCGGTAGAAAAATAATTATTTGTTTGAAAATCGGCTGACTGATTAATTTTTTATCAGTACCTTTGCCGGCGTTGTGATTTTATTGGCGCTACAACAAGGAATTGCTATGTTGGAACGGAATAGGGCAGAAATGTCTTCTCTGTTTTTTTTACTCGATTAGTAGCGATAAAGAATATTTAATATGGAACACTTAATTAAAAGGACTTATAACTTAACTAACACAGACAAAGGAGAATGGGTAGAGAGCATTAGCTCATGGATGAAATATTTAAGAAAATCTTCTTCCCCGGATTGTTGCGTCAAAATTAATCTTCAAAGAACAATATCTAAGAACAACCTCTCATCTTTTCATATCGCACTTCTTTCTTGTTTTATGGAGGAAATAAGAAAGAATGGGTATTCAATCTTACTATATATCCGCAATAAAGAATTAGACAAGTGTATTCGGAATAATGCGAGCCTCACTCTTCATTGGAGAATTAATACTGAGAATCTGGATTTAGATGATGATTCCAAATTAAGTTTATGGAAGGTAATCAAAGGTGAATTTAAAGGATACGAAAAGAACGTTCATCGCTATTTTATCAACAAATTTCCCAAGATTGATTCTTTGCCTCTAACATCGAGCTTAGATGAGTTATATTTTAATGTCTTTGACCATTCAGAAGCTAACAAGGTTGCTTTTTCGTATATCCATTATGATGAAATAAAAAAAGTTATGCATGTAGCAATATGCGACTTTGGAATGGGCATTGCTAATACAATAAAAAATGCTTATCCAAGCATTCAAGATGATAAGAAAGCATTATCTGAATCAATTAGAAAAGGAGTCACTTCAAAAAGCAATGAACATACTGCCGGCTGCGGCCTTGACAATGTAATATCCACTCTTTCGGATGGATCAATGTTTCGTGTTGTAAGTAATCGAGCTGTACTATTCTGCGCTAAAGAAGCAACCGGTGTCAAAACAAAGACATACGACTTACCGTTTGAATTTAAAGGTACACTAATTTCTTTCGATCTTCCGATCTCTAGTTTCGACAAAATGAAGTAGAAGAAAAATGCACTAAAATGAATATAAGAGAGGTACAACTATCAGATAGAGAGAAGATAGTAGCGTTGCTAGAGCAACTAGGTTATCCGGAAACAGATGCTTTTATGGAAGATAAGCTCATTAGTCTATTGCAAGATCCTAATGAAATTATCGTGGTAGCTGAAGATCAAAACGTTATTATTGCATTTATATCTATTCATTTTATTCCTCAAATAGCTCTAAAAGGTGACTTTGCAAGAATAAGTTATTTTTGCGTAGATGAGAATCACCGTAGTAACGGAGTAGGTAGAATATTAGAAGAATACTGTGAAGAAGTTGCTAAATTAAGAAATTGTGATAGAATAGAGGTTCATTGTCATTCGCGCAGGCAAGAAGCTCATGAGTTTTATTTTAGGCAGGGATATATTGAATCACCCAAATACTTAATGAAGTCCTTGAAATAAAATTCACCTTGAATTATAGATTTGAAAATAGTTTAATGTATATTTGATTGATGTGCGTATGAAAAAGACCAAACTATTCTTTCTTTTTATTATGATGTTATTCGTTAACACGTCTTGTAGCGATACTAATAGTAATCTCTGTTTGGTAAAATCGTAAATACATAAAAAAAGTGGCTCAGATAACCTATGCAATGGTAGTCCGAGCCACTTTTTTGGAAAAGTAACCCCCTAATCAATGGGAGTCTCGCAGAACATATAGAGGCAGTACATGAAGTATCTGCCTTACTATTGTTTTTCTGTACTCTTTATTGTAAATACGGATACTATTTTATTCTTTGAATAGATGGTAACTACAAATTCAGAGTTCAGATCATCTTCGGCTAATTTGGTACAAAGGAATCGCGACATGATTTTTTCATACGGCTTAAGAGATGATATTTGTCCCCAAACAATTTGTTTCTTTTTGCCCATCTTTACTGTTTCTATCTTCAATTTAGCATCAGATGAAGCCACTTGTCCAAAGTTCTGAATCTCAATATTACAATACCATTTTTTATTCTCGAGTTGGAAGTGAGGAGCGCGAGCCGACAATATAGGTTCCACATAATTGGTATAGGGTAAACGAGCATAGCCGTAAAGCAACTCTCCGGATTTCGTTTTTCCTATAAGCTTTGGAGCAAATTCGTCCTTAGTGATTCCATTCCCTTTTGCATCAAATGTTACGATCAAATCGTTCTCTTTATTATCCACCTTTAATACTTTAGATCCACGTCCGAAATTTACTTCAGATGAAGCACCAAAACGTAGTGACTGAAAATCAATATCTGTTTGGGGATTAAATCCTTGCTCAGCCTGAATTAGTAAACGAATGGTCTTGGTATGCTTGTCAACAGGCTTATTATCAAGCATTGTTAAAAGTAAGCCCGGATTCAAAGGAATAGCAATATTTTTGGAGCTATGGTTATCAAAGGGTTTATCTTCTCCTTTAAGAGTGTCGATTACTGCGAAGTTTGCCTGTATGGCTCGTCCATAGTTATCTTGAAATATTTTAAGCCTTTCATATTTAAACCAATCCTCCTTCTTACCATCTTTGTGTACAGCAATGCCTGGTGCATATGCTGCGCCCGGATCGATAACCCAATTAATCCCGTCTTTTGAACGAAGATAATAAGCTATACGTCCCAACCAATCATTAACAATCAGATGATACTGAACGTTATCACGCCAGATAACCGGGTCTTCGAAACTTCCATCTACGTCTGGATAAACGCGTTTGTCGGTAATTTGATTATACTCTGAGAGACCTGTTTGACTTATCCAGATACCTCCGCCCCGGCAAACCATAATGTAAGAACCATCTTCACGCTGTGCAAATGAGAGGTTGGACAATCCTTCAATGATTGCCCTGTCTCTGGGATTAAACTCGAATTTACCATATTCCCAAGGGCCATTGATATCATCAGATACATACCGCCCGTCAATAACATAAATCACATATCGCCCGTCTTTTAAACGAAACGCTTCGGGGTTGTGTCCCTTACCTATCAAGTTACGTAAGGTGAAAGGGCCTGTGGGAGTATTACTAACCGCATTGAACACGGTGGAATGAGGCCATTCAGAGTGACCTTTAGGAGAACTCTCTAACCATCCACAAACAAATAGATGATATTTTCCGTCTTTCCCTTTTATGATATTCCCTCCCCAATACGACCATATACGGTCTTCTATTCCATTATCAACATAGCGAGGAATAACTCCTTTAATCCCCCATGTGTCCGAAGAAAGATCATTCCCTTTCATTGGCAAAAAGCGGTCCATAAAGCGTGCTCCTTTTACTAGATATTTCCATTCCTGCGGCTGTTTTCGTTCAGTGATTTGCGAGAAACAAATAGATGGCAAACATAAGAACAAAAGAAAAATATGAAAAATAGATGCTTTCATCTTGTATTTGATTTTAATTAAATAAAGCACAAAGATATTATTTTAGGCAGTTATATAGTGAATCACCGCAATATTTAATGAAGTCGTTGAAATGAAATGTTCTCGTCATAATATGCAGTTTTTCGTTTCTGCAAAGATATGTACGGCTTGCGCTATTTACCTCGTCAATCTTGTTAAGTTTAATAATACCTCAGGATAGCAAATATAAGAGAATTTATCAATTATCTCTGTTTTTCTTCTCAGTAACATAATGTTGTTGAACTAACGTTAAATACGTTACAAGATGAGTGATTATTGCTAAAATAGCAAACTTAAAATGATGATCTCTGTTATACTGTCATTATAAACTTTAAAACTAAGAAAACAATGTCAAGTATTAAAACAGTTAATCCTGCAACCAATAAGGTTGAAAAGGAATATGAAGAGATGACAGGACAGCAAATAGATACCATCTTATCGAATGCCGATAAGGCATTTAAAACATGGAGAAAAACTTCTTTTGCCGTAAGAGCTGAATTGCTGCATAACGTAGCTACAATATTGAGAAAAAGAAAAGAAGAGCTAGGCAAACTGTGCTCTGTGGAGATGGGTAAGTTGCTTCGTGAGGGTATTGGCGAGGTAGAGCTTTCTGCTGATATCTTTGATTATTATGCCACTAATGGTGCCAAGTTCCTGGCCGATTCTCCACTAGATACTCCAAATGGAAAGGCTTTTCTTAGCTACGAACCGATAGGCGTGTTACTAAGCGTTCAGCCTTGGAACTTTCCATTTTATCAGATAACCCGTTCGGCGGCTCCCAATATCATGGCGGGCAATACGGTTGTGCTGAAGCATGCTTCTAATGTGCCTCAGGCGGCTGAGATAATGGAACAGATATTTGCTGAGGCGGGTGCTCCAAAAGGGGTGTACACCAACTTGTTTGTTCCGGGTTCAAAGGTTTCCGAGCTGGTTGCCGATCCCCGTATTAAGGGTGCATCGCTCACGGGAAGTGAACCTGCGGGTGCAAGTTTTGCTTCGATGGCGGGTAAGTATCTCAAGAAATCTACATTGGAGCTTGGTGGTAGTGATGTCTTTATTGTGATGCCCGATGCGGACATTGACAAAGCGGTGAAGACAGCAACAGCCGGAAGGTTGTGGAATGCGGGACAGGTTTGTGTGTCGCCGAAACGAATTATTGTACAGGCTTCTGTTGTAGATCAGTTTATAGAGAAGGCCAAATCAATCTTTGAAAGTGCGGTAGTGGGTGATCCACTTGATCCGAAAACAGACTTGGCTCCACTGAGTAGCGAGAAGGCTGTGGAAGATGTGATGAAGCAAGTGGAGATGGCTGTGAAACAGGGTGCCAAACTGGTTACGGGCGGTAAACGCCTCAATCGTCCGGGTGCCTTTATGGAAGCAACGATCTTAACAGGAATCACAAAGAATATGAATGCTTATTCAGAAGAAATATTTGGTCCGGTATTGGTCGTTTATTCTGTGAAGGATGTGGACGAAGCTGTTGAACTGGCCAATGACACTACTTTTGGATTGGGAGGTACGGTCTTTGGAACGGATACGGACAAGGCGGTAGAGGTCGCTCGCCGCATAGATACGGGGATGGTTTACATTAACCACGTTACCGGCATCGCTCCCGAATTGCCTTTTGGCGGAACGAAGAATTCGGGATATGGTAGGGAACAATCACCTGCGGGTATTTATGAGTTTGTTAATGCGAAGTTGATCAGGGTAACCACTCCCGATGCAGCGTATTAATTATAGTATACGAAAGAGAAAGAGGGTGCGTCAGCTTTTGACACACCCTCTTTTTTTGTTAGTACTTATATCAGTAATCCGCTTTCATCAATATCCCGGATTCTGCACTAAGTTGGGGTTCACCTGAATTTGGTCCAAAGGAATAGCCAACCAATAGTTCTTGGGAGCTTCAAATACCCGAGTTCCACTTTCTTTCATCTGTTTCAGTTGATAAAATTCTGCAGCAGTTTTCCCTTCCAGATTCCATGCCGATTGATAGCGCATCATCTCTTTATCAGCAATCTTCCAACGGCGGATGTCGTGAAAGCGTCGACCTTCCATGGCGAGTTCTATGCTACGTTCGTCATGTAGAACTTCGCGTAATTTTTCGCCTGTAGGGATGCCGCCCGCTTTCGCCCACGATTCTTGAAAAGTAGGTAACCCACAACGTTCACGTATCTTATTTAGATAAGATAAGCTCAAATTGCTCAGCGTTCCGTTATATTCAAAATCGGCTTCAGCATAATCCAAATAGAGTTCACTCAGACGTAAGAAGGGAATAACATACGAACTATTGGTGTATTTCTTGGAATTCCAATCGTATGAATCAGCTTTCGATACCCACTTCTGACAGAAGTAACCATTATCGGACTGATATTCGTGGCTCACGTCACCATCATTTTGTTGTTCTTCACCCCGACGACAATGGAGGATGCGCTTTCCACCCTGTATCTCGTATTCTCCACGGTCGAAACCAATGGAAGCATAGAAACGAGGTTCACGGTTACGATGGAAACGTACGGTGCTGTCTCCGGGAGCAATCTCATACGGATCAAGGTTTTTCGTCTCGGGATCGTCATTCCAAGGTAATCCATTTTTTGTATAATAGCGACTGATACAATCGAATGTAGGGACGAGGTAACCACGAAAGCCTTCACCGGAATATGCTTTCACTCCGATACGTGGGGCCATGTTCTTAATGACATAGCTCACTGTACTCTGACTAGAGTTACCCAAAAGCACCTCATTCCAGTTATCGAGGTTGAACTTACCGGAAGGACCGGTAAATGCATAATGGTAGTTATCCTTTCCTGTTTGAGGATTGGAGGTTGGATTACCATACAGCTTATATCCGTTCTTTTCGCAAAAGTCAATACCTTCTTTTGCTGCATCCATTGCTTTTTTCCATTTTTCCTTGTCGTAAGTCAAGTTAATTAATGGAGTGCCGTCCGAGTTCTTGAAGTTGGCGTAGTATGCACTGTTTCCATTGACCAATGGCGAAGCAGCATATAACATCAGACGTGCTTTGAAGCCCAGTGCGGCTGCGGCAGTTGCGCGGTTATAATTACCGGTTTCGGGCCAGCGGGCGGGAAGTAATTCGGCTGCATCCGTGTATTTCTGGGAGATAAAATCAACGCACTTGTCATAAGGGCTACGTGCCACATTCATTTCTGCCGACGTGCTTCCTTCGGATAATTCGCTTTCTACGAGCACAACCGGACCATAATATTCCAGCATGAGTTGATGATAATATCCTATCAGGAACAAAGCTTCACCCTTATAATAGTTCAACTTCTGAGGATCGATGTTAGGTACGGCATCAATGTTTTTTAATACATTATAGCAGTAACGGATTCCTTCCCAAATGCTCTTTGTCTGTACGCCAACAGGGTAAGAAGCTGCCCTGTTACTCCACAGCGAATAATAGGTGGAAGTAGGAGATTCCAATCCATAAAGCAGACTCTTAAAGTGAAACCAGCGTACGGAGCCGTACCATCCTGTCATAAGGTCATTTCCTGCTGTCCAGTCGGGGAAAGCTTGCGGATTGAAAGAGTTTGGTATTTCCTTATAGCAGGAAAGTACCATTTGCTCTGCTTTGTTTTGGGTCTTATAAATATCGTCTATTGTAGCCGAACTCTGAGGAACGACATCCAAAAAATCACAGGAAGTACATAGCAGACAGCTTGCTGCAATGAAACATAACCAGGTATATATTTTCTTTATCATAATTGTTCGTGTATCTATTAATTTAATTAATAATGAAACTGAATACCGACCTTCACCGTACGTTGCAACGGATAGTCTAAGCCATTGCCGCTACCCATTTCAGGATCCCAACGATCGAAAGGAGAGAACGTGAGCAGATTGGTTCCTGATGCGTACATACGAAGCCAAGGGGAGAAGGTATATCCTATTTCAGCACTCTTTAAACGTAAATAGGCTGCATCGCGTAGGTAGAAAGTACTAGGCTGCACATTGTTTTGAAGAAAATTAGGAGATAGACGGGGATAAGCTGCATCGGCAACGTTGTTGGATTCCGACCAGTGATTATCTACAATAGCCTGTGAGATATTATAACCTTGGTGCGCTGCATCGGCAAACGGGTGTATATCTTTCATCATCAGGCTTACCTTTGCCGACCCCTGAATCATGAGTGATACATCCCACTTCTTATATTTCACCGTACCGCCAAAGCCGTAAACAATTTCCGGTATTTCCGGATTTCCAATGGTGGTGATATCATTTCCATCTATTTTTTTGTCACCATTCAAATCTTTGTATTTAATATCTCCTATGGTATAGGTTGAAAGGGTCTGTTTGGGAGAATTGTCGATTTCTTCTTGTGAAGTAAATAGTCCCTCGGCCACATATCCGCGGATGCTATTGATAGGGTGTCCTATCTCCGAATAGTAAGACTCTACGTTTTCAGGTTCATCCTTCTCAACTACTTCATTATGAGCATAAGTAAAACTTCCGTTCAGACGAATGCTCCAGTCTTTGCTAATGATCTTGTTGTAAACGAGGCTCATGTCTATACCTTGATTTTTTACCGCACCGATATTGGCATAGGGCAAATTGCTGGCAAATCCCAATGTAGAAGGAATAGAACGGCGTTGCATGAAGATACCCGTACGATCTTCCCTGAAATAATCAAGACTGAAATCTAATGAGTGAAGAATACTCAAGTCAATACCTAAGTTTAGCTTTTTAGACTTTTCCCAAGTAGCGCTTTGATTTCCGTAAACCTTAATAAGAGGACCGCTTACAGTGGAATAATCTGTTCCAGACTGCCAATCTAAGGTGTTATTAAGACTAACTTCCGTTATATAAGGGAAACGTGTGCCAAGTGCGTCATTTCCGGCCAATCCGAAGGTAGCTCGGAGCTTCAAGTTATTAACAGCTTCTTTGAGAGGTTCAAAGAACTTTTCATTTGACATTGTCCATCCAAGTGCGATAGCAGGGAATAAACCGAAACGATGGCCTTTCATGAAATTCTCCGAGCCGTTGTAGCCGAAGGTTGCTTCCAGCAAATAGCGGTGATCATAATCGTATGTCAAACGTCCGGCCAACCCTTGTTCGCGGAAAGGGAGTAACTCTTTCTCGGTTCCTCCGTTTTTGTCGTTACGAGTCTCCTTCATGTGGTAAACGAATGTGGCTCCCACATTGTGTGCACCAAAAGTACGTGCATAGTCCACTTTTGACTGTAAAGACCATACGCGATTGGTTGGGTTCTGACCGGATGAAGCTTGGAGAGCTGTGTTGCCTGCAGTACCAATAGGAGATTGCGTATAATTGTAATTTCCCTTGTCGTCCACGGTATAAGCATCTGAGGCCTTATAATAATAAGGTTGAATCCAGTTTTTCAGCCAGCTGTAGCTATAGTTATAGAAAGAAGCCAAACCACTGGCGCTTAATCCGGGCGTAATGAACTTCAAATCTTGCTCAATATTGAAAGCCGTAGTCATATATACATAGCTGCGTTCTGTATATCCGCTACTCATTTTAGCATACGGGTTTACATCGACATTACCTACGTCCCATGATGTATTATTACCGTAGCGCACAAAGGTGTCGCCCACTTCTCCGGGAAGTACGGCAGCAAAACGTACAGGGTTGGCACGCATCGTAGCATAGAAGAAGTCCTGAAGTCCCATTTCACCACGTAAATCACCCGAGTCAGTACCCGAAAAAGGTGCATGATACTGTGAAATCTGCGCATTCATATTCAAGCTCATCTTAGTGGTAGGCGTTAGGCGCGCAGTTACGTTACTTTGGAAAAGGTACTTTTTACTGTTCATGCCCACATCAACCATCGCCTCTTTAGGAGTACGTACGATTCCGTTTTCAAGAAAGACGCCGGCATTTAAGAAGTAATTCACATTCTTACTTCCACCTTTTACCGTGGCATTCAGGTTGCGATTAACAGCGAAGTCTTTGAACAACATGTGATACCAGTCATTATTGGGAAATAGATAAGGATCTGCTCCTGCACGAGTCTTATCTATCTTGTCCTGGCTATAAAAAGGAGTATATGCCACACCATTTGCTTTGGCATCATTCTGCTTTGCTTCGTTATACATCTCCATATAGGTGCTACCATCAGCCATCTTTTGAATAAACGTAGGCATAGAGAATGTATTGTCAAAACGGATATCCACTGACATCTTTTCCGAAATCTCTCCTTGTTTGGTGACAATGATAATAACACCATTTGCTCCGCGAGATCCATAGAGTGAGGTTGCCGTAGCATCCTTTAAGACGGAGAAAGAAGCAATGGATTCAGGTGGGATGTTATTCATCATGGTAGTATTAATGTCCACACCGTCCAGAATAATCAATGGAGCAGTATTTGAACCGAAGGTAGAGACCCCTCGGATATAGAATTGTGCTGCGTCATCTCCGGGCTCTCCTTTTGTCTGGCGAGCAATAATACCCGGTACATTTCCGGCAAAAGAGGTGGTAAGGCTACTTGACGTCATTTTCAAATCTTCCGGTTTAACCGCCTGTACGGCACCTACCAGCGACTCTTTTTTTTGCTTGCCAAATCCGACAACGACAACTTCATCAAGCATTTTATTATTAGGAATCAGAGAAAGAGCAATGAACGTGCGGTCTTTTACAGGAATTTCCTTACTCAGATAGCCGATATAAGAAATAGATAATGTAGCGTTGCCGGGAACAGTCAGCGTAAACGTTCCATCTATGCCGGTAGCTACGCCATTGCTTGTTCCTTTTTGTAAGATGGTTGCTCCCACAATCGGATCACCATTTTCATCGCTGATAAAACCTTTTAGTTTTTTTTCGGAAGGCGACTGCATTACTTCTCTCACTTCTTGCTTTTCTGTCCGGTCATTCTCCCTAGTTGTACCGGCAAAAGCGAATAATGATAAAGTACTACACCCCAATAGAAGTAAAGACTTTCGGATTTTCCTCTTTTTTTTCATAATTAAACCATTTGTTTTTTTAAGATTCATAAATGATAATTTCGGTGGAATCGTTTTGCTAAACCTCCTTTTTTGAAATAGTTGTAGCTCTCACAGCAATGTTTTTTTTCCCAAGCGTGAATATTTGGATTGAAAACAGTGTTTTAAGCTTCGCCTAAAACTAAATCCATTTTTTCTATATTTTAATGAAAAATCATGGAATAATACTTACTGATTGTTATAAAAAGGCGTTAAAGAACAAAACGTCCAACAATAAGATTTAAGAAATAGCGCTATTTTCTTAAATTGTGTTGCAAAAGAACGGTTCAAAAGTTACATTGGGATGTCATAAAAATAAAGAAACTGTTGCTCACACAAGATTTTGTTATTATCATCCCTTAGCAATTTTGGGGTGAAATAATAAATGAACGCTCTGAATGCAAGGCAATCTGAAGTAAATCAATTAAAGGATATTAACTCATTTGTGGAGGGGGTAAGCCAAGAGAAGGAGGCTGTATTGCTTATCTGACTGAAGATAAAGTTGAAGTGGGCAAAGATGCGGATCTAACTAAGTAATCAATCTATCTTAACGAGACAGTTTACCTGCTCTCTATTGTATAAAGAGAAAGGTAAACCGAAAAAGGCTTATCTGGAGATTAGCTTATTTTTTAATAATGTTTCAAACACATGTTCACGCATGCTTCTGGCAATTGGAATTTTATGTATTCCCATGATCAATTGGTTTCCTTCGATGGCCTTCACTGCGGAGGCATTCACTACGTACGAGCGGTGTACTTGTAGAAATTGCTGTTCGGGAAGGTACTCCATCATCTTCTTTAGCGGAGTATAAACGATCTCTTTCGATTCATCGGTGTAAATGATCACGTAGTTTTCCATGCTCTCAATAAAAAGGATATGGCTGAGGGTTACCTTCTTTAATAGCTTGTTCGTTTTCACAAAGATGTAAGAGTCATTGGTGTCTTGCCGCTCTTTCTCTATTAAATCACGTACTTTGTTAACGGCTCTCAGAAAGCGATCGAATGAGATAGGCTTTAATAAATAGTCGACGACATTGAGTTCATATCCTTGCAAGGCATATTGTTCATAAGCGGAAGTGATGATTACTTTAGGAGGATTCTTTATCTGTGCAAGAAACTCCATGCCCGATAGATGAGGCATTTCAATATCTAGAAAGAGCAAATCTACCTGCTCTGCCATCAAAAGGTTGTTGAGTTGCAAAGCATCTTCACACTCTGCCTGCAATAGAAGAAAATCTATTTTCTCAACATAGCTCCTTATGCCTTTACGAGCGATGGGCTCATCATCTGTTATGACACATTTAATCTGCATATGAATCGAGTTTTAGAGTGAGTTCCGCACGAAACATTTCTTTGTCGTGCGTGATAGTGAGTTGGTGTTTTTCAGGGTATAATAGATTCAATCTTCTTTTCAGGTTCTCAATGCCGATACCTTTGTCCTTTTGCTTCTGCTCGATTGCATCTGCCGGAATGGAGTTTTCAGCTTTGAAGAAGAGTTGGTTTCCGTTTAGCCGAAAGCTGAAAGCAATTTTGTAATCACCGCCTACATATTTAAAGGCATTCTCCAACAAGGGTTGAAAAAGCAATGGATGTATCTCTTGTTCACCAATGTTTTCATCATACTCTTGTGTGAGTTGTAGCCGTTGGCTCATACGCATTTGTTGGAAACGGATGTACGCTTTTAGGTAGTCAATCTCTTGTCGGAGGGTTACTTTCTTCTGTATGTCATATAGTTGATATCGCAGAAGCTGGGAGAGTAATTCAATAGACGAACGGGCTTGAGAGTTTTCATCTTCAATCTGAAAATAGATGGTGTTGAGTGCGTTAAAAAGGAAATGCGGATGATATTGCGACTTGAGAAATTTAAGTTCCATGTTCAGTTGCTCTACTTTTACCTTTTCGAGCTGTAGTGATTGCTTGTGATAATTCGTTGTAATCAGGTAGCTTCGTACAAGGGTGTAATAAAGTAGAAAAAGCGGAAGGTAAATAACGTTGGCTATGACATAATCGTTTAGCCGATTACCCATATATAGCACCCCTGTAAAATCGCCTGTAATCATCATGAGATTCAACGAAACAAAAACAATAAAGGTGAGTAGCAGGTACTCTTTTATCGTAGATTGTTTTATGCGTGAGCTGTCTTTGTTCAGAAACTTACGGATGCGATAGTCGAAGAAGTAGCACGACAATATGGTGACACTCAGAGCCTGTAGATGGTAACGGAGCGAATTAGACCAGAACTGATCGTTGAGGGGCAGGTCTGTCACCAACCGTATGCAGTTAAACATGACGATGCCCAGTAACAAAGGTGATATCCAACGAATAAATGTTTTCATTGATGTTCTTCTATTTTTGCAAATTTATTCTTTTACTCTCAATAATCTCACTTTTTGTGCGTGAATCTTTGACTTCTCCTCCTTGGTGGAACTTATAAGAAAAGCTGATGCCAACCAAGGCTTGTTTCCTCTCTTTATACCACGCTTCCTTTTTAACACTGGTAAGATTGATATGTATATAGCGGGAAGATAGGGCATCGTCAACAAACAAACGCAAAGAACCTTTGTTGCCAAATAAGCTTTTTGATACCCCAACGGAAACAGACCAGAGATGTTCTATTATAGCTTGCCCCATTGGGGTTTTCCCGTTCCAATATCCATTGGCTTCTGCATTCCACCCGTGAGTTAGCTTAAACTGATTGCCACAATAGATCATTGGAGTAACCATCTTGTTGCGCTGCTTTTCAGTGTTGGTGATCCATGCATATTTTTTGTAAGTACATGTTGCGGTGGAGTTTAGTGTCCACCACTCTAATGGGTGTAGGTTGATTGCGGTAAGTCTGGTGCCATAAGCATAGTCGGACGAAAGATTCAAGGGGTATACCCAAGCGCGGTTTTCATCGTCAATTCTGTAACTTTTGCTGATAGGGTGTTGCGTATATGTGCCAAAGAGTACCATGCGGTATTGTTTCTTTAGCATTAGGGCCACCTCAATATTTTGAATTAACTCGGGCTTTAAATTAACGTTTCCCTGCTCGTATAGATATTTGTCGTTTATACTCATAAAGGGATTCATATCTTGATAGTTCGGACGTACTATGCGACTTCCGTAGATGAGAGCCAGACTATAATCGCTCTTCCATCCATATTCTAACTTCATGAATGGGAAAAGCTGCGTGTATCTTGTGCGAAAGGTTGAGTCATTCTTAGATGCGTCTTCTCTCAGTTTGCCGTTTATGCGAGTATGTTCCACTCGCAAACCCAATTCAAAATGAGTTGCTTTTCCAATCTGTCCCTGTAGCTGGGAGTATCCTGCATAAACATCTTCGTTATAAATGAAGCGGTTGCTCATGCTTAAGTTAGGTGCCCAGATGCCGCTTTTCATGTTTTCATATTGAGTGATGTTGTCAATTTCTACCAATGCGGTTTTGGCACCTGCGCTGAACTGAAGTTTATCCGTAAGTGGCATTTCAATGCTTGTCTGTAATGAATATATGTGTATGTCGGCTTTCAGTCTTCCGCTTAGTGTGTCGGCCACTGCATTTTCCTCGGTGGTGTAGGAATGGAATATGCTTTGTTGGGCTTGCTTATTTGACGAATTGTAAGTTTGGAAATCAAAGAAGGTATTCCATTCTAGTTTCTTTGCTGATTTATAGGTTGCGCTAATTCCCCCTTGCTGATTGCTTTGACTTAATCTGTTTCTGTTCCACGTTGTAAGGATGGAGTCGGCCTGAGGACGTGTTGACAGGAAAGTAGATGCCATTCTTTCTTTTCTGAGTTGATTGTTCCAACTTTTGCTGCTATATGCGCCGATAGATAAACGGGGCGATAGATCGTAATCAACTCCGACCTTAAAAGATTGGTATTTATAGTCATAGGTTCGATGCGCCAATTGATTTAAGTATACAGGTGTGATGGTTGCCTGCTCATAATCGGTATGGTCTCTGAAAATGATTGTAGGATTAATCTCTATTCCCTGATAATATCCATAATTTGCAGAGAAATTAAGTTTGTCTTTACGTATCTGAAGCGCAAAGCCCCCATTCCCTCTGCCGTAATTGCTGAGCTGCTGATACCCCGTATTGACAGAAACAAGTATTCCATGAACACTGTTTTTACTCATTTCAATCTTTATCAATCCACTTTTTCCTGAGGCATCGTATTGTGCTGATGGGGTGCTGACAAGCTCTATTTTGCCTATTGATGAGGCCGGTATGGCTTGTAGATAACCTACCAGACTAGTCCCCGTGAGGTAGGTAAGTTTACCGTTAATCATGACCGTTGCCCCTGTTTGTCCGTTGAGCAAGATGGTTCCGTCTTCTCTGACTTGCACACCCGGCAGCCTTTTTAACGCATCAAACAAGGTTCCTTGTGAACCCATGATAGACGATGACAGATTGACTACGGTAGTTGAAGAGGTTAATTCCATCTCCGGTTTTTGTGCTGTTACCGTTATTCCCGATAGCAGATAACTATCTTCACTGAGCGTAACGTCACCTATCTGCTTTTTGCTTTCATGCGCCAATGAAAAAGGAATGGAATGCTTCTGATATCCGATGCAAGAGAGCTGAAGGATGAATTTACCCGAAGTTGCTACAGGCAAAGAAAACCGACCTGTGGCATCGGTGATTCCTCCGATAATGTAAGCGGAATCTTTAACCTGTAGAACAACGGTATTAATTCCTTCTAAAGGATTGTTTTGTTTATCAAGTACTCTTCCGCTGACCGATTGCGCAGATAGAGGAAGCAGGATTGCCAGATTTGTGCAAATGCACATCATAATTTTGTTCATCATCTCTATTTTTATTGTATGGCAACAAAAATAGAGATACTGTAAGGCTTACGGAAATTATGAGGACGGTTGGGCGGAAACGCTTGACGAATGGTATTAATTGAAGAAAGTCTGACACTCTTATTGACGAATGCCAGACTTTCCTCTTTATGTAGTAAAGAGGAGCTTATTTGCTATTGTAGGCAGTAAGCATCCAAACCATCTTTTCTTGTTCTTTCAGGAAATCACTCATCAAAGCAACAGTCACCTCATCGCTCGCTTTTGACGCAAGCGTCAGCAATTTCCTTTCTTCTTTTATTAAATAAGAGTAAGTCTTGAGAACATTAGTCAGTGCTTCGTTTGCGTCGCTAACTCCGTCTACTTCCTCTATTTTGGCAACTTTCAGGTACTCACTAAATTTATTGGAGGGAGTATCACCTAGCATTAGAATACGTTCTGCCAATTCATCTGCTTTTTCAGCGGCATCGTTATACATTTCTTCAAATTTACTGTGCAAAACAAAGAAACCTTGTCCTTTGATGTTCCAGTGGAAACCACGAAGATTGGTGTAATAAACCTGGAAGTCGGCCAGCAATTGTTGCAATGAAGCCACTACACTATTTACTTCTTTCTCGTTCAAATTGATTTGTTTTAATGTTTTCATAATTATTGTTTTTTGTTCTATTAAAAAATGCTTTGTCTTTATTCGCTTAATTTGCTTTCAACATCCTCTTTGGATAACTTCCGAGTACAAAAGAACCAATCATAGCAAGTTAATTCACCTGTATTATCCTCCATTCTTTCTTTTGCTACTCCGCAAGAACCGGCTGTTGGAACAATCACCTCATCGCCCGGTTGCCAGTCGGCAGGCAATGCAACACCAAAGCTATCGACGGTTTTCAAACCAATGAGAATACGTTTAATCTCATCAAAATTGCGTCCTAAAGACAGCGGATAATACAAGATAGTGCGAATGACTCCCTTTGGATCAATAAAGAAAACCGCACGAACAGCCTGAGTTTTACTTTCTCCGGACTGTACCATACCATATAGCTTGGCTACATTCATAGAGACATCTTCTATTAAGGGGAACTTAATTTCGATATCCTTCATCCCTTTGTAGTCAATTTTATCCTTTATAGTTCGTAGCCAAGCAATATGACTATACAAACCATCAATCGATAATCCAACAAGCTGACAATTCAAAGCTTCATACTCTGCTGCCATTTTTCCGAAAGCCATAAATTCAGTTGTGCAAACAGGTGTAAAGTCGGCTGGATGACTAAATAGTATGACCCATTTACCTTTAAAATCTCCAGGGAAATTAATTTTTCCTTGTGTTGTTACTGCTTCAAATTCAGGAGCAAGTTCGCCAATTCTTGGCATTACATTCATTTCTTCCATAAATTCTTTTTTTATATAGCTGGTAATAAAATATCAACAAAGATATGGATGTATTGTTGATGATCCAACAGTTTAATTCTATCGGTCGATAGAGATTATAAATTTAAGCGTCGTATGATTGATTCTCAATAGAGAAAAAAGTCTTCCCATTAAAAAGCAATGCCTGTGGACACGCTCAGCGTGCTGTGATAAAGATCAGTAGAGTAGGAGACATAGTCTCCTACTGTTTTGAAATAAAGAGTTTTGTTACCTGATAGTAGATAATCGGCTCGTAGTGATAGATTAAAGGAAACATCGTTTTTTGATAGATAATTATAATTGATGTGTAGAACCTTGTTCACATAACTTTCTTCCGGCACATTCGTAAGAATCAATGTGCTGTTCATATTCCGATTGTTGGACATGCTTAATGACGAATGTAGCATGATTTTCTGGAAAGAAGATGATATGAGGATCTGTAACCCTTCTGAAAGTGTTGATATATTCATCTTTTGGAGAGGGTCTTTGTATTGTTCTTTAGATTGCTTCATGGAGACAAAAGGGAGTATGTACCAATTTGTTCCATTAGGGCGCTCTCCTCTTCCATATAGTAGTGACAGCTTTGCATCGGTTACTTTGTGTGAATATAGTTCTGCTGAAGCAATTTTCTCATAAACATTTGTTTGAGGTATATGAAATCGGTTTTCAGTACCCGTTCTTTCTTTATAACTGAGTTGAAATCTTGCTTCCCATCTTTTGTTCCATCGGTAGGCAATGCCGGCTTTGTATGTGTTTTCATTGATCTCAGATATTGGCAGATAGAGCAGATCGTTTAGTTGCTTTTCGTACATAAAGCGATCATAGGCTAGATCAATAGTAACTCCATATCCCTTAACCGGAATTAGTTGCAGATTTGCACCATAGCCATTACCATCATACAATGTTCTGTAGGCATCTGACTTGCCGGCAAAGAGATACATGTCAGAACCTAATCCTGTGGAATGGTAAACGGTAGCAACACCTATCGTACTGCGAAAACGTATTGTGTTATCTTGTTTGTATTTCCGTAAGAAAAAGCCGGTGCCAAGTGCGTATTTCGTATTTAATTTATAGGTAAATCCACCTCTAAAGTAGAGGTCGGAAGCTGTATTGTTCGGCCTCGGATCTTTTGTTCTGTATTCTTTTAAGGCTCTGTAGTTTACTTGTAACCCCCATGTTATCTTATCCAGTTTTCGGGCATATCCTCCGGCAAAAGCGTATTCCTCTGACTTGAGATTATTACTGCCTACTGTATCGCACATCACATAAGGATATACTATTTGATAATCAGCGCTTTCGTTCCACTTCACATTATTTTTCGTCCCATTTCTATAGCTGGCATTGCCCCATATCATTCCTTTGCCCATGGATTGAAAGGTTTTGGTGATAATGCCAAGTTCTTGCTTTTGCGTACCTTCCTGCAAGAGAATAGCTTTGCCATTGCTGTGTCTGAAATTTGTTTCCAACTCTGTGTATTCGGGATGTGCCAGATAGGATTTTGTCGCAGGATTATGCTCTATGAAATCGATGTAGTGTATCACGGGAGACAGTTGGTCTTTGATCTGCACAGTTATCGTGTCTCCGGCATAAGCAGGAGAGAATAGGCATAATAAATAGAATGTAAGAGCGAAACGAAAGTGCATATATTCTTGGTTTTTTCGAACTATTTTTTCAAAGAGATAACTGTTTCAGCGTTGAAGTCCAAGGTTGAGTTGTTCGTATCTTGAAGAATTTTACGTCCTTCCATCTCACCGGCAATCTTACGCTGTACACTTTTTCCATATCTTGTAGGATCAGCATTTAACTTTCCACAGTATGTCCATCCCATGTCTAAGGACGGAGCAGTCACTATCCATTGAAAGTCTGATGCTACACTCAGATTAACTGCGTCTTGTATCCATGTATTTGGTACCTTATAGTAATCATCACTTTCGTCGAATGAATAATCTTCGAAAGTAAACTTCCAGGTACATGTGTACACATAATCTTTCAGGTATGTTTCGGATTCGACGTCCATTTTTCCCAAGACATAACTTCTAAATCCTCTATTATGCATAACCATATTGCCCACGATGTTGAGCATATTCGGTACTTCAGGATTATCTGTGTCATCCATGTCTATACCGTTAGCTATCTCAAAATCGGCTTTGCTTAAATCGATAGAGTTAGAATTGATTTCTTTATAATTAACCGCACTATTTGCTATGATAAAAGATTTCCCCGGTTCTATAGGGTGTTCCTTGCCTGATCCAGGAACAGTAATCATAGAACTAACAGTGAAAGCGGTGTTCATAATATCGGGAGTATAAGTTTGTTTTTCAACAGTCATAAACTCTGAATCTGAAATGAATAAACCATCGGCATATAGCGTCTGGTCTGAATTATTGTATATTACAAAATATTGATCAGAGGTCTGTTTTCCTTCAGGGGTGAGTGAGCCCGTATAGAAAATTTCCTTGAAGACAAAACCTGAAGTCGAAGGAGAGTAAATAAAGGAAGCTAAATTCACATTGAGCATTATGCCTGTTGCCACGATGGATTCTTTATAACCTCTTATTGGTTTTGTTTGTGTTTCTCCATTTACCGTATACTGTGCGTTGGCTTCTACTGTAACATTATAGGTGCCTTCATTTACGGTAGTACTCAATACATTTCCATTTATCGTCGCATTGTTTACTGTTGTTACTTTCCCGGTATTGGTTTCTTTCAGTAGTAAACTAATATCTGAGAGCGAAGTGTACGTTATACCGTCAGGAGATGTTAGGGTCACTTTAATATTGGTTGTTCTCACAGTGTCTTCGTTGTCGCTACATGAGTTCAATAAAACGGCAGATAAACAAAATAAGGAGCAAATAGCAAATAATTTAATTTTCATCTTTATATTATTCTTTAATTTGATAATAATGGTTTATAATTTGAGGGTTAATTCAGCGCCAAAATAGGGTGATACATTTCGTCTGATGGTCACACCGTTTGATACATAGTCGGGGTGATAATCCAGTAATTTGTTTACGAATAGGGATACCCTGAATAGCTCTTTGAATGTTTTCGACATCTTAAGGTTGATATTCATCCCAAATGGTACCTTTTGGGTTTGAAAGGCGGTAGGACTTACTGCGATGTTGAGCCATTGAAGTCTGGCGTCATTCATTTCTATCTCTGTATAAGGATGAGTTTCTCCTTTCAGATCAACATAAGCCAGCGGCATTCCGCTATACTGTTTCGTCTTGCTTGTTGAGAACCACACACACTGGAGAGATGTGGAAAACTCAAAACTAATAACCGGAATGTAGGTGTCGAACATGAAATTGCTGTTGAATCGTTGCTTTTCGTATCCTCCGGTTGATTCGTAGATTCCTATTTCTTGTATTGCTTTACCGTTAAGTACCTGGCTTGAGGCTCTATAAATAGGTATGCTGTTATCATAGTTCGTCTTGAACCAAGCCCCTGTAATGGTGAGTCTTGTCTTTAGTGCTTCGATGCGTTTGGAGGAAAAAGTAAATTCTACTCCTTCTTTCAAAGTGGCACTTCCATTGGTTGATGCACTGAATAAGGATAGGATAGTGTCATTGGTATAGGGAATATTGGCAAGATCGGGAGGGCCGGTTAACGTTTTTGAGTTAATGGCGGACGAATCATATCTCTTATATACTTGTGTCTGTGTGTATTGCTTTTGTGTTCGAAATCCGTTGGTCATTGACTCACGAAAATAGGTAACGGAAAGGTTATTATTGTCGTAAGATGCATTTAAACGGACTTCCCATTTTCTGTTGCGGGCAGGTTCTAAATCGTAATTGATGACCTTGTTTTTATAGGTCATTAAATTGATTCTTCGGTAATCGGGGTTGTTGTGGTAATAATTCAATTGAACAATGTCATTGTAGACAAAGTCTGGATACAACTGATTGAGAGTGGGAGTCTTACTTTGCCAGCCTATCCCTGCCGACAGAGATACTGTTAGAGGCTTTTTATTAATATTGAATATGGGAAATGTCCATTCGGTATTTATCCTCGGGTCAATATAGACTTTTCCGTTCATGGTGTATTCTGCGCCAAGGTTTAATACACTCATGTCTCTTACTCCTGCAATTACTTGTAGTTGGTTGCGACCTAAAGGCACACTGACTGCATCTTCGGCAAAGAATGAGCATTCCTGGTTGGCGGGTATATCCGAATAACGTCGCGGACGAGTAGACATGTCGGATGATGGGGGGCGGGTTACGTCATAGACTTGTCCTTTCCCGAAATTCTTGTCGTATGTCCACTCTAACCCTGTGAGGAGATTGTGGACAATGTTAAGCGTTGTGAAGTTTGATGTTGTCGAGCCTTGTGCAAAAAGGGAGAGTGGCTTACCGTCCACGATCAATTCAGACACCCAGTTTGCCGGCAGGTAGATCCCGTCTGATTCTCCTTGTTCTGTCGTGTTTGGGATAGCTGTAGGAGCCGTTATTTGCACAAACTTATGCTGTTCTATTTTATCTAATTCATAGGATGTAGCAGTGATAAGCTCTACTTTCTTTAAAAAAGCCGGTTTGTTGAAAATCCACAAAAGATTGTTGCTTAATGCAAATCGATTGTAACTTGATTTGTAACTATCGGTAGGCGTATATCCTGTGTCCGGATCGGTTTTGACGTCATCTAGCGTGTGCCCATAGTCCAGAGTTACATTCCATTGTAGCTCCGAGTCATTTTTGTGCTGCCATTTGCGATTGAGTCGCATAGAGGTGTTTATACGCTGATAGCCTTCAAATTTATCTGTGGGGTCGGCTCTCGCATCAAGAAAATCGAGCCCAAGATTTAGGCTTGTTCTTTTGCAAATGTCTAAGCCTTTACTAATGGCTAATAATTTACTGTCAGAGTCTACTTTGAATCGTCCTTCCAACTTGCCGGCTCCTTTTTTTCGTTCTATCTTCACTAATCCACTGGTCAGATTGCCATATTTTGCAGAAGGGATGCCGCGTATAAATTCGACACGCTCAATTTGGTCAGTAGATAGTGAGCGCATATCTATTCCTTTGTTTGTTGTACTTCTACTCGCATCGGCATATCCACCTCCGTTTATAGACATTTCGGGGCCAGACGTATATTGCATGTTGGCATCGGTAGATATGGGAACTCCATCCATTAGAAAGGAGGTACCAAGTGAAGATGTTTTGTAGTCATTGCTATTGACGCTAACCCCTCTCATATCAATCGAATTTGCCGATGTGAGAGATGGATCTACTGCATATCCTCCGGGCAATAATTCGAGTAAATCGCTGAAACTGGATGGCTGTAAATGCTCCATGGCCTTTCGGTCGATGATGGAAGAACTGGTCATTCCTTTTGATTCGGATGCTGTGACAACCACCTCATCCAAACTGTTGAGAGTGGATTTCATTAAAACTGTCAAGGATAGATTCCCATTCAGGATAATTTCCTTCATGTATTTTTCGTATCCTAAATAAGATACTGTCAGTTGATATTTGCCGTGGGCAATGCCTTGCATATTTACTTTCCCGTCTTCGTCACTTATTGCACTGTGTTTTTTGTCGTTTCCGGACAGATAGATCAGTGCATATTCGAGTGGCGTTTTCTGTTTGCTATCAATGATTCTAATAGAAACAGTGTATCCTCCACTCTTGGCATTGTTTGCTTGTAGCGATCCAAAGCATAAGAAAGTGATGAAGATGAGTGATAGTCGGTTCATGCTAGTTCTAGGATTTATTTGCTTTCTTCTTTATAAAATCCGGTAAGATAGATAATGCTATAAGTCCCACGATACCAGTCAACAAAACATACGTCGAATAGAATGCTCGCTTACCTTTGGTATTGGGAATGAAGAATGCCACGAGCAGTGCCAAAATTAGATTTGAGAAGAAAACATAGTATCCGGTGAAACGAGCAACAGGTGCAATGTACTTTGTTGTATTGCTCTCAAACTCCAGATATACAGGAAATAGCCATTTACTAGCGATCTCCCATTTTCCGATGCTACCTATCACTTCATGCGCCGCTACACGTTTCAACGGTCCGGTCTCCAAAGCGTAGTATGACTGTTTGTCTTGTCGTGTAACTGTTACAGTCCAATAGAGAAGATTACCCATAACCAACATTTCGTCATGTTTGATGTCTATGGTATCAATATCTAGTTTGAGTGGCTTATATTTCTCTTTGTCAGCTTCGATTATATAAACAAATCCTTGTTGATCAAACAGAAAACCTGAAAATCGCTTATCGGCCATCTCTACCATCACAAAGCGTTCGATCTTCATCTTTTCTCCTATGTGGGTGTTACGCACAAAAGGACGGCCATTAACCATTTTTATGTGATACAACTCCCCTTTTGCATCAAGAGAAAAGTAGCCTTGGTCGTATGGTTTCATTGGATTCATATTACCTGAAATCCATTGTGGGGGAAATGCATATCCTGCTTTATCTATCGCTTGTTGAAAGGAATGGCTCTTTTCGGGTTTTACTCTATTCGATTTAATATCAATGAACTCTATTTTATCTGTAAAGCGAAAGACGTCTGTGGGAGTATCTCCGTTTATCCTTTTGGGCGCTGACTCATACATAATGTATAGTCCGCTTTCGGGTGTGTATATTTTATCAGGGCTGTATCGGTAGACTACGTTTTTTGCCTGTAGGATAGAGGCCGAGACCTCATGTCCGTCTATCGAGTCGGGGAGTCGTCCATCAAGGATGAGTTGACGGTAGTTGAGCAGAGGCAATAGCGAGTCGAATTGGGTTTGGGTATACACATTGCCGGCTCTGTCATGCATGAGAGCATCTGTATTTTGATACTCTACAAAGCAAAAATCTTTCAAGATAGAACTGTAGTATACGAATGGATAATCATCAGCATCTTCGGTCATCATCTTCACGAGAGCTGGAATAGTGTAGAAGCCCATGGCTGTTACAAGCAACAAAATTAAGGTATATATTTTTGATTTTTGTTTCATCGTTCTTTATTATTAATGTTGTTGGCTTTACTTTACTGTGCACCTTCTTTAAACCGTTCGGCGGAATAAAATGGGAAAGAGACGCAGAGAATAACCAATGCTATGGCATACAGAATAAAGGGAAAATAACTACCTTGTTTCCCGTCAATATAAAATAAGGAAAGGAAAGTGATGGATATTAACGAATTGAACGTACGCTGTTTCCATGTGGGTTCTAAGCAGACCCATGAGAAAAGCAGGTAGGCCATAAACCCACCCACGAACCAAGGGAGAGATGCCCATAAATTGAGCATCACGATTTCTTGTGCGAAGTAATAGCGCAAGCCGACCAAGAAAATGAGGCAGGAAACAGTAAATAGGCTGATAAGTACTGTGCTGCCATAAGCCAAAAGCGATAGCATAATTTGATTCTCACCTCTAGGCAAATGTAAGGTTAGTTTCAATCTTTTATCCGTCATTTCCGGGATATATTGTGATAGAGCCATCAGCAGACCGGCTAACAAAGGGAGGTATTCTATCTCTGAAATCATTATGATATCTTTTAATAGTATACTGTTCCATGTTTCTACTGCACCATAAATTCTTAACATTTGAGCTAAGCGAATAAAGCTATATGTGATGCATCCTCCGAATAGGAAGATTAGCAGCCATACTACTTTGTTCGTTTTAATCCATTCTTTATAAAAGAGCGATTTGATCATGATTTATTGTCTATTTATATTTTAGGTGTATTGTGTGTTAATACTTTCCGGTTAACCCGATAAAAGCATCTTCTAGTGAAATCTTGTTTACTGTAAGGTTGCTGATATTATATGGAGATAGTATTTCGCTCACCTTTTCTTGTGGAAGGAAAGAATAAGTCTCCCATGTGGCACCTATTTTTTCTGTATTCCATAAATCGTTATTCTTCTTTATTTCATCAGCATTTGATGAAAATCGATATCGTTTGAAGCTTTCTAAAATATATTGGGTTGGTTTATGAAGAAGAATTCTCCCATAGTCGAGAATTAGGCAGTCGTCTATGAGCAGCTCCATATCTTGTATGATATGTGATGTTAAGAAGATTGTTTTGTCTTCGGCCGTAGAATATTCTTTGAGGTATTGCACAAACAAACGTCTGTATCCTGGATCAAGTCCCATGGAAAAGTCGTCTAGTATGAGTAGCTCCGGATTCTGGGCAAAAAGTAGGCCTAAGGTCACCTGCGAGCGTTGTCCGCACGACATGGTGCTGATCTTCTGCGTCGTAGAGACCTGCGTTTTCTTTAGTAACTCATAGTAGGCATCCTTTCTCCAATTAGGGAAAAATTGGCTATAAAATTTTTCTATCTGGACAATATTGAAATAAGTATGTTGGATATGCCCTTCGAGCAATAAACCGATACGGCTTTTGGTTTGAGGTGAGATGTGTCTCATCTCTTCACCAAACAAGCGGCAATAACCGGAACTTGGATTGAGGTAACCGTTTAGTATATTGATAATAGTAGTTTTGCCTGTTCCATTCTTCCCAAGAAGACCTAATATTTTTCCTTTTTCTACTTCAAAAGTCAGGTTTTCATAAATAAGCCTAGTGCCATAATAATGCGTTATTTTATCGCATTCAATAATTACATCTTTCATTTTTTTTGCCTCTTTTTCCATGTTTCATTTCGCAAGGAATCATTTGTGCTTTTTAGTGTTATTTAATCTGATGCAAAGTTCGCTAATAAACAAGGTGGCTACAATACCCACATGTTATCATTCTTGACGAGGCAATATACCGAGAGTAGGGTATTGTTCTTCTGCGTGAAAAAGCCTAGCTCTTCTTTTCTTTTGCTCTCTATTTCATATAAAGTTGGTGAACAAATATTATTCCTTTCTCGTTAAAACCAAAGTGAATCTTATGCTCAGAGTTGAATGGATAACACTTTATTGATTCTCCGGCTGAGAAAACAGATCACAAGTAATAATTTTCGTCTTTTTTAAAAATAGAGATTATGTTTAAGCAATTAGTCGTTATCGTTTCTCTTCTTGCCAGTGGCACATTGGCTTTTGCCCAGTCTGAACCGGCTTATAAGAAAGGGACTTTTTATGCTTTCTGGGGTTGGAACAGGGGTGCGTATACAAATTCGGACATTCATTATAAAGGGAATGATTATAACTTCACTCTACGTGATGTGAAAGCGTCCGATAAGCAGACGCCATTTAGTTATCATAGCTATTTCCAATTGGATAGAATAACGATTCCACAAACAAACTTCAGACTAGGTTATTTTATTAAAGATAATGTTGCCATTACTATTGGAGTGGATCACATGAAGTATGTGATGAACCAGAATCAGACAGTAGACATAGACGGGAAGGTGCGTCCTGCTTTTGAAAACAGGATCAACGATGGCTCTATAAAACTTACTGAGGATTTCTTGATGTACGAGCACACCGATGGACTGAATTACATCAATTCGGAGATTGAGTTTTATAAGAACTATTATCACAAAGGCATTCTGAAAGTTAACGGCCTCTTGGGTGGAGGCGCAGGTTTTCTCTTGCCTAAGACGAACGCTACACTTATGGGCGAAGAGAGGCACGATGCTTTTCATCTTTCAGGTTTCGGACTGAGTGCCAAGGCTGGGGTAGATGTTTTATTGTGGGATTTGTTTTTCCTTCGTTCTGAATTGAAAGAGGGATACATCAACATGCCAAGCATACGTACGACGAAAGATAGCTCAGACAAAGCTAGTCAGCACTTTTTCTTTGGCGAATGGACTTATACGTTTGGGTTCAGCTGGCATCTTTAACAGATAGCTTTTTGTTCTGCTATTTCTAACGATTGAGCCTTTTTGTGGCGAATAACAACAATAGATATTTCAGTTATTAATGTGCATATTGTATAATAATAATAATAATTGAAATATCTATTGTTGTTTTAAGGTAGATATTTATCTTTGCTGTGAAAAATTATACATTAAGATGACTAACGGACCAGACCCCAACAAATTATATCCCAACGAGAATATCAAGCAAGTGTGCTATATCAAGAATGTAGTGACCAACCCTAATATTATCATTGGAGATTATACGTACTATGATGATATCGATGGTGCAGAAGATTTCGAGAAGCACGTCACTCACCACTATCCGTTTATTGGAGATAAACTAATTATTGGCAAGTTTTGTGCCATAGCCAAAGGTATTCAATTCATTATGAACGGAGCGAATCATCAGATGAATTCGGTGACAACGTATCCATTTGGGATCATGATGAATGGATGGGAAAAGGCAATGCCAGCGTTGGATGATTTGCCTTTGAAAGGAGATACGATAGTGGGCAATGATGTGTGGATTGGGCAAAACGTAACTGTAATGCCGGGCGTAACCATTGGTGATGGAGCAATTATTGCTGCTAACTCGGTGGTGACGAAGGATGTACCGCCTTATCATGTTGTAGGAGGAAACCCTGCTAGAATAGTAAGGAAGCGATTTGACGATGAATTAGTCAACTATCTTCTAGACCTGAAATGGTGGGATTGGCCTGCAGAAAAGATTACGGCTAACTTGCCGATTCTCTGCAGTTCGGATCTAGAGTTGATTAAAACAATAGAATAAAGAAGGAGGTAGTAACACGGTTATGCGGTTATTTCCCTTGTACTAACTCTTTTTGAATTAATCATTTATTGATGAGCTCAATAGCCTTATCCAGTACCTCATCATGGCTCGACCTCACGCCTCTGATAGTAGGCTTAACTTCGATATCGGGGATAATACCTATTTTCTGAGTTTCTCTACCATCGGGATAGTATACTCCCAACCCTGTGAAAGAAGTGTAAATATTTCCCGGTAATACAATCTTAGACACATTACCGTCAGTCGTTTCTTGCGTACAAACATATGCAAAAATAATATTTCCCCTGTTTGCATCATTCAAAAGCGCTGACTTAATTTACTAACACGCTGATTATAAGTGGTGTTTCTCTAAAAGAAAGAAATAAAACAAAAACCGCCGAAGTCAGGAAATGCATTCAAAATCTATTTCTAAAGAACATATGACATACTCCAATCACAATCTTTAGATGCGCTGAATTTGTTAAATCCAAATAGTGAGAGCTTAAAATTGTTTAGAAGACGATTGTTCGGAAGAATACCCTGAAGATAAGAGATATTCCTGACAAATTAAACGGCACACTCTATGAATATGCCGAGATAGGTTATGAAAACCTCAACTTTAAGATTAGTTTAAAATGCAAATTTATCCATCCGCAATAAAACAAAATAAATAATTACAGTGAAAAGCATAAACCTAACTGAGTTTAAATAAATAGTCATGGCTGATTCTTCTATATTCAAAACCTCTGGCATTAATTTCTAAATGTTCCAATTCCGCTCCATTATCTCCAGTAACCCTTGATTCTAGCATTTTGTACCTACCAGAAAAAGATTGTTTGGCATTTAGTCCAGCCATTTTTTGTGGATCGTTAATAACATATGACATCAGGCAGATTTTGCGCTTATATTTACTAAGAAATAAACTAATTGTAGAAACATCCATCAAGGTTTCCAGAGTCTTTAATAATTGCACTTCAACCTTTTCATACTTTCCTCCGGGAAAAATCACAGCTTTATTCTTTCCCAAAATAGGTTTGTCTAAATTTTCCGTAGAACCAATAGCGGATGTTTGTTCATTCAATACGATAAAACTATCAGCCGAACCTCCAGCCTCATAGAGTATGAAATCACATCTTTTTCGGCCTCTTTCAAATTTGCTACTAATGAATCCTCCAATGTACGCCTCATAGTTAATAATTTCTATCTCTGTTTTATTGTTGTGCTCAAAAGATACATTTCCAGATTTATATTCGACAACGAAATTTCTACCTCCGTCAAGCAAATCAAAATATTCCTCATTGGTCGTTTCACTAGGTACATTGATGGTTGAACGATGTAGTCCATAATGAAGTGGCAACTCATTCTTTAATAAATTTATCATGCCAGTTCGTCCAATTTATCGTATTCATCATAAATTTCATCAATGTCATCAGACAGATAATCCGTATTTATCAAATGAGCATTCAGCACTTTCATATTTCTCAACGTACCATTTTCTACTACATACACGTCTGTCTTGTCATAGTCTAAAGCAGCCCCCTCTATATTGACTTCTTTATCATAGGCTTTAATCAATAAATTAAGATGATTAATAATATATGGACTATGGGTAGCCAACGTCAGTGTCATATTGATATTGCTATTCAAACATTTGCTTACTAACATATTTAAAGAAGAACGTTGCGCTTTCGGGAATAGGCTTAGTTCAGGTTCTTCAATGATCATATGCATCGCTCGGTTCGAAATATCTCCAATATTCATATCGTGCCTGAAAGAAGACAAACTGTCATTTTGCCCTAACAAACCAACGATCGAAGCATTTGACGCTTGAATGATATCAAAATGTTTAGAGAAATACTCTGCAATTACAGCAAGAGGAGTCATTGTTTGAATGCCCGATGAAGCATCTTCAAACTTTATATTGTATATATCATTAGCATCTGTCGCATTTCCAATAAAGAACTGTCGCGTACCATTCTGTGCCTTCTTCTCAAAATATCGAACACCCAGATAAGACATTTCTAATTCTTTAATTTCATCAGTAGCTTTTTTAAAATCCTGAAAAGTCTCGGTCAAGTAGAAACCCAAGGAAGCACCATCACTCAAATTGGCCAACAAAGATGCGATAGAGCCTCTTTTATCTGAAAGAAATGAAATTTTTTCCAGCGACAAATCTTCTCTACTAATAACAGACCTAGTACCTTTCAATCCTCCTTTTCTAGTATAACTAATTTCAAACGTACCTTTTCGATAAACAATCTCAGTAGACTCTTTTACATAGTCGGTCATTCCTCCATTTCGCAAATAATCCGCCATTCTTAAATCAATCGTTTTATCTATAACATTGCCTTGTTTCAAATAAGAGCGTAGATTTATTTGCTTATACATATGTCTCATCATCGCCAACACCTTTAACAAGGTACTTTTCCCACTACCTGATTCACCTATAAAAAACGTGAATGGTTTCACATTTTCGATAGTGATTTCCTTTATCGGTCCAAAAAAATTAATTTTTAGAAATTCTTCCTGTGCCATATTTCTTGCTTACCTAAATATTTATGTAAAAATAATCATTTTCCTTGATAATGGCATTATTTTAGTTTTTTTTGTCTGAAAGAGGTTGTAATTCCAGCTAAGAAGAGAGGTAGTGTCTGTTTTTTATGCTACTAGAAACTTAATCATTTATTGATGAGCTCAATAGCCTTATCCAGCACCTCATCATGGCCTGACCTCACGCCTCTAATAGTAGGCTTAACTTCGATATCGGGGATAATACCTATTTTCTGAGTTTCTCTACCATCGGGATAGTAAATTCCCAACCCTGTGAAAGAAGTGTAAATATTTCCCGGTAATACAATGTTAGACACATTACCGTCAGCTCCCGCAGTTGTACTACCGATGACAAGCGTATTGGGAGCGCATCTGTACTTCATAGCCATAAATTCAGCATGACTTTGAGAAAACTCATTAATCAAAATGATTTTTTTACCTTTAAAAAACTCTGTATTTTTTTTCCCCACTGTACTCACGCTTTTAAAGCTAAATAATCCGGGAGTTTCAATACTCGGTTCCGTTGCTTTTGCAAATGCAGTTGAGTTGGGATACAATTGTTCAAAATCCCAATACCCTTTCACTTTTTGAGAGGGGTAGCATCGGAGATCAATAATGATTCCTTTTGCATCTATAGCCTCGGGAATACTTCCTCCTTCTTTAGATCCTAAATTCAAATAAAGAATATTTTCAGGGGTAATATGATTAATTAGAGGTTTGTCTTGTTGCATTCTAGAGAGTCCATCGCTATTCTCATAAGGCGAACACAAGATAAAACTGGATTCCCGTTTACCGTTGCGGTCAAACTCGACATACAACATTTCGTTGTTAGTTACCAATAAATTGGAAGCAACTTCCCGAAGTTTTGTCGGATAGTTGGAGGCTGATATATCAGGTATTTTTCTTGATGCAATCTCCTCCATAGATTCTCCATTGATACTCAATATAATATCGCCCACCTCTAATCCACTGTTTTTAACCTTCTCCGTACTCTCTGACTTCACAACTATTGCCTTACCCTCAATAAAACTAATCTCAGCTGCTCCTCTGTATCTTTTGTAGCTATCTAAAGTATTTAATTGGTCGAATAATCCGGCATGCGTGTCACCGATACATACTATTAGTTTCAATAGCACTCTCATATATTCTGCCCTATCTTTGGCATGAATAAATAGTGGAATAAATCGTGTGAGTACACTATCCCAATTTTCTTTAATCAGGTATCTATATGGATAATAATATTGAATAGCGTTCCAATAGCGAAACAGTGCTAAAAGTCGATATCCTGCATCGGGATAGGAGAGTGATAAATAAGGCGACTCATTCTCGAATTGAGCATTCATCGTTCCTTCAACGCTTACATAATAATGATGCTTGCCACTTCTTGCCGCAAACTTTAGTTCGATTAATTGCTTCGATACTTTACCTAAGTTCAATGAATCTTCAATCCACGAAAGCTCGGGGTACATTTTTACCGAATCGGGATTAATAATGATTGATTTTCTTGATTTTCTCACATCTCCCAAGCCTTGAATCCAGTTGCAATAAACTCGCTCCTGATCTGATTTTGATGGAGCTTTAAGAATGGATTGCATCGTTCGGAATAGTTCGAAATCCCAATTATATTTACCCGTAGCTATGGCAGGGTGGTAATACTTCAAAAAGCCCCATATTTTACATAACTGAGCCAGTTTGTGACTCAGTTCTGAATCACATGAGTCAATATGAATATTGGAGCCATGGATGAACTCTTTTTCTTGCCTTTTGTCTGCCAAATTGTTTCTTTGAACGTTTTGACAAGATGATGTAGTTAGTGAAATTATAAGAATTGCATGAACTAAGATTTTTCTCATAATAATAAATAGTTAAGCATGAAAGATGTAACAGGCTGAGTTGATGGAGACACAGTGGCAAATATATACAAAAAGTCTTGAATATGGAAGACAGAAAGCGAAAATTTGATTTGCGTGTAATTTGCGTTCTGTAGATGATCTTAACATGAACTTGTGTAAAAACCAGATTGCAATATTCAATAGATTATTTTTAGAACGGTACGTCCAACAGCCGCTAAAGTGTTAATGTCAACAACACTTATATTATCGTTATGAGTATGCCAATGCTTCGGAAATCCATGATCTGTTGCCGTATCGGTATTAATGATGTCAACACATGGAATATTAGCAATGGTATTAACAAACAAATGGTCATCTGTAATTCCATTTGGCAACAGTGCATCTTTGAAATATTGACTATACCCTAAGTCTCTTGCTTGAGACCAAATAGATTCTACTACTGATGCTGCATATTTCACTGATACTCCTTCTTTCAAAAATGTAGCATTACTGCTACTAACCATGTCAAGCAAAATCCCGAAATTAGCTTGGTAGTTAGGTACATGTGGGTGTTTCGCCCAATATTGAGAGCCTAAACACCACCAGTTGCCTTTAGGAGGATTCTGTAAAGAATGTGGTGGTCCATAGTCTTCTGCATCAAAAAAGATAATATCAATTCCAAATGTAGTGTTTTTCAGACTAATTTGCCTTGCCGTTTCCAAAAGAACAGCCACGCCACTTGCCCCATCATCAGCTCCATCTATCGGAGTGTTTTGTTTGCTAATATCGGGATCCCAATCGGCATAAGGGCGTGTATCCCAATGTGCACATAACAGTATTCTGTTCTTTTTATTAACGTTATACCGTCCTATTATATTTCGAATATTTAATCGTTCTCCATTATATGCAGAGACAGTAGCTTCTTGCACTATTACATCAGCTTTAAAGCGAGAAAGCTCTTTAATCAAATAGTTTCCACAATCTACATGGCTTTTCGAATTTGGCACGCGTGGCCCAAAATTAACTTGATTTTGAATAAAAGAAAATACACTATCTGTGTTAAAATCTAGCTCATCAATAACGGGTATTTGCTCGTTCTTTTTTGAATTAGCACACGAATGTAAAACAATAGCGCATAATATAATTACTCCAGCGAAAGCGAAGACTGATTTTCCCATTTATATATTCAGTTAAAGAGAATCATAGATTTAATTGACTTATATATGCATAAGTTAGTTGATAGTAATACACCAAAACATTGCAATTATTGATCATAGAAGCACATATTACCCAATCTTTAGTGGACACTAGTGGTTAATCATAAGGACAATAAAGTTCAAATATAGCCTTTTTTTGTAATAAGTTACTTTTTATGATAGAAAAGATATGATAGTTCTGTTTTATTTACGATTGAGGGTGCTTTCGGTGATCATATAACTTCAGCGTGGTGAACTAGTTAGTTAACCGCGGTGAATTAACTAGTTAACCACGCTGAACTAGTTAGTTAACCAAACCCCTCTCAGAAGGCCTGTAGAGGCATATCTGCAATCTTTACATTAGCCCTTCCTTTTGCCTATGTGCTTATGCATTTCCTTCACTATTTTTATACATTGCTCGCACCAAATGTGAAAGAACCTTTAGATTTAGAATTTCATTTAATACAACTTTCTTTCTCTGTTAATATGTGTGCCTCATTAAAACAAAAAGTTGATAGGCTATGTTGTTATTTTATGTTACGTTAAAAAAGCCATTTTTCTTAAAATGACTTAAAAAACGTTGACTGTTTTGATTTTATTGGTGACTAAGTAATTAAGTATTAAAATTATGATGAAGAGAATGGCAATTACGCTGGGACTTATAGTGGTGGCTATATGTGTTCAAGCTCAAGTTAGCAGCCTGAATGAAGCACAAACTTTGGCTAAAAAAGACGGCAAACTTATCTTACTTAAATTTTCGGGCTCCGATTGGTGTGCCCCGTGTATTCAATTGCAAAAAGTGATTATTGATGATCCGGCATTTACTTCATTTGCCAATCAAAAGTTAGTGCTTTTGCTAGCCGACTTTCCTCGTCAGAAGAAAAATCAATTGCCTAAAGCACAACAAGAGCAAAATGATAGATTGGCGGAGGTGTATAACCCCGAAGGCGAGTTTCCTTGCATGATTCTGCTGGACACAGACGGGAGAGTGCTTCACAAATGGAGTGGTTTTGACAAGAAACAATCTGCACAGGATTATGTGACGGAGATTAGCCGTTACACAAAATAGGAGAAAATGACTTTGGTGAAGGTTCAAACAAAACTAATGGGGAACACCTTTGAGTTTTGTACGCTGAGTGAAAGCGAGAAGTTGGGGCACGAGCAAATAGCTTGTGGCATAAATGAGGTGAAGCGGATTGAAAAACTGCTGACCACGTTTAGCGATGATAGTGTGACCAACGAGGTGAATGCTCAAGCGGGCATTCAGCCGGTTGCTGTGCCTCAGGAATTTTATGATCTGGTATTCAGAGCACAGAAGATTTCGGGACTGACGAAAGGTTATTTTGACCTGTCGTATGGCTCGTTGGACAAGGATTTCTGGAACTTCAATAAGTCGTTGACACAACTGCCGGATAGACACAAAGCCAAAAAGGCGGTTCATCTCATTGATTATAAGAACATTATACTGGATGGCGATGCCAAAACGGTATTTCTTAAAAATAAAGGGATGCGCATTGGGTTTGGTGGCATTGGCAAAGGATATGCTGCTGATTGCGCCAAACGAGTGATGCTGGAGGCAGGGGTGAAGGATGGCATTGTGAGTGCTGCGGGCGACCTTAATGCATGGGGCTATCAGGAGGATGGTTCGCCATGGACAGTGGGAATTGCTAATCCGAATCTTAAAGAGAGCTATTTTTCTACACTCAACATCACCAACAAATCGGTTGCCACATCGGGCAACTACGAGAAGTTTGTGGTGATTAACAATCAACTATATTCGCACACGATTAATCCTAAAACGGGCTATCCGATAAAGGGAATCAAGAGTGTGACGATCATAACCGTTAGTGCCGAATTAGCTGATGCGATGGCTACACCCATCAGCATTCTCGGGGTGACCGACGGGTTAAGTATGATTAATCAATTAAACGGCATTGAATGCATTCTTGTGGATGATGCAAACAGGCTTTATGTATCAAATAATATTAAATTAATTAAATGATGAGGTATGTACTTTTAGCGGTATGCGTGTGTTACACGCTTTTGATGATGACTTCGTGCGCAAGTGTGAAGCCATATCAGAAATCGAAACTTAATGATGCGGAGATGGTGCTTTCCAGCCGCTCGATTGAGAGATATGAGAATAATTTTCTGATGTATCGTGAAGGTGCGTCGGGTGGTAATGGAGGCAAAACCGGCGGCGGTTGCGGCTGTAACTAATACATTGAAAAAAGGATGAAAAAAGTAATTCTGTCAGTAGCTGCTTTTATGTTCTTCATGAATGTGGCAAAAGCGCAAACCGATAGTACGGCTTCCAGAAAACTAAAAATAGATGAGGTGGACTTTGTGACAAGTTACTATCATCAGGATGGAGATCACTCGGCTGTGACCGGTGGGGTGGGCAACGAGAGATTGAATGATTTTGCAACTTCTATTGACCTTCAGTTGAGTCGATTCGATAAGAAGCTAAACAAGCATCATTTTAATTTTGAACTAGGAATAGATGTCTACAGTTCGGCTTCGTCGGATAAGATCGATTCTAGTCCTAATAGTGTTTCCTCTGCTTCTAGTGGTGATGTACGTGCATATCCTTCAGCTAGTTATCTTTTTGAGAACACGAAGCGGAAGTATTCGATGGGTGGAGGTTTGTCTTTCTCTCATGAATATGATTATAGTTCTATTGGAGGAAATCTGGTATACTCTAAAGCTACGAAGGATGGTAACCGTGAGTTTACAGCTAAAGCATCGGTTTTTCTCGATACATGGAAGATTCTTTTGCCTATGGAATTGAGGGATAAGCCTAATAATGACTTTAAATATAAGCAGGGAGATAGCGCACCGCGAAACTCGTATAACTTGGCTTTGGGGGTAACGCAAGTAGTCAACAAAGAGCTACAGGTATCTCTGTTGGCGGATATTGGTTACCAAACCGGACAGTTGGGGACGGCTTATCAGCGGGTTTATTTTGACCACACTGAGAATAGTGCAACTCCAACGGTTTATTCCGAAAAGTTACCCGACCATCGCTTTAAGCTACCTATAGGACTGCGAGCCAATTATTTCTTGACTGACCGTATCATTCTGAGGAGTTTCTATCGCTACTACACGGACAGTTGGAAACTAACTGCTCATACGGCTGAACTGGAAGTGCCTTATAAAATAACGCCTTTTGTATCTATCGCTCCGTATTATCGTTTTTATAGTCAGAATGGAGTCGATTATTTTAAAGCGAAAGGAGAGCATCTGTCAGCAGATAAGGAGGATTATTACACAAGTGATTATGACTTGTCAAAGTTTACCAGCAACATGTTCGGTGCTAATTTCCGTGTGATGTCTGCCAAAGGGATACTGGGCATTAAATCGCTCAATACGTTGGAACTGAGATATGGTTATTATAATCGTAACGATGGTTTGAAGTCGCACTTGGTGACTGTGGCGCTTAAGTTTAAATAAGCAGGTTTGTTTGAACTGAAATATAGAAGAGGGTGGTCAGCTTTTGACACACCCTCTTCTTATTAATAGGTAGCAGAAAAGACCACTTTTGGGAGTGTGTCTTTTTAAAGTCTATGGTACAAAAAATAGTAAACTTTATATTTTTGAAGAATGATTATTGCTAATCCTATCGGGAAACTGTTTCATTTACTTAAAACTGAATTTTATAGCTAAGATTAGGTAACATATTGCTTACGTCTATCTTTTCTATAATCTTCTTCTGTTCGTTATACTGATACCCATGTTGCCCTGTGTATCCGGTCAGGTTCAAGAATTGAAGCCCGAATTCATGTGATACACGTTTCTTGTTTAGCTTATAACTAACCCCTAAATCAACAGTAAATGCAGGTGAAAACTGTTTGTTAAATGCTTGATTTTCATTATATATGATATCTTTGCTATCCAATGAAGCAGCTTCATCAATAGGAGTGTAACGATCACCACCCTGATAAGATATACGAAGATTTGTATTGAACATATGTTGGCGTTGTTTCCCCCATATCCATTCCTTACCACCTAAAGCATTGAATAAATAGCCCCGATCAAGCCGTGTATTGCGCCAAATATTATCACCGCCAAGATATTCTGACTTAAAGACAGAACCAGTCAGCATATAATAATATCCTTTGCTTAGATAACGTTCTAATGTGATGTCTATACCATAATTTCGTCCTTTTCCCTCATTTACTAATTGACGATCTAAGTAATAAGTATCATGGTTGATGATAGAAAATGACGTTCCCGGCTCAACAGGTACGTGAAATAACGCCTGATAGTAAGGTTCTATTTTCAAATGAGTGTTTTCTGAAAGACTTAAATCGTAGGATAACACAAAATGGTGTGCTTTGGCAAAGTCCAGTTCTTTATTCACTGCATCCTTTCTTGTTTCCCTTGATTTTACATAGTAATAATCCAGTTTTTCCCGGCGACTATGTAATCCATAAGCTAAAGAGATAGATTGTTTAGAATTGAGATTCCACTTTAAAGCCAATCGGGGTTCTATCGTCCAATTTGAGTTTAAAGTAAATAACTGTGCATTTACGCCTACATTGGCAGTCAATTTATCGGTCAATTTGAATATGGAGTTACTATATGCCGACAATACCATAGCTTCACCATTACCTTTCACTATCCTTTGCATCGGCTTATTTTGTCCGAAGTTTGGTGACAAGTTAAAATCCAAATCATATAATAACCCAGTAATTGTAATTCCTGAACGGTTGGTATGTCGGGGACTATATTTTTTGTTGAAATAAGAATTTAGCACAATGTCTAAATTAGTGCTTTTCATATCTACAACAGGCAAATAGTAGGACGAGTTTTGAGAAAGAAGTTGTTCTACTTCAGGACGATTATCTGAATAAGTTGCAGCCAATGATGTTTTAAAATAAGCATCATTACCTAAATTATACCTATGCATAATTCCAGCTGCCATTTTTTTCATTGTTGTTTTGGATTTTTGTCTGTCAGCGTACGTTTCCCATTCTGTAGGTTCTTTTCTCAGCTTTTTATCTTTATTCATATCCAGTAACCCAATCCCCCAAATAGAGAATGTTCCAGTCTTACGTGTCGGGAAATTCAATTTGAAAGTAAGGTCTTGGTAACTTATGCCTGTGTTTTCGGTGAAAGCTCCCATTAACCCGGTTGTCGAATAGCGATAGTTAAAAATATAAGAACTTCCGGTTTTCCTATTGATAGGACCTTCGGAAGCAAGGTCAAGACCTAAAAGTCCAATTTGAACAGCATGTTCAAACTTATCATTATTACCGTTTCGGATAGACATATCAAATACTCCTGATAGAGCATTACTGTATTCTGCGGGGAAAGCACCATTAAAAAAATCTGAATTACCCATTACCTGACTACTAAGTCCCGAAAACAGACCACCACCGACACCTGCAACATCGGCAAAGTGAGTAGGATTAGGAATTTCTATTCCTTCCATTTTCCATTGCAAAAATTGCGGAGAATTACCACGTATGGCAATAGCATTTGTTCCCGGTGTTCCTGCAACACCTGCAAAAGAGGTGGCTAGCCGAGCCGGATCATCCAGCCCGCCAGCAAATCGATTCGCTTCTTCAACACTAATCATACGTCCTCCAGTTAGAGCCATTGAGTTGAGAGGACGTTCTTTATTAACTCTCGCACGTACTACCACTTCATCTAACTTTTGGGGGCTTTCAACCAAAGTTATATCGCAGCTCACTTCTTTGGCGGAAGTAAGTAGAATTTCTTTCATTGCGGTAGATTCATACCCCAAAAAAGATACTTGAATATCATATCGACCAATGGGTATTTGATTGAACCTAAAGCGTCCCAAACTATCACTTGTTGCTCCTATTTGCGGATTAGTATTTGAAAGAATGACAATGGCATATGGAATGGGAGAACCCGATGCAGCATCCTTGACAATTCCTTTAATGGTTTGCCGGGAAGTAACATCTTGTGATGAATTGGCGGGTGCTAGAATGATGATAATATGCAACCCTTTGATTTTATAAGTAAATCCCGTATTCTTTAATGTCTGTTCAAGAACTTCTTTGAGACTGCCCCTTTGAATATTGATAGTAATCTTTCGCCCTATATCTATTTGAGCTTTACTATAAGCAAGCGTGTATTTACTTTGTGCTTCAATCTGTTCAAAAACTTGTTTTATAGTGATGTCACGCCCTGAAATAGTGAATCTTTCATTTTGGGCATTTGATTGAGTAGTGATAAAAAGGAAAATAATTAGGCTAATTATTTTATAGCTTGAGTTATTTTGCCTAATTTTAAATTTCGATAAAGACATATTCTAATATAATTAAAAAGTTAAATATTATTTTTCTAAATGGAACAAGTTTGACTTTTATGAACCGGGAAGTGGCTTCGAAACAATTTCCGGTTCTTTTATTCTATTTATTACCCCCTTTCTGTATGATTGTTATTCTTTTATTTTCTTTTTTGTATTCAAAATCACCTACGACATCCTGCAATATATTCAGAACATCTTCAAGACTTTCATTATTTATGAATTTAATAGTATATGGTGTATATAAAAAGTCTTGCTTGTTATAGTCAATGCTTGCCCCATATCGGCGTTCAATCGTGTTCACAATATCATTGAAAGTGGCATCCTCAAATATAAGTGAGCCATCTTTCCAATGAATATTTTCACTTGCTACAGTCTTTATCAATACTGATTTATCTATTTTATTGAATATAATTTCTTGATTCGGTTTAAGGATATATCTGCTATCGGCTTTTCCTAATTGAAGATCAACTTGTATTTTACCACTATTGAGGGTCGCAATGGTTCGGTCATTGGTTGGGTAAGCTGATATATTGAATTTAGTTCCAAGAACTCTTACAGACAAATTGCTTGTTTTTACAATAAATGGTTTTGTGGCATCACTTGCCACCGAGAAATAAGCTTCCCCTTCTAAGGTTACGACACGAGTAGTATTTTTAAATTTGGAGGGATAGGTTACTTTCGTACAAGAATTTAATAGAATGGTTGTTCCGTCAGATAATGTACATTGTTTCTGTTGATTGCTGGAAGTTACTACTTCTATCATCTTCACATCCTGATTTATATAGAAATAACTACCTAGAAACAAAAGCACAGGAATAATAACGGCAGCACTACCTAGCAGAATACGGCGCATTCTTAAATGTTTCTTTCTGTTTTCTATTTGCTTAATAGTGTTCTTTACTCTTTCCAGCGCTTTATATGTATTATCATTCGGGGTAATTTCTATTTCATTCCAGATAGCGGACATGGCATTATTCTTTTCAGTGGTCCATTTATCTTTGATTATCCACCTTTGTACCTTTTCTTCTATCTCAAGAGGATAGAAATTTATATAAAACTCTTTGAGTATTTGGTATATATAATTCACTTTCATAGCGATCTTTTTTATGTAATTAAAAACCAATAGAGACACGTCCGGATGACTCTAATTTCCATTCCTGTGATTTATTGTCAAACTGATATTCTGCTCCGATACTCATCTCTGTATTTTTCTTTAAATCGACTGATATAGAAGCACCTACACCAGTATGTGGAAACAATGGGTGATCAGCTGGGAGTGGAGACTGTTCTTTCGGGAAAATATATTGTCCCCATATATTCAATTGAATATTATTTGTAAGAGAGTACTGCATTCTTGTATTCATGCCCATAATATCCTGACGAGAAAGAGCTGATGCTAAATAAAACTGTCGACTGAACATTCCTCCAACGTCTATAAATAAGTTTTTATATACTACCCAATGTATGGCGCCATTTATCGAAAGATATTCTCCCAGTCCTAAATAAGAGACTTTTTCACCGCTACCTACAAATGAAAATTGTTTGTATATCTGTTTTTGCTCAAACTTGTAGAAGTCAGTAAGAATGGGATTCTTTTTCATAATCATCGGATAAGCATAGAAAAAAGGAGATAACTCTTGTGATGAATTGATAGGTGCTATTTCTGACGGAAAAAAAACTCCATTTCTGATTGCTTCTTTTTTATTCACATCGTACGGTAGTTCAGATTTTATTTGCTCCGTACTCAATAATTGTTCCCCTATCTTAACAAAAGTTTTGTTTTGTGTATCTATTTTCGTCTTATTTTCGACAGCTTGAGCGAAAATGGAAGAAACAGATATAAAAACCAATAATAGTAATATAGCGATGCGTTTATTCATGATTGTATTCCTTCCTTTTATGGTGTTTATACTATATATACAATCATGTGGCTTGTTGCTCCCGACCTAAAACTTATATTTTTTTATCAGAGGAAGAAAATATAGAAAGCTGAAATAATACGTTTGATTTCCTGCAAAGCCAAACTAAGCTGATTTTCAACCGTTTTCTTTGATATTCCCAGCTCTTCGGCTATCTCATTATTGGATACTCCTTTCTCTCGGCTCATTCGATAAATTTTTCTTCTTTGAGTAGGCATCCTGCATACAGTCATTTCTACCAAAAGGCTGATTTCTTTTGCAAACAAGATTTCGTCTGAAGCATCTGCTTCTTCTACATCAAAGTCATTAAAGCTATTCTTGAAATTTTCTTCAACCAGCTTATGCTTTAGATAATTTAAGGCTGTATTGCGCGTAATAGTATATAAATAGGTACTAAATGATTTACTAGGGTCTATAGAATGGTGATTCATCCACAACTTTACGAAAATATCTTGTGCCAATTCTTCGGCATCACTTTCTGACCTCAAAAGTCCAATCAAGAGATATTTGACTTTATCGAAATAGGCCAAGAAAACTTCTTCAAAAGCTTTATGATCGCTATTTTGTAATGCTTCAATGGTTGAAATTTCCATATATGTTGTGAATTTATAATTTAATCGTTCTACAAAAGTATAAAAGACAATGACTTAATAGGAGTGTTTACGGAAATAAAACGTATGTAAGCATAGTACTTTTTTCCAAAGCCATAAAAAAACTTTTTAAGATTATCTGGTAACGTTTTTTTACTTTATTCAGATTCTTGAAAAGCTTTTGTAGATTACTCAGATGGGCTCCATCCAAGGTTAAAAATGAAGATAAGGTAGTGGTGTTAATGGGGATTACTGTAAATATCAAAGTTGGTTATAAATCGATTCTCTGTCCCTATCTGCATTATAATCAGGCTTGGTTTGCTCGTTGCTCATGGAGTTTTTCTTCATGTGCATAAAAGTGGTATTCGTTAATAAAAAAGGGTGGTCAGCTTTTTGAACACACCCTCTTCTATTATAAAGTTGATTCCGTTAAACTAATCAGTTCTTAAGAGGAAACTGTTTTACGAAGATCTATCAATCAAATCTCTTCTCAGACCTAGAGTTCGATGATTTCTTCATTGCAGATGGTTAGTTTCTCTACCCCTTCGGCAGTTACGACCCATGAGTTTTCAATACCTACAGGGCCTACGCCGGGAAGGACAATCTTGGGTTCGAGGGCAAAAACCATTCCGGGTTCCAATTCCTGCTTAACGCGTGGTGCCAAAACAGGGGCTTCATTTATTTCCAAACCTATGCCATGGCCAATGAATTTAGCTTGTTGGTCGATCCCCATAAAGTTATCGGCAAAATTTGCTTTAGTCACAATCTCAATAGCAGCGTTATATAGATCTTCGCATACTGCTCCCGGTTTGGCTAGTGAGGCTACTTTCTCTTGCACTTCCAGACAAACCTGATGGGCTGCATAGGCTTCTTCGGTAAGTTTGCCAATAGAAAATACACGGCTCATGTCGCACATGTAGCCATTGAAGTTACCTCCTAAATCGACCATTACACTTTGCCCTTTCTGCAACAAACTACCGTTTAATCCACCCGGTAGTGAAGGATCTAATCCTTCGCCTCCCAAAGCGAAATCGTAGGGAGAAGGGGTGGCTGCATTGTCGCCTGTAAGTACGCTACCCATAAAGATCTCCATGCTCTGTCCGAATACGCGGAAAATGCCTAAGCAGCCTTGTAGGCGCATCAGACGTTCTATTTCGATGGAGAACTCTCTATCCGTCATTCCCTCGTGATACACGGATGGTATTTGTTCGTAAGCCTTGACATGGGCATTGGCGGCACGTTGGAACATAATCCTTTCCATTTCCGTTTTTACGCTACGAGCCTGACGAATGATTGGTGTTCCGTTCACAATGGTTGCTTCCGGAAACATCGCAGCCAAACGCATGTACTCTGTGTATGGAAGTTCGTCTCCTTCAAGCATCAGCGTCTGTGGAATAGGAAGGTCATTTTCTTTGAGTAATTCTATAATTTGCTCTGGTTTACGGATCGGGTGAATGTGTTCACCAGCGAGGTTGTTAGGGCGTTTTAAGAATAGATGTGCGGGTGAATTAAGTGGAAGATACAGATATCCACTAACAATCTGTCCGTAAGTATAGAGTAAATTTGCATTGCAGGTGATGATGGCGGCATCAATATTTTGTTTAGCCATGATTGAGCGAATTTTATCGCGTCGTAACTTAAGCTCGGGTAATAACATCTCGTAGTATTTTTAGTTTGAGATGCAAATTTAAGTATTTTGCGTAACAAAGAAGAGACTTCGCCCGGTTTATTATTTATGAAAAGGTAAAGGATAGTCTGTCTGAGCGGCGAGAACTTGCACAATTGAACAAATTTGAAGGTCGCATAGGGCTCTGTAGGGGATGCGTATGGGCGAAAAGGCTGAAATTTCCACCTTGGCAATACCGTGGCGAATAATATCTAATTCTTTGGCTGCGCGATAAGATAAATCAATCATTAAGCGTCTGCTGAAAGGTCCACGATCGGTAACTTTCACAACAACTTCTTTTCCGTTGCGAGGGTTTCTTACTTTTAGGAAGGTGCCTAGAGGGTAGGTTTTGTGTGCACACGTCATGCTGTCTTTGTGATATGTACCTCCGTCGGATGTGTGCGAACCTTGAAATTTATTATGATAGAAAGTAGCGTTACCTACGTCCTGTGCATGGATGTAGGTAACGCACACTGAAAATACAAGTGTTGCTATAGCTTTCTTTATCATATAATTCCTTGTCCCATCATGGCGTGGGCTACTTTCATGAAACCTGCAATGTTGGCACCCTTCACATAATTAATGTACCCATCGGGTTCGGTGCCGTATTTTACACATTGGGCGTGGATGTTGTACATAATTGTATGTAACTTTTCGTCCACTTCATTCGCACTCCAGCTTAGATGCATTGCGTTCTGCGACATCTCCAATCCGGAAGTAGCTACACCACCGGCATTGACTGCTTTGCCGGGTGCATACATTACTTTATGCTCAATAAATCGGTCAATAGCTTCGGGAGTACAACCCATATTTGAAATCTCTCCGACGCAAAGAACGTTATTTTTTATGAGATTTATGGCGTCTTCGCCATTTAATTCGTTCTGAGTGGCGCAAGGAAGGGCTATATCGGCCTTTACTTCCCATGGATGTTTGTCGGCTACGAAGGTTGCTCCGGGGAATTCATCCGCGTATGGAGCCACAACATCATTACCCGATGCCCGTAGTTCGAGCATGTAGTCTATCTTCTCTCCACTGATACCATTCGGATCATAGATGTACCCGTCGGGGCCAGAGATGGTAATCACTTTGCCACCCAACTCAGTGGCTTTCACTGCGGCACCCCAAGCTACATTGCCGAATCCGGAGAGGGCAATAGTCTTACCTTTTAGTTCGATGCCTTTGGCTTGGAGCATTTGGTTTACAAAGTACAAACCACCAAAGCCTGTTGCCTCCGGGCGAATCAAGGAACCGCCAAACTCCAGACCTTTACCGGTGAATGTTCCGGTGAATTCTCGTGTTAGCTTCTTGTACATACCGAACATGTAACCCACTTCACGCCCGCCAACACCGATGTCACCTGCAGGCACATCCATATCGGGACCTAAATGTCTCCAAAGTTCGAGCATGAACGCTTGGCAGAAACGCATGATCTCAGCGTCACTCTTGCCACGTGGTGAGAAGTCTGAACCTCCTTTGCCACCACCCATTGGTAAGGTGGTCAATGCATTTTTAAAAGTTTGTTCGAATCCCAAGAATTTCAAGATAGAGAGGTTGACTGATGCGTGGAATCTGATTCCTCCTTTGTACGGGCCAATGGCATTATTAAATTGAACGCGATATCCAAGGTTGGTCTGTACATCTCCTCTGTCGTCCACCCATGTAATGCGGAACGTAAAGATACGATCCGGTTCTACTAATCGCTCTACGATTTTAGCTTTTTCAAATTCAGGGTGCTGGTTATATATATCTTCGATAGAGATAAGTACCTCCTTCACGGCTTGAAGATATTCAGATTCGCCGGGATGTTTGCCCTCCAGAGAGGACATGATTCGTTCGATATTCATAATAGTGTATCTTTAAAAGATCGGTTATAATAAAAGGATATTTATATATGCTGCAAATATAGATATTCTTTTATTATAGCCTTGTTTTATAAGTTAAATATTGCTTTTATTGTGATAAAATGATAGTTTAGAACTTCGGATTCATCTTGAGATTGTACATGATAAAGCCATAAATGGATGCTTGTTCTTCGAGAACTTTAGTCATCGGCTTGCCTGCTCCGTGACCGGCTTTGCTATCAATGCGAATTAAAGTGGCATTAGTACCGTCATTGCATTCTTGCAGAGTAGCGGCAAATTTGAAAGAGTGGGCCGGTACTACACGGTCATCATGATCGGCTGTCGTTACAAGCGTTGCGGGATATTTGGTCCCTTTCTTTAAGTTATGAAGCGGAGAGTATCCTTTGAGGTAGTCAAACATCTCTTTGCTGTCTTCGCTTGTTCCATAGTCGCTCGCCCAATTCCATCCAATGGTGAACTTGTGATACCTCAACATATCCATCACTCCCACTTGTGGAATAGCTACTTGAAAGAGCTCGGGGCGTTGGGTCATACAAGCACCCACCAGCAGTCCACCATTTGATCCTCCCACAATTGCTATCTTTTTGCTATTCGTGTACTTCTGATCAATCAGATATTCGGCAGCAGCAATGAAATCATTGAATACATTTTGTTTTTGCATCTTCGTTCCGGCTATGTGCCATGCTTCACCATATTCGCTCCCACCGCGCAAGTTGACTTGCACATAAATACCTCCGTTCTCAAGAAACGGTATTCGGGCGGTTGAGAAACTTGGATACAAGCTTATGTTGAAGCCACCGTAGCCATACAAGAATACAGGATTCTTGCCGTCCTTTTTCAAGCCTTTTTTATAGGTAAGGAACATGGGTACTTTTACTCCATCTTTGCTCGGGAAGAAAATTTGTTCGGTCACAAAATCGTTTGAGTTGAACTTCACATTTGGTGCCCGGAAGAGCTTATAGCTGTTTTGATCCACATCATATTGATAGGTAGCACCGGGAATGGTGAATGATGTGAAATTGAAAAAGCATTCTTTATCATCTTTGTCTCCACTGAAACTCACTGATCCTAGTGAAGGGAGTTTGATTTCTTGCAACTCTTTCCCGTTTAAGTCGTATACATACGCATGGTTGGATGCGTCTTTATCGTAAGTCAAAAAGAGCTTGCCGCCGATCACTTGTGCACCGGATAATACCTGTTCGGCTTCCGGTACAAGATCCTTCCAATCTTTCAGTTCCGGATTGTTGATGTCGGCTACCATAATCTTGTTCTTGGGAGCATTGTAGTTGGTATAGAAATAGATGTTGTCACCTATAACCTCTATAGGAGAATACTCAAAGTTAAAGTCGGATGCAATCTGCACAATGGGTGCATTCTCTTTGGTCAGGTTCTTCATGAAGAGTGCGTTTCCTCTTCCTTCGCCCGATTCATAAATGAACAATGCTTTTTCATCTTCACTCACGTCGCCCGTATAGAATCGTTTGGGGTAGGCTTTGTTTTCATAGGCTAACTGATCTTTCTCTTGTGGTTCGCCTACTTTGTGATAGTAGATCTTGTGAAATTCATTCACGTTTGAGAATTCTTTTCCTTTCACCGGTGCATCGTAAGCGCTGTAATAGAATCCATCTCCTTTCCATGAAGCTCCTGTGAATTTAGCCCATGTGATGTGGTCGCTTAGCAGACTGCCGGTAGCGGCATCCATTACGTAAATCTCTCTCCAGTCTGACCCGCTGCGGGAAACGGTGTAGGCAGCATACTTGCCATCATTCGAGAACGACAGGCTGGTCAGGGCTACTGTTCCATCGGTAGATAGTTGATTGGGGTCAAGAAACACGCGAGCTTCTCCTTTCAAAGAATCTTGTACATAGAGCACGCTTTGGTTTTGTAATCCGTTGTTCTTGTAGAAGTAATACTTCCCATGTTTCTTAAAGGGTGCACCAATCTTTTCGTAGTCGGCCAGCTCAGTAAGTCGTTTGAGTAATTCTTTGCGGAAAGGTATCTGGTTAAGGTAGCTATTTGTTATCTTATTCTCTGCTTCTACCCATGCTGCGGTTGCAGAAGAAGTATCATTTTCGAGCCAGCGATAAGGATCGGGAACTTTCGTACCGAAGTATGTGTCCACGGTATCTACTTTTGAGGTGCTAGGGTAAGTTAACACTTTTTGCTGCGCGCATGATATGCTTGTCGCCATAATTCCGGTTAGTAATAAAGTTGTTTTTTTCATCTTTGCTATTTTTACTTTTTTGTTTCTGTAGAATAAATAGAAGAACAATATTCGGTATAATTTATAATATATGCAACTATTATGCATAGGAATTGATTCCGGTCTCTTTAAAAGAGGCGTTTGAGGTCTGTTAGCTAAGGATATGAGAAGATAAAAATCAGGAATTAATTGGCTATCCCGATAAAAAAAACGATTTTTGTGTGTATAACCAAGTTATCAATATCGAAATTATGCTCAGCAAACTAAAATTAAACCAACTTTACTTCAAAGATACACAGTTTGTTAACCTGATGACGCGTCGTATCTTCAATGTGCTTCTTATCGCCAATCCTTATGATGTGTTTATGTTGGAAGATGATGGGCGTATTGATGAGAAAATATTCAATGAATATACTTCACTCTCATTGCGTTATCCACCTCGTTTTTCGCAAGTTTCTACCGAAGAGGAGGCATTGGCACTGCTAGCGAGTATACCGTTTGACTTGGTTATTTGTATGCCCGGAACGGGTGACAATGATGGTTTTGGTATCGGGCGTCATATTAAAGCTTGTTACGAGCAAATTCCGATTGTTATTCTTACTCCTTTTAGTCATGGCGTTACCAAGCGGATAGCGAATGAGGATCTCAGTGCATTCGATTATGTGTTTTGTTGGCTGGGCAATACTGACTTACTGCTGTCCATCATCAAACTGATAGAAGATAAAATGAACTTGGAGCATGATGTGGCGGAAGTAGGCGTACAGCTCATCCTGTTGGTGGAAGATGGCATCCGCTTTTATTCGTCTGTGCTTCCGAACTTATATAAGTTTGTGCTGAAGCAGAGTCAGGAGTTCTCTACCGAAGCATTGAACGCCCATCAACGTACTTTGCGCATGCGTGGGCGACCGAAAATTGTGTTAGCCAGAACCTACGAAGAGGCGATGGACATATTTTATCGATATAAGAACAATGTGTTAGGGGTGATTACCGATGTGCGTTTTCCGCATAATGGACAAAAAGATGCATTGGCAGGTATTAAACTATGTGCGGAGATACGGAAAGAAGATCCGTTTGTGCCGCTCATCATTCAATCTTCAGAGGCTGAAAATGCGGCGTATGCATCCAGGTATGGGGCTTCTTTCATTGATAAGAACTCGAAGAAGATGGATGTGGACTTGCGGCAGATCGTCTCCGACAACTTTGGTTTTGGCGATTTTATCTTTCGTAATCCGGATACGCTGGAGAAGATAGCCCGGGTGCAAAACCTGAAAGAGCTTCAGAACATTATTTTTGCTGTTCCGGCTGAATCTTTTTTGTATCACATCAGTCGTAATCACATTTCCCGTTGGCTCTATTCACGGGCGATGTTTCCGGTTGCGGAGTTTCTTAAACCGATTACCTGGAATAGTCTTCAGGATGTAGATGCTCACCGGAAGATTATTTTTGAAGCGATTGTGAAGTATCGGAAGATGAAGAATCAGGGAGTGGTGGCGATTTTTAAGCGCGACCGTTTTGACCGATATTCAAACTTTGCCCGTATTGGCGATGGTTCTTTGGGGGGCAAAGGGCGTGGACTGGCTTTTATTGATAACATGGTGAAGCGCCATCCGGAGTTTGAGGAATTTGAGAATGCACACGTTGTTATTCCTAAAACGGTAGTGCTTTGTACGGATGTGTTCGATGAGTTTATGGAGACAAATAACTTGTATCAGGTTGCCCTGTCTGATCTGGATGATCGTACGATTCTGAAGTACTTTCTTAAAGCTAAATTGCCCGATCGGTTGGTGGAAGATTTCTTCACTTTTATTGATGTGGTAAAGTCGCCCATTGCCATTCGTTCGTCTAGTCTGTTGGAAGATTCTCACTATCAACCTTTTGCGGGCATTTACAATACGTATATGATTCCTTATCTGGACGATAAATATGAGATGCTTCGGATGCTATCGGATGCGATTAAAGGTGTATATGCCTCTGTCTATTTCAGTGATAGTAAGGCGTATATGCAGGCCACATCCAATGTGATTGATCGGGAGAAAATGGCTGTCATTCTTCAAGAGGTGGTGGGCAATCAGTATGGCGAAAAGTATTATCCTTCCATGTCGGGTGTGGCTCGTTCGCTTAATTTCTATCCTATCGGAGAAGAGAAGGCGGAAGAGGGAACAGTGAACCTGGCTCTTGGTTTGGGCAAGTACATTGTAGATGGTGGGCTCACATTGCGTTTCTCTCCTTATCATCCCCATCAGGTGTTGCAGACCAGTGAGATGGAGATAGCACTGAAAGAGACACAAACTCGTTTCTATGCTTTGGATTTAAAGAATGTGGGACAAGACTTCTCTATTGATGATGGCTTCAATCTACTTAAATGTTCGGTGAAAGATGCGGAAAAGGATGGCTCTTTGCGCTATATTGCTTCCACGTATGATCCTCAGGATCAGGTTATTCGTGATGGTCTTTACCCCGGCGGACGGAAGGTGATTACCTTTGCCAATATTTTGCAACATGATGTCTTTCCGTTGGCGCGTATCTTACAATTTGTGTTGCAATATGGGCAGCAAGAAATGCGGCGACCGATAGAAATAGAATTTGCAGCAACGATGGATTATGAGGGGCGTACGGGAACGTTCTACTTGCTACAGATCCGTCCGATTGTGGATGCAAAAGAGGTGCTGGATGAAGATTTGGCTGCCATCGCCGATGAACGGTTGATTCTTCGTTCGGACAATTCTTTGGGGAATGGTATAACGAGTGATATCTATGATGTGATTTATGTGAAGACGGAGAATTACAGTGCGTCCAATAACCAGACTATCGCTTATGAAATAGAGAAGTTGAACAAACAATTCTTGAATACAGGAAAGAACTATGTCCTGATTGGTCCGGGCCGATGGGGAAGTAGTGATACGTGGTTGGGCATACCGGTGAAGTGGCCTCACATCTCTGCTGCAAGGGTAATCGTTGAGGCCGGGTTAACGAATTATCGGGTTGATCCGAGTCAGGGAACTCATTTCTTTCAAAACCTAACATCCTTTGGTGTGGGCTATTTCACGATTAATGCTTTTATGAATGAGGGGGTGTATGATCAGGCATTCCTGAATGCTCAACCTGCTGTGAGCGAGACGAACTACTTGCGGCATGTCAGGTTCAGCAATCCGGTGGTGGTAAAGATGGATGGGCGAACGAAGAAGGGCGTGGTGTTTAAACCCAAAGAATAACAAAAAGAACCGACCGACTTCTGTTAGGAAGCCGATCGGTTCAGCTATAGACTTATATCGGTTTGCTGATTATAAGACTCTTATTTATAAAATGCCTTGCGCCATCATTGCCTTGGCTACTTTCATGAATCCGGCCACATTGGCACCTTTCACGTAATTTACATAGCCATCCGCTTCTGTTCCGTATTGCACGCAAGCTTCGTGAATGCTTTTCATGATGCTCTTCAGTTTTTCATCTACTTCCTCCGCACTCCAACTTAGTTTGATAGCGTTCTGAGTCATTTCTAAACCCGATACTGATACTCCTCCGGCATTAGCCGCTTTTCCGGGCGCATACAATATCTTAGCATCTTGAAACACCTTAATGGCTTCGGGTGTAGAAGGCATGTTGGCTCCTTCACTTACTGCTATACAGCCATTGGCAATCAACTGGCGGGCGTGGTCGCCATTCAGCTCATTTTGTGTAGCCGATGGGAGGGCGATATCCCCTTTTTCTCCCCAAGGTTTTGCTCCTTCTACGTATTTGCAACCATACGTTTCCGCATATTCACGGATACGTCCGCGGTTCAGGTTCTTTAGCTCCATGATGTAATTTAGCTTCTCGCTGTCTATGCCATCCGGATCATAGATATATCCATCCGAATCGGACATAGTAACCACTTTGCCTCCGAGCTCCAACACTTTCTCTGCTGTGTATTGGGCCACATTACCTGAGCCTGACACCAAGCAAATTTTTCCTTTTAAGTCGGTACCCTTGGACTTCAACATCTCCATCAAGAAGTAGATATTCCCATATCCGGTTGCTTCGGGACGGATCAGTGAACCGCCGAACTCACGTCCTTTGCCGGTAAACGTTCCGGAATACTCGCGCGTGAGCTTTTTGTACATTCCAAACATGAAGCCGATTTCGCGGCCTCCTACGCCTATGTCGCCAGCGGGAACATCTGTCTCCGGACCGATATGACGCCACAGCTCAAGCATGAATGATTGAACAAAGCGCATAACCTCAGCTGTTGATTTTCCACGTGGTGAAAAGTCCGAACCTCCTTTGCCACCCCCCATAGGAAGAGTAGTCAGTGAGTTTTTGAATGTCTGTTCAAACGCCAAAAACTTCAAGATGGAAAGGTTCACTGAACTGTGGAAACGAATGCCACCTTTGTACGGGCCGATAGCATTGTTATGCTGTACCCGATACCCCATGTTGGTTTGCACGTTACCTTTGTCGTCTACCCACGTTACTCTGAATTGATACACTCTGTCCGGTATACAGAGACGCTCGATGAGATTGGCCTTGTCAAACTCCGGGTGTTTGTTGTACTCTTCTTCAATGGTAGTAAGGACTTCTTCTACCGCCTGATGATACTCCGCTTCGTTTGGGAAACGGTGTTTCAAGGCATCTAACACTTTAGCTGCATTCATTAATTTTGTCTTTTGTTGGTTGTTGTAAGTTTACTTCGTTTGCAAAAGTAATGATAAAAAGCGAGTATTCAAATAAATTATAAATAGAATGCCCTATAAAACGTCAATTCATCTGTTTATTGTGTCAAAATCGAATATAAAGGTGTTATTTATTCTTTCTTAAAGATTTATACACAGGTATAAATACGAATGCAGCAGAAACAGCTAAAGTAACAATTATCGGTCCGTCAATGCGTTCGGAATAGACCAGTACGATATAGCAAAGCGCCATCCATAAGAGGATGACGCATACTATTTGTGATTTGGAAAGAGGTTTCTTCATTCTTTGCCGGCTTTTTTCTTGTATACAATGGCGTCTATTACGGCTACGGCGGTAATATTCAGGATGTCGCGCACGGAACTTTCAATGTCGGTAAAGTGAATGGGCTTATTTAATCCCATCTGAATCGGTCCGATCAATTCTGTTTGAGTCATAGCCTGAATTAGCTTATAACCTGAATTTGCAGAACTTAAATTGGGGAAGATCAATGTGTTTACATCTTTTCCTTTCAGGCGGGTAAATGGATATTTAGCATCCCGAAGTTCACGGTCCATCGCAAAGTTTACTTGCATCTCACCATCAATAGCCAATTCCGGATACTTTTCGTGCATATATGCTATTGCTTCATGTACTTTAGACGGACTGCCCACTTGGTCAGAACCGAAGTTGGAATATGACAGCATGGCCATTACCGGAGTATGATTGAAGAATCGAACCGTGTCTACGGCCAATTTAGCCACATCGGTAAGAGTCTCTGTGTCCGGATGCCTGTTAATCAGCGTGTCTGCTAAGAAATAAGTGCCTTTCTTAGAGTTCAGAATGTGCATCGTTCCGAAATGTTTGTATCCGGGACGAATACCTATTACTTCTTTAGCTACTTTTATCGTATTGGTGTACTTTGTATATAATCCGGTAATGAAGGCATCGGCTTCACCTGTTTCGACCATCATCATACCAAAATAGTTGCGCTCAAACATCTTGTCGTTGGCTTCTTCGTAAGTAGCTCCTTCTCTTGAACGTTTTTCCGCTAGGATATGTGCGTAGCGTTCACGGCGTTCAGTCTCGGAATCATGGCGAAGGTTGACAATTTCGACACCTTCCAGATTCAGATCGAGTTCTTTCGCTATTTTGTGAATACGTTCGTCATTACCCAATAGAATAGGATGGCAAATACCTTCGGCTTTAGCTTCCACTGCCGCTTTGAGCATGTTCGGATGCCCACCTTCGGCAAAAACCACACGTTGCGGGTCTTGGCGTGCCAGTTCATGAAGTTGGCGGGTCAGTTTCGACTCATATCCCATTAATTCAAGCAAGCGGAGTTTGTATGCGTCCCAATCTTCAATGTTGTTGCGAGCTACACCCGATTCCATAGCAGCTTTGGCAACAGCCATAGATACTTCCGTTATCAATCGTGGATCTACCGGCTTCGGAATGAAATATTCCGGTCCGAATGTAAGGCTGCTTACATGATACACTTCGTTAACCACGTCCGGCACCGGTTGTTTGGCTAAGTTGGCTATGGCATAAACAGCGGCAATCTTCATCTCTTCATTGATGGCACGGGCTTGTGTATCCAATGCTCCACGGAAGATGTATGGGAATCCGATCACATTATTTATTTGATTAGGATAATCGGAACGACCTGTTGACATCAATACGTCCGGGCGGCAAGCCATTGCATCTTCGTAAGCAATCTCAGGCACTGGATTGGCCAATGCGAATACAATAGGAGTGGAGGCCATGCTCTTTACCATGTCTGTTGTCAGCACATTGCCTTTGGAGAGCCCCAGAAACACATCTGCTCCTTTTATCGCTTCTTCCAGTGTGCGAATATCTGTTCGGTCTGTAGCAAAATAGCGCTTTTGTTCGTTCAAGTCGGTACGTGCTTTACCGATTACACCTTTGCTGTCGAGCATCACAATGTTCTCAAGACGGGCGCCCAATGAAACATACAGTTTGGTACACGATACGGCTGACGCACCGGCTCCGTTTACTACTATTTTTACTTCTTCTATTTTTTTTCCTGCAACTTGAAGGGCATTGATTAATCCGGCACTTGAGATGATGGCTGTTCCATGTTGATCATCGTGCATCACCGGAATGTCCAATTCTTCTTTCAGGCGGCGTTCTATTTCAAAGCACTCAGGTGCTTTTATATCTTCGAGATTAATACCTCCAAAAGTTGGAGCGATGGCTTTTACTGCTGCAATAAATTTCTCAGGATCTTTTTCATCTACCTCAATGTCAAAAACATCAATGCCGGCATAGATTTTAAAGAGCAATCCTTTACCTTCCATCACAGGTTTTCCACTGAGTGCGCCAATATCTCCCAGCCCTAATACGGCTGTTCCGTTAGAGATAACTGCTACTAGATTTCCTTTGGCCGTATACTTATAAGCATCTTGCGGATTTTTTTCTATCTCGAGACAAGGCTCGGCTACTCCCGGAGAGTAGGCTAGAGAAAGATCTGTTTGTGTACTATACGGTTTTGTCGGTACCACTTCTATTTTCCCCGGTTTGCCTTGAGAGTGATAAAGCAAGGCTGCTTCTTTCGTAATTTTAGCCATAAGAGTTTTATTATTGCTTTAGTTATTGATTATCCGCAAATGTAGCCATAATTGTTATAATTCGCTTCTAAATATGACTTTTTTGCGTTGATTTAGCACGTAAAAAAAGTCCTTTTTTACTTAATTTAGCGCTTGCTCTATATCGGCAATAATGTCGTCCGCATTTTCTATACCTACGGATAGGCGGATCAGATCAGGACGAACGCCGGCTTCGATTAATTGCTCATCGGAAAGTTGGCGATGAGTATGGCTGGCCGGATGAAGCACACAAGTGCGGGCATCTGCCACGTGTGTAACGATAGCCGCCAGTTGCAGTGAATCCATAAATTTAGTGGCTAAGTTGCGTTCTCCTTTCAATCCGAACGAGATCACTCCGCAAGAGCCATTGGGCAGATACTTCTGTGCTAGTTCGTAGTTCTTATTATCGGGTAGGCCACAGTAGTTTACCCATGCTACTTTGTCACTTGCCTGAAGGTATTCTGCAACCTTTTGCGCATTCTTGCAATGTTGCGGCATACGCAGATGCAATGTTTCCAGTCCGATGTTGAGTAAGAACGCATTTTGAGGACTTTGAGTACTACCCAAATCGCGCATCAGCTGTGAGGTTGCTTTGGTGATGTACGCCATCTTTCCGAAAGCTTTTGAGTAGGTCAGCCCGTGATAGGATTCATCGGGGGTGCATAGTCCGGGAAACTTATCGGCATTTGCCTCCCAGTCGAAGTTTCCACTATCAACAATGCAACCGCCTACCGAGGTGGCGTGCCCATCCATGTACTTTGTGGTAGAATGCACTATTATGTCTGCTCCCCATTCAAACGGGCGGCAGTTGATCGGTGTTGGAAATGTATTATCTACAATCAACGGCACGCCATGCTTATGGGCTATGCGGGCAAATTTTTCAATATCGAGAACGTCTAATGAAGGGTTAGAAATAGTCTCACCAAAAAGAGCTTTGGTGTTGGGCTGGAAAGCCGATGATATTTCTTCCTCTGTTGCATCAGGGCTGATGAAGGTGACATTGATGCCCAGCTTCTTCATGGTGACGGCAAACAGGTTGAATGTTCCTCCATAAATGGCTGATGAACAGACAAAATGGTCGCCTGCCTGGCAAATATTGAATAGAGCATAAAAATTGGCTGCTTGTCCGCTTGAGGTGAGCATGCCTCCAACGCCTCCTTCGAGAGCGGTGATCTTTTTGGCCACTGCATCGTTCGTCGGGTTTTGTAGGCGGGTGTAGAAATAGCCACTTTCTTCTAAGTCGAACAAGCGGGCCATCTGTTCGCTTGTCTCATATTTAAAGGTTGTACTTTGATAAATAGGTAGCACACGAGGCTCCCCTTTTTTCGGCTCCCAACCTGCTTGTACGCATAAGGTTTCGGGCTTAAATTGCTTTGCCATGTTTTTATTCTATATAAAGGTAATACGTAGTTAATCAAAAGACAAATGTACCTGATTTTTTTCTTATAATTAATGGTCGCGAATGAAAAAGTAGAAGAAATAAACTCTTTTAATACTAGAACTAAACTGATAGAATACACTGCATAAGAAGATTTTATACGAAAGCTACGTGGTCACGCAATTGCGTGATAATGATCACATGTCTGTGTGACAATGGTACTGCAATTGCGTGACCATTATCACACGGCTGTGTGACCAACAAATGTTAGTAGAATCAGGACTTAGTATTAGTAACCTTTAGTCTTACTAATCCTGTTCTGATCGGTTAATATTGCGCTAGAATAAGATTAGCCTATACTTAGCAAGGATGAATAGCTCGAAAAGTTGTACCTTTGCGCATTGAAAACCAAGAAACAAAAGTAGTGCAACGATATTTTATCTATTTAGCTTACGACGGAACAAATTATCACGGTTGGCAAATTCAGCCAAATGGTATTAGTGTACAAGAATGTCTGGAGAAAGCATTGTCTGTTGTTCTCCGGAAAGAAATGAGGGTAATTGGTGCCGGACGAACGGATGCCGGCGTGCATGCTTCGCTTATGGTGGCTCATTTCGATTTTGAGGGTGAACTGATTGATGTTGATTTTCTGACTGAGAGGTTGAATCGCATGCTTCCCCCGGATATATCCGTTTTTCATGTGAAGCGGGTAAGATCGGATGTGCACGCACGGTTTGCTGCCAGATCGCGTACATATAAGTATTACGTAACGACGGCAAAGTACGCATTCAATCGACAATACCACTGGAGATTGTATGGTGAACTCGATTTTGAAAAGATGAATGAAGCTGCCGCAACCTTATTTCGCTATGCCGATTTTACCAGTTTTAGCAAAGTGCACACGGATGTGAAAACAAACTTGTGTCAGATGATGCAGGCCGAATGGACGCAGCAGGATGAGACGACATGGGTGTTTACCATTCGTGCCGACCGCTTTCTGCGAAACATGGTACGCGCCATTGTGGGAACACTTATCGAAGTGGGCCGCGGAAAAATAGATGTGGAAGGATTTCAAAAAGTCATAGAGCAACAAGATCGTAATAAAGCGGGGAGTTCTGCTCCGGGGCATGCGCTGTTTCTTGTTGATGTGGAATACCCCGAAGATATCTTTGAGGAGTAATTGAAATGTATTATCTAAAATTAGAATAAAGAGATGTGGTTATTATTTGCTTTTCTTTCAGCGGCTTTATTAGGCTTCTATGATGTATTCAAGAAGCATTCGCTAAAAGGAAATGCCGTTTTGCCGGTACTGTTTTTGAATACGCTATTCTCCAGCCTGATCTTCCTGCCTTTCATTTTATTGTCTGCTTTTGTACCGAATGTACTTGCCGGTACAATGTTTGACGTGCCGTTAGTGGGATGGGAGGTGCATAAGTTCATCATAATCAAATCTTTCATTGTTCTTTCATCGTGGATATTCGGCTACTTCGGCATGAAGCATCTGCCGTTGACGATTGTCGGGCCGATCAATGCCACCCGTCCGGTAATGGTGTTGGCGGGTGCCATGTTGCTGTTTGGTGAGCGCCTAAATATCTATCAATGGATAGGAGTGATGCTTGCCGTAGCTTCGTTCTTCTTGCTAAGCCGTTCGGGTAAGAAGGAAGGGATTGATTTTGCGCATAACAAATGGATCTTTTTCATTGTGCTGGCCGCCATAACAGGTGCTGTTAGCGGACTGTATGATAAGTTCCTGATGAAGCAATTTAATCCCATGGTTGTGCAGTCTTGGTATAATGTGTATCAGGTATTCATCATGTGTCCTATTCTGCTGTTGCTCTGGTGGCCTAAACGGAAACAGACCACTCCTTTCAGATGGGATTGGGCCATCTTGTTGATTTCTATTTTTCTTTCGGCAGCCGACTTTGTGTACTTCTATGCCCTTAGCTTTGACGACTCAATGATCTCCATCGTGTCGATGGTGCGTCGTGGAAGTGTGGTGGTGTCGTTCCTTTTCGGAGCAATGTTCTTCCGTGAAAAGAATTTAAAAAGCAAGGCTATCGATCTTGTTCTGATATTAATCGGAATGTTATTCCTATATTTGGGTTCAAAATAACTACTAAATATGAAAAAAAATCTATTGCTGTTTTTTCTTCTGCTATCTGGTGTTGCTACGTATGCGCAAGAGGTTAAAACGTTGTTCGTTAACATGCCCGACTCTCTTAGTCCGCTGCTCACGGCTGTGAATCGTGCCGATTGCATTGACTTTCTGGAAAGTAAAATGAAGGCTCAGGTGAAGAATAAGTTCGGTGGAACGTCTGAAATGACTGATTTGACGCCTGACTACATTCGTTTGAAAGTGAGCGAGAAGAGTGAATGGCAAATGAAATTGCTCGCTACGGGAGATACAACGAAAATCATTTGTGCGGTTTCTACAGCTTGTGGCCCTGCCTGTGACAGCAAAGTGCGTTTCTTTACGACTGATTGGAAACAGCTTTCCACATCCGACTTTTTGGTAATTCCATCAGTGGATGCTTTCTTTGTGTCACCAAGCGACACTCTGCAGATGGAGGCCTATAACCGTGCTCGTTCGCAGGTTGATATGTTACTGCTGAAAGCTGATTTATCCAAAGTAGATGCTACGTTGACTTTTTCTTTTGCTACAATCGATTATATGGGAAAGGACGATGCGGATAAGCTGAAACCTTATCTACAGTCACCGATAGTATATACGTGGCAAAAGGATACAAAGCAGTTTGTTAAGAAGTAGGGTAAGGACATAAAAAAAGAGAATCTGAATAATCAGATTCTCTACTGGAGCGAAAGACGGGGCTCAAACCCGCGACCCTCAGCTTGGAAGGCTAATGCTCTATCAACTGAGCTACTTTCGCAATTAGATGTGGGCAAAGATGGATTCGAACCACCGAAGTCGAAAGACAGCAGATTTACAGTCTGCCCCATTTGGCCACTCTGGTATTTGCCCTTTGTTTCTAATGCGGTGCAAAGATACAACTATTTATTTAAACTCCAAGCAAAGTCGATCATTTTTATAGCAGTAATCGCACATTCATCGCCCTTGTTACCGAGCTTTCCGCCACATCTGTCTTCGGCTTGCTCCATAGTATTGGTGGTGATTAATCCGTAAATGACTGGTACATCGCCATTTACATTTAATTGTGCAACTCCTTGTGTTGTTCCCATACATACATAGTCAAAATGTGGAGTATCTCCTTTGATTACGCATCCAAGAACAATTACTGCGTCAACGTCGCCATATTCCATCATCTGGTTGGCCCCGAATACTAACTCGAAACTACCGGGTACGGTCTTTACAAAAATGTTTTCGGGTTTCGCACCATGCTTTTTTAATGTGCTCACTGCGCCTTCAAGTAATGCGCCGGTGATCTTGCTGTTCCATTCGGATACAACGATTCCAAACTTCATTGTATCCGCTTCGGGTACTGAATTCAAATCGTACTCTGAAAGATTGTGATAAGCTGTTGCCATAACGTTCTAATTTTGATTTTGAATAAACAAAAAAGAATAGCGCAGATTTTCGTAGATTCAGTATCTGCGGAAATCTGCGCTATTCTGAGTATATTGTATATCTCTAGATATGCATTTTATTTTTTCAGGAGTTTGGTGCGTTCGATGTATTTGTCGATGTCCATTGCCTGATAAGATTGGAAGTATTTGTCTTTGATCTTGGTATATGCAGTTACTGCATCGTCATACTTTCCTTGTTTTACCAAAATATCTCCGGCTTGCATCAAGAAGATGGGGCTCAGAGTGCTGTTGTCTGCTGTGTCGGCAGCTTTCAACAAGATAGATGCGGCTTTGTCCAATTGGCCAAGCTCTGCATAGCAGTTACCTGTAGCACCAAGTATGGCGGGAGATACCATTTGATCGTCTCCATCAAAATCTTCCAACGCTTTTACTGCTTCGTTATATTTGCCTAAGTTCTTATAGCATATTCCGGCATAAGCTTTGGCTAGGTTGGCCGTTTTTGTACCACTGAACTGATCGGCAATCTTAGTAAAGCCAATGTATCCGATGCTATCACCGTTAAGAGCGATTTCGTAAGCATCTTGCTCAAAGTATTCCTGACCTTTGAAAATAGCAGCTTGTGCTTTCTCTTCACGAGGTTCTAAATAAAGGTGCTTATACATAAGTGCACCGGCTACTACGATGATAACACCAACTATAAAGCCGATAATTGCTGTTTTGTGTTTGAGTATGAATGCTTCCGAGTTACTTAATGCTTCTTCTACATTCAATGGAGCGTGGTGGTTTTTTTGATCTGCCATTTTATTTTAATACTTTTTGTTGTTCTTCTATGCAAATATTTCGGTCAGCAAAAGTAGTTTTTTTATATATATAAAGGAAATTTAGAAGCATCTTTTTTTCTTTGGGGGCAGAAAACCTCAAAATTCTTTCTACTTTTGTAACCAAACACCAAAAGCAGTATGATATTAAAGCGGATTTCGATACTCAATTATAAGAATCTTGAACAAGTGGAGCTTAACTTTTCGGCTAAGTTGAACTGCTTCTTCGGGCAAAACGGTATGGGTAAAACGAATTTGCTTGATGCTGTGTATTTTCTCTCATTTTGTAAGAGCGCGGGGAATCCGATTGATTCTCAGAACATCCGTCATGATCAGGATTTTTTTGTGATTCAGGGTGCGTATGAAGCTCCCGACGGAACGCCGGAGGAGATCTATTGTGGAATGAAGCGCAAGTTGAAGAAGCAATTCAAGCGGAATAAAAAAGAGTACACACGTCTGTCTGATCATATTGGCTTTATCCCTCTGGTAATGGTTTCACCGGCCGATTCTGAATTGATTGCGGGTGGAAGTGAGGAGCGTCGTCGCTTCATGGATGTGGTGATATCGCAATATGATAAGGAGTATCTGGAGGCATTGATCCGTTACAATAAGGCCATGGCACAGCGAAATTCTTTGTTGAAGAGCGAACAGCCGATAGAAGAAGAGCTTTTCCTGGTGTGGGAAGAGGCTATGGCGCATGCCGGTGATGTGGTGTTTCGGAAGCGTGAGGAGTTTATTCGCGAATTTATCCCTATTTTTCAAACGTTTTATTCGTTCATATCGCAAGATAAGGAGCAGGTCGGTTTGGCCTATGAGTCGCATGCCAGGAATGCTTCGTTGCTGGAGGCGATAAAAGAGAGTCGTATGCGGGATAGAATAATGGGTTATTCATTGCGAGGAATTCATAAAGATGAGCTGAACATGCTGCTGGGTGATTTTCCGATAAAGCGTGAAGGTTCGCAGGGACAGAATAAAACATATCTGGTAGCTTTGAAACTGGCTCAGTTTGATTTTTTAAAAAGAACGGGCAGCAGTGTTCCGCTGTTATTGCTGGATGATATATTCGATAAGTTGGATGCGTCTCGTGTAGAGCAGATTGTGACGTTAGTAGCCGGTGATAACTTCGGACAGATTTTTATAACAGATACCAATAGGGAGCATCTGGATAGAATCCTCTTTAATGTGGGGAGTGATTATAAAATGTTTCGCGTAGAGCAGGGAGAAATTAATGAGATGAAGGAGGATAATGATGAAACGGAATGATGCGGAGCCGATAGGAAAGTTGATTCAGCAATTCTTGCGACAAGAAAGTCTGGAAGCGCCTTTGAATGAACAGCGGTTGATTGCTGCGTGGAAAGATGTATTGGGACCTACCATTCATTCGTATACCAAGGAACTTTTCATCAAAAATCAGGTTTTATATGTACACTTGACTTCTTCTGTGCTTCGGCAAGAGTTGATGATGGGGAGGGAGATGTTGGTGCGTAATCTCAATAGTCAAGTGGGGGCAACCGTCATCACCAATATTATTTTTCGCTAAACGTCTTTCAGTAGACCTCTGCATCTTATTCACAGGTAATGATAGTATCCATACGAATATCGAATTCCTCCGACGGAACTTCTTCTACCAGTTGAAAAGGGAAACAAATGCCGGCTTTGTAAGCAGAGATATGCGGTAATAATCTGTCGTAATAACCTTTTCCGTGCCCAAGGCGTCTGCCTGAAAGATCAAAGGCAACTCCCGGAACAATCACCATATCAATAGATTCATAGTCGGTAAATGGTTCGCCTACAGGTTCTTCTATTCCATAGCTTCCAATGCGTAGTGATTGTATTCCCGAGTATACACGTAGTTCTAAATCATTGTCTACTACGACAGGGAGAAGTATTCTTTTGTCTTTGCTCCATTTCTCAACGAAGTCATGAGTTTGTACTTCATCCTTCATGGAATAATAGAGTAGAATGGTTTGCGCTGCTCTGAAAGCCGGGTGGCTTTCGAGCAGCACTAATATTTCAACAGAAAGATCCTTTAGCGTAGAGGCGCAATACCGGGTTTTCTTTAACGCTATTTGCTTGCGCAGTTCTTTTTTTCTTTCCTTCATTTTTCTTTGTGGGTTGTTTTACAACTGCGGGCGCTTTTGGAAAAGCTTCTCCTTTCTCTAGTATTTCTATTGCTTTTTTCACAGTCGTATCGCTATTATTGAAGTATTTGATATAGGCTTCTTTTCCTAACATGTTGTAAATGATATTACCATAAATGTTTCGCTCAAGTAACTTATGCGATTTCTGGATAAGTATGTTTCTTCTCTTTATCCCTTTACTATCAGCGTAGCGAACAAACTGTTCTACCAGGTTTTGGTGACGTAGGTAATCAAGCAATGTTCCTTCATCTTCGTATTGGCTCATTTGATCACGGTTGCGGTCGGTGTACTGAAAAGTAAATTGTATGGTTAATCCTTTGTTGAGTACACTGGTCAGATAAGAACTTACTCCGGTGGTATCTTGTGGCACAAATAGGTCGGGCATGATGCCTCCACCTCCATAAACAGGACGTCCCAATCCGGTTGAGTAACGAAGCTTTTCATCTAATTTGATACTGTCTCTTGAGAAAAACTCTCCATGCTCGTAGCGGGTGAGCCAATCCATTTCGTAGTTCTGATCTTTACCGCTTTCGTAATGTCGCTGAATACAACGTCCTGAAGGAGTGTAATAGCGGGCAATGGTCAGACGAATGGCAGAGCCGTCGCTGAAATCAATAGGTTGTTGCACCAAACCTTTGCCAAAAGAGCGGCGACCAATAATCATACCGCGGTCGTTATCTTGAATGGCACCTGCGAAAATCTCGCTGGCAGAAGCCGAACCTTCATCAACCAATACTACAATAGGCATCTTTTGACAGCTACCGGTTCCGTTGGCAAATTCATCCGTACGTGGATATTTACGACCTTGAGTATATACAATCAGTTTGCCTTGAGGTAAAAACTCATTTACCATTCGAATAGCAGCTTCCATATATCCTCCTGTGTTTCCTCGTAAGTCGATAACCAGACCCTGACAGTTTTTATGGCTTAGAACAGCAATTGCATTGAGCAGTTCAACGTGTGTGGTGCGTCCGAATTTACTGATTTGTATATATCCGAATTTATTGTTGAGCATGTAGGTTGCATCAATCGTGTTTTGTGGGATATCCCCGCGGGTGATATTAAATTTGAGAATGCCTTTCTCTGTCATTCTTTTAACTCCTAATTTCACCTGGCTGCCTTTGACCCCCTTAAGGGTACGCATAGCCACATCGTTCGTTACCTTCTTGCCTACAAACGAAGTGTCATTAACGGAAACAATGCGGTCTCCTGCCATTAATCCCACTTTTTCGGAGGGGCCTCCCTGTATAACGCTGTTGACGTGAATTGTATCATCTTGTATGGTGAATTGGATGCCGATTCCGCTAAAGCTGCCTTCTAACTCGGAATTAACATTTTCCAGATCTTTTGCGGGAATATACGTGGAGTGTGGATCAAGCTCAGCTAAAATCTGCGGCATTGCCTTTTCAACCAAGTCGGTCATGTTTACTGTGTCCACATATTGATCGTCGACAATGCGCAACAAAGCATTTAGTTTATTGGAGGAACTATTAATAATTCCTAAGCGATTGCCGGAAAAATGTTTCGCATAAAAAGTTCCGATAAGAATTCCAACTACCACACTTATTGCAATAACTAGTGGTATAAACCTCGAAGAGTTTCTTGTACGCATATCCTTTTTTGTTTTTGAACGTTTTTTTCTTGTTATTTATATTTCTATATCGGCTTTCTCGGGTTCCAGATACAGAACTTCAATGCCGGCACGTTTTAATAAATCGATTCCATCTTCCAAACGATATTTTTCCGAGTAGATCACTCGCTTGATACCAGCTTGGATGATTAGTTTGGCGCACTCAATGCATGGTGCGGCCGTAACATACATTGTAGCTCCGTCGCTACTATTGTTTGAACGAGCTATTTTAGTTATGGCATTTGCTTCAGCATGAAGCACATAAGGCTTAGTCAGGTTATTCTCATCTTCACATACATTTTCAAAACCGGAAGGAGTTCCGTTGTATCCATCAGAAATAATCATCTTCTCTTTCACGATAAGTGCACCTACTTTTCGACGGTGGCAATAAGAGTTTTCAGCCCATATTATGGCCATTCGTATATAACGTTTGTCCAATTCTAATTGTTTCAGTTGTGCTGTTTCCATGGTTAAACTTTTATTTTTGTACGCGAAAAAGAAGATATTTTGTTCTTTGCCCTTCTTTGAAGTAGATATATAGGTTGTTCTCGTCGCCACTATATGATGTTGCGTTATTTAGCCCATTTAAAAAGGCTCTACCTAGTACGTCACTATCGGTCGTTGTGTTTGTGGAAGAACTAAATGTGCGGTTTTCACCATCTGCTCTCCATTTACCATTAAATGTGGTACTGGTTGCTGTACCGGCGATCGTGCCAATAATAATATTCTCTGTTATTGTTCCGTTAAACTTAATGGTGCAGTTATCTCCTTGTCGTATTAATGCAAGGGAGGCCTCTCCAGCTGCTTGATTACCATTCCAATAATCACTTGGAGCGTCTCCCTCCATGATATTAGTCAGTTTCCATGTTTTACCTAAGAAAATCTTAGCTATATCATCCGTGTCGTTGCATCCACTTAACAGAGGAAACAGAAGGATAAGAAAGCATAAATATTTAGTTTTCATTTTCATTTTTTTATTCCATTTCTAATAAGCAATGCATCAATGGTAGGTTCTTGCCCGCGAAAACGTTTATACAAAACCATTGGATGTTCTGTGCCACCTTTGGATAATATATTGTTTCGGAAAGATTCGGCTACTTCATGATTGAAAATACCTTTTTGTTTGAAGAGTGAGAATGCATCAGCATCCAATACTTCGGCCCATTTATAGCTATAATACCCTGCTGAGTAGCCTCCGGCAAAGATGTGGGAGAACTGTGTACTCATGCAAACGTCGTCTACAACCGGAAGAATCTGAGCTTTGGCCCATGCCTTTTGTTCGTAGGCTTTTACATCTCCATCAAAAGGGGTAGAGCGTGTGTACCATGCCATGTCAAGTAGCCCAAGACTAACCTGACGCAGGCAACCGTAAGCTGCGTTAAAGTTAGAGGCGTCCACTAGTCTTTGTACCAATGTGTCTGGAAGTAATTCGCCGGTTTGATAATGTTTGGCAAAGGTGTTAAGGAAGTCTTTTTGAATGGCAAAATTCTCCATTATTTGAGAAGGTAATTCTACAAAGTCACGGTAGACACTCGTTCCACTCAAGCTCTCGTAGTTTGAATTGGCAAACATACCATGCAGGCTGTGCCCGAATTCATGCAAAAACGTTTCTACTTCATCGAATGTAAGTAGGGCCGGTTTGCTCTCAGTGGGCTTCGTAAAGTTCATCACTAAAGTGATGTGTGGGCGACTATTCTCGCCTGTCTTTTCATCAATCCATTGCCCTTTAAAGCTGGTCATCCATGCTCCCGAACGTTTGCCGGCACGAGGATGGAAGTCGGTATAAAGAACTGCAAGATAACTGCCGTCCTTATCAAAGACTTCATAAGCATCGACGTCTTTATGGTAAACTGGAATGTCAGGATTCTTTTTGAATGTGATACCATATAGTTTGGTTGCTAATCCGAATACCCCTTTTTTTACTTGGCTGAGTTCAAAGTAAGGGCGTAGCATCTCTTCGTTGATGCTAAACTTTTGATCTTTCAGTTTATTAGAATAATAGCTCCAATCCCATGGCATTACACAGAAGCCATCGCCTGCCGTTTGACGAGCCAAAGATTGTACTTCATTGTATTCTTTCTTTGCGGTAGGAGTGTAGGCCTCCAGCAATTGATTGAGTAATTTGTATACGGCATCACTGTTTTGAGCCATACGTTTTTGGAGCGTGTACTCTGCATAATCCTTGTAACCCAGAAGTTGAGCAATTGCCATGCGAGTGTTGGCAATCTCTTTAACGATTTCCAAATTGTTGTATTCGTTATCATGGGTACACTTTGTGTTGTATGCCATATAGAGCTCTTTCCGAAGTTCGCGGTTGTCGGCATAGGTAAGGAAAGGAATATAACTTGGCGCCTGAAGGGTGAAAGCCCATCCTTCAATTCCTTTTTCTTTAGCCGTTTCAGCAGCAGCTTCTATCGCACTTTCGGGCAATCCGGCCAATTGCTCCTTATCCTTCAGCACCATTTGATAGTTATTCACTTCTTTCAAATTGTTTTCGCTGAATTGGAGCGACAATGTGCTGAGTTTTTTGGTCAGTTCGCGATATTTATCTCTGTCTTCTCCTTTTAGATTAGCTCCATTGCGGATAAAGCCGTCATAAGCATTTTCAAGAAGCTTGGCTTGTTCGATTGTGAGAGAAAGTTTCTTTCTTTGTTTGTATACTGCTTCAATCCGGTTGAAGAGTTTCTCATTTAAGCTGATGTTGTTGCTGTGCTCGCTTAATAGTGGTATCATTTTTTGCGCAAGTACCTGTAAGTCATCATTCGTCTCGGCGCTGCGTAGATTTCCAAAAACGGTGGTAACCTGATCTAGCAGTTTCCCTGATTTTTCATAAGCTAAGATGGTGTTAACGAACGTAGGTGCTTTAGGATTGTTTACGATTTTATCTATCTCGGCTATCTGCTGTCTGATACCTTCTTGAATAGCGGGTTCATAGTGTTCGGTTTTTATTTTATCGAACGGGACAGTTTGGTGTGGGGTATTATACTTTTCAAAGAAAGGATTCTGAGCATGCATCATACTAATTGTACAAAGTAAAAAAAATGTTAGGTTTAATCTTTTCATATAATCCGGAGATTGAGCGGTTATAATTATTTTTTCAGAATACAAACATACTAAAATTGTAGATTACTTATATCGGAATGAGCCGCTTTTTAACAAAGTATTAGTTTGTTGCAAAAAAAAACTGTTCCGAATTGAATCGGAACAGTTTTCAATATATTGTAATTAGATAATTACTTATTTACAGAAGCCATGTGAGCTACAAGGTCAAGAACTTTGTTGCTATAGCCAATTTCGTTGTCATACCAAGATACAACTTTAACGAAAGTATCAGTCAAAGCGATACCTGCTTTTGCGTCAAAGATAGAAGTACGAGTGTCACCCAAGAAATCAGAAGAAACAACAGCGTCTTCTGTGTAACCAAGGATACCTTTCAATTCGCCTTCAGAAGCTTCTTTCATTGCTGCGCAAATTTCTGCATAAGTAGCAGGTTTTGCCAAGTTAACAGTTAAGTCAACTACAGAAACGTCCAAAGTAGGAACACGCATTGACATACCTGTAAGTTTGCCATTAAGAGCAGGGATAACTTTACCTACAGCCTTAGCAGCACCTGTAGATGAAGGGATAATGTTGCCTGAAGCAGCACGACCACCTCTCCAGTCTTTCATAGAAGGACCGTCTACTGTTTTTTGAGTAGCAGTAGTAGAGTGAACTGTAGTCATCAAACCGTCTGTGATACCATATTTGTCGTTCAATACCTTAGCGATAGGTGCTAAACAGTTAGTAGTACATGAAGCGTTTGATACGAATTTTTGTCCTGCATAAGTCTTTTCGTTAACACCGCAAACAAACATAGGGGTGTCATCTTTAGAAGGAGCAGACATTACAACGTATTTTGCACCTGCATCGATGTGACCTTGAGCTGAGTCCTTGCTTAAGAACAAGCCAGTAGATTCTACAACGTATTCAGCAGCAACTTCGCCCCACTTCAAATCAGCAGGATTTCTCTCAGCTGTGATGCGGATAGCTTTACCGTTAACGATTAGTTGGTTTTTCTCAACATTAGCTTCGATTGTGCCTTTGAATTGACCATGTACCGTGTCATACTTCAACATATAAGCCAAGTAATCTACCGGACAAAGGTCGTTGATTCCTACGATTTCAATGTCATTTCTTGTTTGAGCAGCGCGGAAAACAAAGCGTCCGATGCGGCCAAATCCATTAATACCTACTTTAATCATTTTGTTTAAACTTTTAAGGGTTCTTATAATAATTGTTCAAAATATGTCGCAATACTTCATATTTCATTTTTAATGCGGTGCAAAATTAAGAATTTGTTTTTATATTCGCACACAATTACTCTTAAATATGAAAAAAAACATGGGAAAAAGTCTTCTTTTACAAGAGTTTAAATCATTTGCTATGAGAGGCAATGTGATTGATATGGCTGTGGGTGTAATTATAGGTGGAGCTTTTGGTAAGATCGTGTCTTCTATAGTGGCCGACGTTATTATGCCTCCTATCGGACTGTTGGTTGGAGGGGTGAACTTCGCAGACCTGAAATGGGTGATGAAAGCTGCGGAAACAGGTGTGGATGGGAAACAGATTGCCGCCGTTACGTTGAATTACGGTAATTTCTTGCAGGTAACCTTCGATTTCCTTATCATCGCATTTTCCATCTTTCTGTTCATTAAATTATTGAGTAGGATGTCTAAGAAGAATGAAGTGCCCCCTGCACCTCTTCCAACACCTCCTGAGCCAACAAAAGAAGAAATCTTGTTGACTGAAATTCGTGATTTACTTAAAGAAAAGAAGTAAAATCGTGATATTTTGCGTACTTTTGCGCGCAAACTTCAAAACATATCTTCTATATGCAAGAAAAAATTATAATACTTGATTTCGGTTCACAGACTACGCAGCTGATTGCTCGTAGAGTGCGCGAACTGGATACTTATTGTGAGATCGTGCCTTATAACAAGTTTCCGAAGGATGATGAGAGTGTAATAGGTGTCATTCTTTCGGGGAGCCCATTCTCTGTGTACGATGAAACGGCGTTTAAAACAGATATGACAGAGATCTGGGGGAAATACCCCATTCTGGGCATTTGCTATGGTGCGCAGTTCATGTCTTATATGAATGGAGGGAAAGTGGAACCGGCCGGAACTCGCGAGTACGGACGTGCTCATCTGGATACGTTTTGCAAAGATAATGTATTGTTTAAGGGGGTGAGGGAAAAATCGCAGGTATGGATGAGCCATGGCGATACGATCACTGCCATTCCTGCTAACTTCAAGACGATTGCATCAACGGATAAAGTGGCTATCGCTGCCTATCAGGTTGAGGGTGCTCAAATATGGGGTGTACAGTTTCACCCTGAAGTGTTTCATACGGAAGATGGAACACAAATACTGAGAAACTTTGTTGTGGAGGTGTGTGGATGCAAGCAGGATTGGTCTCCGGCCTCTTTCATCGAAAGCACTGTGGCAGAGTTAAAAGAACAAATTGGCGATGATAAAGTAGTGCTTGGATTGAGTGGAGGAGTCGATTCTTCGGTTGCCGCTGTATTGTTAAACAGAGCGATCGGCGCGAACCTTACTTGTATCTTTGTTGATCACGGAATGCTGCGCAAAAATGAATATAGCAACGTGTTGCATGATTACGCATGCTTGGGGTTGAATGTGATTGGAGTGGATGCCAGTGCTCAGTTCTTTAGCGAATTGGCAGGAGTTTCTGATCCCGAAGGCAAACGTAAGATTATTGGCAAGGGCTTCATTGATGTCTTTGACGTAGAAGCTCACAAGATAAAGGATGTGAAGTGGTTGGCACAAGGTACTATCTACCCGGACTGTATTGAATCGCTTTCTATCACAGGCACGGTGATCAAGAGTCATCATAATGTAGGTGGACTGCCCGAAAAAATGAACCTTAAACTTTGCGAACCGCTCCGTCTGTTATTTAAAGACGAAGTTCGAAGAGTGGGCCGTCAGCTGGGTATGCCCGAGCATTTGATCACTCGTCACCCGTTTCCGGGACCGGGATTGGCTGTGCGTATACTTGGTGATATCACTCCCGAGAAGGTTCATATTCTTCAAGAAGCGGATGATATCTTTATTCAAGGACTACGTGACTGGGGACTTTATGATAAGGTATGGCAGGCAGGAGTTATTCTGCTTCCGGTGCAATCTGTCGGCGTGATGGGTGATGAACGCACGTATGAAAGAGCGGTGGCTCTTAGAGCGGTGACTTCTACGGATGCAATGACTGCCGATTGGGCTCATTTACCTTATGAGTTTTTGGGCAAAATGTCTAGTGACATTATCAACAAAGTAAAAGGGGTGAATAGAGTTACTTATGATATTAGTTCTAAACCGCCTGCAACGATTGAGTGGGAATAGTCTTTGATACTACATACTACCATAAAAAAACAGCCTCCACTGCTAAAGTTGAGGCTGTTTTTTTATGACTGATAACGAATAATGTGGGTCGTTGTATCTTTTTTTATTTACAAACGAAGAGGTTCTCGGGGAAGATATGACTTCAGCGTGTTGAACGTCCGCGATCAGCGTGTTGAATGCCCGCTTTCAACACGCTGATCGCGGACGTTCAACAAACCCCTCTCACAAGGCCTGTAGAGGCATATCTTGAATCTTTACATTAGAAGTTTTCAACCTTCTTCTTCTTACTATTTCTTTGTGCTTCACTCCACTGTACGAGTGCACTTATTTCCGGAATATGAATGGCTTTTCGGCTGAGGATGAGTAATCCCAGAGCTTGAAGGTCATTCAATGCTTTAGATACATTCAAGCGTGTGCCATCAACATAAGCCCCAATATCCTCCATTCGGATTTTCAGGTCTTTTTCTCCGGTAAATTTTTCAGTACGAGCAAGAATGAAATCGATAATTTTCTCTTCAATTGTTTCTGAGGCACTTCTCCATACACGGTCGTAGAATATCTGGGCACGATTGCTGACAATATTCATATAATTGAGCCGGAATATATCATAGTTGAATAATTCGTTAAGCACAAATGATTTGCTTACGCTAATGGTTTGTGCTTCTGTACGGGCTACATACGAAGAGGTGTAATTGAGATTCATGCCAAACAGGGAATGTACCTCTATTACGTATGGAGCTTCAAAATGCTCGATAAAGGTAAAATACTTACCTTTTGGTGAAGAATAAGAGGATATTTCTCCTTTTAGTAGAAAGACCAATCTATCACAAACCATGTCAGGTTTGACGATGCTTTCTCCCACTTTGTAAGTTGTAAAATGTAGCTTTACTTTTCCTAATATATTAGTGAAGTCTTCACGGCAAAGGCCTTGAAACAAAGGTAGTTGCAGTAAGGTATCATACATTGTCTTCATATAGCAAATCTTTCTATTTTGCAGACAAATGTAACCATTATAGCCCCTCTTTGTTTTTATTTGCTTTCTCTTTTTGTTTTTTTTATTATTTCTTAAGTAAGGAGACGATTCATCTCAATACTTATTGTCTGTGCATAAAAATCGATTATCTTTGCAGAAAAAAGGAGGAGTTATGTTTACCGGATTTAATCTTCAGGAAATGATCAGCGCTTTCATCGTGTTGTTCGCTGTCATTGATATTATAGGAGCGATTCCAATTATCCTTAATTTGACTCAAAAGGGTAAGGGAGTTAATGCCATTAATGCGACTGTTATTTCTTTTATATTGATGGTAGGCTTCTTTTATGCTGGTGACATGATGTTGAAATTGTTTCATGTAGATATTGCTTCTTTTGCTGTGGCAGGTGCGTTTGTCATTTTCTTAATGTCACTTGAGATGATTCTCGATATAGAGATCTTTAAAAATCAGGGCCCGATTAAAGAAGTGACGCTTGTTCCTTTGGTTTTTCCTCTATTGGCCGGTCCGGGTACTTTTACGACCTTATTGTCGCTTAGAGCCGAGTATGACAGTTTAAATATTATTCTTGCTTTGGTGCTCAATATGTTTTGGGTTTATATTGTTCTCCGTATGACGCGTCGCATAGAAAATTTCTTAGGCAAAGGGGGCATTTACATCATTCGTAAATTCTTCGGAATCATCTTGCTCGCTATATCTGTGAGACTTTTTACAGCAAACGTATCCATCTTGATTGAAGCTTTAAACAAATAAGTTAGCTCAACGTTTCTTCATCCGAATTTATAGGCATTGCATCGTCTTTTTCGGGCGTTTCTATCTCTTCCTCTTCCGGCATCTCGGGCTTTTGCGGCCCATAATTGCTGAACAGGATGGCGCATAGCGTGCCGGCTATGGCGCCGCTCAAGTGACCTTCCCAAGAAGTTGTTTCTTTAGCAAAGAAGGGAAGCATGTTCCAGATAAGGCCTCCATAAAGGAATGTGACCAGCAAAGAGATGGCGATAAGTGGGACGTGTTTTCTTAATATCCCACTGAAAAACAAGAAAAAGGCTAGTCCGTAGATGATTCCACTTGCTCCGATGTGCCATCCGGGTTTGCCAATGAGGAATGTTAGTACTCCGCACCCTATCCAGATGGCAAAAAAGATGTATGGGGCTATATCCCGATAAAAATAAAATAAACACCAAGATAAGAAAAAAAGAGGAATGGTGTTGGCAAAAAGATGTTGGAAACTACTGTGTATCAATGGGTGAGCAAAGATTCCGAAAACGCCTTTCCTGCTTAGCGGGTACACTCCCAGATGCGTGAAGTCCCAATCCATTCCAACTTCTAGTATTTTTATTGTATATAAAATGAAAATAAGGAACAGTGGAATCACCATCGCTACTGTCATTTTCTGCAAGTCCGGCTTCATCTTCTCTCTTTTTCAGTGATTAAGTTGCAATGCTACGAATATTTACATTGAAAACGAAAAATAAAACGGCTTTTTATTTTTGTTTCTTCCTTTAATTTGTATTTTTGGGCAATACATACGTTTTGTAGAATGGCTTTAAACATCATTAACCTTTAAATAGTGCATAACTATGAGTTATTTACGATTTGACAAGACTCTTATGATTAATTTAGAAGAATCTTTGCTTAGGGAGATTCTTCGGACGAATAAATCGGGAGCTTATCATTGTACAACGATTGTAGATTGCAACACACGAAAATATCACGGATTGTTGGTGATACCCGTCCCTTATTTGGACGATGAAAATCATGTGCTGCTATCTTCTTTGGATGAAACGGTTGTTCAGCATGGTGCGGAATTCAATTTGGGACTACACAAATATCAAGGGAATAATTTTAGTCCGAACGGGCATAAATATATTCGCGAGTTCGATTGTGAGAAAGTTCCGGTGACCACTTACCGTGTTGGAGGCGTTATTCTGACAAAAGAAAAAGTTTTTGTACATTATGAGAATAGAATTTTAATTCGCTACACATTAGTCGATGCACACTCTGCTACGAAGCTTCGTTTGCGCCCGTTTCTCGCTTTTAGAAGTGTTCGCCAGTATACTCATCAAAACGATTTGGCAAGCAGAGAGTACCAAGAGGTGGAAAATGGGATAAAGACTTGTATGTATCCGGGTTATCCGGAGTTGTTTATGCAGGTGAACAAGAAGAATGAGTTTCATTTTGTTCCCGACTGGTACAAGGGAATAGAATATCCCAAAGAGCAGGAGAGGGGATATGATTTTAATGAGGATTTGTATGTTCCGGGCTATTTTGAAGTGGATATAAGGAAGGGAGAGAGCGTTGTTTTCTCGGCCGGTATTTCAGCGACTTCCACTCATCAATTGAAACGAACCTTTGAGGCTGAAGTGGCCGATCGCACTCCTCGTGATAGTTTTTACCATTGTTTGAAGAACTCTGCCCATCAATTTCATAATAAGCAAGAGAATTGCCACTATATTTTAGCCGGTTATCCATGGTTTAAATGTAGAGCGAGAGATATGTTTGTTTCCTTGCCCGGTCTGACACTTGCCGTGGATGAGAGAGACGAGTTTGAAGAGGTGATGGAAACGGCACAAGGTGCAATACGTAATTACATGAGTGGTCAGCCTGCGGATTGTAAGATTGAAGAGATGGACGATCCTGATGTGTTGCTATGGGCAGTGTGGGCTTTGCAGCAATATGCCAGAGATACGACACGTGAACAATGTCGCACAAAATATGGCGAGTTGCTTCAAGAGATTATTGAATTTATTCGTCAACGTAAGCATCCTAATTTATTTCTTCACGAAAATGGCTTGCTTTATACAAATGGTACTGACAAGGCAGTTACCTGGATGAACTCTACCATAAATGGACTTCCCGTTACTCCGCGCACCGGATATGTGGTAGAGGTAAATGCGTTGTGGTATAATGCATTACGTTTTGTTGCCGACATGTCTCGGGAAGGCGGAAATACCATTCTTGCCGATTCACTGGATGAGCAGGCGCAAATTACGGCGAAATCATTTGTGGATGTGTTTCGCAATGAGCATGGCTATCTTCTGGACTATGTAGATGGAAATATGATGGATTGGAGCGTACGACCAAATATGATATTTACCGTTGCTTTTGATTATTCTCCACTTGATAGAGTACAGAAAAAACAGGTACTTGATATTGTTACCAAAGAACTGCTTACGCCTAAAGGGCTGCGTAGTCTGAGCCCTAAGAGTGGAGGATACAATCCCAATTATGTGGGAACGCAGATGGAGAGAGATCAGGCCTACCATCAAGGGACGGCTTGGCCGTGGCTGATGGGATTTTATATGGAGGCTTATTTGCGTGTCTATAAGATGAGTGGCATCTCTTTCGTGGAGCGTCAATTGATCGGGTTTGAAGATGAAATGACGAATCATTGCATCGGTTCCTTGCCCGAACTGTTTGATGGTAACCCCCCATTTAAAGGACGCGGTGCCGTGTCATTTGCCATGAATGTGGCAGAGATCTTGCGTATTCTGAAACTATTGTCTAAATATAATCTATAGGAGGGGTAAAATGAAGGTTTTAATGTTTGGATGGGAATTCCCCCCTCATATTTTAGGAGGATTAGGAACAGCTAGCTACGGTTTGACAAAAGGTATGGCCTTGCAAGAGGATATGGATATTACTTTTTGCATACCAAAGCCTTGGGGGGATGAGGACAAGAGTTTTCTGAAAATAATAGGAATGAATAACACTCCGGTTGTTTGGCGGAATGTCAATTGGGAGTATGTCAGTAATCGTCTCGGATCTTGCATGGATCCGCAGTTGTATTACGATTTGCGTGATCATATCTATGCTGATTTCAACTACTTGTATACTAATGACTTGGGATGCATTGAGTTTTCCGGACGTTACCCCGATAATTTGTATGAAGAAATCAATAACTATTCTATTGTTGCCGGTGTGGTAGCGCGTCAGCAACAGTTTGACATCATTCACTCTCATGATTGGCTTACTTATCCGGCTGGTATTCATGCGAAACAGGTTACGGGGAAACCATTAGTAATACACGTGCATGCTACAGATTTCGATCGTAGTCGGGGCAATGTGAATCCGACGGTATATGCGATTGAAAAGAATGGCATGGATCAGGCAGATCACATTATGTGTGTGAGTGAACTGACCCGACAAACGGTGATTGATAAATATTTTCAGGATCCGAGAAAGGTTACTACGGTGCATAATGCTGTTTCTCCGCTATCTCAGGAGATCATGGATATTGTTCCCAAAAAGAATCCTAAAGAAAAGGTCGTTACATTTTTAGGGCGAATTACCATGCAGAAAGGGCCGGAATATTTTGTAGAGGCTGCTTCCATGGTACTTAAACGTACTCGCAACATCCGCTTTGTGATGGCAGGCAATGGCGATATGATGAATGAAATGATTCGTTTGGTTGCCGAACGAGGCATTGCGGATCGTTTTCATTTTCCGGGATTTATGAAGGGAGATCAGGTATATGAAGTATTGAAGGCTAGTGATGTTTACATTATGCCTTCCGTGTCCGAGCCTTTTGGCATTTCTCCGCTTGAGGCGATGCAATGCAGTGTGCCTACCATTATATCCAAACAGTCCGGTTGCGCCGAAATACTTGATAAATGTATCAAGACTGATTATTGGGATATTCAAGCCATGGCAGATGCAATCTATTCTATTTGCACCTATCAATCTTTGTATGAATATCTTCGAGATGAAGGCAAAAAGGAAGTAGACCAGATCAAGTGGGAAAATGTGGGATATAAAGTTCGTGGCATTTACGATGAAGTTTTGAAGCAATATAGATAACAAAGAAACAGTATAGATATGAGAACAATCTGTCTTTATTTTGAGATACATCAGATCATCCATCTGAAACGCTATCGTTTTTTCGATATAGGTAAAGATCACTATTACTATGATGATTATGTCAATGAAGCAAGCATTAACGAGGTAGCCGAACGTTCTTACATTCCGGCGTTGAGTGCGTTGATTGATATGGTGAAGAACTCGGGAGGTACCTTCAAAGTAGCTCTTTCCATTTCGGGAGTGGCTTTGGAACAACTTGAAATACATGCTCCCGCTGTGATTGATTTGCTTCATCAACTGAATGATACGGATTGCTGTGAATTTTTGGCTGAGCCTTACTCTCATGGTTTGTCGTCTCTGGTCAACGAAGAGTGTTTTAAAGAGGAGGTGATGCGCCAAAGCAATAAGATTAAGCAATTATTTGGCAAGGCTCCCAAGGTTTTCCGCAATTCAAGCCTTATTTACTCCGATGGAATAGGCGCTACCGTGGCGAGCATGGGATTTAAGGGAATGCTAACGGAAGGAGCGAAATACATACTTGGATGGAAGAGTCCTCATTATATGTATCATTGTAGTCAGGCGCCTAATCTTAAACTATTGTTGCGCGATTTTAAACTGTCGGATGATATTGGTTTGCGTTTCTCTAATTCGGAATGGAGCGAATATCCATTGTTTGCAGATACTTATATTAATTGGATAGATGCTTTGCCACAAGATGAGCAAGTGATCAACATCTTCATGGAACTCTCTGCTTTGGGGATTTCCCAACCATTGTCTTCCAATATATTGGAGTTTTTGAAGGCTCTTCCTGCATGTGCGAAAGCGAAAGGTATTACTTTCTCTATGCCAACGGAAATTGTAACGAAGTCGAAGTCGGTGTCTTCAATAGATGTTCCGGATCCAATCTCTTGGGTAAACGAAGAAAGAGATGTTACTCCGTGGTTGGGTAATGTGCTTCAGCGTGAGGCGTTCAACAAGCTTTATAGCGTAGCCGAACGTGTTTACCTTTGTGATGATCGTCGCATCAAGCAAGATTGGGATTATTTGCAGGCTAGCAATAACTTCCGTTTCATGACTACTAAGAATACAGGAATTGCTTTTTCTCGGGGAATTTACGACTCTGCTTATGATGCGTTCACCAACTATATGAATATTCTTGGCGACTTTATTAACCGTGTGAATTCTCTCTATCCTGAGGATATAGATAATGAAGAACTGAATTCGCTGCTTACTACTATTCGGAATCAAGGAGAGGAACTCGCCGATCTGCATAGAGAGTTGGAGCATTTGCAGGCTAAGACAGCAAAGGCTAAACCGGCAGTTCCTGCTGCTCAGGAAGCTGCTGTTCCTGGAAAAACAACTCCTGCAAAGAGTGTTTCAACAGAAAAGGTTCCTGTCAAAAAGGCCGTTACTCCAAAGAAAGTCTCTGCAAAGAAAGCCGATAAATAGTTTCCCTATATGCCGATACTAAAAAAGAAGTCTCCCACACGATTGTCGTGTGGGAGACTTCTTTTTATAGGTTCTTAGTAGATTTATTTTGAATTGAACTTGCTATAGACTATTTCTAATTTAAGCTTGTTTACGCCGTCTGCACCACCTTTAAATCTAGCATAGCTAGGTTGCATATCGTGTTGTATGCTTGCAATACTTACATTCCCCCGACTATCTTTAGTGGTAGCTACAGATACAGGTATCAAGACCACTTTATTCCATAGGGGATTATCTTGCATCCATTTATCTTCGTTCCATGCGGTGCCTGCCTTTTTCTTCGCTTCAGCTTTTTCGGCAATGCAGGTGGTGATCAGTCTGGATAAATTGCTGAATACATATTGGTTAGCTGCTGAAGCATTATGCATCGCTAGATAGGACGTGATGTTGTCCGGCAATTTATTTTCCTCAAAGAAAGTATTCTTATCCTTTTCGCGTATCAGCAACACGTATTGGGGAGGCATCATGCTGAACTGATTCTTTTTCTCTTGAGCATAATGGACAAAAGACAACTTAACTGCATTCAACGTATCTTTGCTCAGTTCGGTTGCTATTTGCTGAAGCGGTAGAGTTGCTTCAGTAAAAATGCCGGCAGGAGATTTTATATAAGTAGAGTTCGTTTCGTCTGCTTTCTTCTGTAATTCATTGGAAGAGGTAAAACGATTCGCTTGAATAATCTCTTTAGTGGCAGCAAAAGTGCGTTTGCCATAATAGAGAGAATCTTTTCCATCTTTTTTCTTCAAAAAATTGCCGATACTATCGGTGTAATGAGCATTGTATACAATGTTCATGCTTACATGATCGATATATAATATTGTTCCATCTCCATATTCAGTTTTTACATAGATACCTTTGAAAATGTTCTTAATGAATTCATCTGCGTTTTTGAAGTATTCTGGATGTTCTTTGTTTTGCTTGATGATGTTGTTACCAAAGTTTTTGGGAAGAACGAAGCGCACAAAAGGAGTGAAATCGCTGGCAGATCTTATGGAATCACTTAAGGACAAATCTACTGCTGTATAAGCTTTGCGTCCTAATAAACCCGTCTTGCTATAATATTGTTCCGGATTAATGTCTGTGTAGCGATTCTTATCCAAAACTTTATTTAGTTCATAGACATTCATACGGCAAGTGCTGAGGGAATCTCCAAAATATCCTTTTTTATTCTCTTTCTTATTGTCAGAATAATACAACACAAGCTCTGCTAGGTAAGCTGTATCACCAGCCATGACTTCGAAAGGAAACTTTAGGTTGTCCGTGCAATTTAGCTGCGTGAGGAATCCTGCTTCGTAAGATCCGAACTCTGAATCTGTAAATTTGCCCACATATCCGATAGTTGTTTTCGCATAAATAGGACCGGATAGAATTGATTGAGTGGTTACATCGAAAGTTTTTGATAACACGGTTATGTTATCAGAGTCGGGTAACATATCAAGTCCTAATCCTTTGGTGTTGTCGTCGCATCCAAAGAAGCTCAGGGCAACTAATACGGTTAATAAGTATTTCACTTTCATGATAGTCGTATCGTTTAGTTCAAGTTATTTTGTTTATTTAGGCATTTCCCATATTTTATCGTAAAACTCATTGCAGGCTTCAGGGTAAGTTTCCGTGGCTTGATAATCCAAGACAGGTTTGCCCGTTTGGCGTGCATAGTCTAGGACGTCTTGATTCACGTTTTCGCTGTTTTGAATGATGCCGTCAGAGTAATCTACTGCCAGTTTCATTAACATGGCATAGTCTACCGGCCCATTGAGCGTTTTTATATCTTCCTGATTAATATCTTTCAGAAGTAGTTGTGTGGCAAAGTTGTCTTTGAATTTATCTTTAAAGTCATCTTCGTAAATCGAGAAAACCACTTTGGCATCGCGAAAAGATGGTTCATCTTTATAAGCTTTCTTTATATATAGCGGTGCCAGGGCAGACATCCATCCGTGGCAGTGGATTACATCCGGAGTCCATCGCAGTTTTTTCACTGTTTCCAATACCCCTCTGGCGTAGAAGATCGTCCGACTGTCATTGTCTTCGTATTCCTGTCCGTTCTCGTCTGCCGTCTGTAGTTTGTTTTGAAAATAGTCATCGTTATCGATGAAATAGACTTGCATACGTGCTGATTGTATCGAGGCTACTTTTATGATAAGCGGGTGGTCGGTATCGTCTATGATTAAGTTCATACCAGAGAGCCGAATAACTTCGTGCAGCTGATTTCTGCGTTCGTTAATGTTCCCCCATTTCGGCATGAAAGTTCTGATTTCTCTGCCTTTTTCTTGAATTGCTTGTGGTAAATATCTTCCTACATTAGCCATTTCTGATTCAGCAACGTAAGGAATAATTTCTTGTGTAATAAATAAAACTTTATTAGCCTTTGTCATAATAACAATCGTTCTCGGTAAATATTCTGCAAAGATATAAAAAAAAAAGCGCATTAATGCAAGTAAAGGCATTCTATAATTCTTTATGATATGTTAAGTCATTGATAATCAAAGGCAAAATCGTTAAGCATGTGTTTCGTTGATGTTATGGTCGTTGCATTAATTTGTGATATTCCTTCTTTATATGGTAAATAATGGTTTATTTTGCACAGTTTTTGAAGAACAACTAAAGTGTTATAAACCAATTCAAATGAAAGTAGTACATACTATCAAGGATTTGCAAGCCGAGTTATCGGTGTTAAAGATCCAAGGTAAAAGGGTGGGACTGGTGCCCACTATGGGAGCTTTGCATGCGGGACATGCATCTCTGGTGAAGCGAAGTGTAGCCGAAAATGAAGTGACTGTGATTAGTGTTTTTGTAAATCCCACCCAGTTTAACGATAAAAATGATCTGATAAAATATCCTCGTACATTGGATGCTGACTGTGAACTGCTTGAGGCTAACGGGGCTTCTTTTGCTTTTGCTCCCTCGGTGGAGGAGATGTATCCGCAGCAGGATGATCGCCAATTTAGCTTTGCTCCGCTTGACACGGTGATGGAGGGGGCTTTTCGTCCCGGACATTTTAATGGTGTTTGCCAGATTGTGAGTAAGCTATTTGATGCTGTGCAGCCTGACAGGGCTTACTTTGGTGAGAAGGATTTTCAGCAATTGGCCATTATTCGTGAGATGGTGAAGCAATTGCACTATCCCCTTCAAATCGTGGGATGTCCTATTATTCGTGAAGAGGATGGATTGGCTTTGAGCAGTCGTAATGCACGTCTTTCGGTTTTGGAACGCGAAAAGGCTTTAAAAATATCACAGACATTATTTAAAAGTCGTACCTTTGCAGCCACTCACAGTGTGAGCGAAACGCAACAGTTTGTAGCAGATACTATTGCAGCAGAGCCGGGCCTACGCTTGGAATACTTTGAAATAGTAGATGGAAACACGCTACAGCAGGTTAATAGCTGGGAAGAAACGTCCTATGTGGTAGGATGCATTACGGTTTTCAGCGGTGAAATACGCCTGATTGATAATGTAAAGTACAAAGAAGTTTAATTTAAAAATGGACCAGACCTTATGATGATTGAAGTGTTGAAATCGAAAATTCATTGCGCTCGTGTTACAGAAGCAAATCTGAACTATATGGGTAGCATAACGATTGACGAGAATCTGATGGATGCTGCCAATATGATTGCAGGTGAGAAGGTGCATATCGTAGATAATAATAACGGTGAACGCTTTGAAACGTATGTGATTAAAGGGGAACGCGGTTCGGGTATGATTTGCCTGAATGGTGCTGCCGCACGCAAGGTGCAACCTGATGATATTGTGATCATCATGTCGTATGCCTTGATGGATTTTGATGAAGCTAAGTCGTTTAAGCCGGTGGTGATCTTTCCCGACCCACAAACGAATAGTGTGGTGAAGTGATAGATACTGAATAAAATAGAAAGCTCCCGTAAACGATTTGTTTGCGGGAGCTTTTTTTAATTAAGGATGTTTAGCATTGTTCTTCTTGTGGATTAGAATTCGATCTTGTAGCTGATATTGGGTATGATGGTCGATTCTTTTTCTTGTTCCGCTTTATTGGCCTTAAAGTTGTATCTGTATCCATAGTACTCTTTGTATCCGGTGGCGTTGAGCACTTTCAGGGCAAATTCGTGTGAACGTCTGGCTTTATTTATCTTGTAACTTATGTTGAAGTGCCCTAAAAGCGCGCCCGGTAACTGTTTGCTAAATGCTTTGTATTCGTTGTACACGGCATCTTGCTTTTCGGCAGAGGCTATCTGATCTATGGGTGAATAATGGTCTCCACCCTGATAGGACAGGCGCAGACTGACATTGAATATGTTTTGTTTGTTTTTACCCACCATCCATTCTTTTCCGGTGAGGAAGTTGAGCAGATAGTTCCGGTTGAAGCGTGTGCTTCTCCATACTCCGTCGCCTCCTTTATAGCGCGAATTGAAGAGTGAACCGGTAACCATAAAGTAGTACCCCTGTGACATGTATTTCTCCAGCGTGATATCGATTCCGTAATTTACTCCCTTACCCGTGTTCTTCAAAGCTTTGTCTACAAACCAATCGTTTTGTATATTAATGAATGAGTACGAGCTGTCCGGAATAACCGGAACGTCAAACAGCTTTTGTATATATGATTCTAAGCGCAGGTGATAGTTACTGCCTATATTCAGGTCGTATGAGAGTACCAAATGGTGTGAGCGTGTAAAGTCGAGATTCTTGTTGATCAGTTCTCCCGTTTCGGATCGGGTAAAATAATAGTTAAGTAGTTCCAGTCGGCTGTGAAGGCCGTATGCTATGCCGAATGATTGATTCTTGGCAAAGCTCCATTTCAACCCCAAGCGTGGTTCAATGGTGTAATGTTTATTAAGCGTGAAATACTGTCCGGTAATTCCTGCGTTAAGCGTCCAATCGTCTGAGAGATTAATTGAAGAGTTGGTATATGCGGTGAGTAAAGAGCTAAATCCATTTTCATCGGTCTGGGTGCGCAAAGGAGTTTCTGCAGGATCGGCCTCTTTTAGTAACATATCATAAAGCAATCCCGTAACTTGTATACCTGTTTTATTGGTGTGCTTGTTATTGAACTTTTTGTTTAGAGAGGTAGCGAAGACAAAATTGTAGTTTGTGCTTCGTATCATCTCTTTCGGTTTTAGTTCAATATTATCATTCATTCTTTCGGTATCCATGTTTAGCCCGCTTACGGTAGTTGCCAGCGTTGATTTGAGATAGGCATCTGTACCTACCGATATTTTATGTTGTATTCCTACCGCTCCCATATATTGTTTCACATCCTCTTCTTCTTTGTCTTGCAGATATTCCCATTTTGTTTTGTCCTTTTCGGCTGTTTGTCCCGAACGATCTATGAGCCCGACTCCCCATATCGAAAATGTGCCGGCATGCATCGTCGGTATGTTCGTTTTGAACGATAAATCCTGATATTTGGTTCCGTCAGCATCGTCGGGCATTAAAGGAGACAGCAACGAAAGAGTTGAATATCGATAATTGAAGATATAAGATGCTTTGCCACCTTTTTTAAATGGACCTTCAGATGCTACGTCGATGCCCAATAATCCTATTTGAACAGCATTCTCCATTTTGGTATTATTCCCGTTCTTTAGCTTTATATCGAATACTCCGGATAGCGCATTACCGTATTCGGCAGGAAAAGCTCCGGTGAAGAAATCTGAATTGCCCAGCACCTGACTACTTAATGCCGTCATGCCTCCACCTCCGAATCCGGTGACGTCGGCGAAATGGTTGGGATTGGGAATCTCGACATCTTCTAAACGCCATTGAAGAAATTTCGGTGCATTGCCACGGATAACTATCCCATTGTTTCCCATGTTGCTTCCCACTCCGGCAAAGGAAGAAGCCAACCGTGCCGGATCGTCAAAACCACCGGCATAACGACTTGCTTCTTCAACGCTCAGCATCCGGGCGCTGACAGTAGCCATCTTGTTTAGCGGCATACTTTTGTTCACTTTGGGTGTAACAATCACTTCGCCAATCTGCGAGATGTTTTCTTTTAACGTAATCTCCAGAACTACCTCTTTTGAAGATGAGACCATTACTTCTCTGATAATCTGGGGTTCGTAACCGAGATAACTAATAGCCAAATCGTAGCGTCCTACGGGAACTCCCTTTAGTATAAAGTTTCCCTGATTGTCCGTAGTCGTTCCTTGTAGTGTGTGTTGTATAATCACCGAAGCATAGGGCAGAGGCTCTTGGGAAGCCTCATCTTTTACTATTCCCTTGATGTTTTGCACGGCTTGCCCGTATGTAAAGGAGGTGCAAAGCATACTGAGAAGGAGAATCAATGCATGTTTTTTCATTTGTCTACTTATAATTATTGATTATTAATATCTTTGTGCAAAATACGGTCTAATATTCTTTTCCGTCAATACTGATTAATCAGTATATTTACGTTCCTCTATTATGGATATATACAAAGAAAAATATGCCGAACTCCTGGCTTCTCAGTCTTTTGACGAGTCGGAACTGGATTATGCCATACTGAATAAGCATAAACTTTTTTTGTCTCAGTTGGCAAAGGTCTCCAACAGTGGCGTTACTGTGTTCGATTTGTATCGCCATCAGCATGTTTTTACTTCCTATAATTTTGCTGATCTTTTTGGCTATGATCTTGCCGGCATAGAGGTGGAAGGCAATCGCTACTTTGATGAAAGAGTTCATCCCGAAGATATGAAAGTCCTTATCCGTAATGGTGTTGATTCTCTCAACTTCTTTTTTGAGCGTAAGGATGAGTGCATGTCGTACAAGCTGATTAATGAATATCGAGTACGCAATTTTAAGAATGAGTATGTGCGAATTATCGAGCAACATCAAATATTGGAGCTTGATAAGCGAGGAAATGTGTGGCTTTCGCTTAGTGTCTGGGATATCTCTCCTGATCAAAGCCCGTTGCAAGGTGCGAGAACTCAGATATTGAATTGCAAAACCGGTGAGTATCGTTCATTGTACGACTTGATTCCCGATACTTCTAAGTCGGGACTTTCTTCACGCGAAGTAGAAGTTCTCCAGCTGATAAAAGAAGGGTTACTGAGTAAAGAAATTTCTGATAAACTTTGTATCAGCGTACATACAGTAAATACGCATCGGCAGAAAATCCTTTTGAAGCTGAATGCTAATAATTCGATGGAGGCAGTGAAATATGCTTCTGAACTTGGGCTACTTTCCTGAGAAGCAAAAGACTCTTGTTCAATTATCTGTTGTGACATTGCGAGAAGTCTGTCAAGCCCTTCTCGACGATTATTTACGTAATATTAACCGTTGCCGGATGCTTAACCTTCTCTCAGAGATCAAAGGCTTACTTTAGTCAAACTTAACGGTGCTTTTGGAAAAGATAACCGTGCATTTACTCAAACACAACCGTCCTTTTTCCCAAACTTCACTGTCTTTTTGGGCTCTTTTGCTGTGTTTGGATACAAAAAAGAGGGACCCTTTTGGATTCCTCTTCTTGTGCAGTATAAATTGAATATACGATGTTATTAGTATCACAAATATACGATATTTTCTCCCTAAAGTCAAGTGTTTAGGCTGTAAACTTGCTCGCTTCTCATACTTTTCTTTCTGTTGTTAAGAGGGAAATTAGAAGAAGCTCTCGGTAAACTGAAATTCATAGAATAACTAATCAAGTAACTATTGCAATCGACAATGTTTACAAATAGCTTTGATTTTATATATCATATAACTTCAGCGTGGTGAACTAGTTAGTTAACCACGCTGAACTAGTTAGTTCACCGCGGTGAAGTAACTAGTTCACCAAATCCCTCTCAGAAGGCCTGTAGGACTAGGTGCTATATATTTACATGTTTGGATTAAGAAACTGCTATTTCTTCAATTGCATGTTCATGGCAGCGGCAGCTTTGCGCCCGTCGCCCATAGCAAGAATAACTGTTGCTCCACCTCTCACAATGTCACCTCCGGCATAGATCATCGGAATGGACGATTGCATATCTTCGTTTACGGTGATGGTTCCTCGGCGACCAACTTCAAGTCCTTTGATAGAGCTTGGCACAATAGGGTTGGGTGATACACCTACGCTGACAATGGCCAAGTCAATATCGACTGTTTCCGTTGCTCCGGGAATGGCAATAGGACTGCGTCTGCCCGAGGCATCCGGCTCGCCAAGTTCCATCTTTTGCAAAACCACTTGTTTTACCCGTCCCAGTTCATCGGCCAGATACTCGATAGGGTTGTGCAAGGTGAGAAATTCGATTCCTTCTTCTTTGGCGTGTTTCACTTCTTCCAAGCGTGCAGGCATTTCTTCCTCCGAACGACGATAAATGATGATCGCTCTTTCTGCGCCTAGACGTTTGGCTGTACGTACGGAGTCCATCGCTGTGTTTCCTCCACCGATTACGGCAACGTTTTTACCGAAAGAAACCGGTGTGTCAGAATCCGGACTAGCGGCATCCATCAGATTAACGCGGGTCAGATATTCGTTAGACGACATCACATTGATGGAGTTCTCGCCCGGAATATCCATAAAGTTGGGTAGACCTGCACCCGAAGCTACGAAGAAAGCTTTGAAACCCTCTTCTTGCAAATCTTCTACACTGATTGTTTTACCCACAATGCAGTCCTTTACGAAGTTTACTCCCATCTTTGAGAGGTTGTCTATCTCCACATCTACAATCTTGTTTGGTAGTCGGAATTCAGGAATACCATACTTCAATACACCACCTATTTCATGGAGTGCTTCGAATACAGTTACGTCATAGCCATACTTTGCCATATCTCCGGCAAAGGCTAAACCTGCAGGTCCGGAACCTACAACAGCTATCTTTATTCCGTTTTTCTTTCCGATAGCAGGTACGGATATCTGTCCGCTTTCACGTTCGTAATCAGCAGCAAAGCGTTCCAAGTTACCAATGCCTACAGCTTCTTTCCCCATCTTTAGGTGAATACATTTAGATTCGCACTGTTTCTCTTGTGGACATACACGGCCGCATACTGCAGGCAGCGCGCTGGTTTCTTTTAGCGTCTTGGCAGCTTCAAGGAATTCTCCGCGTTCGATGTTTTTAATGAATTGGGGAATGTCGATACCTACCGGGCAACCCGACATACAGCCCGGATTGGCGCAGTCTAAGCAGCGTTTGGCTTCAATCACCGCCTGTTCCGCAGTAAGTCCCTGGTTAACCTCTTCTTTGCGGCTATGAGAGCGATACTCTGCATCGAGTTCATTCATCTTAACTCGTGGAATATCGGCACGTTCTTTCGCTTTGATAGCTTTGCGCAATTCCTCGCGCCACGGAGCTGTTCGTCCGTTTTCATCTATCGCTTTGATTGCTTCGCATGCTGTTTCCAGTTTATGCATCTCTTCACGTTCGATGCTTTTGAAAGCACTCATACGTTTCAACATCTCATCAAAGTTTACCTGATGTCCATCAAACTCCGGTCCGTCCACACATACAAACCGGGTCTTTCCTCCCACGGTGATGCGGCAGGCACCACACATACCGGTACCGTCTACCATGATGGTGTTGAGTGACACATCCGTTGGTATTTCATATTTCTTCGTAAGCAAGCATACAAACTTCATCATGATGGCAGGGCCAATGGCAAAACATTTGTTTACTTTCTCACGTTTAATCACATCCTCCACACCCTCGGTTACTAAGCCTTTGCGGCCATAAGAACCGTCATCAGTCATGATAATAACTTCGTCCGAGCTTTCGCGTATCTCGTTTTCCAGAATGATCAATTCCTTAGAACGCCCTGCGAGTACCGTTATCACACGGTTGCCTGCAGCTTTAAGTGCCTGTACGATGGGTAGCATAGGAGCTATGCCCACACCTCCACCGGCGCATACTACTGTTCCGAAGTTCTCAATGTGTGTAGCTTGTCCCAACGGTCCAACTACATCTGTAATGTAATCTCCTTCATTCAATTCGCATAGGCGAATGGATGACAGGCCAACTTCCTGAACTACCAGGGTAATAGTACCTTTAGCAAGGTTAGCTCCAGCGATGGTTAATGGCATACGTTCGCCCTTCTCTCCAACGCGAACAATAACGAAATGACCAGCTTTGCGTGCTTTTGCGATAAGTGGAGCTTCAATCTCTAGTTTAAAGACCTTTTCCGAGAAATGCTCCTTGTTGACGATTTTGTTCATTATCTAATAATTTTGTTCCAATTCTTACGTAGCCGATATCAGAGTGATGCTTCGCAAAGATACTGCTAATCTGGTAATTGCAAAAAAAAGAGCCACCCTTTTGAGGCGGCTGCTTTTATTTATTTTGATGAATGAACGTTCTTAATCAATTAGATCAAATCCACAATAAGGAACCAAGGCTTTTGGTATTCTGATTCCTTCCGGAGTTTGGTTATTTTCCAGCAGAGCGGCAACGATACGTGGCAAAGCCAGTGCTGATCCATTCAGTGTGTGGCAGAGCTCTGTCTTTTTCTCCCCCGTGCGGTAACGACATTTCAGTCGGTTGGCTTGGTAAGATTCGAAGTTTGACACCGAACTCACTTCCAACCACCGTTTTTGTGCAGCAGAGAAGACTTCAAAGTCGAACGTGATGGAAGAAGTAAAGCCCATATCTCCGCCACAAAGGCGAAGGATGCGGTATGGCAATTCCAGCTTCGTAACTAAGTTTTCAACATGAGCGATCATCTCATTGAGCGATTCGTAAGAATGTTCCGGTTTGTCAATGCGTACAATCTCTACCTTGTTAAATTGATGTAAGCGATTTAGCCCACGTACATCTTTGCCGTATGAACCTGCTTCGCGGCGGAAACAAGCAGAATAAGCACAATTCTTTATCGGAAGTTCTTTCTCTTCCAAAATGACATCGCGATAGATATTTGTAACCGGTACCTCCGCTGTTGGTATCAGATATAAGTCGTCCGTATTGTCGTGGTACATTTGTCCCTCTTTATCAGGAAGCTGACCCGTTCCATAGCCCGACGCAGCATTTACTAAGTAAGGTGGTTCAATTTCCAGATAACCGGCGTCACGCGCCTCATCGAGGAAGAAGTTGATAAGCGCTCTTTGTAGGCGGGCACCCTTACCTTTATATACAGGGAATCCGGCTCCGGCTATTTTCACTCCGAGCTCGAAGTCAATAAGATCATATTTCTTAGCTAATTCCCAGTGGGGTAGGGCATCGGTAGGAAGTTCAGCATCGTGTCCGCCCATGCGTTCCACCACATTATCGTCAGCACCAAATCCTTCAGGCACTCCTTCATTCGGTACATTCGGAATGGTATAAAGCAACGTTTGTAGTTCGGTAGAGGCCTCGTTCATTGCTGTCTCCAACTCTTTGATGCCTTCTTTCATTTCGCTTACCTGCGTACGTGCAGTTTCGGCTGCTTCTTTCTTTCCCTCTTTCATCAGTTGACCAATGGTTTTCGAGAGAGAATTTACTTCAGCCAAAGTGTTATCTAATTGATTTTGCGCGTTACGTCTCTTGTCGTTCACTTCAATAACCTGAGCAATCACCTCTTGGGCATTCTTGAAATGTTTCTTTTCCAGCCCACGGATTACCGCGTCTGTGTTTTCTGCAATCTGTTTAATGGTAAGCATATCTATCTTATTTTATGATACTTCAATTAGCGAGCACAAAGATAAATAAAATAAATATAAGATGTTATCTATCTATAAAAAAGAAGGAGACACAATCATATAGATTGTATCTCCTTCTTTGTAATTCAGTTTATAAGAGAAACTTATGCTTCTGCTTCTGTTTTTTCTACTTCAGCTGGAACGATAGATACATATCTTCTATCTTCTTTGCCTTTTTTGAAGCTAACTACTCCATCTACCAAAGCGAAAAGAGTGTGGTCTTTACCCATTCCCATGTTGTTTCCCGGGTGGAATGCAGTACCTCTTTGACGAATGATGATGTTACCTGCTTTGCAAGTTTCGCCACCAAATATCTTCACGCCTAATCTTTTACTTGCTGATTCGCGGCCGTTCTTAGAACTACCGACACCTTTTTTATGTGCCATTTCTTCTTAAATTTAATTGGATTAAGCTACTACTTCTGCGATTGTTAACTCAGTAAACTGTTGACGGTGACCGTTGCGTTTTCTGTAACCTTTTCTTTTCTTCTTATGGAAGATGATTACTTTGTCGCCTTTTACAAGACTTGTTACAACTTGGCAAACAACTTTAGCTCCTTCTACTGTAGGAATACCTACTGTTACAGCTCCGTCTTTGTCTACCAAAAGAACTTTGTCAAACTCTACCGTTGAACCGTTTTCAGCATCTTGGATGTGGTGAACGAACAACCTTCTTCCGGCTTCAGCTTTAAATTGCTGACCGTTAATCTCTACAATTGCGTACATCTGTTATAATATTGTTATACAGGTTTTCTCCGGCGGGTGGCCTTTAATCACTTAAAGAACACTTGGTTTACCCGATGCGGAATAATCAGGCCACAAAATTAGTGCTTTTATTTCAGCCAGACAAACTTTTATTTCTTTTTTATGCGAATAAGCGGACTATAAATGCGAATAAGACCAGTATGGCAACAACGATTATTGCCAGCAGAATTAAAATGAGTACAAAGTAGATATACATCAATATCGTTCTTTTTATAGTGTCGCCTATTTTTCCTCTGAACAGTTGCGCATAGATCCATACCGCAAACAACACTTCCAGCCACCAAGGTATGCCTTCTTCACTACCATTCATGAAAGGGAGCAAGATAATAGACGCTATCAATATTTGGCATGCAGCATAGGCGCGTACAAAAAAAAGTTCCACCAGATTGTAGTGCTGGTTGTACAAACGTCCCCGAAAAGCCCAATGTGTGGCAAGTGCATAGATGGGGAGGGTACACATAATTTCTAATGCTTTATTACCTGTAAACCAATGTTCCAGCGTTTTAGCAACCGAGCGTATGAATGGTGAATTAAGCCAATGGGCCAGATTGTAGTCATTAAAATTTAAATTGATGTTGTCGGGTGTTGTCATTTCACTACTTGCAGCGGCAGCAACAGGATGCAGGCTATGAAGCAGTAGCATGTACAAAGCTCCCAGAATGAAGAGCATTTGAATGGGAGGGAAATAAATGACCCGTCTTCCGGCGATATAGTCACTTATCATATAACCCGGACGGATAAATAGCTCCTTGATCGTAGAAAAAAAAGAGCCATCAATGTGAGATAGGCTATGGAAAATACTTTTTATTACAGATTTATAAGTAAAGCGCGACGCGCTTCTGCTTTGTCCGCAGTTACTGCAATAGTTGCCTTCAAATTCTATGTGGCAATTATTGCAGCGATACTTTTCTACGTCAGTGTATGTGGATATTACTTTGCCATGACGTTGCTTGTAATTAATGAGGCGTAGGTATGCTTGTGCTCTATTCTTATCCATAACTTTGTGCTTTATTCCTGATTCGGTGCAAAAGTAATGAATATTATTTAATTATAGAGATTTATTTTACAGCTTGTACAGTATAACCTTGTTTTTTTAGGAGATTTAGTAGCCCATCTTCACCGGGTAAGTGTAGTGCACCTACTACTACAAACGTTGGGTCGGCAGCCATTAATGCAGGAAGTTTAGTAGCCCATGTTTTATTTCGGTCATCAATCATTGCTTCCATTTCACCGGGTAGAGGATCACAAGGCGCACCTTCTTTTTCTAGCGAAAGTTTATACATCGTATTCAAATCTTGAATCATGTAAGCAGTCGTCAGTTTCTTTGTGTTATTGACCAACTTATCTACATCGCTAAGTTCGCACAGAAGTAGTTCGGCTTGTCGACGGAGGGACATGCTATTATATAAAAGGTTAAACTGAAAGTCTAGTGTTTCCAATGCATCGACTTTTTTCCCTCTTTCGATACCTTTTGTCTGAAAGTAAGTATCTAGTTGTTCTTGTGGTTTAAAGTTTCCAACATGTTTCATGTATAGTACAACCACTGCATTATTGGTTATGAATGCGGGTTTTACTTTAGGCATCTGCGATAGGTCAAAGCCCAGATTCTCTTTTGTGAAGTTATTTACTGTGGTATATTGTTCCGGAGTGAAAAGTGCTTGGAGTGTCGTATCGTTTTCAATCATCATCTTTTGTTGCATGAGTTGCATAGCGGCCGGAGTTTGCACTTCGGACATCTTCAATTCTCCAATGATTTGTGTGGTTGCGTCGAATGCTGTTTGCAATCCTTTTATGCTGTCAATGATGCTAAGAGGAGCCAGATGGTGAGTTCCCAAAATATAGGAAGGTTTACTTAAACCGTTGCCTGATACTTTCCATAACAACTGTGCGTTTACATTGAGCGCTAAGCACGCAACGAACAAAATAACAAGATTTCTTTTCATATCAATTGATTATAGTGGTTATCTAACTCTGCCGCCACCTATCCAGTACTTTTTGTAATATTCTTCATTCAGGCTACTGATGATAACACCTTTGCTGGTGCTGGCGTGGATAAACTGTCCTTCTTTTAAATAGATACCTACGTGGGCAACTTCCTTATTTGTCTGTTTGCTAGAGAAGAAGACCAAATCTCCTTCGTGCAAATTGTTGCGCCTTATTTTATCACTTTCTTTGCGCTGATCTTCGGTACTTCTCGGTAGCTTGATCTTGTATACACTTTTGTAAAGTCGGCTTGTTAGTCCGGAACAGTCTGTCCCGTGTTTGTCGTCTTTGCCCGCCCGATAGGGAACGCCAATCCATTCGGCTGCTTCAATGTATAGTTGGTGATTATCTCTCGGTCCTATTTCGATGCCTAATTTCTCAGTGGCATGCGCTAGTGCCCGATAGTCAAGCCTGGGTGCGGACGTGCGGCAAGAGCTCAAACTCATTGCCGCAGCGACCACTGCCAATAGGTAAATAAGACCTTTCTTCATCAGTCTACTCTTCTACATTGAAGTATTCTTCCAGTTCCTTTTCTGCAGAACTATTTTGATTTATAATATCACGAATAATGATGCCATGTTCCAGCAAAGCAATGCGCGGACAGACATCTACCGTGTGATTCAAATTGTGGCTTGAAATCAATATAGTAGCATTTGTCTCTTCATTATACTTCTTCAACATATGCTTAATGATCGATTGTGAACTTGGATCCAGAAAATTGAACGGTTCATCAAGAATCAATAGTTGCGGTTTGTGCAACATGGCCGAGATGATACCTATTTTCTGTTTGTTACCAGCCGAGAAGTTACGGATAAACTTCTTTTGTCCGATCACTTCTTCGTTCATGAAGCGTTCAAAAGGAACAAGTAGTTCGTCTACTTCTTCTTTCTTGAGTCCGTACATCTTGCCAATAAAGTAGAAATATTCTTCAGGAGTGAGGTAGTCAATCAGGAAGCCGTCGTCAATGAAAGCACCGGTGAACGTCTTCCACTCTTCGCTTTTGCTTACTTCAATGTTGTTGATGGTTACAGTGCCATTGTCCGCTTTGAGCAAATCGAGTATTAGTCGGAAAAGAGTCGTCTTGCCGGCTCCATTGTTTCCCACTAGTCCAATCATATCTCCTTGGTTGATGGTATAATTATCAATATCGACGGCTTTCTTTTCGCCGAAGCTTTTTTGCAGATGATTGATGGTTATCATAATTCTATTCTTTGTTTTATTGCTTAATACTACTTATTTCGTATCCCGGAATCCTTCCATGTTTTTGTATCGTCTAGCCATAAAGCGCTTGTACACACTTTTAATCCAAAGATGCGAGGTAAGCGCGAATATTAGTCCGATGCCCAACAGAATCCATTGTCCGGTGACTTCTCCCAACAGGGCATCCAGCGAAGAATAGAGTATCATAGGAATACCAAAAGCGCCTAAACTCACCATCGTCTGAAATCCGCTTCCCGAACCCTGTCGACCGGAAACTCCTTCGTTCAAAGGAACTGTTTTATTGTTATACACCGCTAATTGGAATAACATGAAATAAACCGGTCCGATGGCGAAGAAAGCAAAAGAGAAAGCAGCTAATAAAGTAAGCTTTCCCATCACCATGGCAGGAATCATGAAGATAAACGGAATGATAACTCCCATACTGTAAAGGTAGTATTTTGCTTTTAGCAGACTGAATATAGATTCTTTACGAGTCATCAACCCATCCAGATAATTGCCTTCAAAGCTCATGATTTGTGTTAAGATCACCATACCAAAAGCCACGAAAGCATAAATGGAAGTAAAGTTTTTCATGATAGCTCCATCATACACGTCAGAAAAGCCTAGCAGACCGGAAAAGAGCAGCACAATAATTGCAATGCTTCGCAACGAAGTTTTGCATCGCTTATTACGGAAAAGCATTTTCAGCTCCAGGCGAAAGTATTCGCCAATCTCTCCGTAGCGTTCCAGAAATTTATATTCCGATACGTGCTTCACTTTTGTGTCCTCTACCTTACTTAGTTCTGCGTATACCAGTCCAACCATGATTTTCCGGTTGGCCATCCATAAGAGTGCGATGGCTGCGAGAGTACCCAAATAAGCCAGAATATTCCCTTCGATAAAAGCTTCTCCCAGATTCATCGTGAAATCACTGATATAGTTCTTCTCAGGGATAAACATGATTGCCCCCAATGCGGCGTAAGCCGCAATGGGTAAGGCAATCCAGTATATCCGTTCATTCATTAGCGTGCGACAGAGAAGATACCAATAGTTGTTCAGAACCGTTAACAGGTAAATGCCTAAAGCATAGGTGATAATCCCTGTTACTCCAAAAAACTTGGTGACAGTGATAATCGCAAAAGGCACAAACATGAACAACCAGATGATGTTAAACGTATCTAATCCTGATCGGAGTAACAGGAAATCAAGGATCTTATTCCGTTTGATCGGTATCAGCAAATAAGGCTTAACTTCTTGTGTAGGCGTCTTCTGAAAAGGGAAACGCATCAGGAAGTCGAGAGCGAACACAAAGATCAATCCTTTATTCATCACATTATACGGCTCCATATTAGGAGCCGCTTCAGCAAAGCTGAGTGCGAATGTGGTTCCAAAGAAGATAAGATATCCTGCCCAAAACACCGCCATGAAGTACATGAAGAACTTTCCGAATTTGTTCTTCTCATACATAGGGTGGCGTTTAGCAGCAAGTCTGTGATGCTTATATAGTTCCTTAAAAAGCATAATGAATAGGTATTTGTAGTTACTTCTTCTCAGGACTAATCATGGTTACTTCTACTTCATTTTTCTGACTGAATATAGAATTGGCGAAGTTCTGAATGTCTTTGGTTGTTATGCTGTTTAGCGTTGCTTCATAACCTTTTGTCATATCCACATTCGTGAATAGATAATCATCAATCGTGCCGAGCCAAAAACCGTTCTCCTTCAAATCTTCTTTATACTTTTTAAGCATAAACTCTTTCACTTTATTCAGATTAGCTTCCGAAGGACCATTCTTACCCAAGTTCTCTAATTCTCCAAAGATGATGCTGGTCAATTTATCTTTTTTATCCGGTGCAGTGTCGAACATGATTTGGAGTACAAATTTCTCTTGAGGATATTTCTGGAGATCTCCTCCAACATTTACACCGTAAGTTCCGCCCTCTTCCTCTCTTACCTTTTCTGTATAAACAAGGTTCAGAATTTGATCGGTCATGCTGATCAATAGGCTATTTTTCAAATCATACTTGCATGTGCCGTTGTAGAATGCAAACACAGAAGCTTTAGCCGTTTCTTGCTCCTTGATAAATTCATTTTTATAGATTCCTTTGCGCATATCTACATTGTTGTCTTTGAATGTTTCTTTCCGTTTGATAGATGGCAAAGAAGCAATGTATTGAGCAATCAGAGGTTTAGCAGCTTCAATGTCTACGTTACCTACCAAAATAAAGGTAAAGTCGCTGGCATCTTTGAAACGGTCCTTATACATGGATAGAATTTTATCATAGTCGATCTTGTCTATCATATCGGCCTTTAGTCTCTGCATTCTCGGATGATTCATGTAGATGCCTCCCTGAATAGAGTCTACGAATGTAATCATCGGATTCATTTCTTGATTCAACAAAGAAGCTTTTGTACGGTTTTTGTAAGACTCAAATGCATCCACATCTTTGCGTGGTGCTGTAAAGGCCAGATAAGTAAGTTGCAGCATTGTTTCGAAGTCTTTTGGAGAACAGTTACCACTAATGGCTTCCGTCTTATCACCTACTTGGGCAGAAGCAGATGCTTTCTTACCGGCAAGCACTTTTTGGAGTTCCACTGTGCTGAATTCTCCCAAACCACCTGCACCGATCACGTCATTCAATGATTTGATGTTGATGATCTCAGAAGTTGGGAACAGAGAAGTTCCTCCCAAGCTGACAGCTTTCATCTGTATCTCATCAGCTTTAAAATCTGTTTTCTTAATGATGACTTTGGCACCGTTAGACAGAGTCAGTGTTGTTGTTCCGAATGCCGGATCGTTTTTCTCCGATAGAATCTTGCCGGCTTTGGGTTTTTCTGCCATCAATGGTTTGTCGGATACTTTGTCTACATAAGCAGTCAACTCTTCGGCTTTCGCTTTTTTGAGAACTTCGAGAAGAGCCTCTTTTGTCGGATATTTAAGTCCCTCTTTTTCAGGGCCGAAGAGGGCTACAACCTGGTTGCTGTCTGTTACCAGTGTTTGCATCAATTCGTTCAATGCGGCTATCGGTATGGCAGGAGCAATTTGGTTGATGATGGCATATTCCTTGTCAATGCCCGGTATAGGCTCGTTGTTCAAGAAGTGCTGTACATACTCATTTACGTAACTTTCATTTTTGTTCTTGTCACGTTCGTTGAATGCTGACTCCAGTTGGCGCAGATATTCAGCACGTGCACGTACATATTCCGATTCGGTAAAGCCAAATCTTCTGGCGCGTTCTATTTCTCGCAACAATGTAGATAATCCACTTTCTATTTCTCCCTCTTTGCATACAACTACCCCTGTAAATGCATCTTTTGTTTTAGAAGCAAAAAACATTCCATCCTCTGCTCCGGCATAAATATAAGGAGGGTTGGCTGTTTGAGTCAACTCGTTCAGGCGGGCATTCAGCATGTTACCGATGAGTTTCTTTGCGTAATCACTTACGAGGTAACCCATATTTCCTTTCTGGTCGTCGGGAGTTGTTTCATGCTTGTTGAATACCAATATCTGTATATTCGGTTGCTCTTTATCTTGTTCGATGACAACAATAGGTTCTTTGTTATCGCTCACCGGATAGTAAATGCGTTCAGCACCATTGGGTTGTGCGGGAATATCCGAAAAGATTTTTTTAATTTTCGCTTCCATGGCATCTACATCAATATCACCTACAACGATAATTCCTTGCAGATCGGGGCGATACCATTTTTCATAATAATCTCTGAGTGTTTGGTATTTAAAGTTATCTACAATGTCCATACTACCAATTGGCAGGCAGTCAGCATATTTGGTTCCGGCATACATTTGCGATAGCGATTTTTCTTGAAGACGTTGCATAGCGCTCATGCGTGTTCGCCATTCTTCATGAATCACACCTCGTTCTTTGTCTATCTCTTTACTTTCCAGCAATAGGTCGTTTGACCAGTCGTGCAGAATGAGTAAGCATGAATCGACAGGTCCTTCACGCATTACAGGTACATTAGAGATATTATATACCGTCTCATCAATGGAAGTATATGCGTTAAGGTTCTCACCAAACTTCACACCGATTGTCTCTAAATATTCTTTCAACGCATTTCCGGGGAAATGTTTGGTGCCGTTGAAACACATGTGCTCCAAGAAGTGTGCCAATCCGCGTTGTGCAGGTTCTTCCAGGATAGCACCCACTTTCTGTGCGATATAAAAATCTGCTCTTTTCTCGGGTAGATTATTTTTCCTGATATAATACGTAAGACCATTCTCCAGTTTCCCGATGCGCACATTGGGATCAACGGGAATAGGAGGCATTTGCTGTGCAAAGCCTAGACCACTGTTACAGCATACGGCGATAACAGCAACAGACAAACCACGGAATAGATGTTTCATTATCTTATAAAATTAATTTGTTTTTACGCTAAATATGTCGTGTCCCCGTCTTTATTAATCACAGACATATTCTTCTTTTTAATAAAAAACTTTTTATTTATTGGTTGATGGCCATCCGTATACGAATCAGTTTAGTGAGCAGTCCTTCGAGTAGCTCAAGTTGTAGCATATTGGCACCGTCGCTTTTGGCTACGGCAGGGTTTTCATGCGTTTCAATGAACAAACCGTCCGCTCCTACGGCTATTGCGGCTTTGGCTACTGTCTCTATCAGTTGAGGCATGCCACCGGTAACCCCGCTTGTTTGGTTGGGTTGTTGCAGCGAGTGGGTTACATCCATGATCACCGGAAAACCAAACGTTTTCATTTGAGGTATTCCACGAAAGTCTACCACCAAGTCCTGATAGCCGAAGGTTGTTCCTCGTTCTGTGATCATCACATTCTCATTTCCGGCTTCCACTACTTTGTCAGCTGCAAATTGCATAGACATGGGAGATAAGAATTGTCCTTTTTTGATATTGATAATCTTTCCGGTTTTGGCAGCAGCAACGAGCAAATCTGTCTGTCTGCACAAGAAGGCCGGTATCTGAAGCACATCAACATATTCAGCAGCCATAGCGGCTTCTTCGGCGGTATGAATGTCAGTGACTGTAGGCACGTTGAATGTCCGGCTTACTTTCTGCAATATCTTTAAGGCCTTTTCATCACCTATCCCCATAAATGAGTCTAGTCTTGAACGATTCGCCTTTCGGTAAGAACCTTTAAATACATAAGGAATCTTTAAGCGATCAGTCATTTCTACTATTCGTTCGGCTATGCGCATAGCCATCTCTTCGCCCTCAATAACACAGGGACCGGCAAGAAGGAAAAAATTACCGGAATCGCTGTGTTTCAAATCTTTTATATTCATCTTATTTATATGTGTAGAGTTAATTAGGAATAATCAGTGTGATGGATTCGGACAGAATCCCTATCTCAATCGGGAAATGTTTGGGTAGTATGCGGCCGTCAAGGTCTACCGAAGCATTGCGTGCACGGAGCACACGCACTTTTTTAGTACGATATGATTTTACCATCTTATGGTTCAGTATCCGGCCTTGAATCAGCATCCATAAGCCGGCAATTACTTCCAACAATTCGGGACGATAGATAACGGAAACATCCAGCCACCCATTGTAGGGCACAGCACTGGGCGTTTGTCCATATCCCGTTGCATTCCCCACACAAACGGTCATGATTCGTCCTCGTATGTGTTCATCGTTTATTTTTAGGTGAGTCCGATACAGTTTTCTTTCGAAAAACAATAGGAACAAGGCTGCCAGATAAGATAAGAACTTCACACCCCAGAAGCGTTTTGTCTGGTCGGTTATTCTCACAATACGTGCTCCGAGTCCGATGTTTACCGCATTCATGAAGTAGCGCCGTACATGCTTCTCTCCATCATAGAAGTTGCAGTAACCCACATCTATTTTCTTTTTGCGGTTATTGATCACCCAGTTCACCGCTTCTTTGTACTCCAAATTCAGATCCCAATACCGGGCAAAGTCATTGCCTATTCCATTGGGAATGATTCCGATGGCAATCTCACTTTTATCCGGTGCATTGGAGTTCATGATACCATTGATGGCATCGTTGATTGCACCATCTCCTCCTACTACCACAATTGTTCGATAGCCATTATTGGCTAAAATGCCGGCCAGTCGTTCCACGGATCCGAAGCCTTCAGATTGTACATAGTCGTAAGACACCTTCTTACTATCCATATACTCTTTGATCTCTTTCCACCGTTTTTGAACTTTGCGTGTTCCGGCTTTGGGATTATATATAATTCCCCATTTTCCTGGTTCTACACTCATATCATTCTTAGTCTTTTTACTTTTTCTATTTTTTCTTCCATCGGCAACGAAGCATTTATCCAATGAATATTGAAACCTCTCCGTTCCATGCCTCTAAACCAAGTCATTTGCCGTTTGGCAAACTGATGGATCGCTATTTCCAGTTGCGTAAACATCTCCTCGAAGCTGAGTTGCTCCGTGACATAAAGCGTTAGATATTTATATTCAAGGCCGTAGTAAATCAGGTCGTCGGCACTGATCCCTTTGGCCAGTAATCTTTTTATCTCGTCTACCATGCCCTCCTCCAGTCGTTGGTGCAAGCGGCGTGTTATCTTTTCGCGGCGTAACTCTCTGTCAATGTCTATTCCGATGATGAGGCTGTTGAGCGTAGGAAATTCTCTCTTCGACAGATCGTTCGATACATAATATTCTTCAATCTCTATGGCACGTATGGCACGCTTGGCAGTATCTACATCTGTAGAATTGTGCAATGTTTTGTATTCTTTGAGAATAGTCGTTAATTCTTCCAGACTTTTATCGGCCAGTCGATTCCGAAGTTCAGGGTTTTCGGGTACAGGTATTAATTGATACCCCTTCAATACCGACTCCAGATATAAGCCTGTTCCTCCGCATAAAACAGGTAGTTTACCTCTCTGTTTAATGGTCTCGTAGGCATTTAAGAAATCATGTTGAAATTCGAATACATTGTACTTATATCCGGGCTCGGCGATGTCGATGAGGTGATAAGGTATTTGCCTGCCTTTCACAGTATAGTCGATGATGTCTTTGCCTGTGCCGAGATCCATGCCTCTATATATCTGGCGTGAGTCGGCACTAATGATTTCCGCATCCAGCTCGTAAGCCAGTGCGGCTGCAAAAGGCGTCTTCCCCGAAGCGGTAGGACCTAATATCGCGATTAAATCATAATCAGGCATATTCGTCTTAATTTATCGTTTGTACAAAGATATAAAAAAGAAAATGAAATATGCCTTCTCTTTCTTACAGAAGCAATCAGGATTTATGCATCCAAATAGAGGCTACTTTCTTTTTTATGGCAATAATGTTCATCAGAGATATGGCTATAAATAGAATGAGACCCATGATGATAGCCGGCCAAAACAGTTTAACTTCCATTTGTGGAAAGAGCTGTGTCAGTACCTCTGTATAATAAGTACGCATCCATGCCACAGATCCGAGGCTTAGGAGCAGTACGATCAAGTTCAGTCCCAAAGTGAGTATCTGATAGGGAATGGCCACTTTGGCGGGACTGTAGCCGATAAGTAAAAGACTCTCCAGCTTGGTGGTGTTCTTTTGTAGCAGCAAGAAGATGCTTAACATCAGGATGTAGAACGATAAGGCACTGATGAACAATCCCACGCCCAGTACGATACCGGTGATTAAGCGCAAGAAATAAGTGGTTTTACCCGCATCCAGTTTGTCGTTTTCCGTTTCGTATCCTTTCTGCTGAAAGTACTTTGCGATGGAAGCATCCGCCGGATTATCCACTTCAATAATGAGGCGAACAGGTTGTGCTTTCGTGTTAGGGGCAAACTCATTGTTCGCCCATGACATGAATGCTTGCGGCACCAAGATTGTGTTTAAACGGTTGGAGAAACCAACGATGTTTCCTTTGAATTGTTCTTGTTGCCCATTCTCGCCACGCAACACGATGTCCATTTGTATCAATCCCATGACCCCTTCCGATAGTTTGGGCAGGCTACGCGATTGTGCAAAACCGAAATTGTATAAGTTCAGGTAATTGCGGGGAAGAATGATGGGGATATTGCGGCTCTCTTTGTCGAAGTGCCATTTGTCAAGACTTACATCGACAAACTGATCAGGTACAGATTCGAAGAACATCTCTGTAGACAGATGGATGCCGGCTTCTTGCATGCCAAAGCCTGCTGATACTTTAAATTGTGAAGGAATGAATGCGCCCACATTTTTGGTAAACGACTGTTCTTTCAACGATTTGAGATCCTCGTCAGAGAATGTGTTGCTTTTTCCTGCGAATGAACCAATGGCACTGATTTTCTTTGTGGCAATGAGATAGTCTTTCTTCATGAAAGTGTCACCTTCGGTGAATACCGGAATGATGTCGGTGTAGAACTGCACGCTGAGCAGTACGATAATCATGCCGAAGAGGTTTGCCAGGAAGAAGCCGGCCAGTTGACCGATGCTTATGTGTTGACGGAGAAGTTTCCAGAGAAGTTTCATTTTGATTTGCGATTATGCGAATTACAATTCAGTTGTTGTCTGCGGAGGTTCATCAAAGTTGCAACACCTTGTTATACTCCAGTTCTATATGTTTCCCGATGGATGTTACAATAATACCGGCACCCTGTTGACTAGCTTCGGCGATGAGCAGTTCACCCATAATCTGCCCGTTCACATCGTCAAGGTGACTGATCGGTTCATCCAGAAAGATAAAGTCGAACGGTTGACAAAGTGCGCGGATAAAGGCCACTCGTTGTTGTTGTCCGAAAGAGAGCTTGCCTACCTTCTTGTCCAGTTTATCGGCGATGCCTAAAGCCTCGAAATAGGTAACGATCTCCTTCTTGCTTTTATATCCGCTCAGGTTGTTCTTTAGTTGAATGTTTTCTATTGCAGTCAACTCCGAAAACAGACGCAGGTCTTGAAAAAGCATGCTGATGGAATGCCTTCTTAACTCCACCCATTGTTTTATCTTCATTGCTTTGATGTTTTGTGCATCAAAACTAATGATTCCCTGATAATCATTCCGGTATCCGTAGATGAAGCTACAAAGAGATGATTTGCCGGTTCCGGAAGCAGCTTCAATCAGGTAAATTTCCTTTTTGTTGAATACAAGATCCTTGTGCCATACTTCCGATTCAATCTTGTCGCGTTCGGCAAAAACCTCAGGCAGTGTTTGTTGCAAATGAATGCTATTCATAATTCGTGTTTTATAGTCCGACAAACTGTTTTGCGAAATCAACAATTTGCTTGAGGGCGTTCTTTTCCTTATTCTTTAATGTCATGTTCAATTCTCCTTTTCCATCCTCTTGTCCGCGCATCTCTATGTACGAAATCTGCGATCCTAAGTTCTGGTACATGGCAAACTCTTCTCCAAATCCAGCCATGTCGGCTACCAGAGGTAACTTTAATAAACTTTCCGTGTTGACTGCCATGTAGTAAGTGTTTCCTTTGATATTTTCGGCGAAAGAAGCTTTGCTGAGCGGATCAGTCTGCATCTTTCCGGCAACTGTCATGAGTGCTTTATCATTGGTGATGAAGGCCAGCTTGCCTGTCTGCCCCACGTACATCGGCATTATTGCTATAGCAGCGTATTTGCGTAGAGCTTTCACTGCTACCTCATTATTGATCTCCGCATAAGCGATGAATGAAGGCATCCCCCCCATCATTGACGCATTTGTAATGGCAATGGCCACCTCACCGTCGATGTGCGTAATTAGGTTCTTTACTTCACTTCGTTCGGCACCGATAAACGAGTTCTGAAATTCTCTGTTTTCCGATAGCAGCTTGTAGAATTCATCCCCTTTGGCATTCACTGCAATATAAGCTACCGCAGATGCCGGGAAATAGGAGGTGAGAGAAGCCTTTAGCGTGCCAAAAGCTTTCTGTTGCTTTTTCAGTTGCGCTTGTAGCTCCTTATTCTCCGTATAAGTTTGGTACTTCATGCTGATCTTTCCGCTCTCGAAGTTAAAGCTACCCAGCACGAACAATTGGCTCATATCCATCTCTTCGGAAAGTCCGAATCCTATTTGTTGGGTGTAAGTGGTAGGCAGATCTTGCATAGAAGCAAAGAAAATCATGTCTCCTTTTTGCTCGTTCATCTTGATGAAGCCCTTGTTTTTGGTCACACTCTTGTCCGCCTCTTGTTTCATCAGTCGGGTTACTGTCTTTTTAATCGTTTCCAATTGAGTACTTTCTACCGAAAGCACTACTATCAAAGCACTTTTCGTGTAGGCACATAATGAACCGTCGGTGAAAGTGGTAAAATCATACCCGTCACCCTCAGCCACAGGTTGGCATACTTGTTCCGAAGCCATAGCATCCAGAGTAGCACGTACTTTATCCACGTCAGTTACCTTCATGGTAAGAGCGGGGTAGGGCAGTGTGCGTGATGCGAAGAAATAGATCGGCTCATTCAGCGCTAGTCCGCTCTCGGCAGGGTCATTCACTATCTTCTCTACTTGCTTAAATGCCGTAGCACTCAATCCACTCTTGATGGCGTCCATCAATTTCTGCTTCACATCTTTGTTCTCCTGATCATTCAGTCCCGATTTCTCGGCCAAAGATTTCAGGTTGATGCTTGCTACAGCCGAAGCGTCGGCCGGAATTATATTTGTGTATTCAGTTTCACCGGAACAGGCGGCTAGAAATACAACTAGCACTGTGAGTGCCAGAAAACGGTAAGTCTTTTTTCTTTCCATACTATATATGAATAATCAATTAGCAATAATCATTGTGTGGCAGGCCACTAAAGCGGCCGTTTCGGTACGTAAGCGCGACTTTCCCAAACTAATGGGGATGAATCCTTTTTCGATAGCCTTCTCCACCTCTTTTTCACTAAAGTCGCCTTCCGGACCAATTAAGACCAAAGCATCCTCGCCTTTTCGGAGTACGTCCTTCAAGAAAGGCTTTTCTCCTTCGTAGCAGTGAGCAATGAACTTCTGTCCTTTAAAATCCTTAGCGATGAACTTATCAAAATCCGTCATTTCATTCAATTTCGGTAAGCGGGCTTTCAGTGACTGCTTGATGGCCGAAATCAATATCTTTTCAATGCGTTCGGTTTTTATAATCTTGCGTTCCGAGAAGCGGCAGTTCAGGAAAGTCAGTTCATCAAAACCAATCTCCGTTGCTTTCTCGGCAAACCATTCGTTGCGGTCCATGTTTTTTGTGGGTGCCATGGCGATGTGCAGATGACAGGGCCATAGTGCCTCTTGCGGTCTCGTTTCCTTGACCATAACGGTGCAACGCTTATTGGTTGTCGCCGTTATTTCTGCGAGATAAAAGTTACCCTTCCCATCCGTCAGTGTTATTTCGTCTCCTGCTGAGAGACGTAGCACACGGCTGCAATGAGCTGCTTCTTCTTCAGGAAGCTCTGCTTTGGTCAATATATCGGGTGTATAAAATACATGCATAATTATTTTCGGCGTAAAATTTCGTCACGTAACACAGACGCTAATTCATAATTTTCATTCTCTATGGCTTTAGCCAATGCTTTCTTCAATGATTGCACGGTTTCTTCCTCTAGATTTTTTTTCTCCTCTTCCGTTTCAGTATTTAATTCGGTTGATGCCAGACACTCTTTTTCGAGAATGGATTCGTAAATGTAGATGGGGCATTGCATTCGGATGGCCAAACCCACAGCATCCGATGTGCGTGAGTCAGCCTTGATCATTTCTTCACCTTTCTTTAAATAGAGATGAGAATAGAAAACCCCCTCTTCGGCCCGGTAGATTAAAATCTCAGTTAGCGTAATTGAGAAAGAAGTTAAGCAAGATACAAATAAATCATGGGTCAGAGGGCGAGGATATCTTACTCCTTTTAAATGGAGCGCAATAGATTGTGCTTCGCCAGCTCCAATGATGATGGGAAGTTGACGCTCACCATTGACCTCACCGAGCACCATTGCAAAAGCGTTTGCCTCTGCCTGACTCCTCGTTAGGTTTAGTACTTGTAATTCAACTTTTTTATCCATGCTTCTTTTATCTCTTTTCTTTTATCTTGCTCGGATGATGTTTATACTTAAATACAACAGCAAACAAAAGACCGACTGCCAATGCATATCCCGCAAAGATGAACCATGAGTTGGGCCATCCGTTTCTATCCACCACTTCGCCGGCAGCGTATGATCCGAAGAAAGACCCGAATCCGTTCGTCATAATCATGAAAACACCTTGTGCGCTCGATCGGATAGAAGGGTCGGTCTCTTTATCAACGTATAGCGAACCGGAAATGTTGAAGAAGTCAAATGCCACTCCATATACCAACATCGACAAAACGAGCATCCATACTCCGTCTCCCGGGTTTCCTGTGCCTAGCAAAGCGAAACGCAATACCCAGGCAAACATGCTGATCAGCATCACATTTTTGATTCCAAATCTTTTCAGAAAGAAAGGAATGAGCAAGATACAAAGCGTCTCAGACATTTGTGAGATGGAGATCAGTATGTTAGCATGCTCCACACCGAATGTTCCTTTATATGCCTCATTGCTTCCGAAGAAGTTGGTGAGGTAGTCATTGGCAAAAGCATTTGTGATTTGCAACGACACCCCCAGCAACATTGAGAAGATAAAGAAGATAGCCATCTTCTTTTGTTTGAAGAGTGCAAAGGCCCGCAATCCCATCGTGTCTACCCACGATTGGTTTTTTGCAACTTTGCAAGTTGGACAATTAGGCAACGTAAATGAGTATATACCTAGTATCACGGCCAATGCAGCCGATGTGTATAATTGCATGGATGTCCGGGCAAAGCCAAGTAAGTCTACTGCTATCATGGCACAAATAAAGCCTACCGTACCCCATACTCGTATGGGTGGGAAGGCTTTTACCGTATCCAGTCCGGCGCTAGACAATGCGTTGTAGGCCACAGAGTTGGAGAGCGAAATGGTAGGCATGTAGAACATGACGCTACATAATATCAATGAATAAAGAGGAAAGTATTCTGTTTGCGGAGCGGCGGCTACTAATAGAGCAGCACCGATGATGTGGCAAATACCCAGAAGTTTTTGAGCGGGAATCCATCTGTCGGCAATGATACCCATGATGGCGGGCATAAAGAGGGAAGCTATTCCCATTGTGGCAAAGAAACTACCGATCTGTCTGCCACTAAACTCTAATCCACCGCCCAGATAGGCTCCTAAAGAAATCAACCACGCTCCCCAAATGGCATATTGCAGGAAGCTCATGATAATCAAACGATACTTTACGCTCATAGTTTTAAATCTGTTTTATATGTTTCTTCTAAGATTTACCGATACATCACTGCAAATGTATGTATTTTATCGGAAAGCATATGGAATAAGGCCAAAAAAAGATTGATTGCCATTGCGACAATCAATCTTATATATAAAGCTGTATTCTATTTTGAAATCTAAAAGAAGAAGCTAATATCTAGTGTGCCGATGTTTCAGTTAGGATAGCTGATCATTTAAGCAATAAAGATATGTTTTTCAAAGATAAGCAGAGGCGAATCAGACGTTTGGCTTTGCGATGAATTCTCCAATACTATTGACGAAATAATGTTTAGTACTTATCTCTTCACTTTCTTTATTGTATTGAGTATACTTGACAACAATATCATTAGAACCATTAATGATTGATAAAAATGTTAAATTATCACCGTAACCTCCAGCTACTGGTAATGAAGAAACTTTAGTGCCATTTAAAGTAAAAATAAGCAGGACAATTTCACTCTTCTGCAAATTTACATCATCAGGGACAAAACTTCTACTATAAAATAGGATCCAATAATTATTCAGTTTTTTCTTCCCACCATAACTATACTCGAAAAAAGGCTTAAATCTCCAAAAAGTATCATTGCTTTCACGAAGAAAGTCATCATAATCCTTTTTCAAAATGCTCTTTGATTGAAGCTTAGCTTCTCTATCAACGATGAATTCAGTAGGATTCAATGGATAATCAAAATCCGCAAAATTCGATAAAAACAAATCAAAATTATTGCTATTTGGGTATCCACTACAATTGATAGAAATAAGAATACAACATAGTACAAACAGCTTTTTTTTAATAAAGTGCAACATATTGATATAAATTTATCTGGTTTATCTTATACTTGTAACAACAATTGGACGTCCACTACTGTAATCTTTTTGTTTTTAATATACAGCATATTGCCAAATTTCATAACGATAATATTATTTAATATCTAGGTAATCAGGTACAATGCAAATTTTATGGGACCATTATTTATTTCTTTGATACTATTTTACCATCTTTCTGGATGCAATAATATTTGGTGTATTTTGTTTCTGCATTATCTGTGTACTTTGTATAATTTATCTCTATTCTTTCTGGTGAATATATTTTGAAATCAAAAGTTAGTGTGTCTCCATAATTACCCGAAATAGGCAAAGAGGATATCTTCACTCCCAATTTGTTGAAAATGCAAAGAAAACTTTCAGTCTTTTCTGATAAGATATCATCGGAAAAAAAAGCTTTTAAGACGATAATGCCAATATAATTTTCATAAAAATAGAATTTTACTCCCGCGACATAATTGAAGAAGTTCTTATTATTTATTTTTGAATAATTTTTATATTCCCAAAAAACATCAGATTTATCAAAGACAAATGAGTCAAATTCTTTTTTTGATAAATTGCCTGTATTATTTGAATATAATTTATAATCTCCTAATGTTTTGTCAGCGATAGGAAAATTACATGCTCTAAACTTATTAATATATTGATTAAATAGTTTCATATTATCCTGACTGTATATCTTGGAGGGTGTCAGGATAAAAAGAATAAAAATGGTGTATAAAAATCTTTTCATTTTGATGGTCTAATGCTTGTTACTATTATTTGTTGCTTATTAAGTGTGCCTACCAAGGTTCTATTTATAATATTCAACGTATTACTTGAAGATGTTCCCTTACTTATGTGATGAGTTCCAGGATCAAAGTAATTAAAAGTAGTGGATATTACTTGGCTGTTTTTTAATGTTTCAGTTTTTCCTTCTACAACAATAAAATGATCACCCATTTTATCTGCGCTACTTGAATTTGCTTTACGGTCTATATTTACTTTTGTTGGTTTACCTAAATCAAGAGCTGTACTCATACTATTTATTGCATCAGCGGCTTTATTGTTTGCTGAACCGGCCCTACCGTTGCCTGCATTATTTACAACGACCTCCATCCCTTTACTTGAAACGTCGGCATTGGCAAGCATTGTATCACTTGCTTTATTACAAGCCTTACTTGCAGGTGTTCCATCCCAATCAGACTTGCTATATTGGGAAACCCATTGATCAGAAGTCAAAGTATTTGTAGTCATTGAGGTTAGTTCATTTTGAGTGTAGGTAATTGAAGTTCCAGAACCAATATTTTGTGTATAAGTTGCTCCAATATTTGAATAAATAATATTATCTCTCGTAACTGTGTTTGCACTTCCTTCTTGCCAGAAGCCATTCCCATGTGCATCTTGATACCAATCCATTCCCGTAGGGTCTGTGGTAATTATCGGATTATTAGCCCCATAATGATATGGGGACCAAGAATAATACTTCTCAGCCAGCGGATCCACCGTACTAAACCTCCCCAAAGCAGGATCCATCAACCTAGCCGAATAATCATACAAATTCAATCCTCTTTCCGTATCCAGTTCCTTACCATTGTACTTATAAGGCTGTCCGCTCACAGTAACACCTTCAGCAAAAGACATCCCGAACGGATACCTTAGATTTGCATTATCATTTATTCATTAAATAAAAGATCGTTTTATCTTTGAAAAATCAAAAAGAAAGGCCGGCAGGTGGTGAACCGGGAAATGGGTAAAGGATATTAGGCCTATATTATTATTTGGACCACCTTGCCGCGTCTGTTCTCAGGCCTGTATGAGAATCCAACATTACGTTGTTAAGGTTATTAGGACAGGAACAAGACACCTTTTTTTCCTTTTTTAACGAGTTAATCACAAAAGTATGAAAAAAAACTATTTTATTGGCATTGACGTAAGCAAAAGAACGCTTGATTTTTGCATTTTAAGTGATGGTAAAATTTTGAAAGAAGAAAATATTGCAAATCATCCTGCTGCAATTAAACTCTTCCTCCAAGAGTTAGTTGCTGAATATTCTCTTCAACGAGCCAATTGTATTCTATGTGCTGAATATACCGGACATTACACCTATCCGCTGACGTATACAGCTGAAAGTGAAAATTTGCCTTTGTGGTTGAAAAATCCGTCACAAATAAAGTATTCATCAGGGATTACCCGTGGGAAGAACGACTAAGTAGATGCATGATGCATACACAGTATGCCTGCAGATTCCAGGATCAAACCAAACTTCACAGTCAACCCGAAAAGGTATTACAAACACTCAAGGAACTGTATAATGAAAGGGAGTTACTGATAGAACACAAGAAAGCTCATCAGGTTCTGGTGAGCGACCACAAAGGTTTTATGGATAAAGACATTTACACATGTAAAAAGAACAGGATTACACCTCTCCATTGAACAACTGGAAACACGATCAAAGCAATAGAGGAACAAATCAGAGAAATGATTAATAGCTCTCGGTTGATATCCAGACAGATGAAATTACTCAAAAGAGTGGAAGGAGTTGGAGAAAAAACAGCACTGAAAATGATCATTGAAACACGGGCATTTACACAATTTGCTGATCATCGCAAGTTTTGCTGTCATGCAGGAGTAGCGCCATTCAGCTATACATCCGGAAGCAGTATACATTCAAAAAACAAAGTTTCGAACAGAGCAAACAAATCAATCAAAAAGATACTTCATCTGGCAGCACTCTCCATTACAACTAAAAAAACGGAGAATTAGTACAATATTATCATAGAAAAGTGGCAGAGGGGAAAAACAAGATGACGGTTATCAATGCCATCAGAGCAAAAATTGTAGCAAGAATGTTTTCTGTCATCAGAAACGACAGAGAATACATGCTAAATTATCAAAATAAAGTTGCATAAATCATGAGAATAATAATGATTTGTCTGGACGATTCCTCTGCTTGCATTCGCTACCACATGGTTATTGCCCAAATGATCAGTTAGGTAGAAGTAGTAAACGCCACCTTCTATGGCTTATGTAAAGAGGTCTCTGTCACAACATGCTTCTCATGCAAGCCTAAACGGGAAAATTCATCCAAAGCGTAAAATGTTCCACCGAATGGGGTGATACTATTTGATTTAATTACTATTTTTGCTTCCATATCCGAGTTACACACACTTATTCTTGTTTGCTGTGGTGACACTAAAATAGGTGAAATTCTGGATATATCAAAATCCGCTGATTACTTTCTGATTATCAGCGGATTATCTGTATAAAGAAGAAGAAAAATAGCCAAGTGTTGCGGATTTTAGGTTATATATCAATCAGTCAACAAATCGACTTAGGAATTCGGCTTGCTTTAAATAATCTTAAAAATTTATCACACTTTATTATAACCATTTATAATATATTGTACCATAATCCGTTAGCATAATAACAAAATTAATATCTGGGAAATATAATAAACACATTTCATCCGAAGTCCCATACCAAATATATTCCCAAGACTTTTTCAATACATCAAATTCAAAACAATCAATGCTATCATAATTCCAGATTACATCAACGACAATATCTCTTGGAATATTTAAATTTAATTTAGAAACAAGACATTCAAAACCATCAGGTTCATTAATATTTAATAATATCATTTGATCTATCAATACTTCTGAAAGTTTGGTAAATAAGAGAGAATCACAACAAAGCCTTATATCTAGTTTCTTGGAAATATTATCAATCACCTCTTGCATTTCTACCTGATTTAGGGGCTGATATATAATCTCAACTTTATCCTTTCTCCATATCTCTACTTTAAATTTTTCCATAACATTTATTTAATAGGTATAGCACCTGATTCACCTCCTGAACCTCTTTTTCCTTTTGTATAATCCCACCAATTAATATGAGGCCCACTTTCAGGATCGTCAGGAGTTCTATTGGGATGTTCAGGATCAAGTCTATATCCTTTTTTAGAATCGCCTCTTTGCGGGCTGCCTTTTTTTCCCGGTTTCCCCTTAGGCAAGGAACCTCCAACTTTATCATGAGCTTCTTTTACTGCTGCTTTTGTTCCAGATAGACTACCTTTGTCTGTCTTTTTATGATTTTCTTCCGAAACCCTACCTTTTTGTGATGCAAAATTACTTGTGCCGTTTGTTGCCATAAAAGCACCATGCCCAGCAACAGCAGAACCTAGTGCAAAAGTTGGTCCTGTAATCTCAACTGAGAACCCTCCTGTTACAGCTGTAACCAAAACAGATCCGGAAGCTATACCTCCCCCAGCATCAACCTCACCTGTACCAATGAAAACACTTGCAAGATCCCCTATGTCCTGGCCATCGTTATAATCAGATGCATCAATAGGCGTATATGTACTTCTCAGGTCAATTCCAGTAGCATTATCCACAGTTGCAACAATAGCACCAACAACTCTATCCCGCCAGTCACTTCCGTTAGGGTCATTTAATCGAATAGGATTATTTCCTACATAAGCATAAGGAGATATTGAGTAATACTTCTCCGCCAATGGATCCATCGTACTGAACCTCCCCAAAGCAGGGTCCATCAACCTAGCGGAGTAATCATACAAATTCAGTCCTCTTTCCGTATCCAGTTCCTTACCGTTGTACTTGTAAGGCTGCCCGCTCGAAGTAACACCTTCGGCAAACGACATCCCGAACGGATAATAATGATTCGTCTGGACGATCCCTCCGCTTGCATTCGCTACCACACGGTTATTGCCCAAATGATCAGTCAGATAGAAGTAGTATGCACCGCCTTCTATATAACCACCATCAACTAAGATCCGCTTGAGGGTTGCTGCAGTTCCGTTTACACTTTCATAGATCACATTGCCAACATAGTCCGTTTGCTTGCTGTTCGTGCTGCTCCATTGTTGTACCGTCCGTAGTTTACGACCGTCGGCGGCATACGTGTACGTATTCGTTGCCTGTCCCAACGTATTCTTAATTGTGACACTCTGCGGCAAATTTAGTAAATTATATCTAATACTATCGATCCCTTTATTTAAATCTTTCGTTAAATTACCATCTTTGTCATAATGATATTCTTTCGCAGCCGTGGAGTTATTCTTAAAGTCCATGGATGCAGACAAAGTCACGTTTATCCCCGCATCATCAGCCTTGATCAGTTGATTACCCGCATAACTCATACTCAGGTTATCAACCGTACCGAAAGTAGTTGTTCCCGTACGACCATTACGAATAAGATTCGTCATATTACCATGCTTATCATAAGCATAAGAAGTGCTATAACTCGAATTGGCAACTCCTCCTTCCAGATAACCCGCTGCCGTCAATCGGGAAAGATTATCATAAGCGAAGTTGTAACCCCTTGTTTTATCTCCGCTTATTGTCCAACTCATGGCTGAGATGTTACCATTGTAACGGGGAGTGTTACTTCCGTAAGAATCATTATAATATAATGTTTGGCTGAAAAGTGGAGAACTCGAAGACTTCATCCACGAACGAACATTGTAGGCATACGTGGTGGTCAAGGCTGCAAGAGAGTCCTTCATATTCGCTTTCAGTCGGCCAAGTTCATCATAAGTGTTTTTAACCAATGTGATCAGCCTTCCTGTATTGGTTCCACTGTCCAGTTTATGTTTTACCGTAAGCAATCTTCCGGCGTGATCGTAATTATACGAGTAGATCTCCGTCTGAGTGGTTTTGCCTGTGGCAGAATGGATATGTTTCTTCTGTGTAGGCTGCCCCGTGAAGTTATAAGCCACATATTTTTTCTCAATGCCACCCGTCAAATGATTATTGGATTTAGTCTGTATCATACGACTCCTGTAATCGTAGTACATCACGGAATACAGGTAAGTCGGAGTGGTGGAACCATCCAGCCTGGCTGTCAATGTCCCTGTAAGAAAAGTTTTAGCACTCTCTTCATATCGAATGCCAAAACCGGAAGTCGGTTCATACCGGAAGTCTGTATCTGTGGAATCGGGAATGCCGTTTTTGCCCATAAAAGCATAATCATCATAATAATTCACATTCAGAACCGTGGGGCTGACAAGAGTGATGCCTGATAAGGTATACCCCTTATAAGTATCTGTAGTGTTATCACGGGTGACTTTCACAACGACATTGTTCAGTGGTGGAGTTGCTGCCAGGGCACTGAAGCTATTCTTGCAAATACCCGTCGCACAAGTACGGCCGAAGATATCGGGGAGAGTGAAACCCCATTCTCCTTTCTTGCGTTGTTCGCCATCTTGGGAGAAGATCAATCTGTCGCCCGTATCATACACATAGTAGTTCCAACTACAACCCGGCAGGCGTTTGCCCTTGCACCGGTTTCTGCCGTCGTACAGGTACAAGTAAGCATAGTTTCTGAGTATGGCTGAATTTGCATTCGTCCACGAGGTGCCGCTCTTCATTCCATCTGATGCCAGAGGAGGAAGAACAGCCGTCAGATTGCCATAATCGTCATAAATATAGTACGTGTCATTAGTCGTCTTAGCACTGCCGATACGTTGAATCTGGCGAATGAGTACCACCTGACCCTGTTTGTCCTTGAACTCGAAGGAGGCATTGCCGTCCTCATCCGTGCTGCGGGTAACGTACAACTGAGCTGTTTCATAATTACCTGATCGTATGATGCTGACAATTGTATCTGATGTCCCTTCTTCCACCTTATAGTAAACGCAGTTGAGCGTATCGTTATCGGCGATGTTAGCCAGATAAGCTATTTTTGCACTGCGAGAATTATTTTGCCATGCCTCTCCGGGGCCGTATTGCTCCAGAACTCGGTTCAAAGGAGAAGCTTCGTATTCAGTCAATGAGTAAGGATTCAGGTCGTTTCCATTGCTTGTCCGCGATTCACTCTGTATCGTGGCGGGAGATACGTATGCACTGTTATTGCCCGAGATCACTGCGGGAAGCCATGATTTCTGTTCCCGTCCGTAAGCGTCGTACTCACGAAGCGTGACAAGGTCGTTTCTACTCGGAGAGGCCCCCGCCAAAACGGATTGTCCGGGTCGGCCCAAGCCGTCGAAGTAATCAACCTTGTCCTGCCATGCCGTGCCCACATCATTCGTATAAGTACGGGTCAAAACATAGTTTTGATTAGGAGATGGTTGAGAAATGGGACTTGAAGATTTTAATTCTAATGATGTTGTTATTGTTCCGGGAGTATCAGGAGTATTGAAAAAAGAGATGACACGATAGATGCCCGGGCGAAGTTCTATCTCAAAATGAGCCAAACTATCGACAGACGAAAAGGAGAAAGAATCCTCATTTCCGTAGTCAAACCATATTCCCGAAGATCTGTAAGAAGTTGGTTCCACATGACGAATAATAACTTTGAAAGATTCCTGTATCTCAAATTGATAGTCAACCGAATATATTGCTGTTACATCATCCGGGCCCTCTATATTGTGAGTATCTACAATTATTTGTCCCGGTGTCAATATACCAAGATTAATGGGTTCTGAGTATGAACCTTCTTGTGCTCTTAAGGAAAAAGGTATGAGTAGGATACCTAAAACATACAATAATATATATTTCATACTTGATTGTTTTTATTGGTTCTATTTAAACGGCCTAATAATATTAGTAACAATATTAATAATATTCTGGTATAGTATTTTGCTCCCATAATTCCTTGATTTTAATTTTATGATGGATAGATGTGACTAATCCTAATAGATGGTCAGACATGAGTTTCGACCCACAAGGCAATCTCCCGCAGAGGTGATACAAAAGCTACTATATGCTTCAGGAGAAAAATGTTCAATGTCTATCCTCACACGTGTATTACCTATTGGTAATCTTCTTGTGAAACTTTGTTCTCCATAGGTAGTAAAGAGGAAAGTCAAATTTCCTAAAGAGGAAGCAGTTTCAATACTTAATACGCCCCGTACTTTTATGTTTATGGAGCTGTGGGTCTCACAGCGAAACAAGAAATCAACATCGATTTCTTTTGAACACTTTATAAATCCCTCGGTTATATAGTGTCCCGAAGAATCTGTAAAACTGTGTACATTAGTAAACTCAATCGGGACAGGAGTCACTACAAATGTTTTCACACAATCAATTTTCTCTTGGGTGACTGTGTCTATTACTTTACATGATAAAGACATTGTACCAAGTTTACTGAAAGTAATAGAAACAGTAGGAACACTTGTAGTGCTAGTATACATCACACTACCGGACGCATTTTTAAGTGTCCACAAATATTCATATTCACCACTTCCGCCATGTGTTGTCACAGTAAAGGAATAGGCACCTATATAATAACTTGACGAGACGGGCAAATCCACTGTCAGTTTCTCTATCGTAGAAATATTATATTTATATAAATTAGTTTTTTTGTGCTCATTATCTTCGATATTGATCAATCTTCCCCAAGCATCATATCCATAATAAGAAGTAATTTTGTTAGGGGCGGCGGCTTCCCGTATCCCCACTAGAGATTTATGCCTATAAACGAAAATAGACGCATTCGGCAATTGAGATTTTAAATTTTTCAACCCATTTATTATATCATCTCCAGGATCGCTCATGGCCGAAAGAGCGGCAGCTGATATCAATCCGTTAGAAGAGAGAAATGTGTTAACCACAGCGTAAGTAGCATTTTCTATTTTAGCTATGAGGTATTGACCTCCATAACTCCAAAGGAAGGCAGTGTGCCGGCCATTTTTGTCTTCCATTTCCAATAGATTCCCCATATTATCATAGGCATTGTATCTAATGGTGGTAGTCCATGTCTCACCTTGATTCCAGACCTCTACTGTTGAGGGGCGAATTAACTTACCATTATTTATATCAGGGTTTACATACGTGTATCTCTTTGCCGAAATTTGTTTGAGAACATTATTCTTTTTCAAATAGACGGTTTCTTGCATCGGATAGTTGGTTACATTATTATCCAACATATTCTTATAAATCCCACTAGTCGGTGTAGGAGTTATATCTGTGACATAAAGATATTTTGTTATCAAGCTATCTCCGGCACTTGTTGTTGTTTTAGTATTAATAGTTTGGCCATGCATATTGTATGAAAAATCGGTCCTACTATCTATTTGAACGTTATTTTCATAATTACTCACGGATGTGTTTGCTATCCGGTGATCTATTTCTTCTGAACTTATATTTTTCCATACTTCACCCACTATTTTGGGAGTTACTATCTGCGAGATAGAAGGGAACTCGTAATTAGTAATTTCATTTCTCAATAAAATACCGTTTGCGCCACGTATTTCTTTACGCCATAAATGTCCTCTTTTACTTTGAAAGGAAGTCGTAGGTGTAAGTATATTAGTAATTTCTTGGCTAAATCCACCCACATGAAAAAAAGTGGCATAATACCTACCAGGTGCATCTTGATCATATTGTACAAATGTGGGAACATCATTTGAATTTGAGCCTAAATTCCCACCAGCACTAAATCCATCCGGAGATGTCAAGCTAGTCGTGAAATAGTAATCAGTTGTACTATTATCACTTTTTCTTTCTGTCACACGAGAATATTCGATATGAGTTTTATCATAATTATAAATATTGTTACTTGAAGAATAAAATTTAACAGATTTGCGATTGTTATATCCGTCGCTTGCCGTATACTCTACTCCATATCTGGGCACGTTAATCAATATTCCGCTACTAAGGTTATTGCTTCCAGCATAGATATACGACAAGGAGTCCGTTTTTATTCCATCAGAACTATAATTTACTATTTTCTTTATTCTCAACCCTCCCGTGATTTCGTCATTAGTAAGATAGGATATGCTAGGTACAAAAGAGTTCTGAGAATTTCTAACAATTTTAGCTGAATATTTATGAGGTTCGTATTCCAATTCACTATAACCACCCGTAGGATAAGATATACGCTTGAGCATTCCCCTCATAGCGTAAGTGGCATTGGGATTTTTAAGGCTCGTATTTAAAATCTCATTATGTTGTGAATCGTAACTCAGGGATTCAGTCATATCTACTGGTCTGAGATTATCATTCATTCCATTATAGTATCCCCAATGGTCAAAGCTGAACGAACCTAGATAAGGAAATGTTTTGTCTGCCAAGCCGTCATAATTAAAAGAATAACTTCCTTCTCCACTTATTTTAACCGATCCTAAAAATGGGATAATATTGCCCGTTGTTGCCCATGGATCTGCTTTTGAATAGGTGTAATTTATATTGCATCTTTTAACCATTGTATTCTCATGAAAAACTTCTATCTTATCTATTAAAGCCGTATATATAGCAGCTTTTTCAATTTTACCATTATAAATGTATTTTTCTGTATTACTAACTATGTGAGAGAATCGAATTGTGGTATTACCTGAGACTTTGATACTGTCCAAAGGATAACTTATCACATTATCGATGTCCAATCCAAGATAACTAGAAGTTGAATTGTCAGCATATGGAGGCCAATTCGTTTGATAATAATTTGTTCGAGGAATATACCTATAATTATTTCCTGTAGCTGAGTTTCGGGGAATGCCATAACAAAAACTAGCTTTTCTACCGTTGGGAGCTATAATTTCACCTAATTTCCATGAGATAGTCGTTTTCGTCTCAATTCCATTGTTTAGTTTAGGGATGTATTCTCCATTATTACTATAAAAAATATAGGTATAACCATTTGGGGTTATTATTTGAAAAGCTCCCATCTCATTATCATCAGGTTTAACTTTTATTCCTGCAGAGGAACCGGTAGTATTGAAAACCTCTATCTTCCCATTATACCAGAAATGAAAAGAGCCGGAATAACCCATAAAATTAAAATGGTATATATCGGGCTCAATATCATAATGATAATAGTTACCTCCGGAATAAATTTCATTATAAAAAACTAAATTGTAGGACGAATCTAAAAATATCTGAGGAGGATGTACGGACGATTGACTTATATCATTCATGTATACATAGTAAAAACCTCTGGGATTGATCCCTGTTCCATTGGGCGTAATTACGCTAGCAGACACATCATCTGGTATTCCTTTGATTTCTCTGGTTATTATACCACCAACATTTAGCAACCAATCATGCCCGAGAGGACCAGTCTGGCTGTTAGTTCTAAAACCATTCGAGGCGTAATCAAATGAGATTGGTATTTCAAAATCATTATCTTTATATGTGTAGAAGGGAATACTGTAATTCACCGTTCCAGTATAAAGCGATGAGGCTACTTTACCATACCGCATAAATTCATAGGTCTGCCATGTAGGCATTTTAGGCTCCGTATTCTGATATGAAATATCCAATTGAGCTTGTGCAGTACTTGCGCATAACAGAAAGAAAGCAATCAAAAATAGAAAAGTCGTTTTTTTCATATAGCATATTTTTGTTAGACGATGCGATAGAGTTATTCCACATCATACGTTAGGAACTTCTTGTAGCAAAAATATAGGCTTTATTTCACAAAGCATGCAATCTCAACGTTATCATTACGTTATTTTTTTTCGAGCCTAGGTTAACAGAACGTTAACGAAATAGTAGTCAATATCAGTCAATGTTAACGCCTCTTCAACCTTGTTTTCCCTATTTCAGGGCAATACTAGGGAGAAATAGAAAATGCTACGTTAACAGAATATTCTCTTGTTCACTTCCAACGTTAACGCAATGTTAACGTTGAACTACTTTGGCATTTCCTTCGTGTGGCTATCAATATTTATTGAGACCTTAAAAATGGAGAACGATGTAGAATTCTACAATGATTTAGCAATACCCTAGAGGATTGTATACGGGTGGTGGTTGCTAGTTAGCTTATAGATTAATGAACAGCACTTGGAGTAGGGCCAAAAAAAAAATTGATTGTCATCGCGACAACCAATCTTCAAACCTTAAATCTAATACCATGAAAAACACAGTGCAAATATATGCGTTTTTATGTTGTGTAACATAGTAATGTGCTTATTTTCTTTCTTGTATTAACTTTATTTATATTTTTAATTCGGATTTATTCTACATAGAGTACCAATCCTTTGAGGTATTCACCTTCGGGATGATAGATGTTTACCGGATGGTCGGCGGGTTGAGTAAGCTGGTGCAGGATGCGTACGCTTCGGCCCGACATGGCTGCAGCGGTAAATACTGCTGTGCGGAAATTATCTTTCGTCACTACTTGCGAGCAAGAGAAGGTGAACAGGATGCCTCCCGGTTTGATCTTCTCAAAAGCTTTGGCATTGAGTTTGCGATAGCCTTGCAGGGCGTTGCGTAGTGCTTCTTTATGTTTGGCGAAGGCGGGCGGGTCTAAAACAATCAGGTCGTATTGATCGCCCATGCGGTCGAGGTATTTAAAAGCATCTTCTGCAAAAGCTGTGTGGCGGTCATCGCCGGGGAAGTTTAACTCCACATTCTTGTTGGTCAGGTCTACGGCTTTTGCCGAACTGTCTACCGAGTGAACCAGCTTGGCACCACCACGCATAGCGTAGAATGAAAAGCCGCCGGTGTAGCAAAACATGTTGAGTACTGTTCTGTCTTTGGCATATCTTTCTAACAAAGCACGGTTCTCACGTTGGTCAACGAAGAAACCTGTTTTTTGTCCTTTCAACCAGTCTACGTGAAAATTCAGTCCGTATTCTTGTGCCATGTTGTCCGTACTGCCACCTTTCAGAAATCCGTTTTCCGGAAAGAGGTCAGCTTTGAATGGCAAGGTCGATTCCGATTTGTAATAGATGTTGGGCACCGTTTCTCCCACCACTTCTATGAGGGCTTCGGCTATCGCCATGCGGTCAACGTGCATACCGGCAGAGTGTGCTTGCATCACGGCAGTATTGGCGTACACATCAATGATCAATCCGGGGAGGTTATCGCCCTCTCCATGTATCAGCCGATACGTGTTGTTGGTAGGGTTTACAGCCACGCCAATGCTCTTGCGCATGTCGTAGGCCACTTGCAACTTCCTTTTCCAGAAGTCATGATTAATCTCTTCTTGTACAAAACTCAGCACACGCACGGCAATACTTCCTATTTGGAAATGGCCTTCGGCAATAAATTCTTTCTTTGAGGTATATACTTCCACCACTTCACCCTCTTCCGGCTCTCCGTCGAAGTACGCAATGGCACCCGAGAAAAGCCATGGATGAAACCTTTTCAATGATTCTTCTTTTCCCGATTTCAGATATACTTTTTTATAGGACATAGCTTGATGTTATGGATTACTTTTCTTATGATTGTTGATTGGCTGTATTCAGATCCGTCGGTTCTTCTTCCGGCAGAGGTTCTATCTCGAAAGAGTGAGTACTTTCCAGTTCCTGAAGTCGGTTGTAGATGTTCAGGCAGGCCCATGCATCGGTTGCGGCATAAAGCTTTTGTGCGTCGCTCAGCACATCTGCCTCCCAGTTTGAGAGACGTTGCGATTTTGATATTTTTTCGCCAAACAAGATGCCGTAGATCTTTTGCAGGCTCTTGTCCTCAATGCCAAACGGATGGACGAAATCTTGCAATTCGATGCAAGCTTGCTGCTTCAAGGGCGACCGCTTGCGTAGCATCATGAAGTCGTCGCGCAGTGACAGTCCCACTTTGATGATGGCAGGGTTTTCCAGCAAGTCGAGTAGCGACTTTGTGAGCCCTGTGAGGTTGAGGCGGAACAAGAAACAAAACTCTTCGGATGAGATCTGCAACAATGCTACTTTGTGTGACTGCCCTTTGACGAATGAAGGGCGGGTCTCGCTATCTATTCCAAGTACTTGCCTGGATGATAGGTAGTCTACCGCCTTTTCAGCTTCCACCTCCGTCTGGATAACATAGATCTTTCCCGGAAAGGATGCTTTGGGCAATTGTGATATCTCTTCTTTCGATATGTTTCTTTTTATAACCATCTTTATTTATTCCTCGTCATTTACTTCTTCCTCTTCCGGTTCCGCATCAGGATTGTACTTCACATCGTGCAATGCACGGAGCGTGTTTACAAGCTTCTGTCCCCAGACGTTTCCGAAATTCTCTTTGCAGATTACCAGTGCGTCGTTCATTGTTTCGTTCAGTCCCAGTTGAAAAATGAAAATGAAATCCTTAATATCCTGATAGATGTCGGCCAGATCTTCGGAGATGCATTTTTTTATCGGCGTGTCGCTGTAAGCCATATCGGGCAAGAACACTTCCAGATAATCATCTTTTTCGGCCAATACCGATGCGATGTTCATGTGTAGTATCTCATACGTTTCCTCGGTGACGAAAGTTTCGAGTTCATCTTCGCCTATCATTTCGCACTTGGGCAGCAGTGATGCCTTGAGGTAAAGTAACGGAAGTATTTTTAGGATGGTGTCCACAAATTGGCTGCGCTTCATGCTCTCAGATCTTTCCAAGAATGCACAAGCCTCAGCAGCAACGGTTACAAACTCCACCACATTTCTATCGAATATAACTTGACTGTCTGTTTTCATATAAAAGAAAAATTGAAATGCAAAGGTATGAAAAAGTTGCATTAAGGCAATGAATCGCCCTTTATTATTGCTCTTCAAGGGCTGATTCAATTTTAGGCCCCGGCTTTGCCATGCTATTCCATTCACCTCCCGTGAAAAAACACGTTTTACTATCACATCTATCACAAAAAACGCTGAAACGACTTTCTGTAAGTCATTCCAGCGTGTGATAGTAAAATATGTCTACCACGTTTTCGGGTGTTTTACTCTCACTTTTCGGGTTTTACTCTCACACTTTGGTGGTTTTAACATAGATTTTGTGGCTTGCGCGGCCGATTGTATCCAGATATCCCTCGGCTATCAGGTCGTTTAGTTCTTTTAAAGCTTTCCCTTTGAGCAGGCCGCTGATTTGCGAATATTCCGTGCGAGTGATGAAGGGGTGTGTGCTGAAATAGGCATCCAGTCGGCTTTTGCGGGTTTCTTCGGGTAGGCTGGCTGAGTGCCGGAAGCCATATCTGGCACGTTCCAGGTAGCCGCACGACTGTTTGCGAAATTTGCTCGACGCCCGAAAGTTTATGTTGTCAAAAGAGACGGAGTGCGAACGGATTTCTTTTTTGTCCATCACCGGTCGTGCTTTCAGGCTGACTGAGAAATAACCCATCTCGCCCAGTTCCACATGATATCCATCCGCCAGATAGCCCGATATCTTTTTGCTCAGCGCACATAGCACACCCTCCAGATCGCCTTCGGTGAAAGTCGATGCCTCGGAAATCTCGGTAATTAGTTTTTGGGTCGATATTGTGCCCTTCGACACGATGCGCGGATAGAGGGGTTGTTGTTCTGCTTCTTCTTTGCTACTTGGTTTTCTTCTAAAGTCATACTCTGCGGCCATACTTTTTGTTTTTTATTAGTTAATTATGAATTGATTGTACGTTAAACTTCCCAACAAGGCGGTATCTGTAAGCTGCGATAAGGTAACTACTAACCGTATGCCTCGGTTCAAGCTCTTCGCTTCACGCCCGTAGTCCGTACAGACTACACACGTGGAGTGTACAGACTACGGGCGTGATCCCTACACTCCACACGTGTGAAGCGCAAAGCTTGATGCCATAAAGGTACTAAATAATAACGCATAATGCAAATAAAAGAGAGGCAAAGTTACCTACTTGGATGTGCTGTTTCAGAAAATAAAACAAGTATTTACTTGCCTGTAAATGAGCATTGTTGTACCTTTACTGCACGAATAACTAGATTTTATGACGTAAATAATTGGTACTGTGAGAATTACGCAATTAAGAGATAACGGCAAGACTCAGACCTATCGTGCATTTGCACTGGCTGAATTGATGGAACAGATGAAAAAGGGTGCCAGCAATGAGTTGGTAATTAACATGAGAGAGGAGCTGAAATATGCCCGTCCGAGGTATGAAATCCCGGTAGTACAGAAAGTTCCGAAGCTACTCCATGCAGGAGTCTTTCGTAAAAAAGACGGAATGGTGCAGATGACGGAGTATAACGGCATCGTTCAGCTCGAAGTAAACCACCTTGCAGGCAAGCATGAGGTGGATTCAGTGAAACAAAAAGTCTGCGACTTTCCACAAACATTGGCCGCTTTTACCGGTTCCAGTGGAAAGAGTGTGAAGATATGGGTGCGCTTCACCCGTCCGGACGACACCTTGCCCGAAAACGCTGAAGACATTATACTGTTTCAGGCGCATGCCTATCGACAAGCATTCCGAATCTATCAGCCTGAACTCAGTTTTAACATCGAGCTCAAAGAGCCTACGCTCGAACGCTCCTGTCGCCTGAGTTTCGATCCGGAATTGTACTTTGCCCCCAATGCCACCCCTCTGTATCTGCAACAACCCACGGAGATGCCCACCGAAATGACCTATAAGGAGACTGTTAATGCCGAACCGGATCCTCTCAAACGCCTTCTGCCAGGCTTTGGTAGCTATAAAACGATGTCAATGCTTTTTGAAACCTCGGAGACGGATGCGCTCAATTCGTTGAAAGATTTTGATCCCGATAAAGATATGAAACCTTTATTGGTTCGCTTGGGTGAGAATTGCTTTCGTTCCGGCATTCCCGAAGATGATGCTGTGCGCTGGACGCGCTATCACTATTACGACGAAGAACACGAAATGATCATTCGCAGCACGATACATAATGTTTACCTCAAAGGAAAAGGCTTTGGTAATAAACCTTGTGTAAGTAACGAAATGGCTCTTGCTCTGGCTACGGAAGAATTTATGAAACGTCGTTACGAATTTCGCTATAACACCCAAACCACCGAGGTGGAATATAGGGAGCGAAACACCTTTGGCTTCTACTTTAGATCCGTGAATGACCGCGTGCTCAACAGTATCGCCATCAGCGCCATGAAAGAAGGATTAAAAATGTGGGATAGAGATGTGAAACGTTATGTCAATTCCGATTCCGTGCCCATCTATCAACCCATCGAAGAATACCTCTCTTTTCTTTCCAGATGGGATGGTAAAGACCGCATCCGTGCGTTGGCCGACACCGTGCAGTGCAACAATCCTTACTGGCGCGACCTTTTCTATCGCTGGTTTCTCAACATGGTAGCCCATTGGAGAGGTTTTGACAAAAATCACGCGAACAGCACATCACCACTGCTTGTTGGTCCGCAAGGTTATAAGAAATCCACCTTCTGCCGCTCCATCGTTCCGCCCGAACTGCGACAATACTACACCGACAGCATCGACTTCAGTCGCAAGCGCGATGCCGAACTGTTTCTCAACCGTTTCGCCCTGATTAATATTGACGAATTCGATCAGATAACCACCACCCAGCAAGCCTTTCTGAAGCACATCCTCCAGAAGCCTGTGGTTAACACCCGTCTTCCTCACGCCAGTGCCGTGCAAGAACTTCGCCGTTACGCCTCGTTCATCGGCACCAGCAACCATAAAGACCTGCTCACCGACACATCAGGCAGCCGCCGTTTCATCTGCATCGAAGTAACCGCACCGATCGACATGAGTCGCCCCATCCATTACGAACAACTCTATTCCCAAGCCATGGACTCCCTCTATGGCGGCGAACGTTACTGGTTCGACAGCAGCGAAGAGCGCCTGATGACCGAGAACAACGAAGAGTTTCAGGAAATATCGCCCATAGAGCAACTCTTCCACCAATATTTCCGTAGCGTAGCGAAAGGCGAAGAAGGCGAGTGGCTTCTTGCCGTGGGCATTCTGGAACACATACAGCAACGTAGTCGCATGCGCTTCACCGCCGGCAAGATCGTCCATTTCGGTCGACTGCTGAGTAAGTTGGGCATTCCTTCACGTCGGACTAGAGGTGGGACGTTGTATTATGTTTTTAAGAGAGAAGAAGGTAAACCAAATAGAAAAACAGAAAATTGAGTATGAAAATAGTAAGATTGATTAGCTGGTTTGATAAAAAAACAGATAAACTTGTAGGTGAATATAATATAGATGATGTTGATTTTGAAACTCTCAAAAGTATCATGAAACCTAGAAAAAAAGATCCATTAATGTATTACTACGTCTATACTGTGAAAAAAAACAGATAAGCAAATTGAAGCAATTCATCAATATCGAATTTGATTTAGAAAATTATTCTTATGAGATTGGTTGCTTCCAAATATTGGAGTGACTAAATTTGACCAACAATCTAAGGATCTCTTTTTATGGGTGGAGTGGGGTTAAAGCCTAGTCTTTCTGTGTATCAACTTTTTAAATAAGATGGATTATGAAAACATGGTTTGATTATTGTTATTATAGAATCTCGAAATTTTATGAGAACTGGGGTGAGAAAGATGGACATTTTATGGGAAGTCTTTTGGTGTTGGGGAGTTTAAGTTTTTATTTTTTGTCTTTATTAGCATTAGTGTTTTCTTTACTTAAAATAAAATTTAGCACTGTATTGATAGGTTGCATTTTGTGTGTATTTATAATAATTAGTTTGTTTTTTATAGACAAAAAGAAATATAAAGAACTGGAACTGCGTTATAAGAATGAGAAATATCATAAATTAAAAGGGTGGCTAGTCTTTTTGTATGTTATTAGTTCCTTCCTTTTGTATTTTGTTTCACTCTATATTTTTAAAGCGTAAATTGTTGTCGCAATGAGAATCAATCTTTTTTTTGCCCCTATTCCATATGCTTTCCGATAAAATACATACATTTTTATGACTTAAATGGCAATTCTACACAAGATTTAAACAAAGGAATAACAGGCGTTACATATAATTTACTAAATTTGCCGCAGGGTGTTGCGATTAGTAACATGCTGGGACAGGCAACGAATACGTACATGTATGCCGCCGACGGTCGTAAGTTGCGGACGGTACAACAATAGGGCGGCACGAACAGCAAGCAAAAGGATTACGTTGGCAATGTGATCTATGAAAGTGTAAACGGAACTGCAACAACCCTCAAGCGGATCTTGGTTGATGGTGCTTATATAGAAGGAGGTGTTTATTACTTCTATCTGACTGATCATTTGGGGAATAATCGTGTGGTTGCTAATGCAAATGGGGGGGCGTTCAGACAAATCATTATTATCCGTTCGGTATGTCATTTGCTGAGGGTGTTACTGCAAGCGGGCAGCCTTACAAGTACAATGGTAAGGAGTTGGATATGGAGAGAGGGTTGAACCTTTATGATTATTCGGCTAGATTGATGGATCCTGCTTTGGGTAGGTTTGGCATGATGGATCCGATGGTGGAGAAATACTATAGTGTTAGTCCGTATATATATTGTTTAGATAATCCGATGAAATTTATAGATCCCGCAGGAAGATGGGTAATAGGCACTGATGGGAAGCGTGTGATTTATAACCCTCAAACAGGTTGGTCAGAAAATACGGCTGCAGATGTAAAAAGAGTTGAAATTCGTTATTGAAAACAGAAACAGGTACTAATCAACTGAATTACATGCTCGGGTATGATGAGATAATATATGAAAAAATATTTATTTATTTTATTGTTTTGTTATGTAAACGTAGTCTGTGTGTTTTCGCAGTTAAGTAAAAACGCACATATAGAGTCTGGTATGTTTGTTTGTAAAGCTAATCAGTATTTAATCTATATGCAAAATGAGCAAATTGACTCAGAGGAATCAATCTATACAATTAAAGCTTTAAATTTTAATAATAATGAAAAGTTGATACTTGATAGACAAATAAAAAACAAATGTATTAGCATGTCAGATACATCTATATTGTATATTAAGGACTCAGATTTAATACTTTGGAACTTAGAACTGAAAAGAAAAATTGTGTACTATAAAGCCAATAAAAATACGAATATTATTGGAATTAGTTATAATAATCGCACTTCAAGCCTGCTCTTGGCTCAACTTAACTTCAAAACGAAAGAGCTATTTATAAAAATATTGAATAATAGAAAGCAAATTACCTTTTGTCAAAAGATTGAAGTCAATGAGATGGAAATGGAGGGAGTGGTACCTGTTTTAGAAACTTTAAATGATTACTTTGTTTTCTTGGTTCAAGACAGATTGTATACTATCGATAGTAGGAAATTAGAACTTAATTTTATTTCAAGCAAGTGTGATGGGTATGCACTAAAAAAAGATGAAATAATATATTATAAATTTATCACTGATGAAAAAACGGAGGGATATTCTATAAATCTTACCACCAAGACAAATAAGAAAATAGATAATTCATTGAACGAAAAAATATACAATTGTGAAAAGTCTTTTCTATTTACTGCCAATATTAATGATGCCCCTATTCCTACATATATTATCGGCAACAAATCTTACTTGTGGGTGAATAACAAATGGCAAATAGGTTCTGAAAATTTAGTCTATAAAGACAATAATCTCATCGTTAAAATTCCATTTGAGAAAAATATCATCAAAGATAATTGTTTTCAATGGGAACTACGATAAAACGATCTGTTCCGCTCTCTATTATGATAACCGTAATCGTATCATTCAATTGGCAAACACCAATCATCATAACGAACTTGGTTCGTAATGGTCGTACGGGAACAACTACTTTCGGAACGATTGATAACTTGAGCATGAGCTATGCGGGTAATCAACGACTCAATGCGTACGATGCGGGGACAAACGTCACTTTGTCCGCATCGTACGATGGATCAACGGGCAGAGAAGTATTATGGGATTTTTTTGATAAAATTGCTAAACTTCCTGTTGGAAATTATAAAGTAGTTGATGGTGAGATTGTACCTAAATAATTTAAAGAACGTACTTATGAAAAAAAATAATCCTTGGCTTTTATCGCTTATTTTATTCATTCTCTATTTTATTTGTTTATATACTTTGGCGGCACTGATTGACTCTAGGCATTCAGGTGGGGAACAATATTTCCTCACTATATTGGTAAATGGAATTTATCTCTTTCCACTTATAGTGATACTTCTTCTAGGCATCATTTGTTTTTTTAATAAAGAATGGTCTGTGAGAAATAAGTGGAATTTAATATCTATATTTATTTTATTTTTACTTATGACGGTATTCTTTGCAATAGTTTACTAAGTCTTCGATTTATTTTCTCGTCAGGTTGAATCTCTAACACGGAAATAAATCGTTGCATGAGAAGGATTTGGACTAGCCAGGCAAGACCATACATTCGATTAAGTTCTATCTTCTGAAGAATGAGGCATATTTGTCTCTTGCTTAATTGGTCGTTTGCCCCGGTTGAAGCATCGGCATATACATTGCTATAATCGCAAAGGTCACAATCGTTTCGATACAAATAGTCTGATATCGAGTATGAAGCACATCCTCCAGAAACCCGTTGTCAACACCCGTCTTCCTCATGCCAGTGCCGTACAAGAACTTCGCCGTTACGCCTCGTTCATCGGCACCAGCAACCATAAAGACCTGCTCACCGACACATCAGGCAGCCGCCGTTTCATCTGCATCGAAGTAACCGCACCGATCGACATGAGTCGCCCCATCCATTACGAACAACTCTATTCCCAAGCCATGGACTCCCTCTATGGCGGCGAACGCTACTGGTTCGACAGCAACGAAGAGCGCCTGATGACGGAGAACAACGAAGAGTTTCAGGAAATATCGCCCATAGAGCAACTCTTCCACCAATATTTCCGCAGCGTAGCGAAAGGCGAAGAAGGCGAGTGGCTCCTTGCCGTGGGCATTCTGGAACACATACAACAACGTAGCCGCATGCGCTTCACCGCCGGCAAGATCGTCCATTTCGGTCGGCTGCTGAGTAAGTTGGGCATTCCTTCACGTCGGAGTAATGGTGGGACGTTGTATTATGTTTTTAAGAAATAGCAGATTTGTGCTAAGATAATTCCGAAGTAATTCAATGTTAACATTGCGTTAACGTTGGAAGTGAACAAGATGATATTCTGTTAACGTAGCATTTTCTTTTTCTCCCTGTATTGCCCTGAAATAGGGAAAAATGGCTGATAAGGCGTTAACATTGACTGGCATTGACTACTTTTTCGTTAACGTTCTGTTAACCTAGGATCGAAAAAAAATAACGTAATGATAACGTAGGGATTGCATGCTTTGTGAAATAAAGCAGATATTTTTGTCGGTGAAGATTTCATGGCGATATGTTAACGATGAATTCCAATATAAATTAGGTTTATGGATCAAATATCGGCAAGGCCATATTAAACGATTGCCTATTCATCACCATCCGCCAGAAATTTATGCATTGCGCATTACTGTGAATAAAGCTTTTGTTAATGAAGTAATTATTTAAAATTAAAAATAGAAACCCTATGACCTTTAAAAAGACCCTAATCTTAATCATTTTATTTTCATGCTCGATTATTGATCTCATTGCTCAGATTGATCCCCAGCAAGTACAAAAATCGCCTCAGGTTGCAGACATGTTGAGGTTTGGAAATGTTCCCATTGCAATGAATTCAGGACGTTTGGATTTATCCATTCCCATTGCCAACCTCCATGATAAGGATTTTGACATGACTATTAGCTTGAGTTATAACTCATCCGGTTTTATGCCAATGAAACAAGATGGCTATACAGGGTTGAACTGGTCACTGAATGGAATTGGGGTAATTACGCGCGAAGTAAAAGGGATGCCTGACGATCAAGAAATAGATCCTGGGTTCCAATATAGCGGATACGATGGAAAAAACTACGGATTTTTAAAAATTAGAGGAAATAACTATTTTAGGAATAATGATCTTGTCATTAATGACTATATAAATCAAATACCGATTGGAGATCCTTCTGATACAAAAACACCCACTGTTATTATGAATGTTAATAACGGGACTCAGAGAATGCTTATCGACGCTTCATCCGATATATATCACTTTAACTTTGGTAAACATTCAGGTAGATTCATGATCAATTATGACGGCTCTGTTAATGTTGTTTCAGATAGTGGCGGAAACTATCAAGTGGATATTAGCGAGTATACATTTGTCAATTTTCATGAACCGTATGCAACTTCAACTATAAAGATAAAGACGGATGATGGTTATGTTTATGAATTTGGAGGCCGTATGAGTAATGTTGAGTATTATATTACATCGTGGAATAACTCGAATGTTTCTGATTCGGGAGGATTTGACAGAGCAATTGGAGACCTAGCCCCTTTCATTACCTCCTTTTATCTGAGTAAAGTCATCGCCCCCAATAAAAGAGAATTGAAGATTGAGTATATGTCATCACCTACTAAAGATAGTGAATATGACTATTTTTTTGGACATCTTGTAAATCTGAAAGATTGTCTTGTTTTCTCATCTTCATGTTCTCTTTCCGCATCCTGTGATATGTCCAATCTTCCTGGTTATCCGGATACTTCTGCTCGTCAAGATAGGATGCACAATCTTAATAAAATAGCTTTAGTAAGTTCCATTAGTACTGAGAATGAGTCGATTAATTTTTCTTATTCAAATCGAAAAAGCTCTTATATGGAGTCTACATTATCTAACTCGGAGTATTTATGGGAGTTTGAAAAAGTAAATGCCCAGCTTGATAGCATATCTCACTATGATCACATTGCACAGAGTACCGTTGAGTCTTGTGATCTAAAGTATGAAGTCTGGGGAGGAAATAACTTTCCAAGAAGATTTCTTTCTCAACTTATTTTAAATAAAGATCAAAAATATGCATTCAGATATTTTGGTGGAAATTGTGATCTTCCAGCCCCCTATACTACGAATCTTGATTATTGGAATTATTGGAATGGCAATTATGACTTCAAAAGTAGTCTTTTGCCTGAATTTGACATAAACGAAGAAACTTTGGACTTATCATACACAAGCAATGAGCGGGAGCCATCCGGCGATGCGTATAAAATAGGAATGTTAGAATCAATAGACTATCCAACAGGAGGATCTACAACAATCGAATATGAACAACACGATTACTCTCAGATACTGGCTAGAAGGAGTGATAACAAATTTCTTCCCAAGTTATATCCTGAACAGAAACACGCTGGTGGTGTGCGTGTAAAAAAAATAACGGATGTAAGTAGCCAGGGAAATAAAAATGCCAAGGAATATTTTTATAAGAAAGATTTGGGCAGTTCTATCAGCAGCGGTATTTTATTTTATAAGCCGAGGTATTACGAATCTATACACTACTTGGTGCAGGAAGACCGATATTCTTATCTTCCTGAGACTAAATATAAGATTTTGAAATCGTCAAATTCTGGTTTTGATGTAACTTCCTACGAAAATGATCACGTTACTTATTCATCGGTTATAGAAGTAAGGAGAGATGATAAAGGAGAGATTTCAGACGGATATACAATCACCGACTTCTCAGATTATGTCACAAATCCGGATATTCTTTTTGATGATAAATACCCGGCACCGGAGTATGCGGTGAGATTTAACGATTATTATATGATTAACTTTAAAAAAGATTTGGTAAACTTATCTCATACCAGAGGAAAGATAAAACAGCAAAGGATCTATGACGGAGCCTCTAAGCTGCTTAAGAATATATCATCTAAATATAAATACCTTCCGGATGCCTCTGATAAGTTCAACTTGTATTATAAAAAACCTGGATCTATAGTTCGAGAACACACTCATCTTCCTCTGGGGAATAAAATGTATTCTGAAAGTTGGATAAACAGCTATCAAATTAATAAAGTGTTCTTATATCCTTCGTTGTTGCAAGAGAAAGTAACAACTGATTATTATTACGGCAATGGTACCAAAGAAGATTCTTTGGTTACAAAAGAAAGCTTTCTATATGACAATATGTATTATCTAACAGGGCAGATGATATCTGCTCCTAACGGAAGAGATCTATTCAAAGCTTATAGTCATAGTCATACTGTACCGTCAGATGTCAATAGAGCGATGGCTAAGAAAAATTTCTTAGCTCCGATCATCAGCGAGATGACCTGTTTGAAAGAAGGAAATAAGTTGAAATTGATCTCAAGAAAGTTTAATAATTATAAGATATATGAAGATGATCAATTAAATAAGTTCTTGCCTGTTATTGCATCGGAAGAGATCGCTGTGGGAGAGAATGCCTCGGTAGTCAGAAATGAGTACCACGAATACGATGATTACGGGAACCCTTTACAGGTAACGGTTCAGGGTGGTTGCAAGAACATAATATATTTGTGGTCTTTTAATGGACGATATATGATTGCCAAAATTGAAAATTCAACATATCCTCAAGTAGAAGAGGCTGTAAATAGTATTTGGGGATTATCAAGTATTAAAGAGCTATCAAAGTTGCGAGAAATAAATATGCTGCAACTAAAGAAACTATATTCTCATGATTCATTAAAAAATGCTTTAATCACTACCTATACTTATAACTCAGTGCATGGCATAGCCTCATCAACAAACCCTTCAGGGCAAACTGTATTCTATGAATATGATAATTGGGGACATCTAAAACGTTCTTATATAAAGGAAAATGAAATTGAAAAAAATGTCCAATCGTATGAATACAATTATTCTAAAAAATAATAAGGAAATAACCTTGAGGCAACCATTCTTTTATAAATTAGGCTTATAAGGCCCTATGAAAAAATTAATCACTTACAGAATAAAAACTTTATGAGAAATCGAGTAAATCATCAGAATATTCTATTAGGTTTTATTTTATTACTAACCAGCATGCCCGCATTCGCACAACAGGGAAGTAGTTATGAAAAATCGGTCATTGTCGGCCCGGTTAGCCAACCATTCTTTTTCACTGATACGAAAAATGCTTGTGATTGGGGATTTGAGCCTTATGGATCAAATATTGGCAAGACTATACATTATAAGATAACATTAAATACAACAATGGATATTTTGATACATAATTTTGGATCAACCTTATCCTGTACAGAGATTAATGTTTATAATGATTATGGCATAGAGCAACCCCATCCTTCAAGAGTCCCTAATAGTAAAGAGGCATATCGTGAATTTATACGAAGTGCGAAATTCCCCTATGTTACCCAAGAGGATATGTTTGGAGGCAGAGACTGTTTCATTATTGCAGATTTACCTCCTGGAACTTATATTATTACTTCATGTGGAGTAAAAGGTTCAAATGCCGGATCAGTAAATGACCCCATTAGGACATCAATTAGAGGATATAATAAAAAAGAGATTAGAATGCCATTTCCCCCTCCCTATCCTATTGGTACTAAAGAGTATCCTATCGACTTAGGAAGTTACAGCACCACATTTTCATATCATGATGTACAAGGAGCATTTCTTTTCACTAATACTTATGAAGGAGAAGATGGAGCGGATATATTTTACAAGTTTGAGATAACCCATCCCATGAATGTCACCCTGTCGAATAATGCGGAAAGGACTTCCGGCTCGCATTTGTATCTGCTAGACGCTTTGTATCATTTGGTGAGTTCATTTTCGAACGACACGGCTCCGGCAATAATAGAGGGTCTGGCAGCCGGCACGTATTATGTCGTATCAGAAGGAGATTTGGTTAAGAATAGCATTACGACTAACATTAGTGGTACTCTTCCTATAGTAGAACCGGATCCTGTAATAGAACCGATTGGCGATGCTAATCAAAATTTCATTCATACTCGTACGTATATGAGTGCGGACCAAAAGCGATATATGGATGCGATTCAATATTATGACGGCCTTGGTCGCCCGATACAAACAGTTCAGAAAGGTATTACCCCGACCGGTTCTGATCTTGTCACTTATCAAGAATATGACGGCACCGGACGAGAATCCAGCAGTTGGCTGCCTGTAGCGTTGCAGAATAGCAATGGTGCTTTTGTCAGCTTGAGTAAGATCAAAAGTAACATGAACGCTAGCTACCCGGACGAGGCAAAGCCTTACACGCTTCCCGTCTATGAAGCCTCCCCGCTAAACCGGGTTCTGGAACAATACGGTCCCGGTCAAGCTTGGCAAAATAACTCTCGCAGTGCAAAAATGGCTTATCTTACCAACATTGCCGGTAACGACACCCTGAACTGCATTTACTACAAGGTGGAAGCTACTTCCACAGACACTCTTGTAACTATCACTAACGGAGGCAACTATGCCACGGGAGAATTGTACGTTACCCGCGGCACGGACGAGGATGGCAATGCTTCTTTTGAGTTTAAAGACAAACTAGGACAGGTGGTGCTTACCCGACAGATAGGCCGTAATGGCACTGCAAAATCAATTTATGATACTTATTATATATATGACGATTTCGGGAATCTGACGGCGGTTCTTCCTCCTCTGGCATCGGATGGAATGAAGAGTGGCACTTCGTGGACAAATGTTAATTCAGCCATCCTACGAAATTATGCTTATCTGTACATGTATGATGGCAGAAACCGTTGCAAGGCCAAACGCCTTCCGGGTTGTAGTTGGAACTACTATGTGTATGATACGGGCGACAGATTGATCTTCTCCCAAGATGGCGAACAACGTAAGAAAGGGGAATGGAGTTTCACTCTTCCCGATATCTTCGGCCGTACTTGTACGACGGGTATTTGCAAGAATAGTTTCAGTGCCTTGTCTGCAACCCCGCCGCTGAACAATGTTGTGGTGAAGGCCGAACGTGATAACACTATAGGTACCTATAAGGGTTACGTCTTGTCGGGCGTCACTCTTGTCAGCCCCACGGTTCTGAATGTGAATTACTATGATGATTATGCTTTTATGGGCAAAAACGGCATTCCCGATTCCACAGATACAGACTTCCGGTATGAACCGATTTCCGGTTTTGGCATTCGATATAAAGAGAGTGCTAAAACTTTTCTTACAGGGACATTGACAGCCAGGCTGGATGGTTCCACCACTCCGACTTACCTGTATTCCGTGATGTACTATGATAACCGAAGTCGTGTGATACAGACTAAATCCAACAATCATTTAACGAGCGGCATCGAGAAAGAATATGTGGCTTATAACTTCACGGGACAGCCTACACAGAAGAAACATATCCATTCTGCCACAGGCAAAACCACTCAGACTGAGATCTACTCGTATGACTACGACCATGCAGGAAGATTGCTTACGGTAAAACATAAACTGAATAGTGGTGCCAATATGGGAAGGCTGGTCACATTGGTTAAGAACACTTATGATGAACTTGGCCGACTAAAAACGAATATGAAGGACTCTCTTGCAACCTTGACCACCACGTATGCCTACAATGTTCGTTCGTGGATGAAGTCTTCAAGTTCTCCACTTTTCAGCCAAACACTGTACTATAACGATTCTTACGGAAACAATACTCCCCGTTACAACGGCAACATCTCTGCTATGAGTTGGACAACAAGCGGAGATAAAACAAGGGGTTACAATTTCGCTTATGACAACCTCTCCCGATTGACGGCAGCCGGTTATCTGGAAGGAGGAGTTGCCAACACGAGTTATAGCACTTCTTATGCTTACGACAAACATGGCAATATGACTCATCTTATTCGTAACGGCCGTACGGGGACAAGTACTTTCGGTACGATTGATAACCTAAGTATGAGCTATGCGGGTAATCAATTGATCAAAGCGGATGATGCAGGAGTAAATGTCACTTTGTCGGAATCTATGGACTTTAAGAATAACTCCACAGCAGCCAAAGAATATTATTATGACAAAGATGGTAATTTAACGAAAGATTTAAATAAAGGGATTGATAGTATTAGATATAATTTACTAAATTTGCCGCAGAGTGTCACAATTAAGAATATGTTGGGACAGGCAACGAATACGTACATCTATGCCGCCGATGGTCGTAAACTGCGGACGGTACAACAATGGAGCGGTACGAACAGCAAGCAGACGGACTATGTTGGCAATGTGATCTATGAAAGTGTAAACGGAACTGGAACAACCCTCAAACGGATCTTGGTTGATGGCGGTTATATAGAAGATGGTGTTTATTACTTCTATTTAACTGATCATTTGGGCAATAACCGTGTGGTAGCGAATGCGAGTGGAGGAATCGTTCAGACGAGCCATTATTATCCGTTCGGGATGTCGTTTGCCGAAGGTGTTACTGCGAGCGGGCAGCCTTACAAGTACAATGGTAAGGAATTGGATACGGAAAGAGGGCTGAATTTGTATGATTACTCTGCTAGGTTGATGGATCCTGTGTTGGGAAGATTTAGTACTGTAGATCCATTGTGTGAGAAATATCCTGAAATATCGCCTTATGTTTATTGCCACAATAATCCTGTGAATATCATAGATCCAGAGGGTTTAACAGACTACTCAGTTAATAAGGAAGGATATATTTACAAAACTAATCCTATACTCGATGCTGTAAGAAAATTCTTTGGTATTAAGGATAAAGATGATAAACTTATTGCAGTTGACAATAAAAATAACACCTTAGTAATGCCTGCTGGGTCGGTAGGAGAAATTAAAAGCTACACTGATGACAAAGGGAATAAGGTTGGTGATTATTTCAACGTGTCCAATGATAAGGTCGCAGGAAAAGTCGATGAGTTTTTGTCTGAAAACACTGGAGTAGAATTTAGTCGAATAGAATATAATAACTCAAAAGAGAGTGATAATATCATTTCGACATCTCACAAAAAAAGAACTGAAGCTGCTGGTTCGTTAATTTCAAATAAATTATCTAGTGATGGCTATAACGTTAGTCGACTCACACATAGCCATCCTGAAGGTGGTTTGCCATCGGGGTATGTGCCAGAGCATCAAAATAGTGGCGATAAAGATTTTACAAATTATATGAATAGAAAGTACCCTAACAATACTACTGTTTATAGAGTTTACGATGTCCCGAGAAGAAGATATATTTACTACAATAATGCAAATATTTACAAATATGAGAATAAAAAAAGGAAATAGAATTTTGATTGTTTGTATTGGATTCTTATTTATGTTGGCATTTTCCAATTGCAAAAATAAATCTAAACATAATGGATTTGAATTACAGCGATTTAAAGTAATAAATAGTCAATTAGATTCAATCATACACGGGATTAAAGATAGTACGCATATATTGAAAGATGGAGAAAATGTTCTTATTTTAGTATTGAGAATTTATGATTCAAATCCCGAGTTTTGTTTTACATCAGCAAAAGCGGAGGATGTTTCTGATGATTATATTTATTCTAACAATAGTAGAATAATTGGTTATATTGATGATAAAATGATACCTATTATTGTATTGTCGAACGAATTTAAAAAATATGAATTCGAATTCTACTTTTATAAATTTATAATTCCGACTAATGACAAAAAATATTTTGATTTCATTTATTTTCCAAATGATCAATATACAGTAGATAAGAATGGAAAAGGATTTCCACCTCCTTTATTTGATCCATATTTTTATTACTATACTTACAAAGGAAACAAAATTAGCCCTTCAAATTATGGTAAATATTGAAAAAACAATGTAAATATATCAAAAAGCAAGTTCGCAACTATTTAAATGTCAATAGCTGTTACTGTATGACGAAATGACAGTGCTAACATGATAAAAAAGATACTATCCTGCAAAAGATTTAGCGATTGTAAACTTTGAACGAATGTGTATCGAACCCAAAAGAATACTGATGGGAAAATTATCATTCTTTCAGTTGCAAGAATTCCAAGCTTTTTTGGCCTCTAAAGATTTATCTAATGTATTGCTTTACTTAGAGCTTGTTTAAATTTTATTTAATAAAAAGGTACGGGAATCTTTGCTGTTTTTTGCACCTGTGAAATCTATTACGTTTACGATGATTTCGGGATACTAAAACAAGTAGTGCTGATCGAGGCTGGATAAAGCAAGAAAAAATGCAGTTGATACAGGGAAAAGGGTTAATATGCGTAATCCTCCTGGAAAGGATTTAGCTCATTCTAGAGGAAAAGAGGCGGCAAAGGGTTATTCTTATAAACATTCAAATCTGCAAGATAAAGATCTGCATAAAAGACAGCATAAGTATGACAATAACGGTAGAAAGAACAAAGAAAATCCTAATTAAAATGAAAATATCAGAAAAAGAAATAAGTGCTGTATGTCAATTAGACGCTTTTGGACGATATCAATACTTTATAAAAAGAGTAGCAGATTCAGAAAAAATGTATTGCTTGATTGATAATAAAGGTTTTTGGGTAATGGCTGATGTTGAAGATAAAACTGTCATATCGTTTTGGCCTGCACCCGAATATGCCTTAATGACTGCCTTTGATGATTGGAGTGGCTTCTTGGTAAAAGAAATTACGATAGAAGAGTTTGAAGACGATTTTATAGATCGTATTGAGGAGAATAATTGGTTAATCAATATTTTCTCACTTAAAGAAAAAGCAGGATTTGTAGTAGATATCAACGAATTTGCTAAAGATTTGAGCGAAGAAATGAAAAAATATCGATAAGAATTTCTTGCTACATAAAAAGCTCAGCCAAATGAACTGCGCCCCAAAAGTTTTTATCCAACTTTTGGGGCGTTTCTTTGAAGTATAATTATGTAAATAAATTAGAAATTATTCAGCTTTCTTTATCAGGGCAAGAGTTATTGTGCTTAGCAGCATTAAACTTAGGGATAGGTCATAAACACGTTCCCCCCTAGGCGGCTCTTTATGAGATGCATGCCGAGATATTTTGGTATATATGCTAGGAATAGTTGGAGCGGCACATCTGGACTACTCGAATAGACCCGAACATCTGATTAAATTCTATTTTCTGAAGCATAGTTGTTTCTCTTTCTTAATTGATCGTCTGCCCCAGCTGAAACATTGGCATATACATTGCGATAAGAACAAAGGCCACAATCGTTCCGATACAAATAATGAGAATGGGCTCCAATACGTTGCCTAATTGTTTTAGGTCGTGCTCTAGCTCGGAAGTTATGTCATTGGCTTGGTTCAACAGCATCTTATCCAGGCAGTTGGTTTCTTCTCCAACACGTATGAGGGTGATTAGCTTATTGCCGTAGAGATCTTGGAATTCATCCATCTTGTCTGCAAAGGATTCGCCTTTTTTTAGTCCCTTAACCATCTCTGCAAAGGATTTACTGTATGGATAAAAACGAATGATGGACTCGAGCATGGCGAGTGATCTGAGCAATGGTACCTCGGAGCAGACTAACAGGTACAGGAGTTTGCAGAATTGTGCCTGATAGTGTGTCCTGACTAGATTGCCAATCAAGGGAATATTTAAGAGTATCGTTGAAGCTGTTTTTCTGTATTTTTCCGTTTTACCATATATGAGTTTGATCGTTACGTAGGCGAGGATAAGGAAACCTGATATGGTAACGACAATTGGAAAATTAGAGGATATTTTTAGCATCAACACTGTAATTTCGGGTAAACTGCCTCCCATACGGGCATATACTTGCTCAAACATGGGCACTACCATCGTAATCATAAAGAACAGAACCAGCATGGCGACAACCACTATAATGATGGGATAACTTAATGCACTGATTAGCATTCGGCGCTGTTCGGTCTTTTTGTGATAATAATCACAGAGAAACATCAATGATTGGTCGAGTTTACCGGTTTCTTCACCAATACGGATGACTCCGCAATCGAGATCGGTAAATGAGGCGGTAAGCTCCATGCTTTTCCAAAATTCATGACCTATAATAATATGGTGATAGGTGCTCTTTAATAATTCAGATTCTCTTTTCTTTTTTTCTCCTTGAATCAAAAGATCGAACGAACGACTAAAGCTCAAGCCGGACTTGAGAAGCGAATATAACTGCGAGAAAAGAAGGTACTTTTTCTGATCGGCAATTTTATAATTTTTATTACTCAGTTCTATCATAGGACAAATTATTATTTGAGTTCAACCCGCTATATGGAGAGAGACCATAGCTCAATTGTATAGTATCACGGCCAATCGGCACAGAGAGAAAAATAGAATCGATCAACGGTGATTCTTCCGATAAAGAATGATATCGGATGTCGATCAGGTTAGTAAATAAGGTATCAATATGTTCTTCGTTCTCATAAAAAAGAATGCGGGTACTATCAATGGCTAAGTGTCCGAAGGTAACTCCGGCATTGAAGAGTAGTATCTCACTTTCATTCTTACGCATGCTGTCGGTTTTCTCGAGAAGAACCTCCAATACTTGATGCCCATTTAGTATTTCTGATTTTTGGTTCAGCTTATTATTTAGTATACGCTTATATTTATTTACGATGTTAAGACCATCAAAAATAAGTAGAAACAAGATGCCGGTGATAATCATGACCACAAGCATTTCGGTTAGCGTTGTACCGCTGAATGGTTTGCGGAGTGATTCCAAAGGATTTGATTTCTTGATACTCATTGTTGCTAATTAATTTGCTTTCAAAAAACGGTAACTGATTTTCCGATGTTGATTGGTCGTTACGGCAATCATATTTACTTGATATATATTCTCTTTATAATTGGAGATTTCGACATCTATTTCTCCCCAGTCATAAGTAAATGTCTTGGCTTCGGAACGAAGTTCATTTAAACAAACGAGCCTTTTGCATTTTCTTAATTCATTTTCAATAACGATGTAGTCAGCGTCTTCGTTGTCGAAAGTCATAAGACGGGTGAGTGTATCCATAGCCATAACAAAAATGATCATAAAGATAACCGAAGCTATAATAGTTTCCAGCAGTGTGGAAGCTGCCAGCTTTCTAAAGAGTAGTTGTTTTCGGATATACCTCATATTATGCTGTATGAATGTTTATTGCAGGGGCAAATCGTATTTTTTCCCTTTGCAACTGACTACTAGTTTATCGTCTCTGATTTCCGCTACATTGAATTCTCCAATCTTATCTTTAAGTTTCAACATTACATTTTCGCCGTTACGGCTAACGATGACTTGTGACTCTTTACCCAATCGGATGACTCCTTTGTATTGAAAGTCCGGCAGTATCTCTGCCTGAGGCTGTATGTTAACCTGTTTTGCCGGAACAGGTTTTGCTTTTTGTTCTTTAATCGTTGTTTTTCCTTTTGGATAATCGCCCAAGAAAGGATCTCTGTAGTTTAATAAGAGGGCAATGGTGTCTTCTTTCATTTTTTTAGGAGCTTTTGCTACAGATTGAATGCCGGGAGTATCATCTTTCAAAGAGGCATATACACGCCAAGCGATGATGCCCCATACTCCCGCAGATAGTAATAATAAGATGTAGGTGGTTATTTTATTGTTTTTCATGGTGCGGTAACTTTGAATTTCCCATAACTTTTGAGTGAACTGTAAGCTGAATTATGCGCCTGTACGGACCATTCATAAGTGCCGGCATCTAAAGGAAGCTTTAATTTGTAATTTGTAGTGACAGAATCACATGCAAATTTTTCGATATTATCGAATGAAGAAGAGACAACAATAACTTGATAACTCTCTGCTCCTTCGATTGTTTCCCATGCCAGTGTAATTTCGCTGTTGGTTAAAGATGCATTATCGGCAGGTGCAATAATCGTTGTTTTTTTATTGGATATATCTTCAACAAATATATCGTCGCAACTAACCAAGTAAAAACAAATCAGAATTAGATAAAAAAGTTTATTCATATTTTCAATTATTAGACTGATTTCTATGTTAACGCTAGGTTAACGCAACGTTAACCTAACGTTAACATAGAAATCGGCAGATGATATTATTTTAATCATAAATACTTTCTTTAAACAGTGAAAATCTTAACGGTCATTCTTTCTATTCTCCTTTCTACAGGCTTTAAAGGGGGTTATGTATACGAAACGTCTGTTCGTGTTCCGTAAGTGAATTTATGAACTTTTTATCAAATACTACGTTACCGGAACGTTATCATTTCAATGCCCAATGTTATCTTTACGTTAATATTGAAAGATGTGTTTTATAAACTTGCTTGAAAACGTTACATTTGTCGGTAGTGATAATTGTATAATCAAAATGAAAAAATTAAAAGCTTCAGCTCTTCCTACAGTCATGGTGATTAGTGTTCTGGTATGCTTATTTGTGTTGTTTGCATTTACTCTCTTCGACATAAATGCTTTATTCTATGCAAACTATCATTCAAAAAGACAGCAGAAAGAGAATTTGAACTCGGCTTTTGTTTTGTATGATAACGATAGTTCTCTGGTTTCTTCTTTAGAGAATAGCAATTATGAATATCAGTTATACAAAGATGAACCGTCTTCGGTTGTTCACTTTGCAATAAGGCCTTGGGGGTTCTATGAATCTGTTTGTGTTCATTCAATAAGCAATGACTATCATTCGATTCGACTGCTAGGAAAGACTCAGGATTGTGAAGAAGAGGCGGCGCTATGGGTTTGCAGTCGTGATATGGCATTGTCGCTGGCAGGAACAACTCGGATTGATGGGCCTGTATTTGCTCCAATCAATGGTATAAACAATATTCAGTTGGGCAATACTCCCTTTTCCGGTAAGGAAATAGATAATTCTGATATTCACCTTGCCGAGAAGGAGCTCCCTGATGTCGACTCTGTTTATCTTAAGCAAATTGAAAGCTTGCGTAAATGGGAAAAAGTATCTTCTTTTCCTTCACAAGACGACAAAACAAAGCAATACTATAGTTTCAAAGAGGAAACATCACGGTTTGCTTTACCTCGAACGACCGAAGGTTTGGTTTTGCGGGGAAACCTGATGCTTTATGCCGATGAGGTGACGATATCCAAAGAATCTGTAGTAAGTGATGTTATTTTAGTTGCCAGAAAAGTGATTGTAGAGGCCGGCTTCGTTGGGTCGCTACAGATTTTAGCCAGTGACACGGTGATTCTGAAAGAACACGTTCAGTTGCGCTATCCTTCGGGAATCTACTTGAAAGGGAATGAGAGTAAAACTTATCTGAATATAGGTAGTAAGAGTTGCGTGGAGGGGTATGCCATTGTTTTTGGGAGCGTTGAAAGAGGGAACAGTCTTACGGTTGACTCCAATTACCGTCAGGAATCTGATGCGGTATTTCACGGATTGCTTTATGTGGATGGAATTGCTGATATTAATGGAACACTTTTGGGTGCTGTCTACGTAAAAGAGTGCTATTATCTTCCTGAAAATGGTATTTATGCCGGGACTTTATATAATGTAAAGATTGCCAGAGACAAGCAGATCGCTTATCCGTTTTTCTTTAAAAAGAGTGAATATCGCCGAGAAGAAATCAAATCAGTGTACTAGTTCTTTGGAAACAAACTCTTCTGGTAACATTCTGTTAACATTGGGCTAATGTCTTGTTAACATAGGATTCGGTGTTAATCATTTGATTATTAGTGATTTATCATTGATATTTTCTGTTTTTCTTACTTAAAAAAATAACATTGAGAAAAGCGATTGATAACGTTGTGATAACATAACTTTTGGTTTGTAATGCATATTTTTGTGTAGTTGTAAAAAGTGTAAATCAATCGATATGAATCACAAGCAAATATTGAAACATCGCTTTAAGGCTTTCTCTCTGCCGGAGCTACTAGTCGTTATTGTTATAATAGGAATTTTGGTTCTTATTGCATTACCTAATCTGATGCCATTGATTTCTCGGGCGAAGAGTGTAGAAGCACAGCAACAGCTCATCTTTCTCCATTCTTTGGAAAAAACTTATTTCTATACGTACTCCAAATATTCAGCATCTTTGGAAGAGGTTGGTTTTGAGCAACAGCCGTTGGTGACCGATGGTGGAAATGCTAATTATCTTATAGAAATAGTGGAAGCGGGGGAGAATGGATATCGTGCTACGGCTACTTCTGTGGTTGACTTTGATCAGGACGGCATTTATAATGTTTGGGAGGTAGATCAGAATAAAAAAATGGTTGAAGTAACAAAAGATTAGAGCTTATGGAACTTTTCATACTATTACCTCTGCTTGTGTTGATTATATGGGATTTTCGTCATCGTTATGTGCTCTTATGGCATCTCTTGTTTTTTGGAGGAATACAAATAGGGCTAAGTATTTATAAATTCGGTCTGTCGTTCACCGGATGGAATATGCTAATCAATACGGCCATTTTGCTACTGATAGGAGGTGTGCTAAAGGTATACATGCATTTTCGTTTCAAAAAGAAAGAGGCTATTGGTTGGGGGGATGTTATTTTTATCTTTTTACTGAGCCCTTATTTTACGTATCGTGCCTTTCTGTATTTCTTAATTATCTCTTTTAGTCTTACACTTATTACTTGGTTTATATATACTTATAATAGGAGTAAGGATGTAGGGAATGATAAGATTCCATTAATATCGGGTGTTGGTCTTTGTTATTTCGTGTTATTAATCTATCAGAAAATTAATATACTATGGTCATAGACGAGCATATAGCTACGGAGGTTGTCCAATTGTTTTCTTCCTCTGAGGCACGGGAATATCAACTGATCCCGTATGAATATTCAGAAGAGTTGTTGAAGTGCTATGGAAAAGAAGGCTGGGATTATGTTGATACCATGCAGGAGATTAGGGTACTTTTTAATTTTAGTATATCAATTATTTCTGTGCCTGTAGAGGATTTTGAGAAAGGGTTTAATCTCTATTATAGGAAAGCAAAAGATGCAACGGAAAGCATTAATATATCGCATATAAGTGACTCGGATTTTGTAAACTCTCTTATCGAAGAGGCCGATTCTATTCATTCCAGCGATATTCACATCGAGTCTTATGAAGAGCGCTGCCGAGTACGTATGCGTATTGATGGGAAACTTATAGAAAGGTATGTCATTGAGAAGAGTAATTATCCGGCATTGGTAAACAGGATAAAGATTCTTTCGAATCTGGATATATCTGAAAAAAGACTTCCTCAGGATGGACGAATTTTATTTGAGAAGAACAATCGGAAGTTCGATGTTCGTGTATCCATGCTTCCTACTATTTATGGAGAAAAGATTGTGCTACGCTTATTAACCCGTGATCAAAGTTTATTGGACTTAAAGAAATTGGGTTTTAGTCAAAAACAATACGATGATTACGCTAAATCCATCCTTAATCCTAACGGTTTGGTATTAATAACAGGCCCTACCGGTTCCGGAAAGAGTACCACTCTTTATGCTACACTTCGTATGCTTAATAGGGAGGATAACAATATTCTGACCATTGAGGATCCGGTAGAATATACTCTAACAGGTATCAATCAAGTACAATTGAAGGAAGAAATAGGGCTTACATTCGGAAATGCTTTGCGTACGTTTCTTCGCCAAGACCCCGATATCATTATGTTAGGGGAGATACGCGACCAAGATACGGCCCAGATGGCTGTACGCAGTTCGCTAACCGGACATTTGTTACTGTCTACTATCCATACAAATAGCGCTTGGGGCAGTATTACTCGTCTGACAGATATGGGTATTCATCCCTATTTGATATCAGATACGTTGGTGGCCTGCGTAGCGCAAAGGTTGATTCGCTTGCTGTGCCCTCATTGTAAACAAGAGTATGCAATTGATCATGTGACTGCACTCGCCTTAGGTGTTGATACCCAACAGAATTACTTTCAGCCTACCGGTTGTAAAGCATGCTATTATACGGGGTATTCAGGTCGTAAGGCCATTTATGAGGTAATCAGGATTGACCAATACCTTTCTGAAGCTATTCGAAAGAATAATTTGAATGTGGATGACTATCTCAAACGACAACATGTGACGACGCTTAAAGATTCAGCTCTTTCGTTATTGCAAGAAGGAGAAACTTCACTAGAAGAAATCCTACCTATTATAAATGATATAATCTGATCTCTGATAATATGAAAAGATATTTATTCCTTATTAGTGCTTTAATCTTGTTTTTTTCTTTTGTTTGTTTAGGAAATATGCATGCACAGACTACTGACTCCTTACGTCTGTCTGTGCTAAAGGAGACGTTAGACCGGGCTGTGCAGATAGATTCGTCTTATAATGAAAAAATGGACTTTTCGGTTAGCAATATGTCTATTGCGGAATTGTTTAAAAATATAGCCAAGGTAAGTGGAGTAAATATAAATGTTAACTTTAGTGCAGAGAGGTCGATTACCTGTAATTTCAAACAAATTCGCATTATTGATATACTTTTCTTTGTTTGTAAAGAGTATAGTCTTGATGTGGAATTGGTGGGGAATATCTTGTCGGTCAATTTATATCGTGCGCCGATTAAGGAGCCTAAACTGAAGATCGATTATGATCCCGATAAGAAAGAAGTTTCATTTGATTTTACCGATGCTAAATTAGTGAATGTGGCAAAATCTTTTTCACAAAAGACAGGGGTAAACATTGTTGTACCACAAAAACTGTTTGCCTATAAAGTGTCTTCATTCGGCAACTCCATGGCAATTGATGAGGCAATACAATCTATTGCAGTTGTAAATGCATTGATCGCTCAAAAGAAAGATAAAACGACTTGGACTATGTACCAAGGGAATGAAGATAAAAATGAGGCGCAGCAAAGTAGGTTTAGCTTTAGTATGGATGAGCTTAGCGTAGATTCTTTGGGCTTAGTTACCGCCAGAATAAGCAATGGCAATATCCGTAATATCTTGCCGGATATTTGCAGACGGCTTAAGTTAAATTATTTTTTCACTGATAATTTGGATCATCCTACGGGTATATATGTTGAAAAGGTAGATCTTAACTCCTTTCTAAAAGTCTTATTTACCGGGACAAACTTTACGTGGCGCATTGAGAATGGTATTTATTTATTTGGTAAAGTGAATGAAAATGGGAGCCTTTCTTCCATAAGAGTGATTCCAATGAAATTTAGGACGGTAGATAAGGTGATGGAGGCAATTCCGGCAGAGTTAAAGAATGGTGTGGAAATTCTGACTTTCCCTGATCTAAATAGTCTTGTGGCTAGCGGAGATCAACGAAAATTGATGCAACTAATTTCTTTTATAGGCGAAATCGACAAAAGTGTGCCATTGATATCTATTGATGTGATCATTGTAGATGCCACAGATAGCAGCACACGGGAAGCGGGTGTGTCTATGGGGCTCGGTAAAACACCGGCTACGACATCAGGAACTCTTAGCCCCGGAGTGAATTTCTCTCTCAATGCTAACTCTGTTAATAAACTAATAAATTCTTTTAATGGATTTGGTTCCATTAATCTTGGAAAAGTAAGTCCCAACTTTTATATGGGTTTAAAGCTGTTGGAAGAAAATGGAAAGGTTATATTGCGTTCTACACCCAAGCTGGCCACGCTAAATGGGCATAAAGCAACCTTGAAAAGTGGAGAGACAAAATATTACAAGGAGACTCAAACAAACATCATCGGTACACAAAATCCGTTACAGTCAGAGTCTTATCAGTGGAAAAATGTTGAGGCTAGTTTGACGCTGGATATTACTCCGTATGTTAGTCTGGATAGTTGTATCACTCTTAAAGTAGATCTTTCACAAAGCGAGTTCACGGAACGTGAAAGTGAGAATGCACCTCCGGGAGCAACTACCCGAAGCTTTAATTCTATTATTAAGGTAAGAAACCAAGAAATGGTGCTTTTAGGAGGTATTGAAAAAAGTTTGTCAAACCAATCAAGCACAGGCCTACCTCTTATTGCGCGTATCCCTATTTTAAAATGGTTATTTGGCTCTTCATCCAAGAGTAAGAAATTACAAAAGCTTAATATTTTTATCAAACCCTCAATTATTGAATAAGTTATTATGATAAGAAATATGTTGTTTTTTGAAATATGTACAACTGGTGAAGAGATAAGCATAAAGTTGTGGAAGGTAAAATATGCAAAGGATCAAATCTGTCTCGACCCAAAACAATTCGAGGGAATAAAGTCATTGGAAAAGTGGAAGCATAATATGGCGGTTCTTTTTGTGACCGGTAATCAAGTCGTTTCTAAACAGTGTGTAAAAGGAGACGCTTATATAAATAAGATTACAGAAAACGAAGAACTATTTTGGGACATGACGTTTGTTGATGGAGGAGGTGAACAGATACTTTCATTTGTGCGTAAAGAAATGCTTCAGGATTTATTGGAGGACTTAAAGAAAAATAGAATATACATCATAAAAACACTAATTAGAAAAAGAGGCGATTCGGATATAAAAGCATTATTGAAGGCGTTTTATCAGGAAGAAATGAATTTCAGGGCAATCCGCAAATCTCCCCCAATAATGCAGATTGTTTGTGATGTATTGTATCATAAGCTGCAACTGCCAATACTTATATTCTTCTTCTTTACATTGCTTGGTAATTATTTTGCGAATGCTCATTTTCGGCGAGAAAACGAGATAATGCAAACCCAGATTAATATAAAAAGGAAGAGTGATGAGGCTAAGCAACACAATGAAAATAAATTAAGTCGATTAGTAGATGAATATCAAAAAATACCGGATTGCTCTTTTTCTCTTATCGCTGATAGAATAGCCTCTTATGTACCGACTAATCTTAGACTAAATGTGCTTTCTATCTTTCCTTTTTCCAATGGTAGTGCTGGCCTAAATAAACATAAAAAGGGGTTGGATATACGTGCTAATACGATAATTGTGAAAGGATGGGTGGAGACTCCTGGAAGTGTAACTCTTTTTTCTCAACTACTTAGTGCGGATAAATTGTTTGCAAAGGTGGAAATAGTTTCGCTTGCCAGACGAAAGAATGCTAATTTCTTTGACTTTGAACTACAAATAACATTATAATCCATTCTATGAAAGCTTATACCGGAATCATTAAATTGATTTGTTTACTGATAATAGCTCCTATTGCTGTTTGGGAATTAGGAATCAAGAAAACCTATGATTTATATAAAGAGAATCAGAAAATTGAAATGTTGCCTCCTAATGCCTCAGCGATGGTATTACAAAAAAATGTCATGCCTACAACTTCTGAATCGTTATTAAGTAATGGACGAATACTCCAACTTTTAGCAGATAGTTTCGCTGTTGAGGGCATTCAGATTGTGAGCTATACTCCTGAAATAATTGACTCTGAGAATGACTATAAATTATATTGCGGGACTTTGATGCTTTGTGGAAGATTTATTAATATAGTTAAGTTAACTTCCTTAATAGAAAAAGAGAAACTTCCATTAAAGATTTCATCAATCAATTTTGAATATAATAGTAATCAAAAGTATGCAGTGAATAGCATAACGGCAACAATGCTCTTGCAGGCTATCGAAAATTGATCTGTTTTTGTAATAGGCTATATGATTTAAGTATTGTAAATATATGCTATATAATCAACTAAATCTACATTTGTTGTCACGTGATAATGTCTTTTCCTCTTTGGAACTAATGAAATATTTATTCCGGCTGTAGTTTCCTATCTGCTATCTAAGTGATGTAAGCAAACATGAGAGGCAAATATCCCCTATCCCTTTTATAATGGACCTATTTTCATATTAAATCAATAGATTTTTCAAATTGGATATTTTAACTTAATTTTAATCATGGGCAAAACTTCTTCATCGATTAAAAAAGGTTAATGTGAGAATATATTCTTTTAATATTGGTATTCAGTCCAAATATGTTGCTATTTTTGCAAATGTGAATTGAGCTTTAAATAAGTTTGTTTTATCTAAATAGCGACTTATGACCTTCTTTGAAATTTTTGCGTTTAATTTGTTCTTTTCTACATTCATTTAATATTTTACAAAAGTAGTGTACTTTTAAATAGATAATCTAACTATGAAATATGTTGATCTACTACTCTTACTTTTACTCATTTATTGGGCGTTTTTTACTGTTTTGGATGTATATATGTAATTATAGGAAACTTAATGGGACATGGTTATGACGAAACTATTATTGGTAGATGATGATGCAACTTTAAAATATGTGATAAAAACCGAGTTTGAAGATATTATTGGAGGTTATAAGGTAATAACAGCTAGTAATGGGATAGAAGGCTTGAAAGCTTGGAGAGAAAAACGGCCTGACATTATTATATGCGAGACAGAGTTGCCTGAGATGAGTGGTTATGATATGGTAACGGAAATTCGTAAAACGGATGATAAAACGCTCATATTATTTGCATCAATTAAAGGCTCTGTTAAGGATGTGGTGAATGGGTATAAATCTGGTATTGATATCTACATGAAGAAGCCTTTTATACCAGAGGAGCTTGATGTACATCTTAAAGCCTTGAATAAATTGAGAGGTGTCGATAGACTTAAAAATGAAATCGAAGTTAAGAAGCTGAGCAGCTCTATTCTCGACATTGATCATTGCACACTTAAAAATATGGACTATGGAGACGTTGTGTTTACTACTCGCGAGGCTCAGATTTTCGAAGCTTTATGGAAGCATAAGAATGAAGTTGTGAAACGTGAGGATTTATTGAAACTCTTTTGGGATACCAAAGGAGATCTTCGTTGTGCCTCGCGTAGTTTGGACGTATTCATTGCTAAACTAAGAAAAAAACTAATTGACCCAAACTTACAAATTAAGACTACCAGAAACGTCGGTATAAGTCTTCTCTTTAATGCCAATTAGCGCTTGTGTGAAGTCCTTTTCGCGGCACATAATATGAAGAACAGTGTAATATAGAGTTTTCCATATTAAAATAGAATAACTATGAATCCTATCAAGATAACATTAATTACTTTGGGCACTTGGACACTATTGACTATTGTGTTTATATATAGCTTAGTGGAGGATGTTTCTGAAAGACCCTTTGAAATTGCAGTGTATTCTTTTTATTTGATGCCATTCATTTGTATTATTGCTTTTTCTGTTAGTTTATTTTTTTATGGATCATGGATAAAAAAGAATAGAACAGAATTTGCAATATCCTTAATAATCTTAGTTGCTTGGGCTCTTTATGTAATTTTCCACACACGCTCCTTGTTTATATAGCTGCCTTTTATCTGGATAAACTTGAAATATCGGATTAAAAAATAAGAGCTAAATGTAAAAATATATTATGGTAAATAAGAAATATGAGACTTTATTTAGAGTGATAATTATTTTACTCGGATTGTGTGCGTTAGTATTTCAATTGGTGAATTTTGTTTTTGGTACTTTAGTTAAAAGTAGCTTGAGTAGGCATCACTATTTGGACTATTATATGGGAGAGTTTATTCCTCATATGTTTACGATTATTATTTGTATTTGGTTCATTATTTATCAAATAAATCTTATTCGGAAGCGGTAAGATATTATTGATTTAGATTTTTTTCTAATAGCCCATCATACCTTATCGGGTACAATTAACTACTCAAACTACTAATTTATACCCGTTTGGGTACAAATTCAAATTAAATAACTATATTTGTACCCAAACGGGTATAGTATGGAATACACTACATTATCAGATTATGTAAAACGGATGCGTAAGGAGTATAATCTTACGCAGATGGAGCTCTCCGAAAAATCAGGAGTGGGCTTGAGATTTGTGCGCGAACTTGAACGTGGTAAGCAGTCGCTGAGATTGGATAAGGTGAATCAAATACTAAATTTATTTGGCTCCGAAGTTGGCGCTGTGCCTATGGATAAAAGCAAGTTTGACTTATGAAACAGGCTCGGATATATATGCGTGAACAGCTAGTTGGTGTGCTGACAGAGGATGAGAATGGGTTTACTTTCACCTATGATGATGCTTATCTGTTGTTGGATGCTGCAGAAGATGTGAGCTTGACGTTACCGCTTTCGGATAAAGCTTATCATAGCAATGTGCTATTTCCTTTTTTTGATGGACTTATTCCTGAGGGATGGCTACTGAATATCGCCGAACAGAGTTGGAAGATCAATCAACGTGATCGCATGTCCCTACTATTAGCCTGTTGCAAGGATTGTATTGGTGCTGTAAGTGTGATACCAATAGATGAGGAGGAATAGTCATGGGAAGGTGTTTATATTGCTATAAAGAATTGGAGGAGAGTCAGGTGGATTTTCATCAGGCTTGCTCCAAAAAGATTTTTGGAACGGTCGTTGCACCAGAGCTTCCATATACCCACGAACAAATTGCAGAGCTGGCCGAGCAGGTGGTTCGTAGCCAAACAACTTTAACCGGTGTACAGGCTAAACTCTCTCTTGATATTCAAAAGGTAAAGGAGAAGCCTCATCGTTTTACTATTGTAGGATTATGGGGGCGATACATCTTAAAGCCTCAAACTGAACTTTATAGACATTTGCCGGAATTGGAAGATGTAACGATGCATCTGGCTGAGATTGCTAAAGTGAAGACTGTTCCTCATTCCTTGATTCGTTTTGCGGATGGGGAGCTTTGCTATATAACGAAACGCATCGACCGCGATAATAAGGGCAAGAAGTTCCCGATGGAAGATATGTGCCAGTTGGCGGAGAAGTTGACGGAGTATAAATATAAAGGTTCTTACGAGCAAATAGGAAAGCTGGTCATTAAATATTCTGTTGTGCCGAAACTGGATGTGATTAATTTCTGGGAGCAGGTTTTGTTCTCGTGGTTGACGGGTAATGCGGATATGCATCTTAAAAACTTTTCACTGTATGCCACTATGCCCAAGCGCTATACTTTGACGCCTGCGTATGATATGGTTTCTACTGCATTGGTTATACCCGAAGATACAGAAGAATTAGCTTTAACCCTGAATGGGAAGAAACGAAAAATCAGGAAACAGGATTTTGTTATTGCTTTTAAGACTTTTGGCTTGGAGGATAAAGTGATAGAGAATATATTTGCACGTTTCCAAAAGGCTGTACCAGAATGGATGGCATTTATTGATCTCTCTTTTTTGCCGCAGGAGATGAAAGAGGGGTATAAAGAGATTATTCTTAAGCGTATCTCTATGCTAGAGTAGATGTGATTTAATAGCCAATGAACGCCCAATAATTCAACTTTAAAGTTGAATTATTGGGCGTTCATTGGCTATTTTAAATAGAAATACTATCTTTGCATGAAATATGATTGGTATGATCACAAAAGAAGAAGTTGAAAGATTCCTTCATTTATTTCACGAAAAACTTAAGGTGTTCCAAATAGTATTCCGTGATGATAGAGGAAAAAATCTGGAAGCATTAGCTGCGCTTGAAATAACACCTAAATATAGAGAATCTATAATAAGAGACCTTAAATCGGAGGATTATTCCAACGGGCCTATTGTCGATACTTTGAACAAGAACGGTGATATGTGGGTTTTTGGAAAAGATGTAAAAGGTAATGAGGTCTATATTAAGATATCCTTAGGTAACAGTAATAGCCAAACTATCTGTATTTCGTTCCATGTGGCTGAATATAAAATGAAATATCCATTTAAAATAGGAGAATAGTTATGAACAGTCCTTTCACTGGGGGGAATGTTACCCTTCGTCAAAAACAATCGGAATTGCTCTTCCGCAAAGAGAAATTTCAATATTTGAAACTGTATTATGAGTGTGAAAATACTCATGAAACGTTCACTACTACCGAGTTGGACGAACTCAATATTGGTCAGGTTTACAATCAGTATCGGGTTAAATATGGCATTCCTTTCCCTGATGAAATTGGAGCGGTAAGAACCAAGTATGGCTTATCTGCGTCAAAAATGTCTGAAATATTGGGTTTTGGGGACAATCAATATCGGTTGTATGAAAATGGAGAGATGCCTAGCGAAACAAATGGGAAGGTATTGCATAGCATTATGAATCCAACAATCTTTGAGGCTTTTGTAGATAATGCAGAATATCAGTTCTCTCCTAAAGAGTTTCTTAAAATAAAAGAGAACTTGGAGAAAGTAATAAGAAGGGACCCTACTAATGAGTTAGAATGCTTTGTTTTTGATGGCTACTCTCGCTCTATAAATAATGGCTACGCAAAACAGTCATACAGTAAGTTGAAGAATATTTTGCTTTTCTATATTGATAGATGCAATGATGCTTTTAATACTAAGATGAACAAGTTGCTGTTTTACACAGATTTTTTAAGCTATAAAAGCTTTGGGACCGGAATGACTGGCCTTGCCTATAAAGCAATACAATATGGCCCGGTTCCTTCTAAATGGGATAGGGTATATGGCATGATGGATGATATCTATCCTGAAATTATTGAGTTTTCTTCAGGTAATTCAGGTACAAAATTATGCTCATCGTTAAAAGCTGATATGAGTAAATTCTCGGAGAATGAATTGGCTGTTTTGAATGCGGTAATTGATAGATTTAAAGATATAAATTCGAATGAGATTTCTAAAATTAGTCACGAAGAAGATGCTTGGATTGAGTTTAATGAAACCAATGCATTTATTGATTTTTCAGAGGCTTTTACATTGAAAGCTGTCTCATTAGACTGATTATCAAATAAAATAACCCACATACCATTGACCTTAAATGATCAAAGATATGTGGGCGTTTTCTCAATATACATCGAGCGTTACACGTTCTTTATGTTCCTCTGGATGCTCGGGTAAACTTTTACCATTTACGGAAGCATCTTTCAAATGAACATTCTCAATGCATTTTAAATAATAGGGATAAGTGGCTTTCCTTACATGGAAGTTTTCTATCTCGATATCTTTAATGGGCTTTTCTTCATAACCATCCATAAAGATGGCATAATTGTCAGAACACTCGGCTTCTATGTTGCTGATATGAAATTTCTCGTATTGCGATGCATGTTGGCCGCCTCTGAAACCGAAATAATTTGTTTCAAAACGTAAGATGGCGCCTTTTGAACGTTCCACAGATATATTACTTACCTGCACATTACGAATGTACCCCCCTCTATCACGGTTTGATTTGAAATAAAGGGCATTCTTCACAGTACCAATCTGAATGTTATCCATATATACGTTTTCTACACCGCCAGACATTTCACTTCCGATACAAAGGCCATTACATTCGGAGTGGAAGATGCAATTTCTGATAACGATATTTTGCGACGATCTTCCAATATATCTTCCATCTCTGTCTCTCCCGGATTTAATTGCTACCGCATCGTCACCCGTCTTAAAAGTACAGTCTTCAATTAAGACATTTGAGGTTGACTCCGGGTCACAACCATCATTGTTGGGGTAATGGCTATCAATTGTTACTCCGCGCACTATCACATTGTCGCAATATACAGGGTGAATAGTCCAGAATGGTGAATTCTTAATGGTAATTCCTTCAATAAGGATTCTGGAACATCCTAGAAACTGTACACAGGAGGGTCTGAGTATCGTTCCTTTTCCAAAGATTCTTTTGTGTACCGGAGTTAATTGTTCCCCCATCTTTCTTAGCCTGTCTCTGTCTTTGGCTTCGTGTAGGCTCCAATCGGCAAATTCTAATCCTCCTTGCGCATCAATGATTCCTTTTCCTGTAATCGCAATATTATTTGCGTGGTAGGCATAGACCATCGGCGAATGACCATATAATTCCGTGCCTTCCCACCGTGTCAACACTTCAGGCAGAAAATCATCGGCTTTCCCACTGAAAAGTAATAAGGCATCTTCTTGCAAATGCAGATTGACATTGCTTTTTAGAATTAGATTGCCGTTTAATCGGTATACACCTTTTCCTACCACTACACGTCCACCACCTAATAGAGAGCAAGAATCTATGGCGTGTTGGAGCATCTGGCGTGCAGACTTTTGATGATTAACGGAATTGGGACAGGCAACATAAATATCCTTTTCAGGGAACGATGTTCGGGCAATATTAGCAATAACACGATCCATATCGCTGTTCAAAGTTCTTTGTGGTCCATCGTGCTTGTAAGTAAACCATGAAAAGGATGCTGCACCCGCTTCTTTTTCTACATTGTAACAATAAAGAGCTATACGAGCACCTTTCCAATAACCGAAACGGATAAAGAACGGGTCTCCACAAGTATCAAAGGTTATATTGTCTGTGCTATATGAAAATTGAAACTGCTGACGAAGCATATCAATCGATACACGCAAATAAACCGTAGTTCCTCCGATAGGTGCTATCGTTACTTCCGAAGTATCGTTGGATATATACAGGCTCTTCTGTCCTCCACTCATTTTAATTCCAAGTAGTTTATTCTCTTTGCCCATACAAGCCAACCCGCAACGCTGTCCCTCTGTTATTGATGAAAGGTCGACAGCAACGGTTGCTTCACTGACGTATCCCATCACCTTTTGAGTTAGTGTGTTATGAGCCAAACGGAAGGATGGAGATTGCAGCGCCTGCAAGGTAAGACTACCCGGAGGAGAAGATAAAGACCAAGCCTTATCAACAGGATTATGGTTAAATTGCCATTGCAGTGATAAAGTCTGCGAAGAGAAATCATCATCGGTTTGTGGAGCGAATAGTTGTGAACTTTGAATAGGCTTTTTGCACACATAGACAGGTTCACCCACTCCATTATTATCTAAATCTACTCCAATAACCGGCCAACCGTTTTGCCAATGCATTGGTTGCAAATGAACTACACGACCTAATGAACCGTTGTGTTGGAAGTGGAAGAAACACCACTGGCCATCCGGGGTATCAACAATAGCACCCTGATGAGGACCGTTAATGGAAGTACTTCCTTGTTCCAAGACTATTTTTTTCTCGTAGGGTCCGTAGATGTTCTTTGAACGAAGAACCGTTTGCCATCCGGTTCCAACGCCACCTTCAGGAATCGAAATATAGTAATATCCCTCTTTTTTGAAGATTTTAGTTCCTTCGGCTACCGGACCGGAATATACCGTCACTCCATCATCAAGCAAACGGGTACCGTCAGCACTCATTTTGTGAATGATGATAGGGCCGGCACCGTGTTGGCTCCGTCCTAAATAAGCCTGTCCATCGTTATCCCAGAAAGGGCAGGGGTCTTCCCACTTTTCAATACCCTTCACTAAATGCAAAGGGCTCCATGGTCCGGCCGGATTGATGGCGGTAGACATAAATAAACCTTCTTTTGGCGTACAAAAGAAGACCCAGAACTTATTATCATGATAACGGATAGACGGGGCCCAAGATCCTCCGGCATATTGTTGATTATCATTCCATCCGGCGAAGTCAAAGCGATGATAAATTTGAGAGATTAATTTCCAATTTATCATATCCTCCGATTCTAAAACTTGCATGCCCAGAAAATGAAAGTCCGAGGCTACCATGTAATATTTGTCTCCAACCCTTATAACATCCGGATCGGAATAATCTGCATTTAAAATAGGATTAATATAGGTCCCATTGCCCTGGTCGCCCCATTTACCGGGGCTACCTTGAGCTAACAGGATAAGAGCATTGCTTATGAAGCAAATAAACAATATCAGCGATTTATTCATCAATATGAACTTTATATTGTAAATAGGTTACTAGTATCCGGGATTCTGCTCTACATGAGCTTGATTCAAATCAATAGCAGCCTGGGGAATCGGACGAAGAGTCTTGTATTTGCCGTCAGGGCCCTTCATTGTTGATTCAAGAATGCCATCCTCATTATATTGAGTCGCATATTCCACTAGTTTGTGAGTGCGTTTCAAGTCTGTCCAACGCACATACTCACCAGCCAATTCACGAGCACGTTCATCTAAGATAAAGTTAATATTGATATCACCGGCGGAAACAGCCATCTGTGTTGCATAGCCTTCTCTGATCGTACCCGGGCGTTTACGGAGGTTATTAATCATTTGAGCTGCCTCTCCGGTTTTACCCATTTTGAAATAAGCCTCTGCTGCAATTAGGTAAGCTTCGCCCAAGCGAGCAACCACTACATCGTGCATACTACAAGTCCCATTTCTATTGGCAATTGATGTTTCGGTATAATCATCAAACTTTTTGATGCAAGCTACACCGTAATCTTGAGAACGGCGATCTTTATAAGTTGCTGCTTTTCCATTAGAAGGTGCAATTCCTCCGCTAGCAATTGTCTTGCTAACCAATGTATTCTTCTTTAAATTATATGGATCATTCGCTTTCCATGCTGCTATGTCATCATCTGTAGCCCAAGCCGGAGCATAATAGTACATAATAGCCGAAGTTGTTGGAGCTGAATAGTAATCGAAATAGCTTTGATGGAACTCAAGCATGAAAGTTTGTTCCAGACGGGCATCGCCACGAGTATACAACTGTTGTAGGCGGAGTGAAGGCGCAAAATTACCATCTATGGCTTTGTTTCTTGGCTTTTCAGAACCTCCTAGATAAGCGCCGAATTGTGCCTGTTGATGAGAACCATCAGAGGTTGGATTGGCAACTGATGCAGCACTAAACTGAACACTCCAGAATATCTCGTCGCTTTCTTCATTTTTAATATTAAATGCATTTTCAATAGATAAAGAGGGAATTTTACCATCTATAGCCTGTAATGCATACTTTGCTGCATTTTCGAAGTCTGTGCTTTGAGCTATTTTTTCCTCTTGAACTTCGTAGTCAGTACCATCCAACCATGCACGGGTTAAATATGTTTTTGCCAGATAGAATGCTGCAGCTTTCTTATTAGCTCGCCCTGTACCCGAACTGGTACGCTCTAACAAATGCGAGTCGGAAGAGTTTAAGTACGTAAATTCGTCGATGATAAATTTGTATATTTCGGATAAGCTAGTGCGAGCATGCTTCATTTCAGCATAATCGAACATCTTGGTGTTTAAAGCTACAGGGCCATACTGCTGAATTAGCTGAAAATAGTACCAAGCACGTATGAAACGGGCTTCATCTATATATTGTAAACGCACACTGCTTTCTGCAGTTGTTTCGCCATAGGCTATTACGCTATTAGCCAATTGGATACCTTTGAAACAATTCACATAGAAATTCTTAATATTTCCTTCATCAGCGGTGAAAGTGTATTGACTTAAAACAACACCCTGCGACTTTCCATCGGCGTACAAGTCTGTTCCTGCTACAAATAGTTGAGGTTGCGCATTATACAAACTGCGTAAGGTAGCATATGTACTGTTGGTTAAGTTAGCGAAACCGGTTGATGTCTTATAAAACTGATCCGACGGTACATTGGATCTGTTATCCTGATCAAGGAATCCTGAACAACCTGTGAGAGTTGCGAAGGTTAATAATGCTGAGATAAAATATATCTTTTTCATAATAATATCGTTTTAGAATTTTAAGTTTACACCAAATTGATAAGTTCTTGAGCTGACACCATTGGTACCATTTCCAATTTCTGCGCTTGCCCATTCCGGGTCAAATCCTTTATAGTCAGTGAATGTGAAAGGATTTAGCACATTTGCGTAAATTCTCAAATTGGAGATATGCAATTTTGAGATCCATTCCTTGGGGAAAGTATATCCAAGAGTAATATTCTTAACTCTTACATAAGAGTTGTCGACAAAGTTTTGCGAACCTCCTGCCCAGTATGCACCAGCGCCTTTACCATTTGTACCATTTGTTGGAAAAGGGTAACTTCCGTAATGAGTCTCTTTCTGAGTAGTAATAGTACCATCCTCTCCTAATACAGGTGCTCCTTCCGGAATATAGAAGTCCATATTCATGCGCATCATACCACGTTGGCCATAATCTAAAAATTCGCCCATAAATGAAGAATATACCATACCTCCCTGACTTGTATAGATGCCTACAGAAAGATCTAAATTTTTGTAGGTTAGATTTGAACTAAGACTACCTGTCCATGTTGGAGCACAATGTCCTAAGACCATTTTATCGTCTGCATTGATAGTCCCGTTTTCATCTTTGTCGTATATCTTCATTTCACCTTCATAGAATTTAGTCTTCATCTTCGGATCTGCTGCGTAGGCTTGTGCTTCCTCTCGAGTACATACTCCAAGATATTTATAGCCGTAAACAACATCAATAGGACGTCCTATGAACCAGCTATTTCCTACTAGGTCTTCTTTTGCATTATTTAATTCTTTAATCTTATTGATATTTCGCGCAAAAGAGAAGTTCGTTTCCCATCTCCAGTCTTTGTTTTGTATATTGATGGTGTTTAACTGAATTTCTATACCTTTGTTATTAACTTTACCCACATTGTTCACGATAGATCCGGTGTTTGAACCTAGCTCATAGGGAGTCTCCATTTTCATTAATAAGTCTTTAGAATCTTTATTATATACATCAATAGAGCCATTGATTCTATTGTTGAAGAAACCAAAATCGAGACCTAAGTTATATTCTGTAGTTTTTTCCCAAGTCAGGTTGGAATTGGTCATTGTATATCCATATCCGTTAGCAATAGATGAGCCGAAGTTATAATAGTATTTGACGTTAGCTAACGCTTGCGTATCATATGCTCCTATACCTGCATTGTTTCCGGTTACACCAAAACTACCACGGAGTTTCAAATTACTTAGCCATTTGTTTGTGGATTCCATAAATGGTTCATCCGAGATACGCCAAGCTAGAGCAGTGGATGGGAACATTCCCCAACGGTTCTCTTTTTGAAATTTGGAACTTCCATCCCAACGAGAAGAAACCGTTAACATGTATCTTCCTTTATATGCATAGTTTATACGAGCAACATAGGAAAGCATAGCAATCTTATTATAATAGCTACTTTTGTCCAGAACTGTACCTGAACCAAGATTATACCAGTCAACATCAAAAGGCATATCTGTTACACTTATAAAATCGCCTTCTCCTTTATACTGATAGACGCTGAAAAGTCCTAAAGCGCTGATACTATGGTCGCCGATGTTTTTGATGAAATTTGCTTGTGTGTCCCATGTGTAAGAAAAAGCTTCATTGTTACGTTTTTCAGTTAGCCCCGATTTACCTTGGCGCGATTGAGTTAGGCTTCCGTAGAATACACCTTGCATATTCTTTGAATACATAGGTGAAAAGGTTGTTTTGAAAATCAATTCTTTGATCGGACTATATTGCAGATAGAAATTCGCCATGAAATCGTAGTAACGAGTAGCATCTTTAGAATTTTCACGGTCAATAACGGGATTGATAGTAGAGGTCGGACCACCACCATTTGGATACACTACTGCATCTTTACCCGGCTGATATATGGGTTGGCCTGCATTCTCACCTTCCCAATAATAGCAAGGCATGTTAGGTGTCATGCGAAATCCGCTGGCAACAGCATTTGAACTCCCGCTATTTTTGAGTGAAGTAGCCATGTTGGTGGAGAGTCCTGCAGATACTTTGTCTGATATCTTATGCTCGATTGCACCTTTTAAATTCCAACGTTCATAGGAGTCGTATAAAATTCCATCTTCTTTTTGATAGCCTAAGCCTATACGGTAAGTTATATCTTTAGCATTTCCTGAGATGTTAAGAAAATGGTTTTGTTGAGATCCTTCACGGGTGACAATGTCAGCCCAATTGGTATAGTTCTTGTTGAGATACATGTCTTTTACAACTTGGCTGTCGCCGCCCCAAAAGTTTACAAAATTGGAATTACTCATTTCCCATTTTGTCAGACCGGTTGACGAATCCATCGAGGAAGTTAGATAACGTGAAAAACGGAATTTTAGGAATTGGTCGCCGTCCATAAAGTCAGGCATGTTGGCAGTTGTTTTCACTCCATAATAGCCATCGTAGCTTACTGTCGTTTTAGTAGCATTGGAATCGCCTTTTTTCGTAGTAATCATAACTACACCATTGGTAGCTCTGGAACCATAAATAGCAGTAGAAGAGGCATCTTTTAGGATGTCAACCTTCTCGATGTCCATTGGGTTCAGAAAATTCATGTTATCACAGACTACGCCGTCAATGACATATAATGGTTCGCCTCCATTCAATGAACTCTTACCACGAATCTGGATGCTAAAACCATCACCTGCACGGCTGGAAGATTGGGAAATATTTACGCCGGCAACCTGTCCCTGCAAACTTTCCATCAGTGAAGTAGAGCCTTTAGCTGAAATGTTTTCAGCTTTCACACTACCAACAGAACCTGTTAAATCTGATTTTTTCACAACGCCATAGCCAACGACCACCACCTCATCTAATAACTTATTATCAGAGAGCATGGTTATAGATAACTTTTGCTGATTGCCTACCTTTATTTCTTGTTTCTTGTAGCCTACATAAGAAACGATCAGTGTTGCATCAGCAGGTACATCTAATGTGAAATTACCATCTAAGTCTGTGATGATTCCATTAGTTGTTCCTTTCACCAATATGGAAACTCCAATTAATGCTTCGCCGTTTTCGTCGACAACATTGCCATTGATTTTTCGATTTTGATGGATGGATTGTTCGATAGAAGAATTCTGGATTTTGCACTCAGCGCTGGCTGATAATGGCAAAGATATTAATCCAAGAGAGAGTCCATAAATGAACCAAACTTTTTTCGGAAAATGCCCCTTATTATTAGATAAGGATAGCTCTAATTTACCTTTTCTTTTCATGTTCTTCGTATTAGAGGTTATTTGGGTAACTATATTAATTGCCAAATTTAGGCAGAAAACATTCTCTGGCGGTGTAAAATCTAACAGGTTTGATGGAAAATCTATCAAAATAGGGCAGAGAATAGATGAAACAGGTTTTTAGAGCCTATTTTAATCACCATGAATTTTGATTGATGGGCATTTTACTCTATTTTAGCCAACTGAATAAAAAAACGCATTGTTAACGTCTTTATGAAAAATCAATTCTATAATTTTCAACCTGCTTTCTGTATAGCTTTACTCTGTTTACTCACTATTGCTTTACCTGCTGTCGGAGTCAATGTGCCTCAAAAATATTCTGTGACTTACTTTTCTGCTCAGAATGGAGTTGAAGACGGATTGGTGAATGATATTATTCAGGATCAAAAAGGATTGTTATGGTTTGCCACATGGAATGGACTCTATCGTTTTGATGGGTATAATTTTGAAAATTATAAGTCGAGCACCGAAGATAAAAATGGTCTTACAAATGATCGCTTACTGCATATTGATGAAGATAAATATGGCTGTATCTGGGTGCTGTGTTATGATTCAACAACTTATCGCTTCAACCCAAGTAAAGAAATCTTTGAACCTATACAGAGAAGGCCATTGAATCAGTTCCAATCTATTCAGGTATTCTCAAATGGGATAACCTGGCTTTTAAGAAAAGACGGTAGTGCAATGCGTGCGCAAACAAATCCTATGGATTTAGAATTAACTTTTCAATCTTACTCAGTCAAGGATAAGACGATACCTTCAGGTAAGATCCATTCGGTGTTTATGGATTCAAGACTTCATGAGTGGATACTTACCGACAATGGACTGTATTGTTTGCACGATTCTCAACTTACGACTATTGTCTCGGGAAACTCTCAATTACGAAGGAGAACAGCATTTTATTCAGTGACTGAGCAAGATGGGGAACTTTTATTTGGTGCTAACTATGGGCAAATTTATAGTTATTCATTGGCGAAAAAAACGCTAAAACGTACACAACTAAAAACGATAGCATCCATTATTTCTATCTTAAGTGTAAAACAAAAAACGGCGTATATTACAGATAAAGATGGATTCTTTATTAATGATTCAAAAGAATCGTTTCCCAAGCATTTCACACTTAATAGTTTGGCGGGATTAAAAGACAAAACCATCTTATCAGCTCAGGTTACTCGTAACGGACTTCTTTGGCTAACTCATTCTGTTCCGGGAGTTACTCTATTTGACTTGCAAACACAAAAACTAACGTTTATTGAAAGTAAGGATGAACTAGGTAGGCCACTTAATACGGAAAGTGGATTCTTTGCCATTGAAGATAAAAATGGAATATTATGGGTTCACCCGAAGGGAGGAGGCTTTTCTTATTACGACCCTCAGCGCAAGCAGCTTATTCCTTTTAATACGACGGATAAAAACATTAAATGGAAATCGAATGATCGTTGCTTCGCTGCTTTTGCTGACAGACAGGGCAATCTATGGATGAGTACGCAGTTGGATAGACTTAAGCGTATAACGCTGGTGCCCGACAAATTTCATATTTATACGCCGGATGCAAAAGATATTGAACTGCCTGATAATGAAATCAGAGCTCTTTATATTGATCGGAAAAACCGAATTTGGACGGGTACCAGAGATCAGAACGTATCTATCTATGATTCACAATTAAACCTGATTCATCAATTTAAATCGGGAAAGATATACGCAATTATGCAAACTGAAGAAGGCCCCTTTTGGATATCAACCAAAGGAGAAGGTCTGACGAGAGTTGTGGAAACTGCTCACAATCAATTTGAGTTTAAACAATACCGATACAACGCAAATGATCCTTTTACACTTAGCAGTGATAATATTTATTATACATTTCAGGATAGTAAAAAAAGAATTTGGGTTGCTACATATGGCGGAGGACTGAATTTAGCTCTAACCAATTCAAATGGTTCTCTACGCTTTATCAATTACCGAAATCGATTAAAGAAATATCCCATCGACCGTTTTTATAAAGTAAGGCATATCACGGAGGATAGCAAAGGGCGTATCTGGGTGTCTACAACAGCGGGTATCTTATTATTTGACGGAACATTTAAGAAACCTGAAGATATAACCTTTCACGTCATCTGCCGGAAGCAGGGCGATGTTAATAGCCTTAGTAATAATGATGTGCAGATGGTTAAATGCACTGACAAAGGAAAGGTGCTGGCGATTACCTACGGTGGAGGCTTGAATGAGCTTATTAAAACAGGTGACTATTCATTCAAATGCAAATCGTTTACTCAGAAGAATGGGCTCATCTCCGATATTATTTACTCCATGCAGGAAGATCGGTATGGCAATTTGTGGCTGGCTACCGGGGGGGGCTTGGTGAAGTTTGTAACCTCGCAAGAGCAGATACAGTATCCAAGCGAGCATATTGCTTTTAATATGCACTTCAGTGAAGGGGTGGGGGCAACAAACGGGAAGCAAATATTTTTTGGTACGAATAGAGGTTTGTTCTATTTTACACCGGAGAAAATTCGTAAAACGACTTTTGTCCCTCGTATATTCTGCTCTTCCATATGGGTGGATAATCAGGAGTTGACTCCAAAGAGCGCTCCTTCAATTCTCACAAGCAGTCTTGATAATATCTCTCACCTAACTTTACCCTCAAATAACCATTCTCTAAGATTAATTTTTTCTGCTTTGGATATGACCAATACGGAATATATTCAATATGCTTATATGCTTGAAGGATTTGATACGAACTATCGTCAGGCAGGTAAGGGACGTGAAGCTAATTATACCAACTTGCCACCCGGTGACTATACATTTCATGTTAAATCGACCAATAACGAAGGCGTATGGGTTGATAATGAGAAAACTCTGTCTATAGAAGTCTTGCCTACTTTCAATGAAACACTGTTTGCCCATCTACTTTATTTTGTTTTGGGGTTGCTTGTTATCGTAGGGGGAGTATACATCTATACCGTATTCTATAGAATGAAACATAAAGTCAGAAATGAAGAGTATCTGACACAACTAAAACTGAGCTTTTTTACCAATGTTTCGCATGAGTTACGAACCCCGTTGACGCTCATCACGGGCCCTCTGGAAATTGTTCTTAAGAATGAAAATCTATCTGAAAAGGTGAAAGAGACATTAAATGTGATAAAGAAGAATAGTGATCGTATGCAACGACTTGTGGGGCAGATTCTTGACTTTAGCAAAATACAAGATAATAAAATGAAGCTTAGAGTTCAACGTGTGGATATTGTAAACTTTACCCGAGAGATTACGCATTATTTTGTCTCTCTGGCCAAAGAGAGGCATATCACTCTTACTTTTACTTCTGAACCGACGAGCTCTTATATATGGCTTGATACAGACCATATGGAAAAGGTTGTTTTTAATCTATTATCCAATGCATTTAAATATACTCCTGACGAGAAACATATATGTGTACACCTTTTAGATAAGACCGATTGTGTCATCATTCAGATTACGGATCAGGGAGTTGGTATACAAAAAGAAAAACTAAAAAACATCTTTAATCGATTTGAAAATCTGGTACAGGGAAACATACACGCGGCAATGAGTTCAGGTATCGGGTTATCATTAGCCAAAGATCTTGTAGAAATGCATCATGGAGAGATTTCTGTTGAAAGTGAGCCGGGCAAGGGCAGTACTTTCTCTGTAAGGCTGTTGAAGGGCAAGGCACATTATCCTGCTAACACTGAATATATATTATCTGATTTGAATGGATGTGCTGACATTGAACCGGCTTCAGACGAGCAATCGCAGGAAATTGCTGCAGTCAATATGCTACTCATGCTCATCGTAGAAGATAATAATGAGCTTAGGGCATTCATTAAACAGATTTTTCAGGAAAAATATCGTATCATAGAGGCACAAGATGGAGGTGAAGGCCTGGAGAAGGCGTTCTCTTGTCTGCCGGATGTGATTATTACAGATATTATGATGCCTGTAAAAGATGGCCTTCAAATGTTGCAAGAATTAAGAAATGATGAACGTACCTCACATATACCTGCAATTGTGTTGACGGCCAAAGCAGATATAAGCAGTGTCTTGACGGGAATTCAGACGGGTGCGGATGATTATATTACCAAGCCATTTAGCGTTAGCTACCTGGAGGCAAAAGTCGACAGTCTCCTGGCTCAGCGGAAAAGGCTGCAAACTTATTATTGTAGTAATAACCCCCTCTTGGAGGATACCCTAAAAGAAGAAAAGACTCCTGTACTATCAGGTAAAGATGCTTCTTTTCTAACAAAACTGGCTGAGATAATGGAACAACAAATGAGTAATCCGGATTTAGATGTGGAGTATTTGGTTGGCTGTTTCAGTTTGAGCCGGACAAACTTCTTTCATAAGCTTAAGGCTCTGACAGGACTTGCTCCTATCATGTACATAAAAGGAATGCGGATGCAAAAAGCTGCTGAGTTGATAAAAGAGAAGCAATATTCTATGTCAGAAATAGCTTATATGGTAGGCTATAGCGACCCTCATTATTTCAGTAAAAGCTTTAAGGCTTTTTGGGGCGTAAATTCTACTGAATACGCTAAACAGGTAAATGAATAATATCTGCTTAGCTTGGTTGGTTGGTTTTCTTCATTTCAGATATATTCTTCTTTTTACCGAGCAAGAAGGAGAAGAATAAAGCTGCAATGATAATGGCTGCAATGCCTTGTGCCAAGATAGTATAAGGGGCTCCAATGTATTGAGAGATGGTACCGGTCAGTAATCCTCCGAGTGGCTGCATGCCGAAGAATGCCATAGCAAAGAAGCTGAGAGCTCTTCCTCTCATCTCAATCGATGCTTCGGTTTGTATAATCGTGTTGCAGATGGTGGTTTGAGACATCATGGCAAAGCCGGCCAATGAAGCTGCGCATAGCGCAATAGAAAAATTACTGATGTGAGAAAAAACGAGTAATGCGATACTCAATATCACCATATTGATGAATAAGAGCCGTTTCAGATTGCTACCCGGCTTTAGAGAGGCCAGTAAAATGGCTCCGACCAATGCTCCGAGGCCAATGGCGCTGTTCAGATAGCCATAGGTTGAGGCTGTTCCGTGAAAAATTACTTTGGCATATACAGGCAGAAGTGTATTGAATGGAAGTGCGAAGAGGCTAACGCAGGCCAGCATGATTACGATTTTGCCCAAAGAAGGATTGTTCTTTAAATAGTTAAATCCTTCTTTAAACTCTTTCATGATTTTTTTAGTATGCGGCTGTGGCACATACGGTGTGATTCTCATCAGGAGCAGGGATGTGATTACGGCAAGATAGCTAAAAGCATTGATGAGAAAACAGGTACCTGCACCTAGTTTCTCTAATATAATACCCGATATCGCGGGTCCTATTAGCCAGGCCAGTTTTCCCATCGAAGAGTTTAATGCTATCGCATTTTGCAGATTACTTTTATCATCTACTACCTCGTTTACCAACGATTGTCTGGCAGGTAAATCGAACGCATTTACTATCCCCATCACTACGCTAAGGAGAAAGATTTCCCAGATAGAATAGTCGGTAAATAGTACTACAATGGATAGAATAGTTGCCTGTATCATCGAACACGTTTGCGTAGCCAGCGTAACCCGATAGCGATTGTAACGATCGGATATCACACCTCCCAGTGGCGAAAATAGGAAAGAAGGAAATTGTGTGGCGAAGACTACCAACCCCAGCATAAAGTTAGAATGGGTTTGATCGAACACTAACCAATAAACAGCAGTGCGTTGCATCCACGTTCCGATTAATGAAACAGATTGTCCGGAAAAATATAATCTGTAGTTACGGCTTTTTAAAGAATTGAAAGTTGTAATATTCATCTTTTGATTTTATCGGTGTTTATTCTATGATCTTTGCTGATAGAACAAGGATCAAGCGGAGCGTTCTTTTATAGGAGATAACTTGTTGCGTTTTTTTTATTGCGAGATGTGCTCGTTATTTAATATCACCAGTTTATTGTGCAAAGTAACTTTGTTTTTATTGAAGATTATTATCTGCGCTCTTTTTTTGCTTTGCATTTAACAATGTTTATTCTGTGAGAAGTCTTGTGTGCATTTCTATAATCTAATTAGCCGATCAGAGCCAAATAGTTTGCGTATATCAATTATTTTGTCGAATATTGTCTTCAATTTGTGCCGATAGGTACTGCCATTTAATAAATAACGATAAATCATCATGGAGGCTAATTTTACAACTCTAACAGCAAGTAACATTGATAAAGAGCACATTTGCTGTGCTATATCCGACAAGAAATGCAGAGAAGGCTATGAATTGAAAAAAGAGTGGCTTAAAAAAGAACTCACTAACGGATATGTTTTTCGAAGAATGGACGAGAGAGCGAAAGTTTTTATTGAATACGGGCCGGCCGAGAATGCCTGGCTTCCGGTTGAGGCTTCAAATTACCTCATGATCAATTGCTTCTGGGTATCGGGGCAATATAAAGGAAAAGGGTATGCTAAAGCTTTGTTGCAATTTGCTATAGATGATGCCACGCGAGAGGGAAGAGATGGTTTGGTAACAGTAGCAGGGTCGGCAAAGCGCCCCTTTATGAGTGACACTAAATGGCTCTTACGGCAGGGATTTGAAGTAGTGCAGAGTCTGCCTTACGGCTTTGTTCTTCTTGCTAAAAAAATTAACCATGGTGCTACTAATCCCCGATTTAAAGAAACAGTCCTGACTGGCGAATGCTCTGAGGCAAAGGGTTTAGTCGTGTATTATTCTAATCGTTGCCCTTTCACCGAATATCATGTACATCACTCTTTGGTGGAGACAGCACAGAAAAGACAGCTCCCGTTGACGATTATTAAGCTTGAATCGATGGAACAAGCACAGGAAGCGCCTACTCCTGCCACAATCTTTAGCTTATTTTATGATGGCAGGTTCGTGACGACGGATATTAGTGCTTGCATGGATAGTCGATTTGATAAGATTGTTAGCATTTAATGTTTTTTTGCAGATTGAGTGACATAGGGTTGTCACTATTGCCTTCTATTTTTGTACCCGACAAATAGATTATTCATTAAAAAACAACTGTTATGAAATTGAATGTGCATTTAGTTTTTCCGGGTACTTGTGAAGAGGCGTTTAACTTTTACAAAGAAGTATTAGACGGAGATATAACCTTCTTATTCAGAAAGAAAGAGGATAAATCTCTTCAGTTAACTGAGGCAGAGAAAGAGAAGATTTCTCATATGATTCTTAGTACGGAGCATTTTAATTTGGGAGCTGAAGATGCACCTGAAGGTGAAGTGGTTGCAACGGGTAGTAATTGCAAATTGGTGCTTGTCTTCACGGATATAGAAAAACTTCGTAAAGTGTTCGATTTACTATCTCAAGGTGGTGAGGTAGTGGCTCTTCTAGAGAAAACGTTTTTTTGTGATGCCTTTGGTGAACTGATAGATAAGTACGGTGTCCGTTGGTTAATTATGATGGATGACGAAGGTTATTCTGCATAGAAAATTGCAGATCTCTTAATTTTTGAGTTAGGTGGGCGCTATATTTATCTTGTATATCGTCTCACCTAACTCTATTTTTGTATATTTGTGATACTCATTTATTGTCATCGTTTATGAACCGTATTGATCGATTATCTGCTATTCTCATTATGCTTCAATCTTCGTCTTTGGTAAAGGCGAAAGATATAGCTACTCGTTTTGATATTGGTCTTCGAACAGTGTATCGAGACGTTAAAGCTTTGGAGGATGCCGGTATCCCTTTAGCTGGTAATTCCGGCACGGGGTATTCTTTGGTAGAGGGGTTTAAGTTACCGCCACTGATGTTTACTAAGGAGGAAGCCTTTGCCTTTTTGCTTGCAGAGAAGTTGGTCGATCAGTTTACGGACTTCGGCTTTAAAGAGAACTATAAGTCGGGTATTGATAAAATTAGAGCTGTGATGCAATTGGCAGAGAAGAAATCAATTGAGATGCTCAATGATAAAATAGATGTGATGCATTTTCATGCCGTTAAGCCGACTGCTAATCAAGATATTCTGAAAGATGTGTTGTGTGGCATTGCAGATAAAAGAAGGATTCAGATTACTTATTCCAATTATAAACAGGAAATAACAGAACGAAAATTAGATCCTATCGGCTTATTCTTTTCAAAATCCAATTGGTATCTGGTGGCTTATTGTGACATTCGCAAAGATTACAGAACGTTTCGCGTAGGGAGGATACAGTGTGTTTACCAAACTAGTGAGACTTTTGAAAATGAACATCCACCGCTTCATTCTTTTCTGAAAGAGATAGAAAAGATGGAGGGACTACACGAGGTCTTGATAGAGGTAGACAAAACGAAAGTAATTTTGCTTGATGAAAACCGCTTTTATGAAGGATTGATCTATGAAGAAGATAAAGGGGATAAGGTTATTTTACACTTCATGGTTTTCTCATTGGAACGCTTTGCACGCTGGTGTTTGTCTTATATTGACATTGCCAGAATTCTGTCTCCTGATGCTTTGAAAGGTGAAGTGACTAGTTTGCTGAATAAAGGAAATAAATACTAACTTTAAAAACACAATTGTTATGGAACAGAGCATTGCAGAAAAGATTATTGCATTAGAAAAAGAGGCTTTGACAGAATGGAATAAAGGAAATCCATCTGCTTATTTGGAGTTATATTCTCAGGAAATAACCTACTTTGATCCGTTTGCAGAGAAGCGCTTTGACGGTTTTAAAAAGATGAAGGCTTTTTATGAGACTTTGCGGGGAACAATCTCCGTGGATAAGTCTGAAATGAATAATGTGCTTGTGCAGGGGAATGATAACATGGTGGTACTGACTTATAATCTGAATTCTTATTCAGACGGTAAATGGAATTGCACGGAAGTATACTGTCTGGAAAAAGATGGTAAATGGCGGATAATTCACAATCATTGGTCGTTTACGAAGCCCAATTTAGGACTATAAAAATTTTGTGTTGAAATAATACTGAGGGTGTGTCAGAACTCCCTAAATCAGAAAATCACCCCCGTCACAGATACTTGTAGCGGGGGCGATTTCGTTAAAAAGTGGGTTTTGACACACCCTCGTTTGGTTTTTACTTGTCCGAGTATAGCCCGATAGAATTACCTTCACTATCAAGGAAAATGGAGAAATAGCCTTTCCCTTCTGCTTCTATCTTCGTCTTTGGAGTGATGATTGTTCCTCCGTTGCTTTTAATTAAGCTATGAGTGATATTTATATCTTTGCAATTGAAACTAATCAGTACGCCGCTTACCGATGGATGAAAACTTGGAGCAAGGGGATGTCGTTCCGGCGCGAAAGAGATGGAACCAATGCAATCTCCTTCTTCCATAAAGAAGGCCATTTTATCGTCTTTACACTCTATTACGGATAGCTGAGTGTGAAGAATACTTTCATAGAACTTTACCGCCCGGTTGAAATCGCTTGCCGGAATTTCAAAAAATGCAATTAACTTTTTCATACTGTTTTACTTTTAGATGATTACTATATGTTGACTTTGCAAAGACAACACAAAAGTAGAGTAACGTAATTCTTTGCGATAGTAAAAAAGAGACATAAAGTGGACCTACAATAGGCAGTACAAAGAATATAATTCTTTAGAATGTGGAGAAGTAATCGGAGTAAGGAGCGCAGACGGACAGATATTCGCTTGGTGTGTATCCGGAAAATATCTTGAACTCTTTTATTAAATGAGATTGGTCATAATATCCGCATTCACAGGCTAGCTGTGCAAAGTTCTCGTTGGAATTTGTTTGTAGGGTGTACAGAGCTCTTTGCATGCGGATGATGCGCACAAATTCTTTAGGAGTAGCGCCTATGTAATCAGTAAATATTCTATTGAACTGTTTACTGCTGAGGCATGCAATATCTGATAATTGAGGAGTGCTAACTTGCGCTTGCAGATTGATTTCTTGTACTGTTGCCTTTATCCTCTTTAAGTTGTATTCGGGAAATAGATAGAGCTTTTTAATTAAAAAATTCTCAATTAATTGGATGCATTGGGTATCATCCGCAGTATCAGTAATTTGTTTCTCCAGATCTGCCAGCTCATTGTTCCCGAGTTCGTCTATCGAAACATTCTTACCATGAAATTCGCTTATGGGCATTGAGAAGAATGCTTTAGTTGTGTATGGGTGGAAAACGATGGAAATCATCTCTATATCTCCGATTGATACAACATCGAAAAAAGAAGATGCTTGTCCACAAACAAATGCTTTGGGTTGCAAACAGTTTTTGGTTGGTGAAAAAAGTTGTTTCCCTTTATGGAAAGTCAATTGGACACACCCTGTAGGCAGCACACGTTCTGTGACTGGTGCAGCAGCGTTAATCCGTAATATCCAATAATATTTGATATACGGTGCCAGGGTAGGAGACGGCTTTATGACTTTGACGATTTCCATAATTATGCAGTGAGACAATTTGGACAAAAATACGCTTTTTCTTTTTTATGCACTTGTAAAAATGGGACATTCTTCGAATGAGAAACAAATATGTATGTATTTACTACCTACCGCTACAGCTTATCTGAGAGGGGTTTGTTGAATGTCCGCGATCAGCGTGTTGAATGCCCGCTTTCAACACGCTGATCGCGGACATTCAACACGCTGAAGTTATATGATACCAAAAAATAAGTCTATTTGTAAATATCGTTAAATCTATGCCTGATTATAAACAACAAAGCACCTCAATCAATGAAAGATTGAAGTGCTTTGCTTGAGCCTCTTGTCGGATTCGAACCAACGACCCCGAGATTACAAATCACGTGCTCTGGCCAACTGAGCTAAAGAGGCGGTTTTTGTTTTGCGGATGCGAAGGTAGAAACTATTTTTTAATCTCGCAAGAGTGTAAATACCACGAATATGCTATTTGTAGTCTCGATAGCTTTGCTTACTTTTGTAAATCAACAAGTTATAATGAAATGATGAAGATGAAATTATTTTGTATTTCCTGCATTTTTCTGTCTTTTTGGGTTGGCAGCGTATCTGCTAAAGAGTTTAAATCTCCAAATCAAGGTGAAGTGAAAGCTGATAGTACAGGTTATATTGTTCGGGTGGGAGAGATGGCCCCTGATTTTACGGTGACTCTGACAGATGGAAGAACGGTTGCTCTTTCTTCTCTTCGTGGCAAAGTTGTGATGTTGCAGTTTACTGCCAGTTGGTGTAGTGTGTGCCGCAAGGAGATGCCTTTTATTGAAAGCGATATCTGGCAAAAGCACAAAGAGAACAATGAGTTCATGCTTATAGGGGTCGACCGTGATGAACCGCTCGACAAGGTCGTTGAGTTTGGAAAAGCAGTGAAAGTGACTTATCCGCTGGGTTTGGATCCCGGGGCGGATATCTACTCGAAGTATGCTTTACGTGACTCCGGCATTACGCGCAATGTGCTTATCGATCGTGACGGGCGTATTGTGAAACTTACCCGGCTGTACAATGAACCTGAGTTTGCTTCATTGGTTCAGAAGATTGATGCAATGCTGAAGAAGTGATTCATTCTTCTACACGCCTTTATTATCAACTGAAATTAGTTTGAAATAAAAGCGCGTTGAGTAGCTAGCGGTGGTGAGGTGTGGTCTCTAAGACTCTATTTGGTCAAACTTAATTTTGCCAGATAATCATAGTGTCTACCTTCTTTTACCAGTTCTGCTTTGAATCCGTGTTGCGTGGCGTACAGGCTGAGTGTCTGGAAATCGATGTAGAGCCAATCGAAAACATCTCCTTTTATGTCTTTGTACTGCATCTCGAAATCGATTTCACCATAATAATCTCCGGCTAAGTCGACCAGATAACTGCCATCTTCTTCTTCAAAAAGGTAGCGAAGATCGCTTGAATCCATCAGTACACATCCGTCCGGGTTGAGTAGTTGCTTCATCTTGAGGAAGAAAGTTGGTAGATTTTCTATTTTGCCTATGATTCCGGAACCATTCATTAGTAGCAGAATGGTGTCGAAGTGTTCGCAGAAGGTTTCATCAAAGAGATTGACGAGTTGCACATTCTTTACCCCACGTTGTTTCATTACCTCTACTGATAGAGGAGAAATGTCAATGGCACAAACCTCTTTGCCTGCTTCCTGAAGTGCCAGAGCATGGCAACCACTACCTGCGCCTACATCCAGTATCTTTCCTTTGGCCAATTGTAATGCCGTCCGCTCTATGATAGGCATACGAGTTGGAGCTCGGAATAAATCTTTTACAGGTATCTCATCTTCATCGAATAAAGAGGAAAATACACGTAAGCGATCGGCCTTGTGATGGGTAAAATAATCGGTTATGGCTGCACCCATGGGGTCGTTGTTGGCTGTGAGCAGAGTTGCTTTCATTAATGCGAGTATTATAAGTTAGCAGCAAAGATAAGGATTTATACTGTCTATCCACAAAAAATGCTTATCTTTGTAGCTTAATTTATGAATGAATAAAGGAGTTGTATGAGCATAGAAGATGCAATAATGGGTGGTATAGTCTTTAAAGGTAAAGCTAAAGAACCGGAAAGAGGGAAAGAGAAACCTAAAGTAAAGACCAAGGCCAAGAAAACAACCTATATGAAAGGTTTACATAATTCCGGCTCTGCGAAGATGAAAGCTGAGATTAGACAGAAACGTGCCAACAGGCATAAATAATAGGCGCTTGTCGCTAATAACAAGAAAAGTAGTTAAGCATGTTCTCTGATGAACCATTGCTTAACTACTTTTTTTTATGGGTAATGCTTGATAGACTTTACTTTACCGGTAGAATCTCGATCCAGTAATCATCCGGATCGTTGATGAAATAAAGCCCCATGTCTGTATTCTCAAAGCAAACGCAGTTCATCCCTTTATGGTACTTGCGAATCTCATCATAATCTCCTTCCAGACGGAAACAGAGGTGACTTTCATTTTCACCTAATTGATACGCTTGAGCATGATCTCTCAGCCAAGTGAGTTCCAATAAGAAGCCGGTTGTGTTATCTGTCAGATAGACGAGAATAAAAGAACCATCTTTTGCTTCTTTACGGTGATGCACATTGAGTCCCAATGCTTTTTCATAGAAAGCGATACTACGTTCCAAGTTGGTTACGTTGATATTAAAGTGGTCAAATTTACTTTTTATTTCCATTATTCTGCTTTTTTTATTTCACCCATACATTGATAATCTCACCAATATACATTTTGTGCATTTGCTTTCCAGCCCATTGCTCCTTGATTTTTTTATCGGAAACAGCTTCGGGAGTGAGCGATTGTGACACAAGCTTGCGACACTCTATGATGAGCCATGCTTCAGAAAACGCTTTGCTCCCGGTAGGAGTTGTGATGGGGGTTAGCCCTGCACCTTTTACTTTGTCACCGTCTTTACCTGAGTGGCTCCCGCAATAGTTCAGTGCATCACGGTAAGCCTCGGTGTAAAATGTCAGTGTGTACGTGTCGTTAGTTTCCATTAACTGATAGGTATAACGGGTGGGATTGATGAAGCAGTAGGTGACAGGTTTGTCATACAGTACACCCAGACCACCCCAACTAGCAGTCATCATATTAAATTTTTCATTGCCACCAGCCGTTATTAACATCCAGTCTTGAGAAAGCATTTTGACGATACTACCGGGAATTTTATCGGGAGCAATCTGTTTGTATCCGGCCAGATTTGCAACGGGGGTATTGATTTGTTGACTTGTAGCGATGGCGGGTATGGAACTTACATCGGGCCTTGTAGTGGTAGGTACGGCAACTGTTGCAGCTGGGGCAGCTTGTGCGGCAACAACGGGAGTTACGCCCATGGTTTTTTGCGCATTCGCAAGAAGTTCATCGACAAAATCAATCGTCTTTACGCGAAACTTAGATAGCCCACGCACCAGCTTTGTTTTGTCTTTGTTCAATGCATATTTATCTGTGATCCACTCTTCAGCGGTATATTTCTCTTTCTCCTGATAAGTATAGCGTATTTTTTCAATATTCAACAGGCATTTTTCGGGCAAGCATGTAGCTGTTAGTTGGTAGTTCACCAATGTTCGATCTAGTGAGAGAGCACTTGACTTGAATACAATGTATTCTTCTCCCATTCCGGCTATCATTCCTTTCTCTTTGTCGGAATACACCACTCTGCTTGCATTTTTGTTCTTCAGTAGGCGCTTTTGCATCCACCCAAGCATCTTGTCAAAAACTTGTTCTTTTGACATTCCCGGAAGGTTATATTCTTCGGAGAAAACGACTTTTCCTTCTTTCTCGGGAATTGCGCCAACCAAATATTTGGTTAAATCTACTTTTACATCTTCATCTTCTTGCGCTTGCATGACTACAGGAAGGCAGAAGAGGAACATCACGGCTAAGAGGTGTGTTAGTTTGTTCATAACGGTATTATTCTCTTTATTTATTTGATTTCGAATTTTTCTCCTCGATGTGTTATGGTGATGAATTTGCAACCGTGGGCTTGAGCAGTGCTACAGAAAGCATTGCCTCCCGCATAATCCTCTCCAAAGTGCATGGGTACAAATATAGAAGTTTTTATTTGTTCCACGAACTGCCTGGCTCCTCTAAAGTAGTCTTTTCCTAACCTTGAATCTACAGGAAACATGACCAAGTCAATAGCAGGTGCGGTCTGTTGCAAGAACTTTACTTCTGCCAAAAAATCTCCTTCGGCCTTGCGAACTTCTTGTTCGGTCGATTCTTCCATCCAATGCCAGTTATTCAGGTCTCCGGCATGAAATATCTTCATCCCTTCCAGTTCAATGAGGAAAGAGATTCCGGCATCGGTAGAACCGAATGCCTGAATACGCAGAGTATCGTCTTCGTATACTTCAGGTTTGTCGATATAGGTGCCATCTTCTTTCGAAGCCCGATGGCTTTGCAAAATATCCCTGGATAGGATGTAGTGTATGTCCGGTCTTTGTTTCTTCCAATCAAGTATGTCGCGGTTAAAGTGATCCGGATGAAAATGGGAGGAAAGGACATAGATCTTACCCGGACGTTGGAGAAGCTCATCGTGCACAACGCCTTGGTTGGGTGCTGTTTCGGAGGAATCTTTATAATAGTCAATAATGATAGTTACATTTTCGGCTTCAATGGCAAAGCCACTGTGATAGATGTAGGTCAGTTTCATAAATAAATGATTTAGCTGTAAAAATACGAATAATAGCGAAACCGCCTTCATCCATTAAGCCAAAATTCTTTAATTGTAGACTCGTAATTCAGTAAGGACTTTTTGCTTAGGGTGCCAACCGTTCATGCTTCCAATCGGATTTATCTTCTTGAGAAGTATACAGAAAGCGATCGTGAAGTCTGCTGGGGCGTCCTTGCCAAAACTCTATGCGAGTGGGAGTTACTTCGTATCCGCCCCAGTTTTCGGGACACTCCACTTCTCTGCCTATCCAGCGGGCGGCCTCGGCAACAAATAGGCGCATGATCTCTACCCGACTGCTGATAGGGCGACTTTGGGGGGAGATTCTTGCGCCGATGCGACTTTTGTAAGGACGCGTTTTGAAGTAATCATTTGATTCTTCCGAGGACACTTTCGAAGCGATACCTTCTATGTGTACCTGTCGTTCCAATTCGTGCCAAACAAAAGAGAGGGAGATGTGCGGATTCTGTGCTAAATGGCTTCCTTTGCGACTATCATAGTTGGTATAGAATACAAACTGGCCTTTGCGCAAGGCTTTCAGTAACACGGTGCGTGTGGAGGGAGTACCTTCGGGAGACACCGTGCCAACCAAAACGGCAGTAGGCTCTTCCACTTTGGCTTCTACCGCTTCGTTTAACCATTTTTCGAATAATGTGAATGGGTCTGCAGGTAAATCGCTCTCTTTCAGACCACTTTTAGTATATTCTTGTCGAATATTTGCAAGGTTTATTTTCATGCTCATTCTATCACATCGGGACCTCAATGAATAGTAGATGTGTCTCTTCTAAAGTTTGTAATTCTATCGTGTCTGTTTCAGAAATTCCAACGCCGTCTCTTCGCGATAAAAGGATATTATCAAGTTGGACTTTTCCTTCTATGACGAATGCATATACTCCATTGTTCGGTTGATGTAGCTTGTAATTCACTGTTTTTCCGGCTTCAATTTCACCGATTGAGAACCACGTATCCTGAAGCAATTTAGCATCCGTGCTTCCATCCGGAGATACAATAAGAGCCAATTCATTTTTCTTCTTTAATGCACTGATATTAAAATCCTGATATAAAGGTTTTGTGTCTTTTCGTTTTGGCATAATCCATATTTGTAGAAGTTCAACAGGCTCCGAAGTACTATTGTTTTTCTCACTATGGAAAATGCCGGTCCCGGCACTCATCACTTGAATATCTCCTACAGTGATTACTTGTTCGTTCTTTTTGCTATCCCCATGTTTTAAATGCCCTTTTAAAGTTATGGTTACTATTTCCATGTTCTTATGAGGGTGCGTCTCAAAGCCTTCTCCGGAGGCTATCCAATCGTCATTCAGAACACGTAAAGCACCAAAGTTCATTCGGGCAGGATTATAGTAATTATCGAAGCTGAAAGTATGATAACTGTTGAGCCAATTGTATTGAGAGTGCCCACGGCTGCTTGCTTTATCTATTACTGTTTTCATTTTTATTTATTTTATTACCTCATTGGCCAAAGGCTTCTTATCTATAAAGTCTTTGATATTTTGCAACGTAGTGTTTGCTATATTTCCCAAGGCCTCTTGCGTAAAGAAAGCTTGGTGTGAAGTTACGATGACGTTATTGAAAGAGAGCAATCGGGCTAATACATCATCATCCATAATGCGGTCGGATTTATCTTCGTAAAAGTAATCACCTTCTTCTTCGTACACATCCAGTCCGGCATACCCGATTTTCTTGTTTTTCAGTCCTTCAATCAATGCATTGGTATGTATTAATTGTCCTCTTCCGGTATTGATAATCATCACGCCATTCTTCATCTTGCTGATGGAATAATCATTAATGAGGTATTTGGTTTGCTCGGTGAGGGGGCAATGTAACGAAATGATGTCCGAACTATGATAAAGTTCGTCGAGTGAGGTATATACCACCTGATGCTCTCTGGCAAAGTTATGATCCGGATAAAGATCGTAGGCCAGAATATTCATCCCGAAACCCCGAAGAATTTGAATTAATATCTTGGCTATTTTGCCTGTCCCGATGATGCCCGCTGTCTTTCCGTGCATATCGAAGCCTAACAGTCCGTGAAGTGAAAAGTTCCCATCTCTTGTTCGCCACGTAGCACGTGGGATTCTTCTATTCAATGAAAGCATCAGAGCCACTGTATGTTCGGCTACTGCGTATGGTGAGTAGGCAGGTACCCGTACTACTTTTATTCCAGCAGCGATGGCGGCATCCAAGTCCACGTTATTGTATCCGGCACAGCGTAAGGCCAATAGTTTTACTCCATTGGCAGCCATTATATCAATAATATCAGCATCAGCCGTATCATTAACGAAGATGCAGACTGCATCCACTCCTTGCGTAAGGATTGCATTGTTTTTGTTGAGATGCCCTTTGAAATATCTAACGTCAAAGCCAAAGTCAGCATTCTTCAAATTGAAAGATGATTCGTCGTATGGTTGTGTTCCGAAAAAAGCGATTGTAAATGCCATAGTTTAATTGGTTTAATCGTTGTTCTGTCTCTATAATTATTTTAATTTAAACACTTACAGTCGGTGAATTGTTTCCTGTTGCCTGAACCCATTTGCATTTTCCCTATTGTTTTGAGTGTTGTTCGCCATGTTACCTTCTCTTTTGTCACTTCTTCTTCTTTTTCTTGATGGTTTCAAATATAACTATTCTATTCTTGACTAAAATGCTTTATGAAACAAAATATCATGCACAAAAATATTTTTTGTGTGCAGATTTGTACTATCTTTGCGGCCTGATTAACTTAAAAAAAGAATTAGATGAGAAAATTAACCCTGATTAGTGTAGTGTTGCTAATCGTTTCAATTCCAACCTTTGCAGGCGGGCTCCTGACAAACACCAATCAACACATCTTGTTTCTAAGATATTTGGCTAGAGATGCTTCTACGCAGATTGATGCTGTATATTCTAATCCGGCCGGACTGGTTTTCATGGAGGATGGCTTTCATATGTCATTCAATGTGCAGAGTGCTTTCCAGACAAGAACAATCACTTCCACATTTGCTCCGTTTGCGGGTAATGGAGGGGAAGCAACTAAGAAATTTAAAGGTGAAGCTTCGGTTCCTTTTATTCCCAGTTTATATGGTGTGTATAAGAAAGGAAATTGGGCTTTCAGTGGGAGCTTTGCCGTAACCGGTGGCGGTGGTAAGGCTACGTTTAATAATGGACTTGGCTCTTTTGAATCGGGAGTAGCTATGCTACCTATAGCACTAGGAAAGGTTGGCTTTACCGGAACTAATCAATACGAAGTGAATAGTTTTATGAAAGGTTCTCAGATCATCTATGGTCTTCAATTAGGGGCAACATATAAAATCAACGAAAACCTCTCGGTTTATGGAGGTATGCGTATGAATTATGTGAGCAATAGTTATTTAGGTTATTTAAGAGATATAAGTGTCAACCTAAATGGGGGAGAGATGGTTGCTTTAACTGATCCTACGGTAAAAGCTAAGTTACAAGCTGCTAAAAGCCAGTTTGACCTCTTAGCTCAAAATGCGACTACACCTGCGGATAAAGTTAAATGGGCTACTGCTTCTGCTACCGTCCAAGCAGTGAGTAATAACTCAGCTGATGTTGAATTGGATTGTGATCAAACAGGTTGGGGGGTAACTCCAATTATTGGCCTTGATTTTAAGAAAGGCAAATGGAACATTGGTGTGAAGTATGAGCTAAATACTAAGCTGAATATTGAAAATAAAACAAGAACTAATTCTCGTGAGCTTGCTGCTTATAAAGATGGAGTCAATACACCACATGATATACCTAGTTTACTTACTGCAGGTGTTACTTACGAAATTCTTCCTGAACTACGGGCATCCGTAGGTTATCATCATTTCTTTGATACTCATGCCAAGATGGCTAATAATAAGCAAGATTATATTAACGAAGGAACAAACGAATTTCTAGCTGGTGCCGAATGGGATGTATGCAAATGGGCACAAGTGAGTGCCGGTATGCAACGTACCAAATATGATGTTGGAGATGGTTATCAGAATGATATGAGTTTTGCTGTAAGTTCATACTCATACGGATTTGGTGCAGGATTTAATATCGCCAAGAATGCCAAAGTGAATGTGGCTTATTTCTGGACCAACTATGGCAATTATAAAGAAGATAATGAAAACTACAATAGTACCGGATTAGCCGGGACTGACGTTTACAGTCGTACCAATAAGGTTTTTGGCGTTGGTATAGACTATAAATTCTAGTCTTCTTATTCAAGTAGAGCGCCTCGAATAGTTTAAAAAGAAGGCCTTCGGATAAAAAAAAGAACACTTAGTTTTTTTATCCGAAGGCCTTCTTTTTGCATTTCAAACCCAAAGATTGGGGTACATTAGGAAATGTGTTTCAATCAATTGAAATGTCAACATAGCAAAAAGATAACATTTTGAAATTTTTATGCTGAAGAACATAAAATTACGTAATATTTGGATGCTCAACATAATTAAAGCTACTACTTTTGCAACCTCTAATAAGGTAAATTTGTTAATGATGCAATGCCACGGTTCATAAAAAGGCCTTGGCATATGCTGTTTTATTTTAGTTAAACAATAGACAATATATGAATTTTAATGTACCTAAGGTTGAAAAGAAGCGCGTTGTAATTGTTGGTGGTGGCTTCGGAGGCCTGGAATTAGCTAACAAATTATGCAAGAGTGGTTTTCAGGTAGTGCTGGTGGACAAGAATAACTACCACCAATTTCTTCCTATGATTTATGAAGTGGCTTCGGCTGGGTTGGAACCTAGTTCTATTGCTTTCCCATTTCGAAAGATTTTTCAGAAAAGAAAAGATTTCTATTACCGTTGGGCGGATGTAACCGGTGTTGATTCAGAAAACAGTCTTATCGAAACATCTATTGGCCCGTTGAAATATGATTATCTGGTTCTTGCTACAGGAACTACGACTAATTATTTCGGTAATGAGAATATCGAGAATGCTGCTATGCCTATGAAAACGGTGGAAGAGGCGATGGCTATGCGTAATACGCTGTTGGCCAATCTTGAGAAATCGCTTACTGCAGAGGATTTGAAGGAGAGACAGGCGTTGCAGAATATTGTGATTGTGGGTGGTGGTGCCACCGGAGTGGAAGTTTCGGGTGCGCTTTCGGAAATGAAGAAATTCGTTATCCCTAAAGATTATCCGGAAATGGAGATTCATAAGGTGAACGTGTTTCTTATTGAAGCCGGCCCGAGATTACTTGCCGCCATGTCTGCCAATGCTTCTGAAAATGCGGAGAAGTTTCTTCGGGGAATGGGCGTAAATGTGATGCTGAACACATTAGTGCAAGACTACAAGGATGGTAAGGTGATACTAAATAATGGAATGGATATTCCTACGCGCACTTTTATATGGGTGAGTGGTGTTATTGCGACTTCTTTTGATCATATCGGTGCTGATATGCTGGGTAGAGGAAGACGAATCCTGGTGGATGAGTTCAATCGGGTAAAGGGCATCGAGAATGTGTTTGCCATTGGTGATGTTTGCTTGCAGACGGAAAAAGATTACCCTAACGGACACCCTCAATTGGCTCAGGTAGCTATTCAGCAAGGTCATTTGTTGGCCTCTAATTTGAAAAAATTAGAAAAAGGTAAAAAACTGTCTGCTTTCCATTATCGTAATCTTGGTTCTCTGGCCACAATCGGTAGAAACAAAGCGGTAGCCGACTTTAAGAAGGTAAGAATGCACGGATGGTTTGCGTGGATCATTTGGTTGGTTGTTCACCTTCGCTCTATTCTTGGTATTAGAAACAAGGTGATGGTGTTGCTCAACTGGGTTTGGAGTTATCTTACTTACGACCGCTCTATCCGTCTTATTATGGCGGCAAAAAGGACGAAAAAAATTCAAATAGATAGTAAATAAAAGGCTATTTGCCTGAATAAAAAAGCAGATGATTTACCATCTGCTTTTTTATTTCATAAGGATTACATATCTTTGCAGCTTCAAATAGTAAGTGATTAATAACCACCGTGTGCTTGAATACCACGTAAAAAACAAGATTTATGAATAATAAAGTATCCGTTCCTTTCATGTTGCTTGGCATTCTGTTTAATGTTTGCCTTATAGCAGCCAATCTTCTCGAAACAAAAGTAATTCAAGTCTTTGGCATTACCGTTACTGCCGGACTGATCGTGTTTCCAATCTCGTACATCATCAACGATTGCATTGCAGAAGTGTGGGGCTTTAAGAAAGCTCGTCTCATCATCTGGAGTGGTTTTGCGATGAACTTCTTTGTGGTTGCTTTGGGGCAGATAGCTGTGGCTTTGCCTGCTGCTCCATTCTGGGAAGGTGAGGCAAGTTTTAATTTTGTTTTTGGAATGGCGCCCCGAATCGTGGTGGCCAGTTTAATTGCTTTTTTGGTCGGTTCATTCCTGAATGCTTATGTGATGAGCAAGATGAAGGTAGCCAGTGGTGGAAAGAATTTTTCCGCTCGCGCCATATGGTCTACTGTAGTAGGTGAAACGGCTGATTCGTTTCTCTTTTTCCCTATCGCCTTCGGGGGTATCATCCCCTGGAGGGAGTTGCTGATTATGATGGGAGTGCAGATCGTGCTCAAATCTCTCTACGAAGTAATTGTTCTTCCAGTCACTATCCGTGTGGTGAAATTAATAAAGAGAATAGATGGAAGTGACGTGTTCGACGAGAATATTTCATATAATGTGCTCAAAGTAAAAGACGTAGTTTAAATCTGAAGTTATGCAAAGTGATAATCAACTAAATGCTGCAAATGGAGCTGCTCAAAATGAAGGCGAATGGAGGTTGCAGGCTGATGGTTTAATAAATAATTCGGCAAACAACTCCGCAGTAGTCTTGTTTAGTGGCGGGCAGGATTCTACAACTTGCTTGTTTTGGGCAAAAAAACAATTTAAGAAAGTGTATGCTTTGAGTTTCCTTTACGGACAGAAGCATGCGCATGAAGTTGACTTGGCCCGGGGAATAGCTGAAAGGGCAGAGGTGGAGTTTCAGGTGATGGATGCTACATTCATCAGTAGCTTAGGTCGCAATTCATTGACGGACACTACTCTGATAATGGATCAGGAGAAACCTGTTGATTCTTTTCCAAATACGTTTGTGCCCGGACGAAATCTGTTTTTTCTGAGTATTGCTGCTGTGTATGCTCGCGAACGTGGAGTGAGGCATATTGTGACCGGTGTGTCGCAAACTGACTTCAGCGGATATCCCGATTGTCGCGATTCATTTATTAAGTCGCTCAACGTTACACTCAATTTGGCTATGGATGAGCAGTTTGTGCTTCATACCCCATTGATGTGGATTGACAAGGCGCAAACATGGGCTTTAGCCGACGAACTAGGTGCGTTTGATATTGTACGCAACGAAACATTGACTTGCTATAATGGCATCCCGGCTGACGGATGCGGGCATTGTCCGGCTTGCAAGCTGCGTAGGCAGGGCTTGGAAGAGTTCTTGAAATTGAGAGCACTTCGCTAACTTTAAGGCATTAGTAAAGAAGAGGTTGTTATCGGAAATTGAGTAGGATAATTAATGATTAGAAAGTATGGACGAATTAAAAGATCAGTTGTCTCTGTTAGGGCAGAAGACAGAATATAAGCAAGATTATGCGCCGGAAGTGCTTGAGGCATTTGATAATAAGCATCCCGACAATGATTATTGGGTGAGATTTAATTGCCCTGAGTTTACGAGTTTATGCCCTATCACCGGACAACCTGATTTTGCAGAGATACGCATCAGCTACCTACCCGATGTGAAAATGGTGGAGAGTAAGAGTTTAAAACTATACCTATTCAGTTTCCGCAATCACGGCGCCTTTCACGAAGACTGTGTGAATATCATCATGAAAGATCTGATCCAGTTGATGAATCCTAAGTATATCGAAGTTATCGGCGTGTTTACCCCACGTGGCGGTATTTCTATTTATCCTTATACCAATTATGGCCGTCTCGGCACAAAGTACGAAGAAATGGCAAGTTATCGCCTGATGAACCACGACATGCGCTAGAATAGCTTTTCGGTGAATGAAGTAGGAAAAGATTTATTCATGGTGATAGGGCCCTCCGTTCAAAATAGTCATGGCGCGATAAAGTTGCTCTACAAAGATAAGCCTTATCATCTGGTGTGAGAAAGTCATTTTGGAGAGTGACATCTTTTCATGGGTGGCCTGATAGACTTTTTGTGAAAATCCATAGGGCCCTCCAATAACAAAAATCAATCGTTTATTCACATTAGCTAGTTTTCTCTCCATCCAGGTGGCAAAGTCTACCGAGCGAAATTCTTTTCCGAATTCATCTAACAGTACGATGACATCACCCGGTTGGAAGGCCTTACAAATCAATTCTCCTTCTTTCTCTTTTTGTTGGTCTGCCGTCAGATTCTTCGTGTTTTTAAGTTCCGGAATTACCTCCATCTCAAACGAGATGAAATGCTTGGTGCGTTCCATATAATCATTGATGGCAGTGATGTAATGTTGTTCTACAGTGCGTCCTACTACAAGTAATATTGTTTTCATTTTTTATGTTTTAATTGCTCTTTGCAAGGCTTTAAGTCCACAAAAATAGTCTTTTTCTGTTGTTTTTATATATAAATACTTACCTTTGCTTGTCATTTAATACTTGTATGTGATGAAAAAAACAGTATTTCTATTGATTAGTGGCATGTTCTTTCTTATCTCTACGCTTTCTGCCCAAGATATTCCGACTGGAATAGCTGTGGCGTTTAAGAAAGGAAATGCTCAGGAACTCGGCAAATATATGGCTGACAAGGTCGATTTGATCGTTCTCAATAAAACCTCAAATTTAGGTAAACAGCAAGCAGAAAGTATGATAGCTGCTTTTTTTGCAGAAAATCAGGTCAGCGGGTTTACCGTGAACCACCAAGGAAAACGTGACGAATCATGTTTTTTAATTGGAACCCTAACGACCGGCAATGGAAACTTTCGAGTGAATAGTTTTCTAAAACGTCTTGAAAATAAATATTTAATTCATCAAATAAGAATAGATAAAACCAATGAATGAGCTGATAGATAAATTGATTGACCTTGCTTTCGCTGAAGATATAGGTGATGGAGATCATACCACACTGTCTTGTATTCCTCCGACTGCTATGGGCAAATCGAAACTCCTTATCAAAGAAGCCGGAGTATTAGCCGGAATGGAAATAGCCAAAGAAATTTTTCATCGCTTCGATCCGGAAATGAAAGTGGAAGTATTTATCAATGATGGTGCTGAAGTGAAACCGGGCGATGTGGCCATGGTGGTGGAAGGTAAAGTGCAGTCTCTGCTGCAAACCGAACGATTGATGCTCAACGTGATGCAACGTATGAGCGGCATTGCTACCATGACTCGCCGTTATGTGAAACAGCTCGAAGGTACGAATACTCGTGTGCTCGATACCCGCAAGACTACTCCGGGTATGCGTATGCTCGAGAAAGCGGCAGTTAAGATCGGTGGAGGTGTGAATCATCGCATCGGCCTTTTTGATATGATTCTACTCAAAGATAATCATGTGGATTTTGCCGGAGGCATAGACAAAGCCATCTCTCGGGCCAAGGACTACTGTAAGCAGAAGGGTAAAGATCTGAAAATAGAGATTGAGGTCAGAAACTTCGATGAACTGAATCAGGTGCTTGCCATTGGCGGAGTAGATCGCATCATGCTCGATAATTTCACTCCAGCGAATACTAAAAAGGCTGTGGAAGTGATTGGCGGACGCTATGAAACAGAATCCTCGGGAGGTATCACCTTCGATACATTGCGCGATTATGCCGTGTGTGGAGTTGACTACATTTCTGTAGGTGCACTCACTCATTCAGTGAAAGGTCTTGATATGAGTTTCAAGGCTTGTTGATTTAATATTCTTTAATACTTTTCTTTGCAGCATTCATTCAGTCACTGCGTCTAACTTGCAAACGACGCAGACATACGACTGGTAAAAAAGCACTTAAGTTGGAAAATGAGATAGAACTGATTAAAGGCTGTAGGGCGGGAGACAACTTAGCCCGCAAGCAACTTTATACCCTCTATTCCAACAAGATGCTGGCGGTGTGCTACCGCTATACGGGCGATATGGATGCAGCTCATGATGTACTACACGATGCTTTCATTAAGATATTTACCGGATTTTCTTTCCGGGGTGAAGCATCGCTGGGTACGTGGATAACCAAGGTGATGATTACTCAGGCAATCGATTATCTGCGGAAGCAAAAACGCGTTAGTCAGATGATTGTGCACGAGGAAGATATCCCTGATATCCCTGACCTTCCGGATAAGGACAATAGTAGTCGGATTACGGAAGAGCAGTTGATGGCTTTTGTAGCTGAGCTGCCCGATGGCTGTCGCACGGTTTTCAACTTGTTCGTTTTCGAAGAGAAGTCGCACAAAGAGATTGCTGATATGCTTCATATAAAGGAACATTCATCTACCTCACAGTTGCACCGGGCCAAATGTTTGCTGGCAAAAAGAATTAAAGAATACTTGAATCATGAAGAAAGAAAATGATGAATTGACAGAATTGTTTCGCTCACGACTGGCAGATGCTAAAATGCCGGTGAGAGATCGTTTTTGGGAAGAACTTGAAAAGGATATTCCGGTGGCTGTTCATCGTCGTCGGTTATATATCTATCGTTTCACAGCAGCTGCTTCTGTACTTTTTGTATTGATGGCTTCGTCGGCTGCTTTTTGGTTCTTCTCACCCAAAGAAGAGATTGCGGATGCTTTTACTAAGGTTGAGATCTCCGCTGGGGCCCAGGGGCAACTGAATGCTGATGTGGTGAAAGATGACTTTCCTCCTATACATACTGCATCAGTCTTACCAAAACCTACTCCTCGTTCGTTTGGCGTTTTAACTCTACCCGATAATAATAATGGAGAAGGACAGAATGACTCAACTGTTTCTATAACTGTTTCCATGTCGTTTTCTATTTCTTCCTCTTCTTCCTACACTTCTCGTAACAAAAAGAGGTCTCAGCAGCAGCAAACTTCGATGGCTTCTAATTCTAATGAAGCGACAGAGAATGCAGTTCACTCTCACTCTACTGACGTTGAGCGTTCTGTTGGCGGAAGCTCACAGAAAGAAGCTAATAAAGTTTCTTCTTGGGCTTTGAAAGCGGCTGCCGGCCTTTCGTTGCTTGTTGCCGATGACATGCGTGCTCCTGTTGCTGCAAGCATTACATTAGAAAAGAAAATCACAAAACGTTTTTCTGTAGAAGCCGGACTCGCTTACTCTTGCGAACAAAGTCCTGAGAATGGAAACATGCACTATGTTGGCATTCCTGTTAAGGCCAACTATCTGATAGCCGGTAATCGTAAACTAGATGTATACGCTTCCTTAGGCGGACTGCTTGATAAGTGTGTGGCTGGTGCTCCGCAGAATGATTTCAACAGCGAACCTATTCAATTGTCTCTGACTGCAGGTTTGGGTGTACGATATAAAATTAGCGATAAGTTTGCCTTATTTGCCGAACCGGCAATTACTCATCATTTTAATCCTGATTTAGATTGGGAGACTGCTCGTTCCCGTAAATCTACGAATATGAATCTGCTCTGCGGAGTGAGGATGACCTATTAATCAACGTATTATCAAAAGCACAAAAGTATGAAAAAAACTTTATTTGTGATGCTGACAATACTGTTGGCAATAGCATGCACAAGTTGCAATGAAGAAACGCTAGACTATAACCATCCCGATGTGAAGCTTTTTGTGAAGCAACTTAAGGATGGAACATATAAAACAAAAGGTCCCGAAGGATATGTTGAAGTACCCAGATTTACGCGGGAAGATATTCCTGAATTGTTAACTTATGCAGAAGATCTTACTGTTATACCTTCATTTCCATTACCACCGGTTTCTGTTTATTTCGGAACGAAAGTTCGTTTGGGGGAGTGCATGTTATGGATTGTGGAGAGCATTCGTTTGGGACAATATGCCTCTCTTGGCTGTAAAATGGTACGAGCTGATGCGCAAAATTATGAAGGAATTTATTTCCTTTCCGACCAAGAAGTGCATGATGCGGCAAAGCGTTACCGCTATTGGTGGGAGAATGTCCGGTATCCAAAAACGGAGTGGTCTGTAACTCCATGTTTTGATGATCCCCTTTGTGGGAGTGGATATCGCTGGTGGTAAATTAATGATGATGTAAATGACAAAGCGCATAGCTCTCTTTCTACTTCTTAGCTCATTTTATCTGTTGGCACATGCCCAATGGACGAAGAAAGATTCAACCAACTTACGCCGTTTGCTGGAGAGCGATGGTGAAATAAAGCTCAATCCGAATGCCCTAAAACAGCTAAAGATTGGGAAGGTGACAGGCACGCCTCTGCTTGTGGATGACAAATCTGCACTTAAGACCAATGAAACTCTTCCGTCTGTGTTGCCAGAGAAAAAGAAAATGGTGTTGACGTTGATGCCTTATAGTGCCAATACAAAATTTAATTATGATCCTATTTACCAGAAAAAGATTAATGTGAAAGCAAACACTTATAAATCAAACCCGTTTGAGGTGTTATACTCATTAACGATTCCTTCCAATTGGGCAAAACATCCGTTTGATGGTGGTTATCGCAAGTCGCTTGAAGAGATAGAAGCGACCGGTTTGCGCTATAACCCTTTGGCTGCTCGGGCAAATAACATGGCAGTAGGTGCTTGGGAGGGTACTGGTGCTTCAGGACATGACTTTATGAAACCTTTTACGAAAGAATTTTGGGATGTGAAGGGACGAAAGCGCCGTGCTCGTACGCTTGAAGTGTTGAGCCAGTATGGTGATTCCACTACTGTCTTCTTTCGTGATGGCGTACCGGAAAATAAGGTTCGTTAATATTTGGTTGTTCTGTGTCTGTGGTTTACTTTTGTACTTCATTTAAACATAACGTTATGAACAGAATATCTTCTCTTTTTGGTATCCAATATCCTATAATACAAGCAGGAATGGTGTGGTGCAGCGGTTGGAAGTTAGCTTCAGCAGTGAGTAATGCCGGTGGACTTGGTTTGATTGGTTCCGGTTCTATGCATCCTGAAGTATTGCGTGAGCATATTCGTAAATGCAAGGCTGCTACGGATAAGCCTTTCGGAGTGAACATTCCATTAATGTATCCCCAAATAGATGAAATAATGAATATTATTGCCGATGAAGGGGTGAAAATAGTCTTTACCTCAGCCGGAAATCCTAAAACATGGACTGCTTGGCTGAAAGAACGCGGCATTATTGTTGCCCATGTAGTTTCATCTGCTAAGTTTGCTGCCAAATGTGAGGATGCCGGGGTTGATGCCGTTGTAGCTGAAGGATTTGAAGCCGGCGGGCACAATGGTAGGGAAGAGACAACTACCCTTTGTTTGATTCCTTCCGTTCGGAAAGCAACCACTCTACCTTTGATTGCTGCCGGTGGAATTGCTACGGGTGAAGCTATTTTTGCTGTCTCAGTGCTTGGAGCCGAAGGTGTACAAATAGGAACACGCTTTGCGCTGACTGCTGAAAGCTCTGCAAGCGAGGCCTTTAAAGAATACTGTCTACAATTGAATGAAGGTGACACAAAGTTACATCTCAAGAAGTTGGCACCGGCTCGTTTAGCGAAGAATACATTCCGTGATGCAGTAGAAGAAGCTGAGAATCGTGGAGCATCCGCTGACGAATTACGAGAAATTTTAGGAAAAGGCCGTGCTAAAAAGGGCATTTTTGAAGGAGATCTCAATGAAGGTGAATTAGAAATTGGTCAGATAGCCTCTCTGTTTAGCCGGATTGATACTGTTGATGAGGTTATGCACGAACTAGTGGATACTTATCAGGCAGCTGTGGCTAAGTCTTATTTGTGGTAAAAGAGGCTGTTGCCAAGCCCTATCCTCTTCATATAATCTACTAAGCGTCTCTATTCTTTTTATAATTACTGATAAGGGTCAAATAATGAAGTTTTGTTTCTAAATAAAATAGGGGTTGTTCTTTTGGAACAGCCCCTATACGTTTTTTTTCAAAGGATTTTTGGATCAGAATTATAATGTGATTGGTTCGTACTTTAATCCATATATGTCTGCTACAGCTTTGAAAGTAACTTTTCCTTCTACAACATTTAATCCGGCGGCAAGTGCGGCATCTTCTTTACAAGCTGTTCTCCATCCTTTTCCCGCTAGTGCCATGGCATAAGGAAGCGAAGCATTGGTTAATGCAAGTGTTGAAGTGTAAGGTACAGCCCCCGGGATATTTGCTACTGCATAGTGTACGATTCCGTCTACTATATAAATAGGTTCGCTATGGCTTGTAGCATGTGATGTTTCAAAGCATCCCCCCTGATCGATAGCTACATCCACCATTACCGTACCCGGCTGCATCAACTTCAACATCTCTTTCGTAATAAGATGTGGTGCTTTGTCGCCAGGAATGAGCACAGATCCTACAACAAGGTTTGTTGAAGGCAATTCTGCCTTAATGTTATGTTCCGAAGAATAGAGCGTTTTCACGTTCTTGGGAAGCACTTCGCTTAGATAACGCAAACGTGGCAGAGAAATGTCGGTGATTGTCACATCGGCTCCGGCTCCGGCAGCTAACATGGCGGCATGTGTACCTACTACACCTGCACCCAGAATTAATACTTTGGCAGGTCTTACTCCCGGTACTCCTCCCAAGAGAATACCTTTTCCACCTTGTGGCTTCTCCAGAAAACGCGCACCTTCTTGTACAGCCATACGTCCTGCTACTTCACTCATAGGAATAAGTAAAGGTAGCGATCCATCGGCCTTTTTCACTGTTTCGTAAGCTAAGCAAATGGCCCCGCTAGCAATCATAGCATGTGTTAGCTCTTCGTCCGAAGCAAAATGAAAATAAGTGAAGAGCAATTGGCCTTTCTTGATGAGTTTGTACTCAGGTTCAATAGGCTCTTTTACTTTAACGATCATCTCGGAAGTTGAATATACCTCTTCAATAGTAGGCAGTATGGTTGCTCCTGCTGCCACATATTCTTCATCGGTAAATCCACTTCCTACACCTGCTGTGTGCTGTACATACATCGTGTGGCCTTTCTTTGCCATTTCACGCACTCCGGCAGGTGTCATACCTACCCGATTTTCATTGTTTTTGATCTCTTTAGGAATTCCAATTATCATAATGTTTTAATTTGGGGGTTAAAGATGGCGCAAGATAGTGATATTCTATATTTGTTGTTATTCTGGCATTATGTTTTTAAAACAAAATGATATAAATATTTCGATCTGGTAGATTATAGTAGGTGTTTAGTTTTAAAATGTAGCTATATTGACTTTTAAATTGAATATATATAGTTTTATGTGCTGTCTAATTTATAATAAATAATCGTATGATTAAGTTAATATGATACTTATTTGCTGTTTATTGCTTCTTTGTGTTCTTTTTATCTGAATATTATTTTCATATTATCTATATGTTTACTACTTTTGCGCTCGATTTATAAAAATGAAACAGATGTGCTTTAATATGTATCAAAATGAAGTTTAATAAGCAATATAACCAATAAAAGTAGTATTAGATGAAGAAGCGTTGGATTATTCTGATGAGCCTTATGGTCATCATTAGTATTATTGGAGTTTTTACTCCCGAGTCGGCCGATTTGTGGGAACCGGATGCAAAAGTGAATTATGCTGATGTGGCCTGGATGATAACTGCCACTATCTTTGTGTTAATGATGACCCCCGGTCTTTCACTCTTTTATGGAGGTATGGTTCGTCAGAAGAATGTCATCTCCACCATCTTGCAAAGTTTCATTGCCATGGGGGTGATTAGTATCATTTGGGTTGTGTTCGGTTTTAGCCTTGCTTTTGGCGATGATATAGGTAGTTTTGTTGGTAATCCGGCTACTTTCTTTATGTTTAACGGAGTGGGGGCCAAAACTCATGAATTGTTGGCGCCGACCATTCCATTGGCTCTTTTTGCGCTGTTTCAAATGAAATTTGCCATTATCACTCCTTCTTTGATTACAGGCTCGTTTGCAGAGCGCGTTCGTTTTTCTGCATATCTGGTATTTATGATGCTTTTCTGCATCTTTGTTTATTGTCCGTTGGCGCACTGGACGTGGCATCCCGATGGATTTCTTCGTCAAATGGGCGTGGTCGATTTTGCGGGTGGTATCGTGGTACATGCTTCGTCGGGTGTGGCAGCCTTGGCTGGTGCTATGTTTCTAGGCAAAAGGCATGATCAAAAGGTTTCTCATGCTCCGGCAAATATTCCTTTTGTTATTTTGGGAGCCGCTATGCTTTGGTTGGGATGGTTTGGCTTTAATGCCGGTTCTTCACTAGCTGCAAATGGCGTTGCTGTAAAAGCTTTCTTAAATACCAATACTGCATCGGCTACGGCTATGTTGGTATGGGTGTTTTTCGATTGTTTGCGTGGACGCAAACCTTCTGCTATGGGAGCTGCTATCGGGGCAGTCGTTGGCCTGGTTGCCATCACTCCTTCGGCCGGATACGTCACTATCGGTGAAAGTATTTTTATTGCTCTGGTTACTACTATTGTGTGTAACGTTGCTGTTTACTGGAAAAATCATACTTCGGTAGACGATGCGCTTGATGTTTTTCCCACACATGGTGTTGGTGGTATTCTAGGAACAATTCTGACCGGTGTGTTTGTGAATGGTTTGGTAGCTGGCCATATTGATGTTTTCTTGGTTCACTTACTTGCCGTGGTCATTGTCAGTTTGTATACTTTTGTTGTAACATACGCATTGTATTGGCTTACCAACAAAATGATCCCGATGCGTGTCTCTGCAGAGAGTGAGCAGATTGGCTTGGATATCAGTCAACATGATGAACACTATGGTATGGCGGGGTTTGGTGAGCGCGAACTAGCTGAATATTTGGAAGATGAGCCCGCAAAGTTGTAAACCTTGAACAAAGTAATGAAAATAATTTAGGTTAATATACCCTTAAAAGAGGACCTTTTAGAGTGGTTTTATTACAATTCGAATGTGCCTTTTCGATTAAAATCATTAAGTTTGCAGTTCTGAATTAAAACTGCATTTACATGAAGAAATATATAGTGGCTTTGTTGTTGTTTGGCAGTGTCGAAGGGCATTGCCAAGCAGGAGCAGCCACCACTTTCGTTCCTCCCCTTGACATTCCCCTTACATTGAGCGGTAATTTTGGAGAATTGCGCTCTAATCACTTTCACGGCGGGCTCGATTTCAAAACACAAAACGTTATCGGTAAAAAGGTATTGGCGTTAGCCGATGGTTATATATCACGCATACTCGTTACCCATGGGTCCGGTTGTATGCTTTACGTGCATTACAACAATGGTTATACTACCATTTATCGACATCTTTCAGGCTTTGTTTCTTGGATGGCACAGCGTGTTGAGGCTTATCAATATGAACATGAAACATGGGAAGTTGATATTACTCCTAATCCGACAGAGTATCCTGTACGTGCCGGGCAACAGGTTGCTTGGAGCGGAAATTCCGGTTATTCTTTCGGCCCTCATCTACACATTGATCTGATTGAAGATGCTACGGACGATCGGGTTGATCCACTTCCTTTCTTTAGGAATTTTATAAAAGATAATCGGGCACCGCAGGCTAGTGGGGTCATTCTTTTCCCTCAGCCTGGTAGGGGAATTGTTGAAGGTAGTCAACAGAAAAAACGCTTTATGCCCAATGCGATACGGCCCATTGAAGCGTGGGGGTGGATCGGATCCGGAATCAGAGCACATGATTATATGCCAGGTACATCTAATCGTTATGGTGTGTACTCCGTTGTGCTGACTGTAGACGGAAAAGAGACTTTTCGCAGTACGATGGATCGTTATTCGGCAGATGAAAACCGCATGGTGAATTCTTGGGTATATGGAGATTACATGAAGTCTTTCATTGATCCGGGCAACACGCTTCGGATGCTTCGTGCCGAGAATGGATCGAGAGGATTGATTGATATTAATGAAGAGCGGGACTATCACTTTGTGTACGAATTGAAAGATTTCTATGGCAATACTTCTCGTTATCGTTTCGTTGTTCGAGGCAAACGCCAAGCGATTGATCCGTTGGTACATCGTGAAAAATATCTTTTTGCTTGGGATAAGATGAATTATTTGCAAGAGCCGGGAATGACCCTCGTCATACCCAAAGGAACATTATATGAAGACCTGCCTTTGTTTTTCAATGTTCGTGCCGATTCCGGTGCCGTGGCCTATACCTACCAAATAAATGATGAATCGATTCCGTTGCACTCTGCTTGTGAGCTTTCTATCGGCATCCGTCGCAAGGTGGTGGCTGATACTACCAAATATTATGTGGCCCGTGTTTCAGGCGGAAGGACGTATAGTGTTGGTGGTAAGTATACAAATGGTTTTGTTACAGCTAAGATCTTAACTCTGGGCACATATACTGTTGCAATCGATACCATTCCGCCAAAAGTTGTTCCGGTGAACAAGAAAGCCTGGTCTCGTTCAGGACGAATCATTTATCACATCAAAGACAGAGAGACGGCTATTCGCTCGTATAAAGGAACCATTGATGGCAAGTACGCTCTTTTCGGTTGGGAGATGATGACAAACAGATTAATTTGTAAAATAGATCCCCGTCGGGTAAGTCGTACGGGTAAGCATATAGTAGAGGTTAGTGTGACGGATGCTTGCGGCAATGTGACAGTTGTGCGTGAGACATATTAAACGAATAGAAATAAATAACAAATAGAATAAATTTATGATGAAGGAACATTTTAATGAGCAAGGCCGGGCTTTGCTAAAGACATGGAAAAGAGGTTTTCTCTTGTGTGGCCTCTTTTTAGTGGCGTTTGTGGCGGAAACATCTGCTTGTACTAACCTGATAGTAGGAAAAAATGCGTCGGCAGACGGATCTACCATTGTTTCATATTCAGCAGATTCATACGGATTGTTCGGTGAACTTTACCATTATCCGGCGGCAACTTATCCAAAAGGTGCCATGCTCGATGTTTTTGAGTGGGATACCAACAAGTATTTAGGTCAGATAGAGCAAGCCAAGCAGACATATAATGTAATTGGCAACATGAATGAGTTTCAGTTAACTATTGGTGAGACAACCTTTGGCGGACGTCCGGAATTGGTTGATAGTACAGCAATCATTGATTATGGAAGTCTGATCTATATCGGTTTACAACGCTCTCGCACAGCTCGCGAAGCCGTTAAGATAATGACCGAACTTGTGAAGGAATACGGATATTATAGTAGTGGTGAGTCATTTACCATCGCCGATCCGAATGAGATTTGGATTCTGGAGATGATTGGCAAAGGTCCCGGTATTCGTGGCGCCGTTTGGGTAGCTGTTCGTGTGCCGGATGATTGTATTTCTGCACATGCCAATCAATCACGCATTCACAGCTTCAATATGGACGACAAGGAGAATTGTCTTTATTCTTCCGATGTTGTTTCGTTTGCTCGTGAAAAAGGCTATTTCAATGGTATAAACAAAGATTTTAGTTTTGCTGATGCGTATGCGCCGCTTGATTTTGGTGCACGTCGTTTCTGCGAAGCCCGCGTATGGAGTTATTTCAACATGTTCACCGATCAGGGAGCTGCTTATCTTCCTTATATACAAGGAAAGAGCAATGAACCTATGCCGTTGTTTGTGAAACCGAATCGTAAGATCTCCGTTCAAGATGTAAAGAATGCCATGCGCAACCATTATGAAGGTACTGCGCTCGACATTTCTAACGACTTCGGAGCCGGTCCCTATAAAACTCCTTACCGCCTTTCTCCGCTGACTTTCAAAGTGGGAGATCAGGAATATTTCAATGAACGTCCCATCTCTACTCAGCAGACAGGCTTCGTGTTTGTTGCTCAGATGCGTGCTGATAAACCCGATGCGATTGGTGGAGTACTCTGGTTTGGTGTAGATGATGCCAACATGACTGTCTTTACTCCGGTGTATTGCTGTACGGACAGCGTGCCGGCTTGTTATGCACGCAACGGTGCCGATTACATCACCTTCTCGTGGGATTCTTCTTTCTGGGTATTTAACTGGGTGGCCAACATGGTTTATCCGCGTTATAGTTTGATGATAGATGACGTACATGCTACACAAAAAGAGCTTGAAACATTTTTGAATCAGGCACAAGAAGGAGTTGAAGCTACGGCTGCCAAACTGTATGAGAAAAACCCGGCAGAAGCAAAAGCCTTTCTGACCAAATATACCGGTGTTACTGCTCAAAACACCTTTACTGCGTGGAAACACCTAGGAGAATTCCTTGTTGTGAAGTATAACGATGGTGTGGTGAAGCGTGTGAAAAACGGGCATTTTGAACGTAATTCCATCGGTCAGCCTGCCGGAGTACTTCGCCCGGGCTATCCCAAAGAGTTTCTCGAAGAATATGTGAAGCAAACAGGTGAAAGATACAAGGTTACAAATTAGGATTTATAAACTTATCCTTTTACATTTGTAAACTAGTGAGTGAGAATCAACAGTCAATAACTAATTATAAAAATAAGAACTTCATGGAAAATCAGGAATTAATCCAACAAGTTACGGAGAAAGCTTCCAAGTGGCTTACTCCGGCTTATGATGCTGAAGCCCAGGCTGAAGTAAAACGAATGCTTGATAGCGAAGATAAAACAGAATTAATCGAATCATTCTACAGGGATTTGGAATTCGGAACCGGTGGTTTGCGCGGCATAATGGGAGTGGGTAGCAACCGCATGAACATTTATACCGTAGGTGCTGCTACGCAAGGTCTTTCTAACTATTTGAACAATAGCTTTAAAGGGTTGAAACAGATTTCTGTAGTGATAGGGCATGATTGTCGTAACAATAGCCGTAAGTTTGCTGAGATATCGGCAAATATCTTCTCGGCAAACGGCATCAAAGTTTATCTTTTTGAAGCACTTCGTCCTACCCCTGAAATATCATTTGCTATTCGTCGCTTTGGCTGCCAGAGCGGAATCATCCTCACCGCCTCTCACAATCCCAAAGAATATAACGGTTACAAAGCTTATTGGGACGATGGTGCGCAAGTGTTGGCTCCTCACGATACAGGCATCATCGGTGAAGTTGAAAAAATAGCTTCAGCAGCTGATATTAAGTTCGTTGGTAATCCTGAATTGATTGAAATTATCGGAGAAAATGTGGATAGCGCTTTCATTGAACAAGTGAAAACGGTCTCTATTGATCCTGAAGTAATCAAGCGTCATCACGATATGAAGATCGTGTATACTCCTATTCATGGCACAGGCGTTACACTTATTCCTCGTGCACTGAAGTCATGGGGCTTCACTAATATTATCGATGTGCCTGAGCAAAATGTGATTAGTGGTGACTTCCCTACAGTGAAATCTCCTAATCCCGAAGAGCCTGCAGCTCTTTCCATGGCAATAGAAAGGGCTAAGGCGATGGATGCCGAACTGGTAATGGCTAGTGATCCGGATGCTGATCGTGTTGGTATCTCTTGCAAAAACGATGAAGGAGAGTGGGTGTTGATTAATGGCAACCAGACTTGCTTGATGTACTTGTATTACATCCTTACTCAATATAGTGCTTTGGGTAAAATAAAAGGCAACGAGTATTGTGTGAAGACTATTGTTACTACAGAGCTTATCAAAAAGATAGCCGACAAGAATAACATCGAGATGCTCGACTGCTATACCGGATTCAAATGGATAGCCCGTGAAATTCGTTTGAATGAAGGGGTGAAGAAATATATCGGTGGTGGCGAAGAAAGCTACGGCTTCTTGGCCGAAGACTTTGTGCGCGATAAAGATGCCGTATCAGCTTGCTGCCTCATAGCCGAGATAGCTGCGTGGGCGAAAGATAATGGCAAAACCTTATATCAATTGCTACAAGATATCTACGTTGAATACGGCTTCTCAAAAGAGAAAGGTATTAGCGTAGTGAAGAAAGGAAAGAGTGGTGCAGAAGAGATTAAGCAAATGATGACGGACTTCCGTAACAATCCACCTAAAGAGATGGCCGGTTCTAAGATTATCTTGTGGAAAGATTATCAGACTTTGAAGCAAACAGATGCTGCCGGCAATGTAACCGACTTGGATATGCCCGATACATCTAACGTACTTCAATACTTCACGGAAGATGGCAGTAAGGTTTCAGTTCGTCCATCGGGAACGGAACCGAAAATTAAATTCTACGTCGAAGTAAAAGGTGAAATGGGCTGTCGTAACTGCTATGCAGGAGCCGACGCTGCTGCCGATGAAAAGATTCAGGCAGTGATGAAGTCGCTTGGAATTTGATTGGAATAATCTATTTTGTTATTTACGATAAAAGGAGGCCTAACCAGTCTCCTTTTTCTGTTATTGTAGCGCAGTGTTGTCTATATTTAATACTATCTAAAAAGACCCTCCACAGGCCTTGTGGGCAGGGGTTGTTGAACGTCCGACTTCAACACGTTGAAGTCGGACGTTCAACGTGGTTAATGTAGGCGTTCTATGCGCTGAAGTCGGGAATACTGCAATCTGTTTTAACTTTGTAAATAATTCCGCTTTTTTTCTTCTCGAATAGACTATCCAACCCACCAGTCGATCATCTTGCGGGCTAAACTTAATTTTCGGGGTAGTTCGGGTAAATTGTCTTTGGTGTAGAATGCGCCTTCACTCAGCTCTTCGTCTTGTAGTGTAATTTCTCCACTTTCATAATCGGCGATGAAGCCTACCATTAATCCACTGGGGTATGGCCATGGCTGGTTGCCGAAATAAGAGATGTTTTTCACTTTCAGTCCTGTTTCTTCCAACACTTCACGGGCTACGCATTCCTCTAAAGTTTCTCCAGTCTCCAAAAATCCTGCTACGAGGCTTTTGAATGTGCCTCGAAAGTTGCGGGCATGCACCAATAAGATAGAATCTTCTTTGCGTACCAATGCCAGAATAGCTGTAGATATGGCAGGATAAAGCTCGTTCCCGCAGTTGGGGCATTTCTTCATTATAGGCTCCCTCTTTTCTGTAGGAGTACCGCAAGCCGGGCAAAAATTACTATTCTTGTCCCAGTGCAATATCTCGTGAGCTTTGCCTGCTATTTGATATTGGGAGTAGGGTAGGTATTCATACGAGGCACGCAGTCCGGCCATGAGATATTGTTCCGTTTCATCAATCTCCCGGTTAATGGAGAATGCTTTGCAGAGAACTCCTCTCGGCGTGGTGATATCGTGTATGATGGTGTGGCTTTCCGGTGTTATGGGAGGTTGCTCTCCCCACGGAAGAGTATACGCATCTTTCTGTTTCTCAAGTAGCAGTTGGTCGTTGAAGAAGACTAACCACAGAATTTCTCCAGTTGCTGATTCCATTTTTATGAGATTTGAATAATCGTAGGCAAAGGTAGGAATAAAAAACGAATGCTGTGAAAATAGGGAAAGGTAATTGATGCGTTTGCTAGCCTTATCTGTTCGTTCAGGTACAGTTTTATCGGGAATAATTATCGTGCATTAAGAAATCTCGAATGTATAAATGCTTAACTCCTTCGTAAGTGTTGCCTGTAAATTGGTCATTGGTCACAACTATTTTTGGATAGTTATCTTGTATCTTGAGGAGGTTGCCAAATTCACGTTGAATCGTTGTTTCTTCATCTAATCTTAAAGCAACCTGTACATAGAGTTTCTCACCGGCCTTTTCACAAACGAAATCAATTTCCTGTCCTGCAAGTGCTCCCACTTTTATCTGATAACCGCAATACAACAGATGGTTATAGACGATGTTCTCAAGCACTTTTGCCCTATCCTGTAGCTTGTATCCGCAAATAGTATTCCGTATGCCCATATTTTCAAAATAATATTTATCGCCTATTTCAAAGATCTTCTTGCCTACCAAATCGTATCTGCCTACTTTGTGTACTAAAAATGAGCTCGTTAAGAAATCGGCGTAAGTTTGTATCTGGTTAGTGGCTAACTTTGTATTCTGAGACTTAAGATAGTCACTAATGCTTTTTGCTGAAAAAATACTCCCAATATTATCTGCCAAAAACAAGATGAATTTCTCGAGAAACAGCGTGTTGCGTATGTTGTAGCGTGTCACCACATCTCTGAAAACAATCGTGGAGTAGATGCTTTTGAGGTATTCGAAAACGATGCTGTCTTCTAGTTTTAGATGAATTAAGTATGGCAGCCCTCCAAATTTCGAAAATAAAGCAAAACTATCATCGGAATCTTCAAGGTTGTGAAAGTATAGAAATTCGCTATAACATAAACTGTAAATGGTGAATTCAACATATCGGCCACTTAGATAAGTGGCTAATTCTCCTGAGAGCATCTTCGCATTGCTTCCTGTGATGTAAATGTCGTTATTCTCATCTAATAGCAAAGAACGCAAGGCTTTTTCAAACTGATTAATATCTTGAATTTCATCAATAAAGATGTAGTTACGTTTATTGTTTGCCATTTTAGATTGAACATAATCGTTCAGCTCTTTCGCTCCTGTCATGAAGTCGTACTCCATATCCTCACGGTTGATATAGATGATATTTGCTTGAGGCTCTTCCGTCCGTATTTGTTCCATGAGTTGAAGCAATATATAGCTCTTGCCCACGCGTCTCTGACCAGTAAGCACTTTTATGAGGGGCTTACGCATGAATGGAAGTATCCTTTGGATGTAATTCTCTCTTTTTTTAATTAATATAGGTGTCTTCATCTTTAATCATACTTAAAACTATTGGCAAATATAACAAAAGTTTTAAGTATAAATAAAGAATGGAATGTTTAATCAGCTAATTATCATTATTCTCTATGCATCACATTTGGGCTTTGCTAGGCATGTCAGCCGAAGAAAAGCAAATAAAAATCGTGATTACTCTATTTTAAGACAGAGTGTTATTATTAGTACTATCTTTGTATGCGTAAAACAAAGAAAATAAGAAGTATATCTGATATTTCATATCATAGATCTATAATATAACGTTCACGCAACGTCTCGGCATAGAAAACCGTATCAAACAACATATACTGTCCAAATATGAAACATTTATTATCTGAATCCGCCACTTGGCAAACAATTTCGGAGTTTGTTACTCCTGATGGTAAAATCTCCCATGCTGAAGGAGAATCTGTTATCTCAATTTCTGAGACGGAGATAGTTAATGAAAGTTGGGCGCAATTGGATGGTGTAAGAAGAATGAATAATTATAAAATCACGCCTATTTCTTCCTTAGAGTTTGTTTCGGAATCTATTAACCCTGAACTTGGAAAACAATCCGGAAAGTTTAATGTTGACAGAAATTATTTATTCTCTAAGTTCAAAATAGAGGGGACAACCCTTAATGGATATGAAATAATCCGTAGAGAAGAAGATACTTGCTATGCATACGGAGCTCTCTATGATAGTGATTTGCTTATCAATACTTGGACTGCTACCATGAATAAAAAATAAGATTGTAATAGACATAAATAAGAATGCTGATAACCGATAAAAAACCAACTCTATTCGAGAAAACAGTCTGCAATATATGGACAGATCCATATATCCAGCAGCAGATGTTGAAAGAGCATTTGAACCCAACATCCGATGGAGCCAGTCGCAAACAGGAATCCATATTGCGGATTACAGACTTTATACTCAGTCAGTCAAAGCCAAAAAGCCGTTTGCTTGATTTGGGATGCGGCCCCGGCTTATATACTTCCTTATTCAAAGATGAGGGTTACGAAGTAGTAGGTGTAGATTTTAATAAGGCTTCCATCGAATATGCGACTGTTGAAAGGAAAGATATACATTACATTTTAGGGGATTATATCAATGAATATCCTGATGGAAAGTATGATACAACAATCATGATTTACTGTGACTTGGGTACTCATTCTGATAACGACAGGGATAAGTTGCTGAAAAATATTTTTCATTCTTTAGATAATAATGGCGTTTTCATATTCGATATCTTTACTGAAGAACTCGTTAGAGACAAGCAGGAAAGAAGTAGCTGGGATTATGCTCCATTGGGAGGCTTTTGGGATAAGAACGAATATTTGTTATTGAACCAAACATTCCATTTCCCCGAAAATAATGCGTTTGCCTATCAATATAACCTATTGACAAGATGCGAAACAAAACATTTCATTGTTTGGGACAGATATTATTTGGAGGAAGAAATCATCTTGATTTTGCAAAACATAGGCTTCCGGAAAGTAACTATACACAAGAATATTCTGGATAGCAACAACTTTACATCTAACAGTGAGATGTTTGTTGTTGCAGAAAAATGAAATAGAAAACATGCTACATTTCAATTACACAGGTGAAAGTATTTCTCGATTCGTTTGCTAGTAGAAATAATTGCATTGTGGATGTTATGCCGGATGGAGAGCATTATTTCCATACGAAAGAACAATTGGATTATCTGAATAATTGGTTAGAAAAAATACAATAAAAAAAATACAATGAATAAGAAAGAAATCATTTTTGTACTTTTAAACGAGTTTGCAGACTGGGAAGGAGCCTATATTGCAGCCAGTTTGAATCAGGGAGCTAAACCCGGAAGTCCAATTAACTATACTGTAAAGACTTTGTCTGTCACTAAAGCTCCCGTTGTGTCGATAGGTGGATTCAACGTATTGCCTGATTATGATTTGAGTGATATGCCGACAGATTATGCCGGTTTGATATTGATTGGCGGCATGAGTTGGTTCTCACCAGAAGCCGGGCAAATCGTTTCGCTTGTTGAGAAAGCAGTAAAAGAGAATAAATTGGTTGCCGGAATATGTAACGCTTCGGTATTTCTCGGTATGAACGGATACCTCAATAATGTAAAGCATACAAGCAATGGTCTTGATTACATAAAGCAGTATGCAGGTAATAAATATACAGGTGAAGCCAATTATATCAACGATCAAGCCGTAAGAGACGGGAATATTGTTACTGCCAACGGAGCTGCTCCATTGGAGTTTTGCCGTGAAATTCTATATGCATTAGAAGCAGATACTCCGGAAATAATTGAAGAGAATTATCAGTTTTTTAAAAACGGACTTTCTCCGAAATAGCATTTAGTTACACGATAAATAGAATAAATAAGTAATAGCGTATTTTAAATATGTCATTACTTATTTATTCTTCTTCTCAAGCATCTCCCGCGTGTGCAATAATAATTCCCTGCCACCTATTGCACCGTGCCCGGGTATAACAATACGTGCATCGGGATATTTATTGATTACTTTATCAATGGTTGAAGGCCACTCGTTCACTGCTGCATCCGATAAGTTTCCTAATCCGGTGGCAGCAACCTCTTTCACCATGCACCCTCCAAAAAGAATTTTCTCGGAAGGAATCCACACCACAATGTTGTCTGTAGAGTGTCCGCCGCCCGGATAATAACAACACAAATCCATATCACCCAGCTTCACGGTCAATGAATCAGTGAACCCATAATCGGGTACGGGTAATTTCTTTTCGCGTGTTAAATCAATTGTCATTTGGTTGGCATACGATTTCACTCCTTTTTTCTGCAAATAAGAGAGTCCACCCAAGCAATCGCCATGCCAATGGTTGGGAATGAATGTAGTCAGTTTGGCCTGCAATCCTTGTTCAATCCAGTCCATAAGCATGGCAGTTCGTTCATCGTTGGCCGGCGTATCGAGCAAAGCCGCCTCACCATTATTAATCAAAATGAGTCCGTTGCACGGCACTATACCAAAACTTCCCATATCATCATAAGATACATAAAAGTAAGCCTTACTTGATAGTTTGACTACCTCTATGCCCGGAGCTATCGTTATTTTCTTAAATATCTCTTCGTTCTGAGCACTTAAGCTTAAAGAGAATACCGATAAGAAAGCTATTAATAATAAGTATTGACGTTTCATGCTATTTGTAATTAGTCTTCAAAGATATCAATTTATCAATTACCAATTATCAATGATAGATAAAAAACAGAGAGACTCTATGTGAATTCGAATGTATAAATGCTTAAGTCCTTGTTTAATCATACTTAAAACTCTTGGAAAATATAGCAAAAGTTTTAAGTATAAATAATAATCGAGAGGCTTAATCAATTAATTTCAATTATTATTATTCTGAATGCAGTATTTTTACTTTTTTTGTATTTACGTAATATGTTATTGCTAGACTTCTTAAAAATTAATGACGTATGAAAAACTTTTTAAAACTTATGCTAGTCAGCCCGTTGCTATGGGCTATGTCTTGTTCATCAGATGACTCAAAACCCAAAGAAGTTCCTGATGCTAAGCCTATTGTTCTGAAATCGGACTTTGACAGCAAGATGAACACAAACAATCTATTTGCTATCAATCTTTTTAAAACGACGGTTGAAAAATCGGACGGTAATGTGTTGGTTTCCCCTCTGAGTGTCAACATGGCGTTGAGTATGACATGGAACGGGGCTGATGGCACAACAAAGAGTGAAATGCAGCAAATGTTAGGCAATGAAGGATACACTCCGAGCGAGATTAATGAGTATTCAAAATCGTTGAGCGAAGCCTTGTTGAAAGCTGATCCTACAACTGAACTACTGATAGCCAACTCCATCTGGACGACTAAGGACTTGCCATTGGAGAGATCATTTATCGAGGTAAATCAGAGTAATTATAATGCAGCAGTAGAAGAAGTTGACTTTTTGTCTCCTACGGCTCTTGAAAAGATAAACACCTGGTGCAGTGAAAAGACGAAGGGGAAAATTACGAAGGCGTTGGATCAGTTAAGTCCCGATGCTAAATTTGCTTTGGTTAATGCATTGTATTTTAAAGGTAAATGGCGTGAAAAGTTTGATGCTAAGAACACAGTTGATGCTCTTTTTTCCAATGTGGATGGGAAAAGGCCGATTGTTAAGATGATGATTCAGGAGAGTCACTTCGGATATACGGATGATGAAAATTGGCGTTGTTTAAGTCTGCCGTATGGGAATAAGGCATTCAGTATGGTCATTTTATTGCCCAACAATGAAAAAAAACTGAGCGATCTGCTTCCGACTCTGACAGCTGATTCATGGAATACAATGTTGAAGGGATTGAATAGCCATAAGGTAGTGGTGAGACTTCCACGCTTTAAAGGCGAATATGCTTATGATATGCATAAAGAGATATTACCCGCCATGGGCATGAAGCAGGCGTTTAATCCGCTTACAGCCAACTTTAGTAAAATGTGTAGCTCAGCATTGGGGACACTTTACATATCGCAAGTTGTTCACAAAACATTTGTGGAAGTTAATGAAGAGGGAACAGAAGCAGCAGCAACCACGGTTGTTGTTGGTGATCTTACAACTGCAGGACCGGAATCAACGATTGACTTCTTTGTTGACCAACCATTTATCTATGCCATACGTGAAAATAGCACGGGTACAATCTTATTTATCGGAAAGGTGGATAATTTTTAAAGCTCTGATCCATCAAATGACAGGGGAAGCAAATCTTTAATACTTTTTACTTCGTAGATAGCTTCCCTGCCATAAAGCAGAATGCGAATGGGTTGTTTGTAACGCTTCTCCGTTTCGAGTATCACTTGCCGACAAGCGCCACAAGGAGGAATAGGAGATGAGATAAAATCTGTTTCAGTGCGAGCAGCAATGGCAAGCGTAGTCACTGCCTGATCGGGATATTGCGAGTTGGCGTAGAATAAGGTAGTACGTTCTGCACAAAGCCCTGAAGGATAAGCAGCATTCTCTTGGTTGGTTCCGGTTATCATTACTCCGTTGGCCAATCGGGCAGCAGCTCCAACCCTAAAATGAGAGTAAGGTGCATAGCTTCGAGTAGTGGCATCCATGGCTGCACAAACCAAAGCATGATCTATTTCCGAGAGTTCATCGTATTGATATACTTTAAGTACGGCGGTGATAGTGAGCTCTTTCATAATTCGTTCTGTTTTTAGAGTTGGGGTGACAAAGTTAGCAAAGAGATTGATAATCCGGATAATTTTTATGATTTTTGTAGCTTGATTACCAATAACCCCAATGAATGGCCAACCAAATGTATCGGAAACAGTATATAAGTATTATACTTTTTACCCTTTTGTCTGCTTTTGCTTTCACTAGTGCGCAGGCGCAACGAAGAAATCAACGTTATACAGAGTATATTGACAGATATAATTCACTTGCTGTGGAGCAAATGAAGATTCATAAGATTCCTGCTAGCATCACTTTGGCACAAGGATTGCTTGAGAGTGGGGCCGGATATAGCGAATTGGCTCGTAAGAGTAATAATCATTTTGGCATTAAGTGTGGTAACTGGCGCGGGCCTACGGTGAGGCACGATGATGATGCGCGACAAGAGTGCTTTCGTGCTTATGACGATCCTGTTGATTCGTACGAAGATCATTCGTTGTTTTTGAGAAAGGGAGCACGTTATGCTTTTTTGTTCCGTTTGGATATAACCGATTATAAAGCTTGGGCCCGAGGATTGAAACAGGCCGGTTATGCCACAGATCCGTCGTATGCTAATCGGTTAATTACTATAATAGAAGATTATGAACTATACAAATATGATACTGAACGTCATCATGGCAGATCTGCTCATAAAAAAGAGGAATATATTACTTTTAATTCTCATCAAGTTTACTTGGCCAACGATTTGGCTTATGTCATAGCTCGTAGAGGCGATACTTTTGAAAGTCTATCAAAAGAGTTTGATATTAGTAGTAGAAAGCTTGTGAAGTATAACGATTTGCAAAAAGATTATACGATAACCGACGGAGACATTATCTATCTTCATGCTAAAAACAAGAAGGCAGCTAAGGCTTATGTGGTACATGTGGTAAGAGATGGTGATTCCATGCATACCATTTCTCAAAAATATGGCATTCGTTTGAAGAATCTATATAAGATGAACCGTAAAGAACCGGATTATGTGCCTGAAGTGGGCGATAGATTGCGATTGAGGTAATTGATGTTGATATGGAGCGTATGTGCAATGAAGTGGTTTTACTTATTTCGTTATGCCACGGTTTATCATGAAATACTCTTCTAAAATTCTATTTATTGGTTTAAAAGTTCTATTTTATTTTTCTGAATAGACTTATCTTTGCTCTCTCTGAAACTAATAAAAGTCATAATACTATGAGAAGAGCAATCATTATATCGCTATTGTTGCCGTTACTTGCCATTGAAAGCTCGGCACAATGGATGCCGATAGGAGACAAAATTAAAACAGAATGGGCCTCCAAAATAGATACCCTCAGTGTGCTGCCTGAATATCCTCGTCCCATTATGGAACGAAGCGACTGGAAAAACTTGAATGGCTTGTGGCATTTTGCTATTATTGGAAAGGGCGAGCGTATTCCTGAGGAATTTAAAGACAATATACTTGTTCCTTTTGCAGTGGAATCTTCTTTATCCGGAGTAGGGAAGAGAGTGAGTGAAAAGCAGGAATTGATTTATCAACGTAGTTTTGAAATTCCTAAAGCTTGGAAAGGAAAACAAGTATTACTGCATTTTGGAGCTGTTGATTGGAAAACAGACGTTTGGGTGAATGGCATCAAAGTAGGAAGCCACACCGGAGGCTTTACTCCATTTTCTTTCAATATCACAACTGCCCTTTGTGCAAAGGGCAATAACCGCCTTGTTGTAAAAGTCTGGGATCCTACGGATAAAGGTTTTCAGCCACGTGGCAAACAAGTTAGCAATCCCGAAGGTATCTGGTATACTCCCGTAACAGGCATTTGGCAAACGGTATGGCTGGAACCTGTTGCCGTGAAACATATTGAAGATCTTAGTATTACTCCTGATATTGATCACCGACTGCTGACTGTAAAAGCAGCTTTGACCAAGAACAACCCTTCTGACATTATAGAAGTAAATGTTTTTGCCGGCAATCAATTGATAGCCAGTGGTAAGAGCATTAATTTGCAACCTGTAGAAGTAGCTATGCCTGAGGATACTAAACTGTGGAGTCCGGACTCCCCTTTCCTTTATACATTGAAAGTGATCCTGAAGAGCGATGGCAAAATTGTAGATAAGGTGAATAGCTATGCTGCTATGCGCAAATTTTCTACCCGTCGCGATACAAATGGCATTGTGCGTTTGGAGCTGAACAACAAGGCATTGTTTCAATTTGGTCCTCTTGATCAGGGTTGGTGGCCTGATGGTTTATATACTGCCCCCATAGATGAAGCTTTACTGTATGATATACAAAAAACAAAGGATTTCGGTTTCAATATGATTCGCAAACACATTAAGATAGAGCCGGCCCGTTGGTATACATATTGTGACAGGCTTGGAATTATTGTATGGCAAGATATGCCTAGTGGCGACAGCAATCCTCAATGGCAAAACCGCAAATATTTCGATGGCATTGAAATGAAACGTTCTTCGGTCTCGGAGACCAACTATCGCAAAGAATGGAAAGAAATAATAGATTGCCTTTACTCATATCCTTGCATTGCTGCTTGGGTCCCATTTAATGAGGCTTGGGGGCAATTCAATACAGTTGAAATAGCTGAATGGACTAAACAATATGACCCGACGCGTTTGGTAAATCCTGCAAGCGGAGGAAATCACTATACATGTGGAGACATGCTCGATCTTCATAATTACCCGGCTCCTGAAATGTATTTGTATGATGCCCAACGTGCAACGGTTCTCGGCGAATATGGAGGTATTGGTCTAGCTTTAAAAGATCACCTTTGGGAGCCAAACCGTAATTGGGGCTATGTTCAGTTCAACTCTTCAAAAGAGGCTACGGATGAATATGTGAAGTATGCCAATATGTTATACCGACTTATTGACAGAGGCTTTTCGGCAGCTGTCTACACACAGACTACTGATGTGGAAGTGGAAGTAAACGGTTTGATAACTTATGATCGTAAAGTGATAAAACTAGATGAAAAACGAATCAGAGAAGTAAACACACGCATTTGTAACGCATTGAAAAAATAATTCTTCTTGAAAAAGAGTGAGTTTATGGGACTAAATATTATAAGGCTTTTTTTTTGCTTTTGCTTAGTGGTGGCATTGCCCTCTTATGCACAAAATGCCATTCATTATTATTTCAAAACGTTAGATATCCGAAATGGTCTTTCACAGAACACCGTATATCAGATTTTACAAGATAAGAATGGATTTATGTGGGTTGGAACGAAAGATGGACTGAATAGATACGATGGACTATCTTTCCGTGTTTATAAAAAGGAAAATTCCGGTTTAGGTAAGAACTTCATAACTGCACTTTATGAAGACCATGAAGGAAATATTTGGATCGGAACTGATGGAGGAGTTTTTATTTATAATCCACTGTTAGATTCTTTTGTTGCTTTCAACCAACTGAGTGATAAAGGAACTCGTATCAAGGATTTTGTGACAATGATAGGGAGTGACGAACACAATAATATCTGGATATCGGTAGAGAATCAAGGTCTGTTTTGCTACAAGAACAACAGGAAAAAAATGCTGAACTATCTGCATGACTCAGCCTTAGCCAATGTCACTCGTTTCTGGCTGAATGGAAATACCTGCTGGTTGGCTTTATATGGAGATAATCTTTACTATACGAAAGATAACTTTAAAACAGCTTTGCTTCCTTTCAAGGATGCGGATGGAAACGAAATATTCAAAGGTGATATTATTAATTGGCAACTCAATGGCCCTCATAACTGCATTTATGTCGCTTCTGTGAATGGATTGACTGAGATAAACCTTACAAATGGCAAAACACGAAGACTGCTGAATGCCTACGTTCGTACGTTGCAATTCAAGTCGGATGATGAGTTGTGGGCTGGTACGGAAACGGGATTATATATCTACAATCTGGTAAATGATAAGGTGACTCATCTCACAGTACCTAATCAGGATGACTCCTACGCATTGTCGGACAATGCCATATATTCTCTTTGTCGTGACAAAGAAAATGGTATGTGGATAGGCTCGTATTTCGGTGGGGTGAATTATTATCCATATCAATGGACTTATTTTGAGAAGTTCTACCCAAGAGACGATCTCAGATATTTTGGTCGCCGTATTCGTGAAATTTGCGAAAGCAACGATGGTACCTTGTGGATAGGTACTGAAGATAAGGGATTGTTTAACTACGATCCTATAAGCGGCAATGTACAACCGTTTGAACACCCCTCAATTTACAAAAATATTCATGGCCTTTGTTTGGATGGGGATGATTTGTGGGTAGGTACTTTTTCTGGTGGATTAAACCGAGTGAATCTACATACAAAACAAGTAAAACATTATTCCAAGGGTGAGGGCGAAAATACAATGATGGCTAATGATGCTTTTACTATTTGTAAAACGACTACGGGAGATATATGGATCGGTACTACATCTGGTTTGTTGAGATACAATCGTGCTACAGATGATTTTACGCGTATTCCCCAACTCAAGAATATGTTTACTTACGATATATTGGAAGATTTCAATGGTAATCTGTGGTTTGCCACTTTTTCTAATGGAGTATTCTGTTATAATGTCCGTAACCGTCAGTGGAAGAATTATCTTTCAAATGAAAGAGATACTTCTTCTCTTCCTTATAATAAAGTAATTGGTATCTATGAGGATAGTAAAAAACGTTTGTGGTTTATGACTTTGGGGGAAGGCTTTTGCCGATACAATCCTGAAACGGATAATTTTACTCGTTATGATATGTCGAAAGGCTTCCCAAGCAATACTATTTATAAAATGATTGAAGATAAACAAGGCAACTTATGGATAACGACAAATGATGGGCTTGTTTGCTTCAATCCGAGTACTGATACTAAACATGTATATACTACGGCTAATGGGTTACTAAGTAATCAGTTCAATTTCCAATCGGGATATCGTGACAAGAAAGGGCGCATCTATTTGGGCAGTATCAATGGCTTTATCGTTTTTGATCCGGAAACTTTTGTAGAAAATACTTTTCTTCCTCCAGTTGTCATAACAGACTTTTATTTGTTTAATAAGCGACTTTCGGTTGATAGCCCGGATTCTCCCTTAAAAAAGAGTATTACTTATTTGAATGAAATAGAGCTTGATGCTAATCAAAATTCTTTTTCTATTCAAGTGGCAGCTCTGAGTTATCAAGCGCCCGAAATGAATCGATTAGAATATACGCTGGAAGGCTTTGATAGGGAATGGTACACGGTAGGGCGAAATTCTGTTATTAATTATTCTAATTTGCCTTATGGGAGCTATACATTGCGCATTAGAGGTTCCAACAGTGACGGAAAATGGAATGAGGCGGAACGCACGCTTAATATACGTATCCGTCCTCCTTTTTATTTATCTACTTGGGCATATATCATATATGTACTACTCGTTTTATGTTCTTTAGCTGGCATTATTGTTTATTTTAAGCAAAGAACTCAGCAAAAACATAGGAAAGCAATGGAAATGTTTGAACGAGAAAAAGAACGTGAACTGTACACTGCAAAGATAGACTTCTTTACGAATGTAGCCCATGAAATACGTACACCGCTTACGCTGATTAAGAGTCCGCTTGAGAATGTATTAACGGCAAAATCTGTTCCTGATGAAATCAGAGATGATTTGGAAATAATGGATCTGAATACTAATCGTTTACTCGATCTTGTGAATCAGTTACTCGATTTTCGGAAAACAGAAACGCAAGGTTTTCAATTGGACTTTGTGGAGTGCAATATCTCAGAGATTCTGCAAAAAACATATAGACGTTTTAAACCTTTGGCTCGTCAGAGAGGATTGGAGTTTACAGTTGATTCTCCAGAAACTCTGTATGCTTCCGTTGATAAGGAAGCATTGACCAAGATTATCAGTAATTTGCTGAGTAATGCGATAAAATTTTCGAGAACTTATATTCGCATTAAACTGTGTGTTGATAATGAGAGTTTGGAACTTTCGGTATGTAACGATGGTTGTATTGTTCCTTTGGAGATGCGTGAGGAAATATTCAAACCATTTATCCAATACAAGGCTGGAATACTAAATTCTGTATCGGGTACAGGTATCGGGTTGGCACTGACGCGTTCTCTTGCCGAACTTCACGAAGGCACTTTGTGCATGGATGATTCTCTAGAAAATAATTGTTTCTTACTATCTCTTCCACTGCAACATGTGGAAACTATTATGATAGAACTGAATAATCAGGCATTGAATGAAGAACGTTCCGAAGGGAATGGGATGGAATTAATGACGAATCAATATCGTTACACATTATTGGTTGTAGAAGACAGTTTGGAAATGCAGGCGTTCGTTGTCAAACAACTGTCGTCGGAATATCAGGTTTTGACTGCCGAGAATGGAGTGATAGCTTTGAAGGTATTGGAAGAGCATACGGTTAATCTGGTTATCTCGGATATCATGATGCCCGAAATGGATGGATTGGAATTATGCGATTACATGAAGTCAGAACTTGATTATAGTCATATACCGATTATATTGTTGACAGCTAAGACCACTCTTCAGGCAAGAATAGAAGGAATGAAGCTTGGAGCAGATGCTTATATCGAAAAGCCATTTTCTGTGGAATATTTGAAAGTGTGTATATCTAATCTACTTAGTAATCGCGAGAAGTTACAGGTTTCTTTTCTTCATTCTCCTTTTGTGCAGACTAATAGTATGGCAATGACTAAAGCAGATGAAGCATTCCTTAAAACGTTGAATGAAGTAGTGGTTGTAAATATGCAGAATCCTGATTTCTGTCTAGACGATATGGCAAGCCTACTTAATATGAGTCGCTCAAGTCTGAATCGGAAAATAAAAGGTATATTGGATATAACGCCGAATGACTATATTCGTCTGGAACGCTTAAAGAAAGCTGCTCAACTTTTGAAAGAAGGAGAATGTAAAATTAATGAGGTTTGTTATATGACCGGCTTTAACACGCCTTCTTATTTTACCAAATGTTTCCAGAAACAATTTGGTGTTTTGCCTAAGGATTTTGTGAAATAATAGATTTATTGAATCGCAAACATAGAATAATTGAGTCAACTATCCTTTACTAGTCTTAGAAGTGGTCTTTGAACTTATAGTTGCATAGATTGGTGAAATACTTGCATCGTATTTTGTTTCATGCTGATATATTTGAACTCGAAAAACAATCAATTTCTAATACGATGAACAAGATGCCTATGATGTAACAAATCTAATTAAGTTTCTATGTTTTCAAGAAAGCGTTAGCCTCTTTCTTGAAATAGCAACCCAAAGCGGAGCTTAGTTTCCGCGTAGTTTTAAAATCTAATTCTATAAAAAATGATCAAGAAAATCTTATTCTTATTCTTTATTGTTTTTGCAGCTACCGCATATTCACAAGAAGTGACCATTACGGGTACGGTAACAGATGCAAATAACGAACCTTTAACCGGTGTCAATGTATTAGTGAAAGGTACCACTCTGGGTGCTATTACAGATGTTAACGGTGACTTTTCGCTAAGCGGAAAGAGAGGAAGCACACTCGTTTTTTCTTATATTGGTATGATTACCCAAGAGGTCTCTTTTAGAGGAACTCTGATGCGTGTAGTGATGAAAGATGATGCAAAGGCATTAGAAGAAGTCGTTGTTATTGGCTATCAGACTGTGAAGAAGTCGGACTTGACTGGTGCTGTTGCCGTGATTGATACGAAGGAAATGAAGAAAAGCTCTGCCGGAACCATTGTAAGCCAATTACAAGGCTTGGCTAGTGGGGTGAATGTGCGTAGCACAGGTAGAGCAGGTGCTGATGCTTCTATTGAAATTCGTGGCATAGGTTCATTAAGCAATAACTCGCCTTTATGGGTGGTCGATGGCATGATTACAGACCCGGGAGTTGACTTCAATCCGTCCGATGTGGAATCTATCCAAATATTAAAAGATGCATCTGCTGCGGCCATTTATGGTTCGCGTGCCGCCAATGGTGTAATAATCGTTACTACTAAGAAAGGTGCAAATGGTCCTATGAAAATAAATGTTGCTGTAAAGCAGACGTTGGAATGGAGTCCCAAGTATGATTTGATGAATGCAGCAGAATACATCAAATATAATGATATTGCTTACAAAGAAGCGATCAAAGATGGCATCGCTTCTGTAACGAATACACAGCAACATTCATCCTATGATACTAATTGGCAGGACGAGGTATTGAAGACTGCGTTGGTGCAGGATTATAATGTTTCACTTTCCGGGGGTGGCGATTCTGGAAGCTATTTTGTGTCAGCAGGCTATTATAACAATGATGGTGTGTCTTATGGAAATACTTTCGACCGTTACAGCTTCCGTGTAAATACCCAAGGTAAAAAAGGATGGTTTTCATTTGGGGAAAATATGGCTTACTCACAGACAAATACAGACCCAAATCAGACAAATACCTATAATGATTTCCTTCGTATGATGCCTACTATTCCTATTTATGATGAGAATAATCCAGGCGGATATGGTTATGGTGACGCTGCTAAGTATAATACATTTGGAGTGAACCCTATTGCTCGTGAGAACTTAGAGGAACGTCATATCAAGCAGAATCGTTTGAATGGTTCTTTATGGTTAGAGTTCAAGCCATTCGAATTTCTTTCTTATAAATTCAATGGTGGCATTGATGCATATTTTTATGAGAATTCATGGTTCCGCGGAGAAGGAAACTGGACTCAGAATCAAGAACACCGTGATCCGGAAAGTCAAAAAGCTAGAGACAATACTTATAATATGCTAGTGGAGCATACGTTGAACTTCAACAAAGATTTCGGCAAGCATCATTTGGATGCAGTACTTGGTACTACCTACCAGCAGCATAAATGGGAAGGATTATGGGCTTCTCGTTTGAATTTCCCTGTATTAGGTGATGGCAGTTATTTGACAGTTTTGAATGCAGGGCAAAGCAATCAACAAAATTCAAATAGCATCAGTAAAAATGCTATGATTTCTTATTTAGGACGTGCAAACTATAATTATGATGATAGATACTATCTGACTGCTACTTTCCGTCGTGACGGCACTTCCCGTTTGACAAAAGAAAATCGTTGGGCTACTTTTCCGTCTATATCTACAGCGTGGAGAATTTCAAAAGAAAAGTTTTTTGCTGTTCCTTGGATAAATGATTTGAAGATTAGAGGAAATTGGGGGCGTTTGGGCAATTCATCTATCGGTGATTGGGACTATTTGGGAACAATTAATCAAAGTATTGTAAGTGTTTTCGGCGGAGTTATTGTACCAGGCTCTACTCAAGTAAAAATTGTGAATAGCGACCTTGTTTGGGAAACCAAAGAAACAGTGAATATTGGTTTCGATGCTAGTTTTCTTAACCAACGCTTGACCTTAAATGCTGAATATTATAACTCTAAGACGAAAAATGTTTTAACGGATATGCCGATTGCTATTTCTACCGGTAATCAAGGAGGGGCACCAAAAGCAAATGCTGCGAGTTTAAGAAATCGTGGTTTTGAGTTGAGCTTTGGATGGAAAGATCATATTTCAGACTTTAAGTATGGTGCAGTGCTTAATTTAACCACCTTAAGTAATAAGGTGATAGACTTGGGATATGGTAAAGGGCAGGTCGACTCAGGGCAGGCAAGAACAATATTAGGCCAGTCGTTAGCTCAGTTCTATCTTTACAAGACTGATGGGATATTCAAAACACAAGGACAAATTGATAATTACATAACATCCAAAGGACAACCGATTCTTATTAATGAGAAGCGCCCACAATTGGGTGACGTAAAATATATAGATGCTGACGATAATGGACAAATTACAGCAGAAGATCGTCAATACTGTGGTAGTCCGTGGGCTAAAATGCAAATATCACTTGTGGTCAATGCAGAATGGAAGAATTTTGATTTTAGTATGATGTGGAATGGACAGTTTGGTAATAAGATTTATAATGTATCAAGGTGGCAAGGTCGCTTGTTCTCTGATAATTCAAACTATATTCGTTTTAAGAAAGGTGAAGAACCTTATCAAGTAAATCCAAATTCTAATACTCCGCGTATAATTTATGGCGATCAACGTAATTCGATGGATGCTGATCGTTTTCTAGAAAATGGTTCTTATTTCAGAATGAAGAATCTCTCAATCGGGTATAATTTTAAGAAAGAATGGCTGAATAATTTGGGCATTGATAAAATCCGTTTGTTTGCTACCGGTAGCAACTTGATTACATTCACTGCATATTCAGGTCTTGACCCCGATTTTGTGAATACGGATATTTGGAATAGTGGCACTGATAGTTATTCATATCCTAATACACGCTCTGTAATGTTTGGTTTGGATTTGACCTTTTAACTCACAAATTAGTTTAGTAATATGAAAAAAATATATGGATTATTGATTGCCGGTGTTATGCTATTGTTTGCCGGATGCAGCTCAAGTCTGCTGGATATAGAAAATCCCAATGAAACCACAATTCCAACTTTCTGGAAATCGGCTTCTGATGCAGAAGCGGGAGTAAATGCTTGTTATAGTTTCCTTTATAAGGAAGGAACATGGATGCGTTGGCTGTCTTTCCGTTATGACCTAACTTCGGATGAAGGATGGAGCTCTTCTCCTTGGATTGAGTTGGGTGACTGGACGCGTTTTATTTATACTAATTACGACTTCTATGAAGGTAATGTAGTGCATTGGGAACATTTCTATGTAGGTATTTTCCGCTGCAATCAAGTTCTCTCAAATGTGCCGAATATTGAAATGGATGATACTCAGAAAAATCAAGTATTGGCACAAGCTTCCTTTTTGCGTGCTTTATGGTACTTTCAAATTAATCTTTTGTGGGAGAAAGGTACTCTGATTCTAGAACCTCAGGATGCTAATTATGTGCCAAAAGATGCTTCTGAACAAGAAATATGGGATCAGATTGAGAAAGATCTTACGTTTGCAGC